>NZ_JAMXIC010000037.1 GCF_027587375.1 Arthrobacter sp. B2a2-09
CCCGCATAATCGAAGGTCACACCCCGGTCCAAGAAGGTCCGCGCCATCGACTCCGCACGGGCGCTCACATCGGCAAGCGAAAGCTCGCGGAGTGCGCCGTCCACCTGGCCGTAGGATTTTCGGGCAACGGTGCCTGGGGCGAACATTTCGTCGTAGGCGCCGGAACGGGCGGCGGCCTCGGAGTAATCCCGGAATAGCTCTGACATGGGATTCAGACAATCACCTTTTCGATTACGAACGCATTTCGCGTTCTGCATGTTGCGACAACAGGTGTGAACCCGTTTCGCATTTCAACGCTTGCATGCATCAAGGTTGACGAATGCACCCCAATCGTTTCCCGGCCCCCGTCTCCCGATTGGGAGCCGGGATTGTCATCGCAGTGGCAGCCACTGGACTTGCCTTCAGTGTCCATGCCCTGCTTCCCCCCATTCCTGCCATGACAGCGGCTGTAGCGCTGGGTTTGTTAGCTGCAAATATACCGGGCACGGCGGCATGGGCTGCCGGACGCGCCCGCCCGGGCCTGGACTTCGCCGGCAAGCACCACATGCGGGCGGGCATCGTGCTGCTGGGCTTGAAGGTCAGCGTTGTCGATGTGCTCGACCTTGGCTGGTTTGCGCTCGTCCTGATTGCCGCCGTCGTCCTGCTCAGTTTCGCCGGCACGTATGGCCTGGCCCGTCTGGTGAAGCTTCCGCGCGAAGGCGCCTTGCTGATAGCAACAGGCTTCTCCATTTGCGGCGCCTCGGCGATTGGAGCAATGGCCGCGGTGCGCCGCATCAAACACCAGGACACCGTCCTGCCCGTTGCCCTGGTGACCCTTTGCGGGACGCTCGCCATCGGCGTCCTGCCCCTGCTCATGCACCCTTTGAGGCTGAGTCCGGAACAATTCGGCGCATGGACGGGCGCCTCCGTGCACGACGTCGGCCAGGTAGTCGCGACGGCACAGACCGCCGGTCCGGTGGCGCTGGCACTCGCCGTCGTCGTGAAACTGACCCGGGTCATCCTGCTGGCCCCCATCGTTGCCGGAGCGGGCCTCACGCAACGATGGTCGATGCGGCGGAAGTCGCGCAACGGCACCGACGCGAACGACGACGACGGCAAGTTCCCGCCGATCGTCCCTCTCTTCGTGCTCGGGTTCATCGCGATGGTGGCCGTCCGTTCCTTGGGCTGGTTGAGCCCGGGCGTCCTGGATGCCGCGCGAGGACTCCAGGACGTACTGCTCGCCTCGGCCTTGTTCGGGCTAGGTTCGGCGGTCCGGGTCCGCACGTTGTTGCGCACAGGTGGCCGTGCCGTGCTGGTTGCGCTCGGCTCCTGGTTCCTTATCGCCCTGTTGGGCTTGGGCGCCGTCTTGCTCATGATTAGATAGCTGGGTGTCGAATCACAACTTGGCGCGCGCTGAGGCCGCCACCCGTTCAGCCTTGATCAACACCCACAGCTACGATGTCTCCCTTGACGTCCGCGAAGCCGCCGATGTGGGCGTGCCGGGGTACACAAGCCGCAGCGTCATCAACTTTTCCGCCGAACCTGGTTCGTCCACGTTCCTGGATTTCATCCACGGTGGCGTACACAGTGTCTTCCTCAACGGAAAAGGACTCGACGTCGCCGAGGTAGTGGACGGCGACAGGATCCGCCTCAACAATCTCCAGGCTGAAAACCAGGTCACGGTCACCGGAACCGCCCTTTACAGCCGGTCGGGAGAGGGCATGCACCGCTTCGTCGATCCCGCCGACGGACAGTGCTACCTCTACACTCAATACGAACCGGCGGATGCCCGCCGCGTCTTCGCGAATTTCGAACAACCGGACCTGAAGGCCGAATTCACCTTCCACGTCATGGCGCCTTCCCTTTGGCAGGTGGCCTCCAACGGCTCCGAGGTGGCCCGGACGCAACTGAGCAGCGACCCTGCCACGAGCCGCTGGGACTTCGCTACGACCAAGCGGATGTCCACCTACATCACCACCGTCCTCGCCGGTCCCTATTTCCGCGCCACGGATCACTGGAGCAAGACGCTCGACGACGGGAGCAGCCTTGAGGTTCCGCTGGCGCTTTATTGCCGCGCATCCATGCAGGAGTCCTTCGATGCCGCGGAGCTTTTCCGGCTGACGAAGAACGGCTTGGACTTCTTCAACGATCTCTTCGACTATCCGTACCCCTGGGGGAAGTACGATCAGGCGTTCGTGCCCGAGTACAACCTTGGTGCCATGGAAAATCCCGGCCTCGTCACGTTCACGGAGAAATACGTCTTCACCTCGCGGGCCACCGATGCCCAGTACCAAGCCCGCGCCAACACCCTCATGCACGAGATGGCCCACATGTGGTTCGGAGACCTCGTGACCATGACTTGGTGGGATGATCTCTGGCTCAAGGAATCCTTCGCCGACTACATGGGTACCCTCGGCGTGGACAAGGCCACGGACTGGGACAGCGCCTGGGTGAATTTCGCGAACAAGCGCAAGTCCTGGGCATACCTGCAGGACCAGTTGCCAACGACCCACCCGATCGTCGCGGACATTCCCGACCTGGAAGCTGCCAAGCAGAACTTCGACGGCATTACCTATGCCAAGGGCGCATCCGTCCTCAAGCAATTGGTGGCCTACGTCGGCTTCGAGGCGTTCATTGCCGGCTCGCGGCGCTACTTCAGGGATCACGAGTACGGCAACACCTCACTCGCCGACCTTCTCGAAGCCCTGGGCACAGCATCGGGCCGGGACCTTGGAACCTGGGCCCGGCAATGGCTGCAGACCTCGGGGATCTCTACCATTGCGGCCGAGATCTCCGGGAGCGACGATGCCATGGAGGCGGTCACCCTGCATCAGGACTCCGTGGACCCCATCACGGGCAAGCAAGAACACCGGCCACACAGGCTCAGGATCGGTCTCTACAACTTTGACGACGGCGGCCAGTTGCTCCGCACTGAGGGCATCGAGCTCGACGTCGACGGCGCCGACACCACCGTAGGGGCACTCGCGGGAAGGCCGCGCCCGGCCCTCCTTCTCGTCAACGACGAGGACCTCAGCTATGCCAAGGTCCGCCTGGATGCGGGATCCGAGGCGACAGTGCGTTCCTCCTTGGACCGCTTCAGCGATCCCATGGCCCGGGCCTTGTGCTGGACGGCCCTGTGGGATTCAGCGCGCGACGCCGTTACCCCGGCGGCGCTGTACGTCGCCGCCGTCGAACGCTTCGCCCCGGCCGAGTCAGGAATCGGCGTCCTCCTCAACGTTCTGGGCAACGCGGTGACCGCCGTCGAGCGTTACGTCCCGGCCCCGCAACGGAATGAGGTCCGGGAGAGCCTGATGGCGAGCAGCGCGATGCAGCTGAGAGCCTCCGAGCCGGGTTCGGACCAGCAACTCGCGTGGGCCAGGACCCTGGCTGAGTTGTCGCGCCATGATGGCGCTTACGTCGAGTTCCTCCGCGGCATCCTCTCCGGCAGCGTCACGGTGGACGGCCTGACGGTGGACGCGGATCTCCGGTGGAGCCTGTGGCAGGCACTCGCAGCCAACGGAGCAGCCGCGCTATCGGAACTGGATGCCGAACTCGCCCTGGACCACACCGCGGCCGGACGCGAAGGCCATGCACTGGCCGCAGCTGCCCGTCCAGATGCCGCCGTCAAGACGGCCGCATGGCATGCCGCAGTCAACGACGCTGAGCTTTCCAACGAGATCCTGAGCGCGACAATCGCAGGTTTCTCCCTCGCCCCGTCCGGGCTCTTGGACGGCTTCACGGAACCGTACTTCGATTGCCTGGAGGATATCTGGCAATCCCGAAGCATCGAGATCGCGGGCCGGATTGTGCGGGGCCTGTTCCCCTCGGCACAGGATCTGCCGGCCGGGATGGCACCGGAAGATCATCCGGTGCTTCGGCGCACGGACGATTGGCTTGCTGCCCACACGGCAGCTCCGCGCGCGCTCCGGCGCATCGTCATTGAGCAGCGAAGCCATTTGTTCCGCGCCCTGACGGCCCAATCCGCCGGTGCTTCGCAACAAGAAGCTGTAGCGCTGCAGCAGGACTGACGCAGGAGCCGGCGATCCGGCGTTGACGAGCTGGCCTTTGAACCAAGGAGATCGCCGACATCGTCTTTAGATGCAAAGCCCGGCGCTCCGCATGGGCCTTTTCCTGAGGACGGTTACCATGAAGATTCCTCGCCCCGTGCTTGCCGTGGCAGCGCTGGGCACCAGCCTATTGCTCGGCGGCTGCTTCGGCGGACAGCCCGCCGCTCCCGCCCCTGCAACCCCACCGGCGAGCACAACGCCCGCTCCAAGCCCGCTGGCACCTTCGCCGAAGGTGACCACCGGGACTTCCCCCACGCCGTCGACCTCGCCGACAGTTCCACCAGCCGCAGTCCCGCCGCCGGCGGTTCCACCCCCTGTGCAGGCGCCACCCGCTGTAGTTCCGCCAGCGGTCGTTCCGCCACCGGTACAGGCGCCACCGCCGATGGTCCGGCCTCCAGCACCGGCGCCACCCCACATGATTCCGCCGCCCCCGCGGCACCCCAATGGCGGCGACCGCGACGGCGACGATAACGGTGGACCGGACGACGGCGATGGAAACCGGTAGCGCGCCGGCCCGCCACAGAACAACGCTGTTCGACGGGCTCTCGCTGGGCACAGCTACTGCTCTGGGCACAGCTGCGGCAATGATGGCCGTCGCAGCTTGCGGTTCCGCAGTTCAAAGCCCGGCGCCTCGCACCGTTCAATCCGCGGAAGCGCCGTTCGCGTGGTTCAACGCGGCACCTGCCCCGGCAGGGTGGAAAACCATGGATCTTCCAGATGGCACCGGGGTCCTTTCAATCCCACCCGATGCCAGTGCTGCGCAAAGCGACCCCGGCAGCGTAGCCGCAACTGTCTCGTCTTCAACGGGCGAACTGCGGATATACCTCAACGCCACACCCCGGCAGGGCAGCGAGTCGCTGGACAACTGGAACACCTTCCGGCTCGATCACCTGGCGGACGAGAATTCCTCGTCACCCACCAAAATCGGGGACCGTACCGGGATGGCTTTCCGCGGAGGCATGGGTTCCTGCGTGGACGACAGCTACGTGACCCACGTCGGCAACAACCGTTACCGCGAGATAGCTTGCCTCGTAGCGGGCAGCCGGGGCAGCAGCGTACTCATCGTGGCGGCTCCCGCCGATTCATGGCCGCTCTACGGTCCGGTCCTGGAACAGGCAGTGAATGCGTATCGGGCGGAGTAAGTAGGGAACACCGGTAGTTAAGGAACACAGGTAGTCAGGGAACACGGTGCAGCCATTCTTCGGTACCGAACTTTGACTGCACCCGTTCCCGGGCTGTTGCCAATTCGGCGTCGGTGATGCGGGACTCCGTGGCGCCGTAGCGCTCGGTGAAGACCTCCTGCATGGCTTTGATGATCTCCGTCCGCGCCAGGCCGGTTTGCCGGCGGAGTGGATCCACGCGCTTCTTTGCACTGCGGGTGCCTTTGTCGGAAAGCTTTTCCTTGCCGATGCGCAAGACCTCCACCATTTTGTCGGCGTCGATGTCGTAGCTCATGGTGACGTGGTGCAGCATCCCGCCGTTGGCGAGGCGCTTTTGCGCGGCGCCGCCGATCTTGCCTTGCTCGGTGGCGATGTCATTGAGCGGAACGTAGAACGCGGTAATGCCCAGTTTTTCCAGGGCAGCCATGACCCACGCGTCCAGGAACGCATAGGAATCGGCAAAGCTGATGCCATCCACCAGGCTCTGCGGCACATAGAGCGAATAGGTGATGCAATTTCCGGCCTCCATGAACATCGCTCCCCCGCCGCTGATACGGCGGACCACCGTGATGCCGTGTCGGGCGACGCCGTCGGGATCCACCTCGTTGCGGAAAGACTGGAAGCTGCCGATCACCACGGACGGCTCTTCCCAGTCCCAGAAGCGCAGTGTGGGGTTGCGGAGCCCGGCCCCGACCTGTTCGGTGAGGACCTCGTCCAACGCTACGTTGAGGTGCGTGGGAAGGACCGACGGCGGGATGACCTCCCATTGGTGGTCCGCCCACCCGCTGGCCTTGGACAATGCCCTGCGGACAGCAACGGCGACGGCGTCGGCGGAAAAGCCGAACAGGACCGTTTCGGCGGGCAATGCGGCGGTGACGGCAGCAGAGATCTCTGCCGGCGTCGAACTTTCCGGAAGGCCCGTGAGCGCCCGGTTGATCTCCACCAGGGCCTCGTCCGGTTCCAGGAAGAAGTCGCCGCTCAGCGAGACGTGCGCGAACCGCCCGTCCACGACGTCGAGGTCAACCACCACGAGTTTTCCGCCGGGGACCTTGTATTCGCCATGGAGCCGGGGACCGTCGTGTTGAAATGCCATGCTGGAAGTCATGGTTTCCATCCTGCCGGAAAACGCAAAAGCCCGCAGCCGCCGAAGGTACGACGGGTGCGGGCTTTCACAGAAGCTTGGAGGTGAAGTTGATTACTTCTTGCCGCCGAAGCCCTTGAAGCGAGCGTTGAAGCGCTCGACGCGGCCTGCAGAGTCCATGATGCGCTGCTTGCCCGTGTAGAACGGGTGGGACTCCGAGGAGATTTCGACGTCGATGACCGGGTAGGTGTTGCCGTCTTCCCACTCGATGGTCTTGGAAGAAGACACGGTGGACTTGGTCAGGAACTTGACGCCGGAAGCCAGGTCGTTGAATACAACAGCTTCGTACTTCGGGTGGATATCAGACTTCATAATGGGACCTTTTGTTCACGCAGCTGGATTTTGCCAGCTGCCAGGTATGAATGGAGGTGGTCCGTTGCTGTCATTTGCACATTTCAGCGGTCGGGCCAACAACCAATCATAGCGGAAGCGGCGGGGCCATACGAACCGAGGTCAGCCGCGCGGGCGCAACTCCCAGAAAGCCACCGCGGAAGCGGCGGCGACGTTGAGTGAGTCGACGCCGGCCCGCATGGGAATCTTTACCGCGAGGTCGACGGCGGCGAGCGTCTCCGGGCTCATGCCCGCGCCTTCGGTACCGAGCACGAGGGCGAGTTTTCCGGGGTTGCTCGCGGCAAGGGCGTCGAGGTCCACAGCGTCATCAGTCAGCTCCATGGCAGCGACGGTGAAGCCCTGCTCCTTCAGCCGTTCAAGATCGCCCGGCCAGGACTCCAGCCGTGCCCAGGGAACCTGGAACACGGTGCCCATGCTCACCCGGACGCTGCGACGATACAGGGGGTCCCCGCAGCGCGGGGACACGAGCACGGCATCCACCCCGAGCGCCGCCGCGGAACGGAAGATGGCGCCGACGTTCGTGTGGTCGACGATGTCTTCGAGTACAGCCACGCGGTGTGTCCCGGCGAGAAGTTCCTCGAGGGGCACCGGTACGGGGCGATGCATGGCAGCCATGGCACCCCGATGTAGGTGGAATCCGGTGATTTCCTCAAGCAGGGAAGCCTTGCCGATGTAGACCGGCACCTCGGGGAACTGCTGGAAAACGTCGTCGAGATCTTCCAGCCACTTCTCCGCCAGGAAGAAGGAGCGGGGCCGATGGCCGGCTGCGAGGGCACGCCGCAGCACTCGTGACGACTCTGCGATGTACATGCCCTCTGCGGGCTCGCGGAGCTTGCGGAGGTGGACATCTGTCAGTTGTGTGTAGTCGGCAACGCGCGGGTCGTCAGCGGTTTCGAGGTAGTGGAAAGTCACGGGGGTTCCTATTTCAGCAAGTTGGCGATCATGAAGCCGAGTGCCACGATGCCGAGCGCGAAGATCACGATGCGCAGCGCGAAGGGCTTCAAGCGCCTTCCCACTTTGGAGCCCACAAGTCCGCCGATCAATGAGCTGACCGCAATGACTGCCACCACCGGCCATTCGATCCGGCCAAAGGCAAACAGGAGGTAGGAGCACGCTGCCACGACGTTGACGGCCAACACCAGGATGTTCTTCATGGCGTTGGCGTTCTGGATGGTGCCCGTCATGAAGACACCCAGGATGCCGACCAACAGGATGCCCTGGGCAGCGACGAAATAGCCGCCATAGACCCCGGCGAGGTATACCAACACCACGAGGACCACAGTATGGCGCTTGTCGTGGATGGCGTGCTCCGGATTGCCGGCCCGGTCCTGGACCCACCGTTGGAGTTTGGGCTGGAAGAGCACCATGAGCAGCGCGAGCACGATCAAGATGGGAGCGGCGTAGTAGAAAACCTTCTCCGGGAGGTGCAGCAGAAGCCAAGCACCCGTGATGCCGCCGAGCAGCGACGCCGGCAAGAGCCTGAGCAGCTGCCGGCCCCTGCCCCTGAGTTCGTGGCGGTAGCCCCAGGCCCCTGTCACGTTGCCTGCCACAAGCCCCATGGCGTTGCTGATGGTCGCCGTGACAGGTGCATAGCCGAGGGCGATGAGGACCGGGAACGTCACCAGCGTGCCCGAGCCGACCACACTGTTGATGGTTCCGGCCCACAAGCCCGCGAAAAAGATCAGGATGCCGCTAAGGATCTCCACTGCTTTTCGCTGCCCCGGCCTAGCGGCGGGCGGTGGCCGTGTAGCGGCCGGAGTTTTCGGTCACGTCCAGGGGCAGGCCGAAGGTGTTGCTGAGGTGTTCCGCGGTCAGGACTTCCTCGATGGGTCCCGCGGCAACCACCCCGCCGTCGCGAAGCAGCATGGCGTGGGTGAATCCCGGAGGAACTTCTTCAAGGTGGTGTGTCACGAGAACCATGGCGGGAGCGTCCTCGTCCCGGGCGAGTTCCCCCAGTTTGTGGACGAGCTCTTCGCGTCCGCCAAGGTCCAGGCCGGCGGCCGGCTCATCGAGCAGGAGCAGCTCAGGATCGGTCATGAGGGCCCGGGCGATCTGCACGCGCTTGCGCTCGCCCTCGGAAAGCGAAGAGAAGGAGCGATTCAGGAGCGGCCCCATCCCCCACTCGTTGAGAAGGCCGAAGGCGCGGCGCTCGTCGTCGCGCTCGTATCCCTCGCGCCAGCGGCCGGTCACGCCGTAGGCAGCGGTGACCACAACGTTCAGCACGTTTTCCTGCTCCGGGATCTGGGTGGCCAGGGCCGCGGAGGAAAGGCCGATGCGCGGACGGAGCTCAAAGACGTCCACCCGGCCCAGCGTCTCGTCAAGGATCCCGGCTTTCCCACTGGTCGGATGCATCCGGGCGGCAGCGATCTGGAGCAGAGTGGTCTTGCCGGCACCGTTGGGACCCAGGATGACCCAGCGTTCGCCTTCATTGACCTGCCAGTCAACCTTGTCCAGCAGGGTCTTGGTACCTCGGACAACGCTGACGGAAGCCAATTCAAGAACATCACTCATAGGAGTAGACACTAGGACAAAAATGGGGGCGATAGATAACCGAAACTTCGGTCACATGGTTTGCGCGCCGCCATGAATGAACAGGAATTCGGGCGGTGGTTCCGCGCTCGCTAAGATTGCAGCCATGAGTTCGAACTTGACCGCGGTCAGCTATGGCGTGAATTTGTCCCTTTCGGAGCTTGAACACCTGCGCAAGGTGCTGTCCGGCTCGGGTGCTTCCTTCACGTCGGAGTCGCGTTCGGGGGACGATCGCTTTGGGGTCTACACCATTGGCCTCGCCGTTGACGGGGCTACCGTCGCCGACTTGTCAGGCATCCGGCGCAGGGTCGCCGACGCTGCAGCACCCGGCATGGACACCGCGATTGTCGCCGACGCGCTGCGTGACGCTTCACGCAAGCTGCTGATCATGGATGTGGACTCCACCCTGATCCAGCAGGAAGTGATCGAGCTGCTTGCCGCACACGCCGGCAAGCGCGAGGAAGTAGCGGCCGTGACGGAGGCCGCGATGCGCGGCGAACTGGATTTCGCGCAAAGCCTTCACGCCCGGGTGGCGGTCCTCGCAGGCCTGCCGGCCGCCGTCGTCGACGCCGTCCGCGCCGAGGTGCGCCTGAGCGAGGGCGCGGCGGAACTCGTGGCTGCTTTCAAGGCCGCCGGCCATGCGGTGGCGGTGGTGTCCGGCGGCTTCAACCAGATCCTGCGGCCCATCGCGGAAGAACTCGGGCTGGACTACTGGATCGCAAATGAACTTGAGATCGTTGACGGCTTCCTGACGGGCAAGGTCCTTGGCGACGTCATCGACCGCGCAGCCAAGGAGAAGTACCTTCGCGAGTGGGCAGCCGCCGAGGGAATCGACCTGGAGCACACTATTGCGGTGGGCGACGGCGCGAATGACCTCGACATGCTGGGCGCGGCGGGCATTGGTGTCGCATTCAACGCCAAGCCTGCCGTCCGGGCGGTCGCTGATGCCGCCATCAACATGCCGTACCTGGACGCGGTCCGGTATATCGCCGGCGTTTAGCCCGAAGTCATCCGCCACGAAGAAGCGGCCCGGGACTGGCTAATTCAGACAGTCCCGGGCCGCTTCTTCGTACGCTAAGAAATATCAGGCGCTCTTGCCGAAGTAGTCGGCGCCGCCGACGTACTCGGTGTGGCCGCTCTCGACGTCGGCCGTGACCATCTTTGCCACCTCGGCGGCGAATTCCGCCACCGAGTACAGCTTGCCGGCCTCGGCCCGGCGGGCTTCAATGGCGCCCGGGTTGGAGCGGTCCAGGAGGGTCGCCGTCACGGTGCCCTCGATCATGTCGCCGGAAACCACCACGAGCGAGATGCCCTTGTCGGCCAGGTTCGGCAGCAGTTCCCGCAATGCGTCTTCGCCGGCGCGCTTGCTGCGGGCAACGGGCTCGTACTCGGGCATCGTGGGAACAGTCTCGACGAAGTGTGCCTGGTGGCTCGTGACGAAGACTACGCGGGAACCTTCCGGCATCAGCGCGACAGCGGCGTTGAGCATGTTGATCTGGGCATCACGGTTCAGCTTGAGGGCGTAGTCCTCCTCCATGCCGGATTCCATGCCGCCCGAAGCGTTGAGCACGAGGACGTTCAGCGAACCGAATTCCTCCATGGCCGCGCTGGCCAAGGCCTGGACGCCTTCCTGGGTTGTCAGGTCCGCGCCGACGGCTACGGCACGGCCGCCGGCTGCCTGGATCTCGCCCACTACTTTGTTTGCCCGGGGGGCCTTCTGGCGGTAGTTGATGACGACGGCGGCGCCCTCGCCAGCCAGGATCTTGGCTACTTCAGCGCCGATGCCGCGTGAAGAACCGGTGACGATTGCCGTCTTGTTGTCCAGCAGTCCCATTCGTGCTCCTTTATTCAAAACGTCCAACTTGTTCAAAACATCCAAGTTCTATTTAGTCCCGAGTCAATCATGCCAGCGGGAACCCTGATCTAGTGGCCCATGCCCAGGCCGCCATCCACGGGGATGACGGCACCGGAAATGTATGCGGCTTCGTCACTGGCAATCCAGCGGACCACGTTGGCGACCTCGGAAGCCTCGGCAAAGCGGCCGGCCGGAACACTCGCCAAATACGCCTTCTGGGTGTCTTCGGGAAGCTCGGCGGTCATGTCCGTGTTGATGAAACCCGGTGCCACCACGTTGGCAGTGATGCCACGGCTGCCAAGTTCCCGGGTGAGGGAACGGGCGATGCCCACCATGCCAGCCTTCGAGGCCGAGTAGTTGATCTGTCCCGGGGCGCCGTAGAGGCCCGACACGGAGGAGATCAGCACAACCCGGCCCTTGCGCATGCGGATCATGCCTTTCGAGGCCCGCTTGATGACGCGGAAGGCACCCGTGAGGTTGGTGTCGATGACGGAAGTGAAGTCGTCCTCGCTCATGCGCAAAAGGAGCGTGTCCTTGGTGATGCCGGCGTTGGCTACCAAAACCTCGACAGGTCCGTGGGCAGCTTCGACTTCCTTGAACGCGGCGTCAAGCGAGGCCTCGTCCGTCACATCGGCCTTGACGCCAAGGATGCCTTCAGGGAGGGGGGTTTCGCTGCGGTACGTCACGGCGACCTTGTCGCCGTTGGCGAGGAATGACTCTGCGATCGCCAGGCCGATGCCGCGGTTTCCGCCTGTGATGAGGACACTGCGGGCGGTTGATACTGCTTCAGACATGCTGCTCTCCAGAGTTCCGCGGCAGCGCTGCGCCGCTTGAAAGTGGGTGATTTCCTGCATCGATCTTAGCCGCCGGGAGCCCCCAGCCGCGGGTAGCTGGGCTCGGCGCGGTTTGGGCGGCCCGTTCCGGGGTGAGAGAATTGAGGGAAGCCGTTGGAGCGTGATGAATCAGCCGTGACAAGAGATAGCAGTCCCCTGCAGGCGCCCGGGGACCCGGACGCCGTTTCAGGTGACCCCGAGGTGCACAGCATTACCGACGCCGCTGCCGCCCACTCGGACGACATGCGCGAACGAATGATCAAGTACGCCGTGGCCATGGGTATCCGTCTGGTGTGCCTCCTCCTCATTTTCGTGGTCGATGGCTGGTTCAAGATCATTGCCGTCGCTGGGGCCGTGTTCCTGCCCTGGATTGCCGTAGTGATCGCCAATGGCAGCGACAAAGCCGAAGTGCACAGCGATGCCTTGTTGGACTACGTCCCGGCTGCCGAACTGGAAGGGTCACCTGCAGAAGAAGGCGAGCCACCCGCGGCGCCCGTCACTGTCTTGGAGGGCGAACTCATCGACGACGACGCCACTCATCAGGACGTATCCGGCCCGGAACCAGAAGACATCACCGGCGGCGGCAAGCACCACTATCCGTTCAGCGGGGAAGAACAGGCGGCTTCATGAACATCTTCAGTATGGGCGGCCTTGGGCTCGAGAATGAGCAGCATGTCGGCCATCGCGAGACGCCTGCGGCCGTCTGCTCACGCAAGGCGTGCCGCGCCGAGGCCACGTGGCAGCTCCTATGGAACAACCCCCGTATCCACACTCCCGAGCGCCGAAAGGTGTGGCTGTCCTGCGGGGAGCACCGGGAATGGCTGGAGGACTACCTGCAGACCCGCGGCCTCTGGAAAGAGACAATACCGTTCGAGAAGACCACTGACCCAGGCGAGGCCCGCTGAATGTACCGCTTTCTCTTTTCCAGCAAGTGGCTGGGCTACTTCGTCCTGGCCGTGATCTTCGCCACGGGTTGCGTTTTGCTGGGTCGCTGGCAAATGGACCGCAGGGCCGAAACGTTGGCGGAAATCAATCGTGTCGTCAACAACTACTCGGCCACTCCCCTTCCCTTCTCCGCCGCCAAGGCACAGTTCCAATCAATGGACCCCGAACGGGAATGGGCGCAAGTGGAACTGCATGGGAGCTATGACGTTTCGGGCCAACGCGTCGTCCGTAACCGTCCCCTCAATGGCCAGCCAGGATACGAGGTAGTGGTCCCGTTCCGATTGTCGAGCGGCGAAGCGGTGGTTGTTGACCGAGGGTGGTTGCCCATCGGAAACAAGACTCCCGGCCGCCCCGACAGCATTCCCGCCCCGCCGGCCGGCGAGGTCACCGTCGTCGTCCGATTGCAGGCTTCCGAGGCCAACCTGGGCCGTGGCGCCGTAGAGGGCCAGCTGCAATCGATCGATCTTCCTTCGTACGCCGCAGAACTTGGCTACCCCATCATGACCGGGGCCTACGGGCAGCTCGCCACAGAGTCGCCCGCTGTCCAGGTAATGCCCGCGCCATTCGCCAAGCCGGCCACCGACGAGGGCACCCACCTGTCCTACTCCTTGCAATGGTTTGCCTTCGGCGTGCTGATGTTCGTCGGTTTCGGCTACGCGGCCAGGCAACAAGCCCGTAATGCCCGGATTGACGCCGAGGACGAGGACGAAGAAATAAGCGCAATGCCTCGTCGCACGGCACCCGCGCCACGGAAATCCAAGCGGCCAACGGCCGAAGAAGAGGAAGACGCAATCCTGGATGCACAAGGCTACTGAGATGGTCCCGGCCCCCGTCCTGAACGTGAAGTCGGCCCTGACCGCGGCCGGCGCCCAAGACACGGTGCGCACTTTCGACGACGAAGTCCCCACCGCGGCTGCGGCAGCTTCCTTGCTGGGTTGCGATGTTGCGGCCATCGCGAACAGCCTGGTCTTCGAGCTTGACGGTGCTCCCCTGTTGATTCTCGCGAGCGGCGCCGCGAAGGTGGACACCGCCTTGGTGGCGGCCTCGTTGGGGACAGCCAGGATTCGCCGGGCCAGCCCGGACTTCGTCCTGGAGCACACCGGCCAGGCCGTAGGCGGCGTAGCGCCCGTTGGCCACCCGCAACCAATACGAACCATCCTCGACATTTCGCTCCAGGAACATCCACTGCTCTGGGCAGGCGCGGGTGACCATAACTCGATGTTCTCCATCAGTTACAGCGAACTCCAGCGGATTACGGCAGCCCAGCCCCTGCAGGTCCGCTAAGGCGCTGGTCCGCCGGGTCATTGATTCGGCGGAGCCATTGATCCGCTGCGGCCTGGGGCTAGGCTGGTGAGCATGGCTGAATACACCTACGTCACGTACATCGAAGGAACCCCGGACCAGATTTGGACGGCACTGACGGACGCAGCCCAAAGCACTGAGTACTGGGGCCACGCCAATGTCTCGGACTGGAAGGCAGGTTCACGCTGGGAACACCGGCGTGCGGATGGCTCCGGAACTGCCGACGTCGTGGGAACCGTCCTGGAAGCAACGCCGCCGGTCCGCCTTGTGAACACGTGGGAGGATCCCGCGGTCCCGGAGGTGGTGAAGCCCGACGTGGTCACCTTCACCATCGAATCACATGACGGTATTGCCAGGCTTACCGTCCATCACAGGAACATCGCCGACGACGAACAGCTGGCGATTGCTAGCCGCGGCTGGTCGGCGGTCCTGTCCAATCTGAAAAGCTACATTGAACTAGGCCGCCCTCTTGCCTCCGTGCCATGGGAAATGCCCTAGCGGGGTGGGAAATGCCCTGACTCGTTCCCCTAAGCGAGGGTGATGAGGTCCAGGTAGTCTTCGTTCCAGTGGTCCTCGACGCCGTCCGGGAGCAGGACCACGCGTTCCGGGTTCAGCGCCTCCACGGCGCCCTCATCGTGGCTGACGAGCACGACGGCGCCGGAGTAGTTTCGCAGTGCGCCGAGGATCTCAGCGCGGCTGGCGGGGTCGAGGTTGTTGGTGGGCTCGTCCAGTAGCAGCACGTTGGCGCTCGAGGCCACGATCGTGGCGAGGGCAAGTCGCGTCTTCTCACCACCGGAAAGCACACCTGCAGGCTTGTCGACGTCGTCACCCGAGAACAGGAAGGAACCGAGGATCCCGCGGACCTCTGCGTCCTTCATGTCCGGAGCGGATGATCGCATGTTCTCCAGGACAGTGCGGTCGTGGTCAAGGGTTTCGTGTTCCTGCGCGTAGTAGCCCACTTTGAGCCCGTGGCCCGGGACGATTTCGCCGGTGTCCGGCTTATCCACCCCGGCAAGCATCCGCAGGAGGGTGGTCTTGCCTGCACCGTTGAGGCCCAGGATGACCACCTTGGAGCCGCGGTCGATGGCCAGGTCCACGTCGGTGAAGATTTCCAGTGAACCGTAGGACTTGCTCAGGCCTTCTGCCGTGAGCGGAGTCTTGCCGCACGGAGCAGGATCCGGGAAACGCAAGGCTGCCACGCGGTCATGCTCGCGGACTGCTTCCAGGCCGCCAAGCAGCCGTTCGGCGCGCTTCGCCATGTTCTGCGCCGCCACGGCCTTGGTGGCCTTGGCACGCATCTTGTTGGCCTGGTCCATGAGGACCTGGGCCTTCTTCTCGGCATTGGCGCGTTCCCGCTTGCGGGCGCGCTCGTCGGTTTCACGCTGCTGCAGGTAGCGCTTCCAACCCATGTTGTAGAAGTCGATCTGCGCCCGGTTGGCGTCCAGGTGGTAAACCTTGTTGACCGTGGCTTCGAGGAGCTCCACGTCGTGGCTGATCACAATCAGCCCGCCCTGGTGACCCTTGAGGAAGTCGCGGAGCCAGGTGATGGAGTCCGCATCGAGGTGGTTGGTGGGTTCGTCCAGGAGGAGGGTCTCGGCGTCCGAGTAGAGGATCCTGGCCAGTTCCACGCGGCGGCGCTGGCCGCCGGAAAGGGTCTTGAGCGGCTGGTTCAGGAGCCGCTCGGGAAGGGCCAGGTTGGAGGAAATAGCTGCGGCTTCGGCCTCGGCCGCATAACCGCCTCCTGCGAGGAACTCGGCTTCCAAGCGGTCATAGCGGTTCATGGCTTTGCGCTGGACCGTGGCGTCTTCGCTGGACATGTCCGTTTGTGCCTGCTTCAGCTTGCCCACCACCACGTCGAGGCCGCGGGCGGAAAGGATGCGGTCGCGTGCCAACTGTTCCATGTCCGGGGTCCGCGGATCCTGGGGCAAGTAGCCAATCTCACCACTGCGGGCAACCTTGCCCGCCGCGGGCAGTCCCTCGCCGGCAAGGACGCGGGTGAGGGTCGTCTTGCCAGCACCGTTCCGGCCAACCAGACCGATTTTGTCCCCCTTATCCACGCGGAAGCTCACCTGGTCCATGAGCAGGCGGGCGCCGGCGCGCAGTTCGAGTTCCTGGACGGTAATCAATTCGGGGGATGCCTTTCAATGGGGAACACCCGCAGCACCGGAGGTCAAGGCGCGGCTGAAGTGGAGGGGCCGAACAAACGGCCTTTACGATTCTACCGCCCACCAGGTCTCACGCTCGCCAGCGCCAAGGCTGGGCGCGGTTTACCCGGAATAGTAAGTACCCTTGCTACTATTTTCGACGCGTGGTTAGGTGAAGGTAGGATCCGGCAGGGAGCGCGGCATAGTGGCTCAGTGATGAATCCGATTGGACGATTGCGAGGGAGGCTCTCGATGAGCAGTGCAACAGGATCCGAGGGCAAGCACGTCCGGACCGACCGCGGCCAGGATGAAACCCCGGACGCCGCCGAACCTGACGCTGCCACCCGTGAGACCGTCATTGCCCGCGAAAAGGAGCAGTTCGGCGGAATCAAGATTGGCTCCGCTTTCTTCGGCTGGCTGACCGCCACGGGGATGGCCGTTCTACTAGTCGCATTCCTGGCAGCCGCGGGGATCGCTGTTGGACTCGCCAACAACGCGAACGTCAGTGACGCCCTGAATCTGGCGTCATCGCAGACGGTGGGCATTGCGGGAATCATCGCGCTCCTGGTGATCCTGTTCCTCTCCTATTATTGCGGCGGCTACGTTGCCGGACGCATGGCCCGGTTCAACGGCGTCAGGCAGGGGGTCATGGTCTGGCTGTGGGCAATTATTGTCGCCGTGCTGGTGGCGTTGCTGGGCTTGCTCGCCGGACCGCGATTCAATATCCTCGCCAACGTGAACAGCTTCCCGAGGATTCCCGTGAATGAGGGACGGCTGAGCACGACTGGCATCATCGCCGCGGTCGTGGTGGCAGCAGTGACCCTCGTCGCCGCGGTAATCGGGGGACTGGCCGGCATGCACTACCACCGCAAGGTGGACCGGGCGGGCTTCACCCCAACGGAAGAGGACGTCGCGGCTTAGCCAAAAGCCACTCCGGCCGCTCAGCGGGCCATTCTTTGTACCTTGGCCCCAAGGCCTTGCTGCGCTGCTCGTGGACACCCTACAAAATGACGTATCCAGCTGCTCTGTAGTGTCGGTTTCAGGGGATTCATTCCGCCCCGGGCAAAGACAGGACACACCATGAGCAGCACCGAAACCGCATCCACGCGACGAACCCCTCCCCGCACCCGTTGGACGTCCACGGACATCGGCCTCATCGCGGTATTCGCAGCCCTGGTGGCCGCCTCAACGCTGATTCCGGGCATTCCGGTCGGGGCCCTGGGCGTGCCGATCACCCTGCAGACCCTCGCTGTCATCCTGACCGGCCTCGTGCTCGGTGGCGGCCGGGCATTTGCCGCCGTCGGGCTTTACACCCTGCTCGGTTTCGCCGGACTGCCGATCTTCAGCGGAGGCCGCAGCGGACTCGGTATCCTGGCAACACCATCGGCCGGCTACATCATCGCCTTTCCCTTGGCGGCGGCCGCCGCCGGCTGGCTGGCAGCGATCGTGATCCGCAAGACCGTAAAGTACCGTGCCGTCTTCCTGTTTGCCGCAGCCATGATCAGCACAATCGTCCTTATCCACGGCCTTGGCGTGCTTGGCTTCATGGTCAATGCCAAGTTTGACTTCGCCAAGGCATTCCTGGCCGACCTGCCCTACTACCCCGGCGATACCATCAAGAACGTCCTGGCGGCGATCATCGCCGTCTCGCTCCACAAGGCCTTCCCGGACATCCTGGTCCGCCGCGTCAAATAAAGCGGGAACAATCAGTACATGAACACCATCATTCTCAGCGAAGTCTCAGTGCGCGTAGCCGTCGATGGCAGCCCGGCGCCCAAGACCTTGCTGCAGGACGTCTCTTTGGAACTCACAGAGCGACGCATCGCCGTCATTGGGGCCAACGGCTCGGGAAAGTCCACCCTGCTTCGCTTGCTCAACGGCCTGGTGGCTCCAAGCGAGGGTACCGTCAGCGTCAACGGCGCAGACAGCATGCGGGCCGTTCGTCAGGTCCGCAGCCAAGTGGGCTTCGTCTTCACCGATCCCCTGTCGCAATTGGTCATGCCAACCGGCCGGGAAGATGTTGAACTCTCCCTGCGGCGTTCCATCAAGAACTCCAAAGAGCGTGCGGCCCGGGCAGAAGCTGTCCTGGAACGGTTCGGCCTCCTGGACCTCGCCGATCAGAGTATTTACGAGCTCTCCGGCGGAGAACGGCAGCTGCTCGCCCTCGCCGCCGTCCTCGCGGTGAATCCCGCCGTGCTGGTTCTCGACGAGCCTTCAACGCTGCTGGACCTGCGCAACCGGGAGCTGCTCAGGCGCACACTTGCGGGTCTGGAGCAACAAATCATCATGTCCACCCACGATCTCGACCTTGCCCTCGAAGCGGATCGCGCGTTGGTGGTGGACGGCGGACGGATAGTGTTCGACGGCGGAGCAGCCGACGCCGTCGAACACTACCGCGCGCTCTGCTCAGCTGAATCCCCACAGGGCAAGGTGCAGGCGACGTGAGGGGCCACGGGGTCCTGATCCCCAACTATGTGCGGGGCGACTCGATCGTGCACCGCACGCCCCTGTGGCTCAAGTTTCTGTTGGTTGCCGGCTGCGGCCTGGCATCGTTCCTGATTGTCGACTGGCTTGTCTCGGCAGTGGTCCTCGCCGTGATGTGCGGGCTCTTCCTGCTGAGCGGTGCGGGGTTCCGACGGCTCGCGCATTCGGTGTGGCTCGTGACGCCCATCCTTGTGGCGATCGGCGCCTTCCAATGGTGGCAGCTGGGCGGGCCTGTTGCCGCACGGATCGTGCTCAATGTACTTGTCTGCGTCGTCGCGGCGTCGGTGCTGACGGTCACGACTCCGGTGCAGACATTGCTGGACGGTGTGGTTGCCCTGTCCAGGCCGTTCAAGCGTTTCGGGGCGGACCCTGAACGCTTCGCGCTGACCATCGCTATCATGTTGCGCAGCCTTCCGTTCATCGCCGGCGCATTCTCCGATGTCCGTGACTCAGCCCGGGCGCGGGGGCTTGAGCGCAATCCCCGTGCCTTGGTCTTGCCGGTATTCATCACCACGGTCGCCTATGCGCGGCAGACCGGCGACGCCCTGGCCGCGCGCGGCTTGGGCGACGCCGAAGACTAACCGCCCGGACGACTAATCGCCCGGCAACTGCGTGTACTGGAACATCGCCGCCGTACCCATTCCGCCTGCGATGCTGATCATCGCCAGCGCCAAGCTCTCCCGGCCTGGCTGCGCTTCGGCAATCCTGCGGGCCTGGGACAGTATCCTGGTCACCAGGACCGCCCCCGACGCACCATAGGCGTGCCCCAAAGCGAGGGCGCCGCCGTCGAGGTTCGCCCGCTCCGGTCCCACTCCCAGCGCGTCAAGGCAGGCGAGCGTCTGCGAAGCGAATGCCTCGTTGAATTCCACGAGGTCCAGTTTCCCTGGTTCGACACCAAGCTCCGCCAGCAATCGCTTGGCCGCCACTGAAGCTCCGATACCCAGCAGTTCCGGGTCCACGCCTGCAGTGTCGCAGCCCAGGACGAGCAGTCCGTCGGCGGCACCAAGTTGCCGTGCCCGCTGCAGTGAAGTGATGACGACGGCGGAGGCCGCGTCAGCGTCGAAGCACGAGTTTCCGGCCGTCACGGTGCCGCCCGGTACGAATGCGGGCGGAAAACGGGCCATGAGTCCGGCCTTGAGGGATGCCCGGGGTCCGTCATCCGCCTGGACCACGGCGCCCCCTGCTTCCAAGGGAACAATTTCGGGGACGAATGCGCCCGTGGCACTGGCGGCGACGGCCCGCTGGTGACTCCGTAGGGCGAAGTCATCCTGTTGTTCGCGGCTGATGCAGAATTTCCGCGCCACATTTTCGGCGGCCACACCCATGTCCGGGTCTCGGAACCAGGGTGGGACAAAGGTGGCGCGAGTGTAAAAGTCCGGCTCGCCGTCGGGGTCTTGATTTCGCCTGGCACGCAGCGGAGCAGTGCTGATGCTCTCCACTCCCCCGGCCAAAAAGACGCCATTGCCGCCCGCGGCAACGAGCCGGGAGGACAGGGCGATGGCGTCGAGTCCGGAACCGCACTGCCGGTCCACGGTCAGTCCAGGAACCCCCACAGGCAGTCCCGCGTGCAAGGCGGCATACCGGGCCAGGTTTCCGCCCCCGCCCACCGCATTGCCGATCACGACGTCGCTGACGTCCGAGCCGGCAACACCCGTGGTTGTCAGCAGTGAGCGCAGGACCGGGGAGAGGAGCTCCTCGGCGCGAAGCGACTTCAATTGTCCGTTGGCCCGGCAAATAGGTGTCCGCAGGGCGGCAATGATCACCGGCTGGCGCGAAGGGTCCAGCCCTGTGCCCGGCTCCCGGCTAGGCAAGGGGTTTCGCCCGCGGATCGTTGTTCTCAATCCAGTCCAGCAAGATCTGCCGGCTGACCTTCCCGCGGTCCGTCACGGGCAATTCGGACAGCGTGAAATAGCGCAAGGGCCGCTTGTCCCGGGCCAGCAAACCGTCCAGTCCCGTCTTCACCTGGGTTGCCGTCACCGAACCGTAGGCGGGTACGATCCCTGCGACGACTTTCTCGCCGCGGACTTCGTCCAGCATTCCAACCGCGACGGCGGCCGAAACCCCGGGGACCGAGGCCAAGGCAAGCTCCACCTCATGGGGATAGACGTTCCTGCCGGAGGTGATGATCATGTCAGACCGACGGCCGAGGATATGCAGGACACCGGAGTCCACATAGCCCTGGTCCCCCACCGTGTACCAACCGTCAAAGCACCGCAGCGCCTGGCCGTCGTCGCCCCACAGATACCCGTTGCTGACCATGCCGGAGCGGACGCAGATGTTCCCGTCGGCCCCTTCGGCCCGCTCCGCGCCGTCGTCGTCCATGATCTTGAGTTCGACGCCGGGAAACGGGCCGCCGATTCCGGTGCCGCCGGGGTCGAGCGGTTCCCCGGCAGCAAGCCGCGTTCCGGAAACGAAACTGAGCTCTGACGCACCGTAGTACTCGAAAATTGCCGCATTGGGCGCCCAGCGCCTGGCGGCCTCCAGCGTTCGGGCATCCAGCTTCGAGCCTGCGCAAATGATGCTCCGCACGCCGGATGCGTCCACGCCTCCGGCCAGTCCGCGCTCGCTCAGCAGGCGCAGCATGGTGGGCACGAGGACGAGGCGCGTGACGCCGTCGTAACTGATGGCTGCGTGGACATCGCCGACGTCGAAAGTCTCCAGAGTGTGGAAGGCCGCCCCGGCATACAGGCATTCGGACAGGGCGTATAGGTTCAAGCTCGCGGCCAGCGGCCCGGGCGCGAGTGTCCTATCCTCCGGTGTCAGCCCGAAGAATTCGATGGAGGCGTCAAACGAGACCTGCCACGAACGCCGTGACCGGGTGAAGGCCTTGGGGACGGACGTGGTTCCGGAGGTCAGGCCGATCAGGAAGGTGGTGTCGGGATGGCCGTCAGCAAGCTCTGGGGCAGCGACCGGCCCGGCAGCGTTGCCGGGTTGCGCTTGTCCAATCCTCTGGGCGACCTCATCGATCATGGTTTGCGGCCACAGCGGGTCGAGCACGGCACAGCGCCGCTCGCCGGCCACCGCGGCCGTGTAAGCCACCACGAAGTCCAGGGAATTGGGCTCGGCGAGTACCGTCGTCGCGGCAGTCTCCTCCAGGCGCAGGGTTGCGGCGTCCCGAAGGTCAGCCCAGTTGAGCCGTTTGCCGCCGACGACGACGGCAGTGTCGTCGGGGCGTTCATCGGCCCAGAGCTGAAGTTTGTCCAGAAAAGGCATCATCGAATTTTAGCCCCTGCCGCAGGTCCGCGGCTTTCTGTGACGCCAAACGTTCGGCCGGGTTCCAAGGCGTACGACGACGGCCGGCCACCTTCGCGCTGGAAGGTGACCGGCCGTCGTCGTACTTCTAGATGTTGAAGCCGAGGGCCCGCATCTGGTCTTTGCCGTCGTCCGTGATCCGCTCGGGACCCCATGGCGGCATCCATACCCAGTTGAGGCGCCAGTCGTCCACGATTCCGTCGAGCGACTGGCCGACCTGCTCTTCAAGGACATCGGTCAGCGGACATGCCGCCGTCGTCAACGTCATGTCGATGAGCAGAGCGCCGTCCTCCTCCGAGTACTTCAGACCGTAGAGCAGCCCAAGGTCCACCACGTTGACACCGAGTTCCGGGTCAATGACATCCTTGAGCGCCTCCTCGACGTCCTCGAGGCTGGTGCGAGCCGCGTTGATTTCGGTCATGGCGGGAGTCCTAACTAGGCCTGTGCTGCTGCGGCAGCAGCGATGGTGGCTGCGCCGGCGCCGGTGGCGTAACGGTCGTAGCCTTCTTCTTCGAGGCGGTCGGCCAATTCAGGGCCGCCCTCTTCGACAACCTGGCCATCAACAAACACGTGGACGAAGTCCGGCTTGATGTAGCGCAGGATGCGGGTGTAGTGGGTGATGAGCAAGGTACCCATGTTTCCCGTGGCGTGGGCGCGGTTGACGCCCTCGGAGACAACCTTGAGCGCGTCGACGTCCAGGCCGGAGTCGGTCTCGTCAAGCACGGCGAACTTCGGCTTGAAGAGTTCGAGCTGGAGGATCTCCACGCGCTTCTTCTCGCCGCCGGAGAAGCCTTCGTTGACGTTGCGCTGTGCGAAGTCGGCGTCGATACGCAGCTGCTGCATGGCCGCCTTGACGTCCTTGGTCCAGGTGCGGAGGGCGGGAGCTTCGCCGTCGATTGCGGTCTTGGCGGTGCGCAGGAAGTTGGTCATGGTGACGCCCGGAACCTCTACGGGGTACTGCATGGCCAGGAAGACGCCTGCACGGGCGCGCTGGTCAACGCTCATGGCCAGCACGTCTTCGCCGTCGAGCGTGATGGTGCCGCTCGTGACGTTGTAGCGCGGGTGGCCGGCAATGGTGGACGCCAGGGTGGACTTGCCCGAACCGTTGGGGCCCATGATCGCGTGGGTCTCACCGGTCTTGATGGTCAGGCTGACGCCCTTCAGGATCTCCTTGGTGCCCTGCTCCGTCTCGATGCTGACGTGCAGGTCCTTGATCTCAAGAGTAGACATGCTCTTCTTTCTTTCGTAAGTCTTTAGGCACTTGGCGCTCAGTAGTTCTGTACTGAGGCGCCATTCACAACGTTGGTCACGTCCACGTAGACGTCGTCGCCGTCGAGGCTGACGGCGAAAACCGGGACGGGGTCATAGGCAGGGAGCTGCAAGGGCTGTCCGGTGCGGAGATCGAACTGGGAACCGTGGCCCCAGCATTCGATCGCGCAGCCTTCGATTTCGCCCTCGGAGAGCGAGATGTCCGCATGCGAGCAGGTGTCGCCGATGGCGTGGATCTCCCCCATCGAGTCCTTGACGATGGCTACGGGGTAGTCATCGATCAGGATGCGCAGCGCCTGCTTGACCTGGATCTCGTTGGCGTTGCATACCAGTTCGCCTTGTGGCTGATCGCTCATAGTCTGTTTTCCCTGCTTGGCTTGTATTAGTTGTCGCTCGCGGCGAGCTCACGCTCAACAGCTTCGGTCAGGCGCTCTTCGAGTGCCGGTACCTTGATCTGCTGGATGATCTCGTTGAGGAAGCCGCGGACCACCAAACGGCGGGCCACGTCTTCAGGGATTCCGCGTGCCATGAGGTAGAACAGGTGTTCGTCGTCGAAGCGGCCGGTGGCGCTGGCGTGGCCGGCACCCTCGATCAGGCCGGTTTCAATTTCCAGGTTCGGCACCGAGTCAGCGCGTGCACCATCCGTGAGGACCAGGTTGCGGTTGGCCTCGTAGGTATCCGTGCCTTCGGCTTCCTTACGGATCAGGACGTCGCCAACCCACACGGCGTGTGCGTTGCGGCCCTGCAGCGCACCCTTGTACAGCACGCGGGATTTGCAGTTGGCCACCGCGTGGTCAACAAACAAGCGCTGCTCAAGGTGCTGGCCGGCGTCGGCGAAGTACAAACCGAACATCTCGACGTCGGCGCCCGGCGCCGTGAAGCGGGTCGAAGGCGTCACGCGGACAACATCGCCGCCGAGGCTGACCACGATGTGCTTGAACTTCGCGTCGCGGCCGATCTTGGCCTGCTGCGAGGAGGCGTGAACGGCGTCGTCGTTCCATTCCTGGAGTGAGATAACGGTCAGGTCTGCACCGTCTTCGACGAGGATTTCGACGTTCTCCGAAACGATCGCACTGCCCTGGTGGTCCAGGACGATCCGCGACTTGGAGAAGCGCCCTGCCACGATCACGATGTGCTGGGCGGAGGCTTCAGTGGAGGTGCCGGTCAGCAGCACGGACACTTCGCCGTCGAGCTGGAGCTCGGCGGGCACCGTGATGACGGTGGCCTCGGTGAAGTTCTCCCAAGCGTTGGCGGACACGCGGTCCTCCGGAATGGCCGCCGAGCCGATGCGGACGTCGTCCCGTCCCACGGTCTCGACGACGACGCCCTCCGGGGCGGTAACGGCGACGGAAGGCGCCGAACCGGAGAGGACTTCGTTGTGGAGGCCGCGAAGCCGCTTGAGCGGGGTGAAGCGCCAGTCCTCTTCCAGCCCGGTGAGGGGCTTGAAGTCGGCCAGCTTGTACGAGGTCAATCGACCTGCGCGCGAGCTGTCCGGAATTCCAACGCCGCCGCCGTGGGAGTGGCTCTTGGCCGAGGCGCCCGCAAGCGGTCCGGCCGAAGGTGCCTGTTCCGACGTCTTTTCCGAGGTGGTAGACGTGTTGGTACCAGTGTTGACCGGCGAGAGGTTCTCGCCCTCTTCGGTGAAGCCGTCGATAAATGGCTGTGCCGATGGCGCGCCAATGCGGGCCTTTTCAGTAGTGATTTCAGTCATTGCTAACCGACGGATCCTTCCATCTGCAGTTCAATCAGGCGGTTGAGTTCAAGGGCGTATTCCATAGGCAACTCACGGGCGATCGGCTCAATGAAGCCGCGCACGATCATGGCCATGGCCTCGTCCTCGGGCATACCGCGGGACATCAGATAGAAGAGCTGCTCCTCACTGACTCGGGAAACGGTGGCCTCGTGGCCCATCACCACGTCATCCTCGCGGATGTCGATGTAGGGATAGGTGTCGGAACGGGAAATAGTGTCAACC
This sequence comes from Arthrobacter sp. B2a2-09, assembly GCF_027587375.1. Lineage (GTDB taxonomy): Bacteria > Actinomycetota > Actinomycetes > Actinomycetales > Micrococcaceae > Arthrobacter. The sequence goes on from NZ_JAMXIC010000037.1 coordinate 25,287, forward strand.
AACAAGGCGTCGCAACGCACGGTGTTGGCGGAGTGCTTGGCGCCTTCGCGGACCTGGACCAGGCCCCGGTACGCTGCACGACCGCCGCCACGGGCCACGGACTTGGAGATGATGGAGCTCTTGGTGTTCGGCGCGATGTGGACCATCTTGGAGCCGGTGTCCTGGTGCTGGCCTTCGCCGGCGAAGGCGATGGACAGGGTCTCGCCCTTGGCGTGCTCGCCGACCAGGTAGACAGCCGGGTACTTCATGGTCACCTTGGAGCCGATGTTGCCATCGATCCACTCCATGGTGGCGCCCTCTTCGCAGATGGCGCGCTTGGTGACCAGGTTGTACACGTTGGTGGACCAGTTCTGGATGGTCGTGTAACGGACGCGGGCGCCCTTCTTCACGATGATTTCCACCACGGCGGAGTGCAGCGAGTCCGAAGTGTAGATCGGAGCGGTGCAGCCTTCGATGTAGTGGACGTAGGAGTCCTCGTCCGCGATGATCAGGGTGCGCTCGAACTGGCCCATGTTCTCGGTGTTGATGCGGAAGTAGGCCTGCAGCGGGATGTCCACGTGGACGCCCTTGGGGACGTACACGAAGGAACCGCCGGACCATACGGCCGTGTTCAGCGACGCGAACTTGTTGTCGCCCACCGGAATGATGGTGCCGAAGTACTCCTGGAAAATCTCCGGGTGTTCGCGAAGTGCGGTGTCGGTGTCCAGGAAGATAACGCCCTGCTTTTCCAGGTCCTCGCGGATCTGGTGATACACAACCTCGGACTCGTACTGCGCGGCCACACCGGACACGAGGCGGCTGCGCTCGGCTTCCGGGATGCCCAGCTTCTCGTAGGTGTTGCGGATGTCCTCGGGGAGGTCTTCCCACGTGGCAGCCTGCTTCTCGGTGGAGCGCACGAAGTACTTGATGTTGTCGAAGTCAATGCCGGAGAGGTCTGCACCCCAGGTGGGCATGGGCTTGCGGTCGAAGTACTTCAAGCCCTTCAGGCGCAGATCCAGCATCCATTGCGGCTCGCTCTTCTTGGCCGAAATGTCGCGGACTACCTCTTCGTTGAGCCCACGGCGCGCGTTTGCGCCGACGTCGTTCTTGTCAGCCCATCCGTACTCGTAGTTGCCAATACCGTGCAGCTCGGGATTCTTCTCGAGAATCTCCGAGATCACAGCACCGTCAGCTAGCGCTTTCTCTGCTGTTCCTTCAGCTAATTGACCCGTCATCACGGCCTTTCTTACTGATTGTTGGATTCGACATGGGGCGAGGCTGGCAGCTTCGGAAACCCGAGGGCCCCCTTGGCGGCTGGCCTGCCGGTAGGAATATGGGTAGTGCAGACATGTCCGCCCTGCGCGAGGGTGGAGAGCCTGCGGACATCGACGCCGACCAAACGGGAAAACAGTTCGGTCTCGGTGTCGCAAAAAACGGGAAATTCCGCGGCGAGCTGCTGGATGGGGCAATGGCCCTGGCACAGCTGGACGCTCGAGAGGGAAGCGGGCAAAAGCGCCTTGGTCTCAATCGAAGCAGCCGATGCGACATATCCGTCCCTGCTCAGCGCCTTGGACAGCGCCAAAGCGCGGGCTGCGATGTCGGAACCCGCCCGGTCAACTTCGGGTGCGTAGCGCTGCTCCATCTCGGCGAAGCGCTCTACCGCATAGTCCCTGACAGCTTCTTCGCCGGCGAGGTCCCTCAGCCGCCGCAACGCGGAACTGGCAATGTTCAGGTAGTCATCCCCAAGCTTCGACTGCCCCTGCGAGCTGAGGACATAGCGACGGGCCGGCCGGCCTGCGCCAGCACCCGCCTTCGCGACGCGCTTTACCTCTATGACCCCGGCACGCTGAAGGTGATCCAGGTGCCTGCGGACAGCTGCAGGAGTGAAACCAAGCATGTCGCCAAGTTCAGCCGCGCTGACGGGGCCGTGCTCCAACACCGCGTTGAGAACACGGTCCCGGGTGCGGTCTTCCGCATCAGCCACGCCAACGGCTGTGCCACCGGGCACAGGCATGACCGCGCTATGCCTCGCGGGCACGGAAACAGAACTCCTCATGGAATACACAACACAATCATGTCGTAATTTAGTCCGTGCATCCAGTAAGGCAAGGCTGGCCTGCGGCACCTTGCCCGCCGCACCCCTACTACTTCACGTAGAATACTTTGGTGCGATCCCCCGAATCCCCTGTCCTCACCATCGACGGACTCATCAAGGACGTTGGCCCGCTGGCTTCCCTTGACGGCAAGATGCTCCGGGTAGTCAGCGGCCTGTCAATGTTCGCAGAACGCGGCCAGATCACTGCCTTGCTGGGTGCCAACGGCGCAGGCAAGACAACAACGCTCGAATGCGCCCAAGGCCTTCAAAAGCGTACCGGCGGCCGCATCGGGCTCCTCGGCGAAGATCCTGACACGGCCGGTGCGAACCTTCGTTCACGCGTTGGCGTGATGCTGCAGGACGGCGGCCTCCCGCCGTCGGCCCGTCCCATCCCCTTGCTTCGGCACATTGCCGGCATGTACCAGGACCCCCTTCCCTTGGACGGACTCGTAGAGCGGTTGGGCATCGACACCTTCAGCCGCACCGGCGTCCGCCGCTTGTCCGGTGGCCAAAAGCAACGGCTCTCCCTTGCGGCTGCCCTGATCGGCAATCCCGAAGTCCTGTTCCTGGACGAGCCAAGCGCAGGGCTCGATCCCCAGTCCCGCCAAATCGTCTTTGAGCTCATCGCCGAGCTGCGGGATGCCGGCATGGGGATCATCCTCACCACCCACCTCATGGACGACGCCCAGAGGCTTGCGGACTACGTCTACATCATCGACGCCGGCCACAACGTCGCGGAAGGCACCGTCGCCGACTTGTTGCGCCACGGCCACGAGGCTATGGACGGGGTGACTGAACGCACCCTGTTCTTTGATGCCCCGGCCGGCCTGGACATTGCCGCGGCCATCGGCGATGAACTGACCATCACCGAAAGCCGGGCGGGCAGCTACGCGATCGCAGGCACACTCACGCCGCAACATCTGGCAAAGCTCACGGCATGGTGGGCCGAGAAGGGCATCATGCCGGCGTCCCTCCGCTTGGAGGCTCGCAGCTTGGAAGACGTTTTCCTGGACATTTCCGGAAGGGACATCCGATGACCAGCGCAACCCCCGTGCTCAGCACACCCCACTCCGGACCGGCACCCTTGATGCGCAGGATCCTGCTGCAAGGCCGCTACGAAACGTTGACCATGATCCGGAACGGCGAGCAGCTGATCCTCGCGGTGATCATGCCCTTGCTGGCTTTGGTGGGACTCACCGTCACACCGCTGCTCGATGGCTTGGGCGCCAATCGCGTGGACATCGCGACGCCGGGCATTCTCGCGCTGTGTGCCATGTCCACGGCATTCACCGGCCAAGGCATCGCCACGGGCTTCGACCGCCGATACGGTGTGCTCCGCTTCCTCTCGACCACTCCCCTGGGCCGGACCGGCCTCATTGCAGGCAAGATCATCGCCGTCTTGGCCGTCCTGGTCCTCCAGGTCCTGGTGATCGGTGCCGTGGCCGCATTGCTGGGCTGGCATCCGCGTCCCGAAGGCTGGCTTCCCGGCCTGGGCCTGCTGGTTCTCGGTGCTGCCGCCTTCACCGCCCTCGGGCTCCTGGTTGCCGGCACCGTACGGCCGGAGGCAACCCTCGCCATCACCAACCTGCTCTGGATCCTGCTGGGCGCCCTCGGCGGAATTGTGGTTCCCGCCGAGCGTTTGCCGGACTTGGCGCAGAATATCGTGCACTTCCTGCCCTCAGGCGCCCTGGGCCAGTCACTCAGGGACGCTTTCCTCCATGGCAGCGTCTCCTTGCCCTACGTTCTTGTGCTGCTCCTGTGGACTATCGTCCCCGGCGCGGCCGCCGTCCGCTGGTTCAAATGGAACTGAGCGTCCCGTTGTGGAACCGAACCGTCAGCGTGAAATTGAGAACCGAGAATTGAGAAAACTGTGAGCACGGCTTCCCGCCTCCCGAAGTCCATCCAGCAGTTGACCGCCAAGCTGCCCACGGAAGTCAACAGCAGCATCCGCAGGCTGGCGATGTTGTCCCTGATCGGCCAGGTGGTCCTGGTGGTCACCGGCGGCGCGGTCCGGTTGACATCCTCGGGGCTCGGCTGCCCGACATGGCCGCGCTGCACCAGCGCTTCCCTTGTGAACACGCCGGAGATGGGCATCCACGGCTTCATCGAATTCGGCAACCGCATGCTGACCTTCGCCTTGGCCGCCGTCGCCGTCCTGATGCTCGTGTACTTATGGAACCTCCGCAAGGAACGCCGCGACCTTTTCCTCCTGGCTGTGGGCCTCCTCGCCAGCATTCCGGCACAGGCCATCATCGGCGGCATCACCGTGCTATCCAATCTGAACCCCTGGGTTGTCGGACTGCACTTCCTGGTGTCCATGGCCCTGGTTGTCTTCTCCACGCTCCTGGTCAACCGCGCCTATGGCCGGACCGGCCGCTTCATGAAGCGGCCGTTGGCACCGATTCCGGGCGCAATGAGCCCCGTCATGACCGCCGTCGCGTTCTTCTCTGCAGTTGCGGTGTGCCTGGGCGTGGTGGTGACTGGGGCCGGACCGCACGCCGGCGACGCGAACGCGCCGCGCAACGATCTCGACTGGGACCTCTTCTCGCACATCCACGCAGTGCCGGCGTACCTCATCACGGCGGGCGCCGTCTTCGCCGTTTACTTCGTCCTGCGCAAGGGAATCACCGGTCTATTCCGCTCAGCGGCGCTGCTGCTGCTCGCCGTGACGGTCCTGCAGGCGGTCATTGGCTTTACCCAGTACTACAACGGCATCCCCGCCCTCCTGGTAGGCGCCCACATGCTGGGTGCCGCCCTGCTCATGAGTGCCGCCACCAACGCGGCGGATGTGGCGCGGTTCAGCCCGAAGCTCTAGCCCGCCACCGTCCGAGACCCGCGCTCACATATAGCGCCCTTTCCGGCGACCTTCGCTCACCTATAGCGCCCTTACCGGTAACCCTCGCTCACCTATAGCGCCCTTACCGGTAACCCTCGCTCACCTATAGCGCCCTTACCGGTAACCCTCGCTCACATAAATCCCCCTTTCCGGCAACCCTCGCTCACATAAATCCCCCTTTCCGGCAACCCTCGCTCACATAAATCCCCCTTTCCGGCAACCCTCGCTCACAATCATCTGCGGGAGGGTGACGGCCCTTCCGGACATAGGTGAGCGAGCGTTGAGGAAAACGGCTCCAAAGGTGAGCGAGCGTTTGGGGCCAGCCGGACGACGTCGATCCCCGAGTACCGGCCCGCAGGCCTCTGACACGCACTACCCCCACGGCCCGGACCAGGGGTAACCGACGATCACTCACGTTTAGGGGCCAAACGGAAGACCCTCCTTCACGTCATGATGTGAAGGAGGGTTTCGGGTTATACCCTTAAAAGTGAGCGAGCGTTTGGGAAAAAGGCGCCATAAGTGAGCGAGCGTTTGGGAAAAAGGCGCCATAAGTGAGCGAGCGTCCTACGGCGACCGGAACGTCGTCAGCGTCGTCAGGGGCGTCAGCCGCCCATGATCGGGGAGCCGATGAACGGGTCCACCGCGAGGGCAATGAAGAGAAGCGTCAGGTAGCTGATTGAGCCGTGGAAGACCTTCATGGCTCCCTTGTTCGAGACGTCGCCGCCCTGCGCCCGGTTGTAGAGGGCGTGGGATTCATACAGGAACCAGGCGCCCGCAAGGACGGCGGCGATGGTGTACACCCAACCCGCGCGGCCAACCGGCACCAAAAGCAGCGAGCACACAACCATGGCCCATGCGTACAGGACCACCTGGACGGAAACCACCTTGGCGCCGGCGATGGCACCCAGCATCGGGACGTTGGCGTTGCGGTAGTCCTCGCCGTACCGCATGGACAGCGGCCAGTAGTGCGGAGGAGTCCACAGGAAGATCACCATGAAGAGCACGACGGCGGGCCACTCAACGGTGTTTGTCACCGCTGCCCAGGCAATCAGCACGGGGAAACAGCCGGCCGCACCGCCCCACACGATGTTCTGTGCCGTGCGGCGCTTGAGGATCATCGTGTAGATGACAACGTAGAAAACAATCGCACCGAGGCCGAGCCAAGCCGAAAGCGGGTTGGCCCCGAACCACAGGATGACGATGGAGGCGGCTCCAAGGATCCAAGCGAAGACAAGTGCTTCGCGGGGGGTGACTTCGCCCGTCACGAGGGGCCGCTTTTCGGTGCGGTGCATCAACTTGTCGATGTCGCGGTCGATGTAACAGTTGAAGACCCCCGCGCTGCCGGCGGCGAAGGCGCCGCCCACCAACGTAGCCAGAATCAACCCGATGGAGGGAAAGCCCCGCTGCGCGTAGATCATGGTGGGCAAGGTGCTGACCAGCAGCAACTCGATTACGCGGGGTTTGGTCAGTGCCAGATACGCCTTGAACTTACGGGACATTCCGCTCTTCCCCACAGCCGGGGAAGCGTTGAGGGGCGTATCTGTTGTGCTCACGTTGGCAGTCACTCTGTTCTTTGCTCTGGTGTTCTCGCAGCGGCGGCGCCTGTCCATCCCGACACCTCGAAATCCGGGGCACGGGGTGAAGCGTGCATTCGATCCATGCAAGCAATCCGAGCTTTGGATCAATGCATTCAATCAATGGCGCACTCGCCGCTGGTGGCCTCCAGATATCATACCGTGGCCCGTCCGACGCCACGGCACCCGGAACTTTCCCTTGTTTCCGAAAGTTCACCGGCACTTTGACGTCGCGGTGATTCATAAAACGGAATTTGCGTCCATTTTTTGAGATTCCCACCATTTGGGGCCGCGAACCGGGCTAAGCTGTCTGCAGATCAGCTCACGCAGGTTTCCGAGAAAGCGTATTCTCAGATTTGCATGTCTGGATGATAGATCAACGTTTCAATGGTGAACGGCTGGTAGACACTTCGCAGCGGGCGCCATCCTGTGCCCGAGGCTTGCCATGTGCCGTCACCAGTCGTCAGCACAGAGAGGGGCTCGGTTTACGTGCCACATTTGGAAGAGCAAGAACTGACTTGGACCAGCCTGGACCAGCGCGCCGTGGACACCGTCCGCGTTTTGGCCGCTGACGCCGTCGAGAAGGTCGGCAACGGTCACCCCGGCACGGCCATGAGCCTTGCACCGGCCGCCTACCTGCTGTTCCAGAAGCTGATGCGCCACGACCCGAAGCACCCGGACTGGATCGGCCGCGACCGTTTCATCCTGTCCCCCGGGCACACATCGCTCACCCTGTACATCCAGTTGTTCCTTTCCGGCTACGGCCTGGAACTGAAGGACCTCGAAGCCCTGCGCACCTGGGGATCGCTGACCCCGGGCCACCCTGAATACAAACACACCGCCGGCGTCGAGATCACCACCGGCCCGCTGGGCCAGGGCCTGGCCTCCTCGGTGGGCTTCGCCTACTCCCA
>NZ_JAMXIC010000038.1 GCF_027587375.1 Arthrobacter sp. B2a2-09
AGCCCGGTTCACGCACCCGCGTTTTGCGAATAACCTGACCCTAAAAGTCATGTGTCATTTACTCGACATTGGCTGGCTGGTACCGACATTCGAATTAATTCCGGCCGGTCACAAGTCAAAGTCACAGTGGGCTTTGGGGGTGGTCGGTACCATTGCAGTCTCGCTGATCGCGAGTGGTTTGTACTCACTACTGGTGCCCCCGCCTAAGTGATGTGTGGGGACCCGGCGCGGCGCAGCCGCGGCGGTCCTTTACTTGAAATAGCAACATAACCCGGGCGGCTCCGCAGTGCGCTCGAACCGGCCACGCCCAACCGCGGCAAGGGACGCAGCGCCCGCAGGGCGCTCCGTCCGAGGACAAAAGGTCACGCGGCAGCTAATGACAGCCTTGTAATTCGTATGGCAAGATGGGCGCATTGGAGTATCCGGCAGGACCAACTCAGGGCCGGAATAGATCCCCAGCAGGTGGCCTTCTGTTGCGCAACTGGCCTGCCCAAGCCCTCAAACGATCGCGGAAACCCCTGTCACGGCCCGGCCCACAATGAGCGAGTTGATCTCGAACGATCCTTCGTAGGTGTAGATCGCCTCGGCGTCGGCAAAGATCTTGGCCATCCGGTAATCGGTCACTATGCCGTTCCCGCCCAGGATGGACCGGCCCATCGCCACGGTTTCGCGCATGCGGGCGCTGCAGTACGCCTTGGCCAGGGCCACCTGGGCCATTTGGGCTCCGCCGTGCCGCACTCCCTTGCTGTCCGTGTAGATATCCTCCTGCAGCTGGGCGATTCGCACCATCATGCCCATGCTGGCCACGGCATTTCCGAGCATGTCCACCAATTGCTGCTGGATGAGCTGGAACTTCGCCAGCGGTCTGCCGAACTGCTGGCGTTCAAGCGCGTACTTCCGGGCGACGTCGAACGCCGCCAACTGCTGCCCCACAGCCTGCCAGGCCACCATCAGCCTTGATCCGCGCAGCAGGTGGTTGGTGTCGGCGAAACTGTTGATCCCGGAAAAACGATCCGCCTCGGAAATCCGAACGTCTTTGAGGACAATGTCGGCGTTTTGCACGGTGCGCAGGGCGATCTTGTTCTCGATCTTGGTGCGGGTCACCCCGGGCAGCGTGGCGTCCACGACGAAGCCTCGGACGGCGCCGTCAGCTTCGTCCCGGGCCCAGACCAACATGTGATCGCAGAACGTCCCGTTGCCGATCCAGCGCTTGGCGCCGTTCAACACCCAGTAGTCGCCGCCGTCGTCGGCTCCCCCGGCGACCCGGCGGGCCACCGTCTGCATGCCGCCGGCCACGTCGGAACCGTGGTCCGGTTCCGTGAGCGCAAACGCTCCGGTGGTCCTCAGATTGGAGGCGTCGTCAAGGTACCGGTCCTGCTGGTCCTTGGAACCGAACTCGTAGAGCGCCTCGATGAAGAGGTCGTGGTGGACCATGAAGAACGTGGCAATGGAGGTGTCCACGCGCGTCATTTCCGCGATCACCAGCCCTGCGAACAGGTTGCTGTAGCCGCGGTGGGTGGGGGTGCTCAGGCGAAGCGCGGCGAGCTTGGGCAGGATGTGCGCAGGAAACTCGGCCTTGTCCCACCAGTCTTTGGCATACGGCGCGATTTCGGCGGCCAGGAATTCCCGGAGCTCGTTGAGCTTGCGCTGTTCCTGGACGCTGAGGAGTGATTCGAAATCGAAAAAATCCGCCGCGGGCAAAGTGTCAGGCAAATGTTCGACGGCGGCCTCGAGCTTGTGCGTCTGGCTCACTTCGGTGCCATCCGGATAGCGCCGTCGAGGCGGATGGTTTCGCCGTTGAGCATGGCGTTTTCCACGATGTGCGCCACCAGGTTGGCGTACTCGGCCGGGCGGCCAAGACGGGCGGGGTGCGGTACCTGCTGGCCCAGGGAAAGCTGTGCGTCCTCGGGCAAGCCTGCCAGCATGGGGGTTTCGAAGATGCCCGGCGCAATGGCCATAACCCGGACCAGCGAGCGCGCAAATTCACGGGCCAGGGGCAAGGTCATCGCGGCCACAGCACCCTTGGACGCGGCATACGCCGGCTGCCCGATCTGGCCGTCGAACGCCGCCACGGAGGCCGTGTTGATGATGACGCCGCGTTCCTCGCCACCGAGCTCGGTGGACGCCGGCTGGTTCTGGGCCATCGCGGCGGCAGCCAGGCGGATCACGTTGAAGGTGCCCACGAGGTTGATCTGTATGACCCTGTTGAAGTTTTCCAGCGGAAGGATCCCGTCCTTGCCGAGCACCTTGCCCGGAGTTGCTACGCCAGCGCAGTTGACCAGGATCCGGAGCGGACCCAGCGCGACGGCAGCGTCGACGGCGGCCTGCACTTGCTCTTCGTTGGTGACGTCGGCGGGGACGAACACGGCCCTGCCATCGGCTCCCGTCCCGTTGAGTTCGCTGGCGAGAGCCTCACCAGGAGAGGAGCGGAGGTCAAGCAGCACTACCGATGCTCCGGCGTCGAGCAATCGCCTTGCGGTTGCGGCCCCCAGTCCCGAAGCCCCGCCGGTTATCAACGCAACTGCGCCCTTGATGTCCATCCATCCTCCTCGATGCAGAACCAAAATCCGTTAATGAATGTTAACTGAATCACTCTGATTGTGCACTGGGGAGGGGCCTGCGGCCAAGCGCGCAGCGTTAGGCTGTCACCATGTCCGCCCCCGACACCCCGCAGGGCACCTCCGGAACAACGGATTGGGCCGCGCGGGCCGACCACGCCGCACGTTCGGTGACCCGGCATTTCGGACGTCGCCTCCTTTTCCTTCCCGGAACCCACCTCGCGGCGTCGATCCTGCCCTCCCACGGTTTCCCGAAGCCGTGGAACTACTGGTGGCAGGCTCACTACGTCGACTGCCTCGTGGACACCGGGTTGCGTGAACTGGCCTCGGGATCAAGGTTCGACGGCGGTGATCGCCCCAGCGCCGGTCGGCTCGCTTCACGCTTGGTCACCAGCATCCGGCTGCGCAACTTCCTGCGCTACGTCAACAGCTACTACGACGACATGGCGTGGTTGGCCCTCGCCACCCTGCGCTTGGATGCCTTGGCCGAGCGGGCGCACAAACCCGGCCGACGACGCAACGCCCGGTTGCAGCAAGGCCTCTCTCCCCAGTTCGAGTCGGCCTCCACGAAAGACATGTGTGGAGGCACCTTCTGGAGCACCAAACGCGATTTCAAGAACACCCCGGCCACGGCGCCGGCGGCCTTGTACTTTGCCCGGACCGGCAATCCACTGCGGGCCCAAGGGCTCTTGGACTGGCTCGGCGCCAAGCTCTTCGAACCCGTCCGGGGCCTGTACCTCGACGGCGCTTGGATGCAGGAAGGCAAGCTCGTCCTCGCTGAAGAGATCTACACCTACAACCAGGGCCCGGTGCTCGGCGCCTTGTTGGAGTTGGGTGGAAACGCGAACCTGGCACGCGCGGCAGCCTTGGTGGGCTCGGTGGGCGAACATCTGACCGTCGTCGGGCCGCTTGACGGGCCTGGGAAGCTCGTTCTTCGCGGCGAAGGCACCGGCGACCGCGGACTCTTCACCGGTATCCTCGTCCGTTACCTTGCCCTCGCCGCCGGGGACGTGCGGTTGCCCGCACCCACCCGCGCTACCGCCGGGCAATTGGTGCTCGATACCGCGGAGGCGCTGTGGGCGGGGCGCACGGTGCGCACCGACGCTGCCGCGCGCCCGGGCGAAGCCGACGACGACGGCTGGCTCGTCTTCTCAACGCAACCACAGCGTCCGGCCGCCGAAACGTACCCGGCGGGCACCGCCGTCGAACTCTCCACGCAACTGCAGGCGTGGATGGTGCTGGAAGCCGCCGCGCGCGTCCAATCATCGATTGCTCCGTAACGGTCGTTTTGGAGGCTCAAAACGACAGTTACGGAACAATCGATGGTGCCGAGGCCTAGTCTGGAGCTGTGAACCCGATCCCGAGTCCGATACCTGTCACCGTGGTCGCTCCACCGCCGGAATGGTGGCAGATCCTGGGCGCGCTCAGCCCGCTCGCTGTCCTTGTGGCGGCGATCGTTGCCGCGACCGTGGCCCTCCTGTCCCTGCGGCAGAAGGCGCGGGCGGATAACAGATCCGAATGGTGGCGCCGCGCTCAATGGGCGCTGGACGCATCCCTGTCCCGTAGTCGCTCCCAGGCCGAAATGGGCCAGAAAGCCATCGAGATTCTGGGCCACAGCGAACTCGCGTCGAAGGAGGAACTCGCGCTCCTCAAAGTCGGCACCGAGGATGAGCTCCTGGCAGCCGCCAAGGCATCGGAACCCCGCGCGCTCACCCCCTCGCAACGTCCCGCCTTGGTGAGCTCCGAGGACCGCAAGGTCCAGATCGCCGCAGCAAAGGCGAGGGTCTTGCTGGACCAGCGGCTCGGTGAGGACACTCCAGGCTGGATCGTCGCTCTATCCGCCGAGAAGCCCGAGTAAGTCCCGGGCTACTCTGCCACCGCGGGCTTTTTCTTCTGCGGATATGGCGTCTCCTGCCGTGCCAGCATCTCGACAAAGCCGGCGATCTTCCTGGCCCGCGTTTCCGCTTTCTTCACCGAGTTGGTGCGGTAGATCAGGGCAAAGCGGTTGACCGCGGTCAGCACATCGAACATCGCCTGGGCCTCGGGAACGGCGGCGATCGCGGCGGCGAGGTCCTCCGGGACTTCCGCCTCCGCCTGGCCCACGTAGGCAGCCTCCCAACGCCCGTCCGCCTTGGCGCTGTCGACGGCGGCCCATCCGGCGCGGGTCATCTTGCCCTCAGCTTCCAAACGGGTAATGTGACCCACGTTCCGTTTGGACCATGGGCTTTTGGGGCCGCGGCGGGTCATGCGCTGGAAGACGCTTTCGTCGTCGCGCCTTCTGCCTTGGCCGTCGATCCAACCGAAGCAGAGGCACTCATCCAGGGCCGCGGCGTAATCCAGTTCCGTCACGTTGCCGCCCTTCTTGTGCAGCACGAGCCACACGCCCGGGCTATCGCCGCCATTCTTTTCGAGCCAGGACCGCCATTCGGCAGCATCTTTGACGATCAGTTCTTCGAGTTCAACAGCCATGGCCCCATTCTGGTGCCAGCTAGGCTGTGACGAAAGCCCACGAGTTGCCCTGACGCACGTCCCGACTCATGTCCCGGAGGATCCATGCTGCGTGTCCGCCCCATCCAGTTCACCTCCGACGTCGCCGGTTGGAAGCACCTCCTTCTGGCGCTAGGCCTCGTGTGCGTCGAGGACCACAGCGATTGGGTGGAGTTCGACGCCGGTTCGGGCCGGGTGGCCTTGCATCGCACTTCCCCTGACTCGCCCGACTCGCCCGACTCGCCCGACGACGGCACTACCCTGTTCGGCGTCGAGGTCGGGGATTTGGCCGAGTTCGCCCGACGCACCGTGGCAGACGGAACCCGCGCCGAACTGTTCGACGCCGATCACGGCCAGGCCGTGCGCGTCACCGCCCAGGACGGCTTCACCTTCTTGGCGGACAAGGCGGCCAGCCGCACCACTAGCCCGGAAGCGGATCCGGGGCTCGCCGTCGTCGGGACCTGGCTCACGCTGGATGTGTCGGGGGCCGCGCAGGCGTTGCGCAACATCGGCGCGCGGCCGCGGCGGGCGTCTCCGGACTTCGCGGATTTCAGCACGAAGAACGGCGGCATCCTTTTGGTCCGGGAGTCTGCGGAGGCGGCTGCGGGAGGCCTCGCATTCGAGTACGACGGCGATCTCGCAGCCCTTGAGGCCCGGCTCGCCGCAGCCGGACTCGCCGCAGCCCGGGCCGGCTCTGTCCTCACGATCCAGGCCCCGCGTGGCCGAACCGTCACTGTGGCCGCGGCCCCCTAACCCGACGCTCGCTCACTTATATGGGTCTTTCCCCCGACGCTCGCTCACTTATATGGGTCATTCCCCCGACGCTCGCTCACCTATATGGGTCTATCCCCGGACGCTCGCTCAGATCAGCTGCACGAGGGATCCCGAAGTTGGCCACATACGTGAGCGAGCGTTCCGCCGTTTGGACTCATAAGTGAGCGAGCGTTCCGGATTTTGGGCTCGACGCAATCCTGGCTGTCTGATTCGCACGGCATGGAACGGCATGGGATGGGGTAGAACTTAACCATGAGTGTTCGTACCCCTGACCCGTACTCCGGCTGGCTTTCCGATGAAGACCTCTTCGAAGCCCGCGGCCGCCTCCCCATGGTTTACGTGGAGGCGGTTCCCGTGCGTCTGGATCCACTCGGATTCGTCAACGAGGTAGGTACCCTGCTGCAGGGCGACGCCGACGGCACCATGGTCCGTTCGTTCGTTTCCGGCCGCGTGCTGTACCGCGAAACCATCCGCGCCGCGCTCTTGCGGCACATGGAAAAGGACCTCGGCCCGCTGGCCTTCCCGCAACTGCCTGTCAGTCCCGTGCCGTTCACGGTGGCCGAATATTTCCCGGCGCCGTCGCAGACCGGCTTCACGGACGACCGCCAACACGCCGTGTCCCTCGTCTATGTCATCCCCGTGACGGGCGAGTGCGAACCTCGCCAGGATGCCCTCGAGCTGACGTGGATGACCCCGCAGGAGATCCTCAGCGACGACGTCCAGCAGGAATTCAGCGGCGGCCGCGGCAATCTGGTGCGCCAGGCTTTGGCGTTTGCCGGCGTCGGATAGTAGCGACAGCGCGGTCCGTAGCGGCGGGTAGTAGCAACCTCCCCGATTTGGTCGGTGGGGTTTTATAGACTGTTGGGCGGACCCCAAGAGAACCAAAGGACTTCCGATGACTCACAGCCCGGCCGACCAGCAGTACCGTGAAAAGCAGGCTGGGGCCCTGCAAATCGGGGACTACTTGTTCCTCCCTGGGGATGGTCCCGCGGAGGAAATCACGCACATCGAGCTTGAACACGACGATTTTGGCGTGCCAGCGCTCATCGTGGTGACCACGCTCGACCGCGGGAACGTGCGGATCGCTATCGGGTCCAGCGTCCCGGTAGGCGAAGCGGCTGTCAATCCCGACGACGTGGCCCCGCTGGCGGAGCCGGTTCCCGGCGAAGCGCCCGACGGCGTTACGCCCGACGACGGCACCCCCGACGGCGGCGACGCGCCCGCGGAAGCCGCGCCCGCCGTCGTCGTACCTCCTTTGCCTCCGGTGGCACCGACTGTTAGCGGACCTCTTTTACCCGCGGAGGCCCCGAGTCCCGCACAGCTCGCGCTGATCCCGGAGCCGACGGACTCGCCAGAGGACGTGGTGGCCGCTGCCGCTGAAGTCCATCCCGGAAGGAACGGCGTCGCGGTGCTGAGTGAGCGGCTCGTGAAGGGCATCAATACGAAGTCGGGAAGCTGCCTGCGGGATCTGAGCGACCTGGCCCACGATCTTTTCATCGAGTTGCGGGATCCGGACTACGCCCTGGCCGTGGCCGACATCCTCAACGTGCTCCCCTACGACGGAAACCGGGACCGGTGGATGTCCGTTGAACGTTCCCTCGCGCTCTCCGGCTTCATTTGCCGGGAGCTCGGCCAAACGGAACGCGCCGAAGTCTACGATCAACTCCTGCAAGCGCCGGACACCGTGGAGACAGACCCGTTCAAGGCCCGGATCGCCGCCAAAGTCCGCCAGCGTGGGCTCAACGAACCGAACCTGTACGACAAGGAAATCTTCCGTTCCATCGACAACGGCAACCGCGATGCCGAGCGCGAATGGCGACTGCTCAGGCTCGAAACCCTGATGTTCCTGCGTTCGCATGGCGGTTCAAACACCATCGGCGTAGGTGAACTCGATCATCGGATCGCGAACGAACTCGAGGCCGTGCGGGCTTAGGCGCTATCGGAGGATTCCGCAAGACCTGTCGCGTTCGCTCCAACGGCGGTAGATTCGGGCCATGACGAACAATCTGAGCGTTGTTGTTAATGCCGACGCGCAGCAAGTTTGGACTTCGCTGCGCGAACCGTCGCTCGTGGCTCAATGGCACGGCTGGGAGGCCGATGAGCTTGGCGACGAAATCAACCAAATCTACCTCAACACCGCCGTGGTCGAGAATCCCGACCACACAAGCCTGACCGTGAACGGCGGGGACGTTTTCGAGCTCACCCCGGTCAGCGGAGGCACCGAGGTCCGCGTGACGCGGGCTGCCTTGGACCACGATTCCGAATGGGCGGCCTGGGACGAGGACATCACCCAGGGTTGGCTGACGTTCCTGCACCAGCTCCGATTCGCCCTGGAACGCCATCCGCACGGGCACCGGCGTACGCATTTTGTCTCCCTGCCCGGCGGTAGCGGCTCAGGCATCCAGAAACTCGGCCTGGCCGACGTCCCTGCGCCTGGGGAGGAATACTCGCTCACGCTGCCAACGGGCGAGTCCCTGGCCGGAAAGGTCTGGTTCCGCAGCAATCATCAGGTGGGCCTCACTGTGCACGGTTACGCGGAGCACGGTGACGGGCTGCTGATTGTGGCTGACCAGCCGGTGATTCCGGAGAAGAGGCCCGACGGCGGCACTATCGTGATCGCTTCGACCTACGACTTGGGTGCCGCCAGCCTGGACTCGATCCGCTCCCGCTGGGACGGCTGGAAGGCTGAGAACTACCCCACAGAGGTACATTCGCACTGACGATTCACGGCCCGGGGCTGGCAGACTGTAACGGTGCCAGCCGATTCTTCCCTGCCCAACCCCGGATCCAGCCCTGAAATTCGCTCTGCGTCCGGTTCCCCTGTCCCGTTGGCTGCCCAGCAGTCCGCATTTTCCTTCGAGGTGGGCACGCGGCTCAGCGAAACGCGCCCGCTGTCGTCGGACCTTTTGAACGCCGACGGCGGCAGCCGCCACAGCGACGGCAAGCGCGGCGACTTCCTGGGCCGCACCGGCACCATCACCACACCGCACGGCCAGATCCAGACGCCGGCATTCATCGCCGTCGGGACCAAGGCCACCGTCAAAGCCGTCCTGCCCGAATCCATGAAGGAGCTCGGCGCGCAGGCGTTGCTGGCTAATGCCTACCACCTGTATCTGCAGCCGGGACCGGAGATCCTGGACGCGGCGGGCGGCCTCGGCGCGTTCATGAACTGGGACGGACCCACATTCACGGACTCGGGTGGATTCCAGGTGATGAGCCTCGGCTCGGGGTTCAAGAAGGTCATCGACATGACCTCAGTGGACACGTCCGGGCCTGACGACGCCGTGGCCCCAGGCAAGGAGCGGCTAGCGCATGTGGACGAGGACGGCGTCTGGTTCAAGTCGCACTTGAACGGGGACCGGCACCGCTTCTCGCCGGAAATCTCCATGCGGGTGCAGCACCAGATCGGCGCCGACATCATGTTCGCCTTCGACGAGCTGACCACCCTGCAGAACTCCCGTGGCTACCAGGAGGAATCCCTGGAGCGGACGCGTCGCTGGGCCGAGCGCTGCGTGGTGGAGCATGAGCGGCTGACCGCTTCCCGGGTGGGCAAGCCCTACCAAGCCCTGTTCGGCGTCATTCAGGGGGCGCAGTACGAGGACCTTCGCCGCAAGGCCTGCCGGGATCTTGGCGGCATGCCATTTGACGGTTTCGGCATCGGCGGCGCTTTGGAGAAGGAGAACCTCGGCACCATTGTGCGTTGGTGCAACGAGGAACTTCCCGAGAACAAGCCGCGGCACCTCCTGGGCATCTCCGAGCCGGACGACATCTTCACGGCCATCGAAAACGGCGCCGATACCTTCGATTGCGTCTCCCCCACCCGGGTGGCCCGCAACTCGGCGTTCTACACCCCGTCCGGCCGGTACAACCTGTCCGGGGCACGCTACAAATCGGATTTCGGACCTTTGCAGGACGGTTGCGATTGCTACACCTGCGCCAACTATTCGCGCGCGTACATCCACCACCTGTACAAGGCGCACGAGATGGTCTCGGCCACGCTCATCTCCATCCACAACGAGCGCTTCGTAGTGAAGATGGTGGACGACGCCCGCCTGGCCATCGAATCCGGCGACTTCTTCGAGTTCAAGGCCGAGACCTTGGGGCAGTACTACTCGTAGGCTCCCGGTCGCTTCTCGCCTCCCGTCGAGCTCGCCGGAACGGTGCCGGCTCGCCGGAGCGATCGGGCGACCCGGCACCGTTCCGGCGACCCCACGTTTTCCACATAGGCGAGCAAGTGACTTCCGTGCGCCCCGGCTGCACGCAAGGCTTGATCAATGACGCTTTCCCAGCCACCTTCGCTCCCGGAAAAGGGAAACCTTTGGCGCACCGATCAACTCCGCGCACATGGTCTTAATTCCCGGGCAATCCAGCTCTTGGTGCGTCGCGGCAAGCTTGTCCGGCTACGGTACGGCTGCTATATCCGGGCCGCGCTCTGGGAGAAGCAATCCGCTTGGCTCAGAAGTAGGCAACGGATTTACGCACATGCGCACGGGACGCTCACGACGTCGGCTGGAGACTTCGTATATAGCCACACCTCGGCGGCGCGGCTGCACCGCCTCTTCCTCTGGAACGTTGACAACCTGATCCACATCCTGCTGCGGGTCCGCCCGTCCAGCGAGCGCCTTGGCAAAGACGTCCGCGGACACACCAGGCCGTTCGACGAGACGGACATTGTGACAATCGGGAACTTGCGGGTCACGTCCTTGGAGCGCACCGTGGTGGATTGCGCCATGCTGCTCAGCTACAAGCACGCACTGGTGCTCATGGACCATGCACTCAGGCTTGGCGCTGATCGTGCCCAAATGCACGCCATGGCCGACGCATTGGATGGCCGACGTGGCGTCAGGAACCTACGGAAAGCCCTGGTCAACGCCGATCCACGATCCGAGTCGGCGGGCGAAACCTTGTGCCGCGAACTCATGTCGAGGCTGAAGTTGCCGATGCCTGAACCGCAGGTTAAGGTGCACAGCCGGGCAGGCCGGCATCGGTTCGACTTTGCCTGGCGGGAGGCAAAGGTCGCGTTGGAATTCGATGGCGAGGTCAAGTACTTCGATTTCAAGCCAACAGCCGAGGTGATTTTCCAGGAGCGGCGCCGGGAGAAGGCCCTGAGCGAGGACGGCTGGCGTTTCATCCGGGTGGAATGGAAGCACCTCTTTCGCGAGCAGGAATTCAAGAACCGGATACTGAACGCCCTCCGTCGTTAGCCAGCCGCCGCCACCCGGCCTGCCGCCGTCGAGATCGCCGGAACGCGCCCCGATCGACGGAAGGCTCGGGCGAGCCGGCACCGTTCCGGCGAGCTCGCGCTCTGGAGAGCCTCAGGGGCGGTCCGCCGTCGTCACGCCGATCACCAGGAGCACCACATTGAGCACGACGGCGGGCGTCACCAGGAGTTCGGGGGCGTTGAACAGCATGCCCAGGGCCAAAGGCACCAGGGCGAAGAGGCTCAGCACGTAGCCTCGGATCCTCGTCCCCAGCATGGCGGGCCCGCTGCGTCCAAGCTGCATCAGGTACACCAGCTTGGTCAGGTCTTCCTGCTGGCGGAACGCTCGTCGCAGCATCCCCGCGCCCAAACCGCCACCAGCCGCCGCACCCAGGACGAGGAGCTCCACCCGGAAGCCGCCGGCCAGCACGAAGAATCCGGCAGCCGCCGTCGTCCACAACCCCATCAGCATGACCGGCAGCGCGACGTGGACCCAGCGCGAAGCTGTCCTGGAAATCGGCAGGAGGGAGTCGAGGCTGGGGGCCATGCGCAACTGCCAAAGCGGCCCTGCCGCCGCCGTGGAAGAGAAGATCGCCGCGGCAAGCAGCACGGGAAGCAGGATGATGGGTGAATCGAACGTCCGGACCAGCCCGGTCAAGGGAACGACGGCGAGACCGAGGCCCCAGCGCCACAGCCGGCCGGGTTGCCGGGCGAGGACGGTTGCCTCCGCGTGGAAGAGCGCGCCGGCTGCGGTGCGGGGCGTGCCCGGGAGCTTGACCCTGCTCCGTTTGCCGCCGCTGGAAAGCGAGGCGCTGAGCTCCCCGGTGTCCATTAGCGTCAGCGCAGCCTGGACATGTCCCCTCGCGGACCCTGCCTTGAGCAGCGATGTCGTGCGGACGCTGGAGAGCTTGTTTCGCATGCCGAGCGCCGCGGCAACGAAGGCGATGGCAGGTGCGACGGCGAAAATCCAGTTGCCCTGCAGCGTCCCGAACAGCATCGCGCCGAGTGCCGCCGAAGCAGTCGCCAACAGCCACGAGGTCGCCCGGCCTTGCTGTCGGGCCGGCGCCTGCCTCTGCGGCCGGGCCGGCGTCCCGGGCCGCGCCGGCGCTGCCAAGCGCGTCTGGGCGAAGGCCGCCAGCGCGAGAATAGCCGCGCCGGTCAGTGCCCCGGCCAGGACCCGCCCGCCAAACACCGCCGCGTTCGAGCCGCTGATGACTGCTACAGGAATGGTCGTGAGCCCCCCGACGACGGCGGCGGCCCAGACCGCGCGGCGCAGGCCTCGGGCTAGGAGGGGTTCGCGGTTGATAGCCAGCGAGTACCACCAGTGCCGCTGATTCGCCGTGATGGCCAGTGGCCCGAGCCTGCCAGCCACCCAATAGGCCGCGAGGCCCAAGAGTCCGAACCCAGCGACTAGGCCGTATTCAACGGGAACCACACCGTAGCTGGCCGAAATCAAGTGCCCGCCGAAGCCATGCTCCGCTGCGGCAGTGAGCCCGTTGAGGAGGCCTGTGGCGTAAATCAGGCCGACGCCGAACGTCAGGAACTGGATGTACAGCTCGTTGAGCCTGGAAAGCAAGGACTGGCCGCGCGGGCGAATGACTTTGCGCGTGGCGCTCTCGGGGTCGAAGTCCACGAACTCCGGCTGCGCTACCGCAGCAGTGGACATGCTCACCGGCGAATCCTCGCCACAGCCTCGTCCGTGCTAACCAGGCGCGCACCGCCGTCGTCGACTATGACCGCCCGGGTACACGCCGCTTGGGCGACGTCCGCATCGTGCGTGACCATGACGACGGCCGCTTTCTTCTTGGCAGTCCGGGCAATCCGTTGCGCCAGCAGGCCGCGCATGCGGGTATCGAGCCGCTGCTCTGGTTCGTCCAGGACCAGCAACTCGAAAGGCCGAATGAAGGCCGAGGCCAAGAGGAGCTTGCGGCGCTGCCCCGAAGAAAGCTGATCCGGAAACGCATCGGCCACCGTTTGGAGCTCGAAAAAGTCGATCTCTTCCTCCACAGCCGCATCGGGGTTGGCGAGGCCATGCCCACGGGCCACCAAGGAAAGGTGCTCGCGGACCGTGAGTGAATCGAAGTAGGCATCCTCATCCAGCAGCACCGAGACCTTGCTGCGAAAGAGGGCCGAGCGGTCGTCCGGCATCAAGCCAAGCACGTGGGCATCGCCCTCAATGGCGGCCTGGGCGCCAATCATCGTGCGCAAGAGGGTGGACTTGCCTGCACCGTTCTCGCCCACCATCCCGAGCACTTGCCCGGAGAAAACCTCGACGTCGAGCGGCCCACACACTGCATGGTCGCCATAGCCTGCAACAAGATTCTCGGCCGTCAGCACGGCGTTTCCCAGCTTCATCCTCTGAAACTACCGGACTTCCCTGCGGTTCCCCTGAGCCGACGACGCTCGCTCACATATATGGCATCCCGACCCGACGCTCGCTCACATATCTGGCATCCCGCCCCGACGCTCGCTCACATATGACGCGCGCGTCCCGACTTCCTGCTCAGGCCCAGTAGCTAGGCTCGCGCTTCTTGATCCAGCCAATGACCAAGGACGTCACGGGCACGAGGATGTATTGGACGCCGACCTTGTACACGAATCCAACCAGCACGTAATTGACGAAGCTTCCGAAGTCTGTAATACCAATGACCGAAGCCGCGATGCTGCAGAAGATGAGCGTGTCCACGAATTCTCCCACCCCGGAAGAACCCATAAGCCGAGCCCAGAGGGTTCTTTCACCCGAACGGGCTTTCATCTTGACCAGGATCAGGGAGTTGATGGTCTGGCCTGCCAGGAACGCGAGAAGTGAAGCAAGGACGATCTGGGGAACCGGCCCGAGTGCTCCTTCGATTGCAGCCTGCTTGGCAGTACCGTAATCGTCATTGAAGCCGGGCAGCGCGATGATGATCCAGTAGCAGAGCGATGCGAATGCTGACAGTGCGAATGAGGTGATGATTGCTTTGCGGGCAACCTTGAATCCATAGATCTCGCTCATCACATCGCCAAGAATGTAAGCAAGCGGGAAGAGGAAGAACCCCCCATCCGTGATGATCGGACCGAAGACGACGCCTTTGGCAGCGCCAATGTTGGACAGGATCAGCACGACGGCCATGCATGCCAGCATGATGCCAAAGTACGGGGAGCCTATCGACGCGAAGCGCGGCGCGGGTTTACTCAGGGTCTGGGATTCTGATGCTGACGTCATCGCTTGTCCGTTCGTAGTGGTTCGCGCAGGCGGCCGGAGTTTGCACGGCGCCCCGCTGTATTAGCACTGGTGGTGGACCCGCCTGCAAAACCGCGGGGCCTCCCCCATTCTCGCATCGAGGAATCGAGAATTGTCCGGCGAACTCGCCACCGCCCACAACGCTCCATCAGATATGGGGCCCAATTCACCTCACCACAAGTGAGCGAGCGTCCGGCCAAACACCCACATAAGTGAGCGAGCGTCCGGCCAAACACCCACATAAGTGAGCGAGCGTCCCGCCAAAACCCGACATAAGTGAGCGAGCGTCGGAGTCGTCACCCCGAACCACTTCGAGGCCGTATCGTTGTCCGCCCCGCGGATTGCGGCCCGGGTTTCCTCCAATGTCCGTTCGACGCCCTCTGGCAGGGCGGCGCGGGCTAAGGCAAGCTTGGTCCAAGGCCGGCTGAGCGGCGGGACGCGGAGCGGAGCGAGGGAAGCGCATGGTGGAGCACTTTGACACGGTGGACAAGTACATCGCGTCTCGGCCTGACGAGGTGCAAACGATCCTTCAGGAGATCCGACGGCGGACCATGGCGGCGGTGCCCGGAGCCGGGGACAGGATCAGTTACGGTATCCCCACTATCACCCTCAACGACCACTACGTGGTGTACTTCGCGGCGTGGAAGCACCACATTTCGGTCTATCCGGTGCCCGACGGCGACGAGGACTTCGAGCGGGAAATCGCACCTTTCCGGGCGGCGAAGGGCACGCTGAAATTCCCGCTGGGGAAGCCGATTCCGTACGAACTCATCGAAATGGTCGCGACGCTGCTGGCTGAGCGCGAGCGGCAGCGGGGCGGCTACTGACAATCGGGCTGCGCGGGGGTACGGTACAGCCATGCGCCGCGATGAGCTCGAGCACGCCATCCGGGCCGCTACGGACATCATCCACGGCGACCGTGTGATCGTTATCGGCAGCCAGTCAATTCTGGGATCCTTCACGGAAGACCAGCTACCTGCGGCGATCACCATGTCCGACGCGGTCGACATCGCCCCGTTTTCCGACGACGACGCCGGCACGCTTGCGGACAGCATCGATTCCGCGCTTGGTGAGTGGTCGCCCTTCCACAAAGAGTTCGGGTTCTATGTCCAGGCGGCCGAGAGGGAGACCGCGGTGCTCCCGGCCGACTGGGAGTACCGCCTTGTCGGTGTGCGCAATGAGCGGACCCGGAACAGCACCGGGCTCTGCCTGGACCCATACGATCTCTGCGCAGCGAAGCTCATTGCCGCGCGACCCAAGGACCACGCGTTCGTTCTGGCACTCATCGAGTCAACCCTCATCGACCGTGTCCGGCTCGTGGACAGAATCAGGCTGATAGACCCCTCCGAGCCGCGTCGCGATGCGGCTTTGTCTTGGGCCATGTCCGTCTGACCTGCACTCCCGGTGGCCCAAAACCGGCCGAAACTGAAGGAGCAAGGTAATGACCAAGGTAGTGGCGTTCATGTCGATGTCCCTCGACGGCTACGTGGCGGATCTCGAGGACGGCGTCGACGAGGTCTTCGACTGGTACTTCGCAGGCGACGTCGACGTCCCTACTTTCAACCCGGGCTTCACATTCCATGTTTCTGAAGCGAGTGCCCAATACATACGGACCTTGATGGGCGAGGTAGGTGCGATGCTCACCGGGCGACGCACCTCCGACCGGGCCGACGCCTGGGGCGGCCAGCACCCGTTCGGCGTGCCGGCGTACGTCGTGACGCATCGGATGCCCGAGGGCTGGCCCCGTTCCGACTCCGCCGTCCATTTCGTCACTGACGGGCTGGAAAGCGCTGTCGCGCAGGCAAAGGCCGCGGCCGGCGACAAAATCGTCGTCATGCACGGGCCGGACACCATTCGGCAGTGCCTCGACGCCGGCCTGCTCGACGAGATCCGCGTCGACCTGGTTCCGCTGCTGCTCGGATCCGGTATCCGGTTGTTCGATCGCTTTGAGAACGCGCCGGTCACTTTGGGCAACCCGACCGTCGTCGAGGGTGTGGGCGTCACTCACTTGAGCTACCCGGTTCTCAACGAGTAGCCCCCTGGCGATGTCGGCGTCACGCCGTGCAGGTTTTTGGATCCGCGTGATGGGCCAAGCCGCGGAATTCCGGGGTAGTTCAACCCACGGGAATCCAAAAATGTGCGTTGCGTGACGCGTCCACCCGCCGCCACAAAAACTATCCCGAGTGCGCCTCCAAGAAGGCGTACACCTCGGTCTCGTCGACGCCGGGAAACGCACCCGGCGGCATGGCGGCCAGCAAGTGCGAGTGGGCGCGGGCGGACGGCCAGGCGTTGCCTGCCCAGGAAGAAGCCAACGACGCCGGCGGGCGCTTGCAGCAGTTCGGGTCCGGGCACGTCGAAGTGGCCCGCGCCGTCGTCTCCCTCCCGCGGAACCACTTCACGTGCTGGTAGGGTACGCCGATGCTGAGCGAAAACTCCCCGGCCGCCGAGCGCTCGGTGCGCGCCGTGCACCAATAGGTGCCGGAGACGGTGTCGGTGTACTGGCTGTAGGCGCTGAACTTGTCCGGAACGTCGAACACGGCACGCGACGTCCACGCTTTGCACGCGGGCTGGCCCTCGATGGCGCCGGTGTGGTCCTGGGGAAAGGCCACGCCGTCGTTCTCGTAGGCCTTGTAGATGATGCCGCTCTGGTGGGTCTTCTGGAAGTGCGTGGTGATGCCCAGGTGCTTCGTTGCCAAATTGGTGAAGCGGTGCGCCGCGGTTTCGTAGGAGACGGCAAAGGCGTCCCGGATGTCCTCCACGGCGATTTCCTTGGCGGCCTTCGCCTTCTGGAGGAACTCCAAGGTGGCATGCTCGGGCAGGAGGAGCGCCGCGGCGAAGTAGTTGGTAGCCACGCGCTGCGCCAGGAAGTCACCGTAGCCCTTGGGCGTTTCGTGGCCCAGGACGTAGTGGCCCAGGGCCTGCAGGAGGACGGAACGGGGATCGTGGTCCTGCCGTTGGCTCTGCGTGAGATAAATTCGGTGATTCTTTAGATCGGTCACTGAACGGGTGGAATGGGGCAGGTCGCCCACGTGATGCAGCGTGAATCCGAGATGGTCCGCGATGTCGGCAATGACGTGCTGGCTCAAGGGACCGGTTGTGTAGCCAACGCCCTTGAGGACCTTCTGTGCTTCGGCCTCGTACTCGGGAAAATAGTTGCCTCGCTCGCGCATCATGGCACGTAGTTCACCGTTCGCCCGGCGGGCCTCTTCCGGCGTCGCGACCTGCTCGTTGAGCTTGCGTTCAAGCTCTTGCAGGAGGCCCACTTGCGACTCGAGAACATCGAGCGGAAGCCGCGAGCTGACGCGGATTTTCGGCAGGTTCAGCGACTCATACAGGGGCCCGCGCTGGTACCGTTCCAGCTCGATTTCCAGGGCCGCGCGGCGGCTGGGCGGTTCCGCTCCGAGCAGCTGCTCGATGCCGACATTCAGGGCCGCCGCGAGCTGCTTCAGCAAGCCCAGTTTGGGCTCGCGCTTGCCGTTCTCAATGAGGCTCAGCTGGCTGGGGGCGGTCCCGACGGCGGCACTCACGTCGTCAAGGGTCAGCCCGGCCTGCTTGCGCAGATACCGCACGCGGCGGCCCAGGCTGATGACGTCCAGTTCGGCGGTGGAGGCGGCCGACGACGGCGGCGGTACTTCGCGGTTCCAGCTCACAGGTGACATTTCTTGAGGATACGCGAAGAAGTGCATTTCTTTCCACGGTTTCTATCTAGAAACCCCTTTGAAAGTGCTGAAAAGTAATAACCACGAAGTCCCGGTCGGCCTGAACTGCAAAGGCGCAGCGAAGACCGGCCGGGGCGACATACACAGCAACACGCCAAAAAGTAGCGTCAAAGGAGACAGAACAATGACCGCAGCATTTGAACCAGGGCAGCCCACCTCCGCTCAGCAGCAGGCCGCCGCACTGGAGCTCGAATGGGCTGCCAACCCGCGTTGGGAAGGCGTCACCCGCGATTACTCGGCCACCGACGTCGTCCGCCTCCGCGGTCGCGTCTCCGAAGAACACACCCTGGCCAGGCGCGGTTCCGAGAAGCTGTGGAAGCAGCTCACGGAAGAGGCCGCCACCGGCGGTTACACCAACGCCCTCGGTGCGCTGACCGGCAACCAGGCCGTGCAGCAGGTCAAGGCCGGGCTGCGGGCCATCTACCTTTCGGGCTGGCAGGTCGCCGCCGACGCCAACAACTCCGGCCACACCTACCCGGACCAGTCGCTGTACCCGGCCAACTCGGTCCCCACCGTGGTCCGCCGGATCAACAACGCCCTGCTCCGCGCCGACCAGATCGAATTCTCCGAGGGCATCCAGACGGTCGAGGACTGGCTGGTCCCGATCGTCGCCGACGCAGAAGCCGGTTTCGGCGGCCCGCTGAACGCCTACGAACTCATGAAATCCATGATCCAGGCCGGCGCCGCGGGCGTGCACTGGGAAGACCAGCTCGCGTCCGAGAAGAAGTGCGGCCACCTCGGCGGCAAGGTGCTCATCCCCACCCAGCAGCACGTCCGGACCCTGAACGCCGCCCGCCTCGCGGCCGACGTCGCGGGCATACCTTCGGTGATCATCGCCCGTACCGACGCCGAGGCAGCCACCCTGATCACCTCCGACGTCGACGAGCGGGACCAGGAATTCACCACCGGTGAACGCACCGCGGAGGGCTTCTACAAGGTCCGCAACGGGATCGAACCCTGCATCGCCCGCGCCAAGGCCTACGCCCCGTATTCGGACCTCATCTGGATGGAAACGGGCACCCCGGACCTTGAGCTGGCCCGCAAGTTCGCCGAAGCCGTCAAGGCCGACTTCCCGGACCAGATGCTCTCCTACAACTGCTCGCCGTCGTTCAACTGGCGCAAGCACCTGGACGACGCCACCATCGCGAAGTTCCAGCGCGAACTCGGCGCCATGGGCTTCACGTTCCAGTTCATCACCCTGGCCGGCTTCCACGCCCTGAACTACTCGATGTTCGACCTCGCCCACGGCTACGCCCGCGACGGCATGAGCGCCTACGTCGAACTCCAGGAAAAGGAATTCGCCTCCGAGTCCCGCGGCTACACCGCAACCAAGCACCAGCGCGAAGTCGGCACCGGCTACTTCGACGACATCGCAACTGCGCTCAACCCGAACGCATCCACCCTGGCCCTGGTGGGATCCACCGAAGAAGGCCAGTTCCACTAAAACTTTCCCCAACTAGGTAGCAGTAGGTGTCGTTTTGAGCCCTCAAAACGACACCTACTGCGAGTCAGTTGGGAACCATTCAAGGAGCAACTCCCATGAACAGCTTCACCGACAATTACACGATCAACGGCATCACGCTGACCGCCCAGCCCATCCACCGGCAGAACGAGGTCCTTACCCCGGATGCCCTGGAGTTCGTGGCAACCCTTCACCGCGCGACGGCGGAGCGCCGCCAGGAGCTGATGCAGGCCCGGCACACCCGCCGCGGCCAGATCGCCGGCGGCCAGGATCCCCGGTTCCTCCCGGAAACGGCGGAGATCCGCAACGATCCGAACTGGCGCGTCGCTCCCCCGGCCCCGGGCCTGGAAGACCGCCGCGTGGAGATCACCGGACCCGTCGACCGGAAAATGACCATCAACGCCCTGAACTCCGGCGCCAAGGTGTGGCTCGCCGACATGGAAGACTCCTCCACCCCCACCTGGCGCAATGTCATCCAGGGCCAGCTGAACCTCACCGATGCCCTGGAACGGCGCATCGACTTCACCTCCCCGGAAGGGAAGGAATACAAGCTCCGTGCCGCCGAGGAGCTGCCGACCATCGTGGTGCGGCCGCGCGGCTGGCACCTGCCGGAGAAGCACATGCTCATCGACGGAAAGCCCGTTGCCGGCGGCGTGGTCGACTTCGGCCTGTTCTTCTTCCACAACGCCCGCCGCCTGCTGGCACAGGGCAAGGGCCCGTACTTCTACCTGCCCAAGATCGAGAACCACCTCGAGGCCCGGCTCTGGAACGACATCTTCATCCTGGCCCAGGACCTGCTCGGCATCCCGCAGGGCACCATCCGCGCCACGGTCCTGATCGAGACCATCACAGCGGCCTTCGAGATGGAGGAGATCCTGTACGAGCTGCGCGATCACGCCTCGGGCCTGAATGCCGGCCGCTGGGACTACATCTTCTCCGTGATCAAGAACTTCCGCACCCGCGGCCCCCGCTTCGTGTTGCCGGACCGCGCCCAGGTGTCCATGACCCAGCCCTTCATGCGCTCCTACACCGAGCAACTCGTCCGGGCCTGCCACCGCCGCGGCGCCATGGCGATCGGCGGCATGGCCGCAGCCGTTCCCAACCGCAAGGACGAGGCCGCCAACACGGCAGCGTTCGAGAAGGTCCGAGCCGACAAGACCCGCGAAGCCGGCGACGGCTTCGACGGTTCCTGGGTCGCCCACCCGGACCTGGTCCCGGTATGCCGCGAAGTGTTCGACGGTGTACTCGGCGAGCGTCCGAACCAACTGGACCGCTCACGCGAGGACGTCACCCCCGACGACCGCGCGCTGATCGACGTCGCCGCCACCACGGGCACCATCACCGAAACCGGCATCCGGAACAACATCGAAGTGGGCATCCGCTACATCGAGTCCTGGCTGCGCGGCAACGGCGCCGTGGCCATCCACAACCTCATGGAAGACGCGGCAACCGCGGAAATCTCCCGCTCACAGCTCTGGCAGTGGATCCACTCCCACGCCATCACCGAGCACGGCGAGATCATCAGCCGCGAATGGGTCAACGACCTCCTGGACGAAGAGTTCGCACGCCTGGAACGCTTCGACGACGACCGCTTCAACGACGCCCGCAGCATCTTCGAAGAAGTCGCCCTGGCCGAGGAGTTCCCCACCTTCCTGACCATCCCGGCCTACGCCCGCTACCTCACCGAAGCCCGCGAGGAAGCCACCAAGGAAGAACTCGTAGCCGCCTAAACTCCCGCCGCTGGGCTGCCTGCACTCTTCGCAACAAGTGACCCCGATGGCCGGGGAGCCAGCCCAGCGACGGAACCCCACACCACCCAACTGACTCGCAGTTGTTGTCGTTTTGGAGCCTCATAACGACAACAACTGCGAGTTAGTTGGGTAAAAGGTGCGCGACGACGGCGGGACCCTCACCTAACGCTGCCGGGCCACCCAACGCACCGAGAGGGTAGTGCAGATGCAGAACGCGGCGACCGAGCCAAGGATTACCAGGAGCGGCACGGTCCAGCTGCCGGAGATGCTGTGCACGTAGCCGATGATGGTAGGGGCCAAGGCCGCGAAGCAGTAACCAACCCCTTGCACGACGGCGGACATCTTGCCTGCCGAGGCTTGGTCGCGGGCAAACTTGATGATGGCGATGAAGATGACCGTGATGCCACCACCCTGCGCGACTCCACCCAGTGACGACCACAGCCACCACCAGCCCGGGGCCAGCAACAAGCCCAGGGGTACCGTGAGCCACAAGGCACCCAGGGTGGCCGCCACCGCCGTCGTACTGGCGAAACGGGCGAGCAGCGGCACGCCGAGCCCGCCCACAATCGCGAAAATCTGGAAGAGCGATGACCCCGCGCCGGCTTGTGCGGTGCCCATGCCCAGCTCATCGGCCAGGAAGCTCGGGAGCCACGCGGTCACGCCGTAGTACGAGAATGCCTGGCCGGCGAAGCCTAGCGTCAGGCCAGCAGTCAGCCATCCAACGCCGGAGGCGTTGCCGGCTCGCGAGCCCTCGGCGGCCGGCACCGCGGCCGGAATGAACGCGCTGCGGGCACCGACGGTGGGGATCCAGAAGAGGACGGCCACCAGGGCAAGGAGGGCACTTGCCGCGAGCGCAAGCCGCCAGCCCACAAGTTCTGCGAGCGGGGCGGTGGCCACCGAGGTCAGGAAGGACCCGATGTTCAGCGCCGCCGTGTACACACCCATCGCGGTTGCCTGGCGACGCGGCGCGAAGTCGCGGCGGATGATGAGTGGCACCGCGATGTTGCCGATGGTGATGGCGAGGCCGATGAGGACGGTGCCCACCATGACTGGAACGCCGCCGCCGCTGGAGCGGATCACGACGCCGGCCAGCACACCCACAAGGGTGAGCATCACCGCGAATTCGGCGCCGAACCTGCGTCCGGCCATCGAGGCCAGCGGCGCGGCGAGCGAGAAGCAGAGCACGGGAATGCCCGTCAGCAACCCGAGTTCCACGGGCGAGAATCCAAGATCCCGTTTCAGGGAATCCACCACCGGCGCCACCGCGACGAAGGGTCCTCGCATATTGAGGGCGATGAGGCCGATGCACGCAAGGATCAGCCAGCCTCGTGGGACCTTGGCGAGGAATTGACCGGTCATGGGGCGCGCTGAAGGGCGGGGAAAGTAGGCATCACCTTCATTGCTATCACGCCTCCACGGCGCGAACTGGCAGGCGATGACCCCAAAATCCGGGCAAGGGTCATTTGCTGCCAGTTCGCGCGGGGGGTTAAAGCCCGTCAGCCCGTTGCTTGGAGCGTGGCTTCAATCACTGCCGGAGACAAAACGTGCTGGGTGACCATCTGGCTCGCACCGAGGATCGCGGCCTGGTCGCCCGCCATCGAGATGCCAATGCGCAGATGCGAGGTGGCCAAGGGAAGGGAACGCCGGTAGACCACTTCGCGGATGCCGGCCACAAGGTGCTCGCCGGCCTCCCCCATGCTGCCGCCGATGACGATCATGGAGGGGTTGAGCAGATTGACCACTGTTGCCAGGACATCGCCGACGTCGCGTCCGGCCTGCCGGAGTGCCTGGATGGCCTGGAGGTTTCCCTCGGCCACGAGATGCAGCACGTCGCCGCCGTTGGTGGCCGCGAGTCCTTGGGCGTGCAGCTGGCGGGCGACGGCGGGTCCCGAGGCGAGTGCTTCAAGGCAGCCGTAGTTCCCGCAACGGCAGAGGACGTCGTCGCCGCGGGGAACCCGGACGTGGCCGAGGTCCCCGGCCGTGCCGTTGGCACCGCGCTGCAACTCGCCGCTGCTGATGATGCCCGCGCCGATGCCCGTGGCGATTTTGATGAACAGCAAATTGTCGTGGTCCGGCCAATACGCCGTGCGTTCGCCCAGAGCCATGATGTTGACGTCGTTATCCACCAGGACCGGAACCGGCAGCGAGCGCTGCATGTAACGGACCACGTCGAATCCGTCCCAGCCCGGCATGATCGGCGGTTTGACCGGCCTGCCAGTGTCGTGTTCAACCGGGCCGGGCAGCCCGATCCCGATCCCGGCAAGGTCCTCAAGGCTGCGGCCGGCTTCGGCCAGGAGCTCCCGCCCTTCCTTCACCACCCTGCCGAGCACCACATCGGGACCGTCTGCAACTTCCTGCGCGAGGCGGCGCTCGGCCAGGACTGTTCCACCGAGATCGGTGACCGCGACGATGACGTGCGTCGCTCCGACGTCGACCGCCAAGACAACGCGGGCCGCCGGGTTGAAGGCAAAGCGCGACGGCGGCCTGCCGCCGCTGGAACTCGCCTCACCGGCGGGGCCCACGAGTCCGGAGTTCATGAGGGCGTCGATGCGTGAGGCGACCGTGGAACGGGCCAGTCCGGTGGTGATGGCGAGTTCGGCCCGGGTTCGTGCTTGGCCGTCGCGAAGAAGCTGAAACAGATCTCCTGCACGCGAAAGGCTCCCGGCATCCTGTACGGAGCCATCCTTGCTGGGGGCTTTTTCGGGTGCTGAGGTCATGCATCAGTGATAGCACGATTGCTTATGGGTGTCACGCAACAAAAAGATTGTCGACTGATTTTCAACTTTTGCTTGCTCATCGACAAAAGTCGTCGTAGGTTGTTGTGAGAAGGGTCACGTAGCCCACAAAGCCGCGCTGAAACTCAGACTCCGTTTACGAAGAGGTAACTGATCTTGTCCAGCCATTCACAGGCAGCAACCAGACC
Organism: Arthrobacter sp. B2a2-09; assembly: GCF_027587375.1. Classification (GTDB taxonomy): domain Bacteria; phylum Actinomycetota; class Actinomycetes; order Actinomycetales; family Micrococcaceae; genus Arthrobacter. The sequence continues at coordinate 24,098 of NZ_JAMXIC010000038.1, forward strand.
CCTCGGCGTCGGCATCCTTGGCGCCGGCCCGGTCACCCAAGCAATCCACCTTCCTTCCCTCGCCCGGCTCCGGGACATCCTGGAAGTCCGCCACATCATGGACGTCGACGCCACGGTGGCCGAATCGGTCGCAGCCCGCGTCGGCGCCAACCACAGCACCAGTATGGACGCGCTCCTGGGCGATCCCGACGTCGACATCGTCGCCATCTGCAGCCCCCACCAGTTCCACGCAGACCAAGTCATCGCCGCGTGCCGCGCCGGAAAGAAAGCCGTCCTCTGCGAAAAGCCCTTCGCCATGAGCGGCGAGGAAGCGGCCCGGATTTCGGCGGTCAGCGAGGAAACCGGCGTGCCGATCATCGTGGGCGCCATGCATACCTTCGATCCCGGCTGGCTCGCAGCCGAAGCCAACTGGGGCGATCTCCCCCAGAACGTCCACACGATCCGTTCTTCCATCGTCCTCCCGCCCAATGCCCGCTTCGAAGACTTCGCCACCGAAATCATCACCCGACCGGCTGGCGGCACCCCTGACTACAGCGACGTCGAGGTCATCAAGAACGCCCTCCGCGGCGGCATCATGGGACTCGCCATCCACGACCTTCCACTCGTCCGCCGCTTCACCCCGGACTTCGAAGACCTCGAAATCCTCCAGGCACGCCACGTGAGCCCCTTCGGTTACGTGATTTCGCTGCGGTCGGGTGACCGGATCATCGAACTCAGGGCAGCCATGAACAAGACGTGGAAGCCGGAATGGGTCTTCGAGGCAATCTCGGACGATGCAGCCCTTCGCGTGGACTTCACCCCTTCCTACGTGCAGGCGGGTTCCGCCGTCGCAACCATCACCCGCGGCACGGGCACCCGCAATGCCACGGGCACCACCTACGGACCGTTCGAGCACAACGGCTACGAGGGCGAATGGCGCGAACTCGCCCAACTGGCACTCGGAACCAAGCAACCGCCGTCCGCTGAAAACCTCATCAATGACCTCACCTTCGCGATAGCCATTGCCGACGCCACAGTGGATGAGGCGGCAGCCGAGCATACCCAGCACGCAAACAGCCATGCAGGAGCCCACTCATGAGCACCCAGTACACGGTCACTGCCACCCCGCAGGCGGAAGAGAGCGGCTCCGTGGCACTCGCGGTCGCTTCGCTTCCGGCGAGCTTCGGCCCCGTAGCGGCCGGGGACGCCGCAAGCATCTCCGCCATCGACGGCGCCCCGGGCTGGACCACCGAGGCAATCAAGGCGATCGACGGCGGAGCGTCGGGGATAGTCGTCGTCAACCCGGTCCCGGAAAACACCGCCGCCCTGCTCGACGCCGCTGAAGCAGCCAGCGCCGCGGTTGTCCTGGACCAGCGCTGGGCATCCAACCCCGGCCTCGCCGGAGCCGAAGACGCCGTCCGCTCGGTAGCCGGCCGCGCCGCGATGCTGGACACCGTCGCGACGGCGGCGGCAGGTACGGATCCGGAACGGCTGCTCACCGAGCACCTCGCCGCCGTCGTGCGCGTCACCGGTCAGCTGGACGGGCTTCGCGTCCTGCGCCTCGGCACGCACGGTTACACGGTATCCGGGCGGTTCGCCAACGGCGCTCCGGTTTCGCTCCAGGGCGTGCTGAGTAACTCCCGGCCCGCCGGCGTCGACTTCCGCCTCTATACCGACGACGGCGGTGTCAGCATCGCGGTCCCGGAACCACTTGCCGCCTGGCCGGCCGAAGTCCGCGCTACCGGGCCTCAAGGGGAAATCCTCCTGCCCACACTTTACGAATCCGCCCACCGCACCACGTGGCGCCGGCTCAAGGAACATCTCGACGCCGGCACCCTCCCCTCCGATCTGGCCGGCTTTGCGCGGTTGACGGAATCCATCGCGCACCTCTCCTGAACCTGCACTCTCCGTAAACACGTAACCAGCACAATCGAGCAAAACAGAGCACCAAAAGCACTCATTCACTTTCTCGACGACGAGCCGGACCGCACCACACGCGAAGACCACGCAGCGGTCCCGAAAGGAATCATCATGAATGTTAAATCCGAAGCCAGCCGTAATTTCTCCCGCAGGGGCTTCCTCGGCCTGACGGCAGCAGCAGCGGCTGTCCCCCTCCTCGCAGCCTGCGGAGGCGGCTCCAGCTCGAGCTCCAGCGCCGGTGGCGCGATCAAGTTCTGGGACATGCCGTGGGGCACCCCGGCCTACAACGACGCCGCCAAGAAGCTCGCAGAGAGCTACGTACCCACAGGCAGCAACGGCAAGGCCAGCTACCAGATCATCCAGTGGAACAACTTCTACCAGACCTTCTCCTCGGCCATCGCGTCCAAGACCGGGCCTGCGGTGTCCACCGGTGGCGGTTTCCAGGCGTTCCAGTTCGAGCAGCAGGGCCAGATCGCTTACGCGGACAAGGTCATCGATGCGCTGAAGAAGAACGGCCAGTTCGACGATTTCCTGCCCGGCGTGCTGGAGCCGTTCAAGACGGACAAGGGCTACGTCGCCGTTCCGTGGCAGCTGGACATGCGCCCGCTGTGGTACCGCAAGTCCCTCTTCGACCAGGCTGGCGTGGCGGTTCCGACCGACTGGCCCAGCTTGCTTGAGGCAGGCAAGAAGCTCAAGTCCATCGGTGCTGTCGGCTTCGCCACGGGCTCCGGCGCGGGCAACAACATCGGCAACCACCTGATGATCATGATGATGATCAACAACGGCGGTGGAGTCTTCACCAAGGACGGCCAGCTGGACGTCATGAATGACCGCAACGTCGAAGCCATTGAGTTCCTGCTCGAGCTGGTCTCCAACGGTGTCATCGACCCCGCCGCCGTCAGCTACACCACGGACAACCTGGACGCCCAGTGGAAGAACAAGAAGGCGGCCTTCGGCATGTACGTCCTGGGCGTGCCGCAGCGCGTGGGCGACACCTCCGGAGACCTCCTGGTGGCCAGCCCCATGGCAGGTCCGCACGGCGACAAAGCCGCACTGGTGTTCCCGAACAACATCATGATGTACAAAAACACTCCCTCCCAGGAGTCTTCCGAGGCGTTCCTGACCTACTACATGGGGCAGCTCAAATCCCTGTGGCAGCAGAAGCTGATGAACGGACTGCCGGTATTCAAGTCCATCACTGAAATTCCCGAGTTTGCCGGCGATCCTAACAACGTCAAGATCGTCAAGGAATACCAGCCAATCGCGAAGACCTTCGCGGCGCAGGGAACTTCCCTCAACGCCAACCTCGCAGTGCTCGACGGCGGCCAGGCCCTGAACCAGTTCAGCCAGACCATCCTCACGGGCAAGACCGACGCCAAGTCGGCGCTGCAGGCATTCAAGACCGGCCTCGAATCCGTGATCAAGAAGTAAAGCGGCCCTGCCATGTCATCAACCACCGCACCATCGGGCCTGGCCCGTGCCCGCCGGGGCCTCGCTCCCGGCGGGCCCGGGGGCGGCTCCCGCAACCGCACCGACGGCCTGAACCGCAAGAGCAAGCTCTCGGGCCAGACCCGCCGGACCTTTTTCTGGCTCCTGCTGCCCTCCATCGTCCTGCTCGTCCTGATCAACGGCTACCCGCTGATCTACGCCGGCGTCCAGGCAACCCACGACGGCTCCCTGATCGACACCGGCAACTTCGTCGGCGTCGACAACTTCGCCACCGTCCTGTCCTCGCCCGCGTTCTGGAAGGCCGCCCAGTTCACCCTGTGGTTCACCATCGTCGGGGTCTTCGGCTCCTGGCTGGTGGGCCTGGGCCTGGCGCTGCTGCTGCGTACCAAGATCCCGGCAGGGGGCACCTTCAAGGTGCTGCTGCTCTTGCCGTGGGTGGTGCCGATCGTGGTGTCCTCCACCGCCTGGAACTGGCTCGTTGCCACCCCGGACAGCCTCATCCCCTCCATCTTCCGCAACCTCGGACTGGGCACGCCGCTGTTCCTGGCCGACCCGCACCTGGCCGCCGTCATGGTCATGGTCTTCAAGGTCTGGGTGTCCTTCCCCTTCATGATGATGATGATCTCCGCCGCCCTGGCCTCCGTGGACACCACCGTCTACGAAGCCGCCAGCATGGACGGCGCCAGCAAGTGGCAGCAGTTCACCCAGATCACCCTGCCGATGATCGCCCGCTCCACCTACATCAGCTGGATCCTGATGACGATCTTCTGCGTGAACGACTTCCCCACCATCTACCTGCTCACCGGCGGCGGCCCTGTCGACGCCACCACCTCGCTGGTGGTCCTGGCCTACCGCAGCGTCTTCCAGGACTTCCAGACCGGTCCCGGCGTCGCGATCGCCTTCCTCATGACCCTCACCCTCGTCGTCGTGTCGGTCTTCCTGTACCGCCAGATCCGAAAGTCGAGCGTCGAATAATGAGCGCAGTACTGCACGCCCACCCCGAATCCGGACCCGCGCTCGGCGTCGCCGGCCCCGACAAGACCCGCCGCGTCCTCTCCGAAGCCGGCATGCGCGGACGCTGGTGGCGGTTCGTCCTGATCCTTGCCATCACCGCGATCGTCCTCGTCCCGATCATGGTCACCGTCGTCCTGGCCCTCACCCCGGGCCCGAACAGCACCGCCACCGGCCTGACCCTGGAAAACATCACGGGCGTCTTCTCCAAGACCCTCGCCGGCACCTGGCTGACCAACAGCCTCATCACCACGCTGTCCACCGTGATCGTCTCCGTCGCCGTCGCAGCACCCGCCGGCTACGTCCTCTCCCGCGGCCGTTCCAAAGCCGTCTCCGGCTACTCCCTGCTGCTGTTCGTCATGCAGTCCCTGCCGATCATCACCTCCGTGGTGCCGCTGTTCATCCTCTTCGCAGGCTTGGGACTCGTGGACAACCTGCTCGGCCTGATCATCATCTACGTCGGTTCCACCATGACCGTGGCCACCTGGATGATGGCGGCCTACTTCGATTCCATCCCGGTCAGCCTCGAGGAAGCCTCCTGGATCGACGGCTGCTCCGTGTTCGGATCCTTCACGAAGGTGGTGCTGCGCAATTCCCTGCCCGGCATCCTGTCCACGGCGATCTTCGCCTTCCTCCTGGCCTGGAACGACTACCTCGTCGCGATCGTGTTCCTGCGCTCCAACGAGATCTTCACCCTGCCAGTGGGCGTGCAGTCCTTCTTCCAACAAAACATGACCGACTGGTCCGGCGTCATGGCCCTCGCCGTGGTCATGATGCTCCCGCCCATCATCGTTTTCGCCACCCTGAACAGATACTTCAGCGTCGGCGGCATCGGCGGATCCCTCGCCGGCCGCTAACTGACTCTCATCTCACGCAACTGACAACGCAAAGGAAAACCATGTCTTACTCCATCCAGCTGTACACCCTGCGCAATGCCATTCAGGAAGACCTGCCGGGCACCATCAAGAAGGTTGCCGAGATCGGTTACACGCAGGTTGAACCCTACAATTTCGTTGCCACGGCGAAGGAGCTGGGCGCCGCCCTGAAAGAGAACGGCCTCACCGCCCCGTCCGGCCACGCGCCGCTGCTGAGCCAGGACCAGGATGAGATCTTCGCCGCTGCGAAGGAACTGGGCATCAGCACGGTCATTGACCCGTACCTGCCCGCCGAGCACTGGCAGAACGCCGAGGACATCCAGGCCACCGCGGCCAAGCTCAACGCCGCAGCGAAGAAGGGCGCCGAATACGGCATCCGCGTCGGCTACCACAACCACGCTTGGGAACTCGAGTCCAGCATCGAGGGCCAGACTGCCCTGGAGTACTTCGAAGGCCTCCTTGATCCGGAACTGGTCCTGGAAGTCGACACCTACTGGGCATCGGTCGGCGGCCAGAACCCGGTGGAACTGCTCGCCCGCCTCGGTGACCGCGTGAAGTTCATCCACATCAAGGACGGCCCCGGCACCACGGACACCAAGGCCCAGCAGCCGGCCGGTCAGGGCACCATCGCGGTGCTCGACGTCGTTGCTGCCGCCAAGTCCCTGGAAGTGGGCGTCGTCGAGTTCGACGACTACGCCGGAGACATCTTCGAGGGCATTGCCGAAAGCCTCGCCTTCCTCAACGCAGCACAGGACGTGAACGCATGAGCGCGGCAACCCACCAATCCATCCCGTCCGCCCGCCGGGGGCCGGTGGGCGTCGCCGTCATCGGCGCCGGCAACATCAGCAAGGCCTACCTGGACAACCTGACGGTCTTCCCGGACCTGAAGGTCCACGTCATCGCCGACTTGTTCGAGGAAGCCGCGGAAGCACGGGCGAAGGAATACGGCGTGCCCGAGTGGGGTGGCGTGGACGCGGCGCTGAACCACCCCGACGTCGAGATCATCGTCAACCTGACCATCCCGGCGGCCCACGTCGAGGTCGCCACGGCCGCCGTGAACGCCGGCAAGCACGTCTGGACCGAGAAGCCGTTCTCCCTGGACCGCGAATCCGGCCTGGCACTGTTGAAGACCGCCGACGCCGCGGGCATCCGCCTCGGATGCGCACCGGACACCTTCCTGGGCGCCGGGCTGCAGACCGCCCGCCGGATCATCGAACGCGGCGACATCGGCACCCCGCTGACCGCCCTGACCATGTTCCAGACCCCCGGCCCGGAGTCCTGGCACCCGAACCCTTCCTTCCTCTTCGCCCGCGGCGCGGG
>NZ_JAMXIC010000039.1 GCF_027587375.1 Arthrobacter sp. B2a2-09
GCCGGGAGCCCCTCCGGTCGCCGGGATCAACAACAAACAAACCACCCAGCTGTCACAAACAGCTTGATATATACCGGTTTTGGGCGGCATATGTGAGCGAGCGTCCCAGGAAGTGCCCGCATACGTGAGCGAGCGTTGCAGGGAGCGCTGCGTAGACTGAGGATATGGGCGAGAGCCGCGACTTGCTGACGCCTGAGCAACGCAGCCTGAACATGTCCAAGATCCGGGGTAAGAACACCAAGCCCGAGCTCGTGGTCCGTCGGCTGCTGCATGCCAAGGGCTACCGTTACCGACTCCATGGGCGGGCAGCGGGCGGGAAGTTGCCCGGCAGCCCGGATCTCGTGTTTGCCGGCCGGCACAAGGTCATTTTCGTCAACGGATGCTTCTGGCACTTCCACGATTGCAAGGCAGGCCGGCACGCACCGACGGCCAACGCGGACTTCTGGGAGGCCAAGCGCAACCGCACTCGGGAGCGCGACGCCGGACAGCGCGAATTGCTGACAGCCTCAGGATGGGACGTTCTCACCGTGTGGGAATGCGAACTGCGGGACCGTTCGGCTTTGGAGAATCAGCTCACGCAGTTCCTCGACGGCGGCCGAACAGGAAGTAGCTCAGCGGCCCAAAGAAGTTGATGAAGCATGCGGCCCGCCATACGGCTTTCTTTCCCCTGATCTGGGCCGCGGGGGTCTTGGAAATGCTGCGTTGTGCCGCGACGAGCAGCGCCAGCTGTCCCGCACCCACCACGAGCATGCCCACCCGTTGCCCAGGGGTCATGTCCTTCCAGGACTTCTTCTTTTTCTTGCCGTGCATGATGCCTCCGTCTGCGAATGACTGCCCTCTCAGGCTAGCCCGCCTGCCGTCCCGACGGAACCGCCCAGACGGAACAAGCCGGCACGTCACAGTCGAGCCTGGCGCACCACTTCTCCCCAGGACTGCTGGGCCAGGTCCGTGACGGCGGCAAGGATCTCCGACGGTGGCCGCGACAAGTCCAGGGGGTACTCCACAATGTCGATGTCCGTGTTGAGGATCCTTCGCAGCTTCATCTCTCCCTTGCCCGCGTAGACCAGCCATGCTGTGGGCACTTGAAGGGCAGTGCAGTAGGCCAGGAGTTGGTAGTGGTCCGCATTCAGCGATGCCCCGGAATCCGTGGCTGCGGTGTATTTGGAGTCGTACACCACCGCGGGCCTGCCACCCAGGAAATGCACGGCGTCGGGGCGCACTGTGAGCCGGTCCGAATCCCGCACGGCTTCGTTGAGGGTGGCGCCGTATTGGAGCCGCATTTCACCTGGATGCGCCCGCATGGCCTGGCGCAATGCCACGCCCACGAATTCCTCAAACACAGTGGACATGTCCACTACAAACGAGGCGGTCTGCTGTTTTCCCTCTCCCGCTTCGGCAGAGGCATTCCGCAGGATGAGCTCGGCCAAGCGGAGCACAGGGTGGTAGCGAAGATTCATCCGATTCGCTTGCCACCGCGGGAGGGGCGCCCCGGACTGCAGCCGCGTAACGGCGTCGAGCTTTCCCTTGAGCTGCCGCAAGCGGCTCAAGACGTTTTGCCGTACGCCGGGTACCTTGCCCATCCGTTCAAGGGCAGCACGCAGAATGCGGTTCTCGGCAATGTCCTCGGTGAACTCGTCATAGGAGACTTCCAGCGGAACCAGCATCCCTGGGCGGCGCGAGATCTGGTCCGAGATCCGGATGCGGCCCTTGACCGTCCGGAGGGACTCGTCCACGGTGAGATACCCCTGCAGCGGGCCGCGGCTGAGGGCCCGCTCCGCCAACTGGGCGAGCGACTCCGCGAGGGCGCTCCACAGGTCCTTGTGCTCGACGGCGGCCACGGAATCCTCGCGGAATCCCTGATCCCCGGCGTAGCTGAGGAGGAACAGCAGCCGGTTCAAGCCCAGGCGGTCCTTGGGCCGTACCTCGAACTGGACGGTCGGCGTCCGCACGGACCCGACCTTGCCCACCGGCTCAATGCGGTAGAGGCCCATCCCCATGGGCGAGGCCTTCGCGAGCCCACTGGAGTTGAGCAACGCGGCGGTGTCCGGATCAAGCTTGTCCACGATGCCACCGGAGAGCTCGTCCATGACGAGGTGCCGCACGGCCGGAGCCTTCGTGGATGCGCGGACTGCAGGCTTTCCGATACCCGGGGCGCGGGCCGGCCGCGGTGGCGCGGTCTTAGCGGACCGCAAGTCGACCCAACAACTGGTCCAGACCGAAGCGCTCCTCCAGCTGGGCCCGGTTCAACTGACCGTGGTAATGCTCCTCCAGGAGCGGCATGAGTTCGTACTTCCAGATCCGGCGCAACCCGGCGGGGTTCTGGGCCGCGTTCTTCATGAAGTAGGAGGGCCCGATCATCAGGTCCCGGTCCCAATCGTCAATGGAGTCGTTCAGGGCGTCAAGCAGGTCCGCGTTGAGGGTGTCCAGGCCGCGGGCCGTGAGGAACCGCCGGAGCGAACCGCGGATTGGCTCCACCTTCGGATGCAATTCCACGAACGCGAAGCGACGGCGGATGGCCGCATCCATCATGGCGATAGAGCGGTCTGCCGTGTTCATGGTGCCGATGATGTACAGGTTGTCCGGCAGGCTGAATGGTTCGTTGGGGCTGTACTGGAGGTAGATGCGGTCGTCGCGGTATTCCAGCAGGAAGTACAGCTCACCGAACACCTTGGCCAGGTTGGCTCGGTTCATCTCGTCGATGATGAGAAAGTACGGCTTGTTGGAGTTTCCGGGCTTGGCGGCTTCTTCCGCGAGGCGACGCAGCGGTCCGGCCACGAGCTTGAACGATACCTGGCCGTCGTCGGTCTTGTCCGGCCGGTACCCCTCGAAGAAGTCTTCGTATGCGTAGGACGGGTGGAACTGCACCAGCTTCACGCGCTCATCGGTGCTGTCTCCCGCGAGCTCGGCGGCCAAGTGCTTGGCGAGGTAGGTTTTTCCCGTGCCCGGAGGGCCGTAGAGCACCAGTTGGCGGTTCTCCTCCAGGAGCTCGGCAATCTCCGTCAGCGGCTCAAGCTCCATGTGCAAGGAAGCTGCGAACTCTTCGGTGAGGGGGCGGAACCCTTCAATCACGGGCTCGACGACGGTATCCGGGGCGGCGGTTTCCTCGCCGTCGGATTCGGCTTCGGCGGGCAGGAGTGCCTGCAGCGACTGGATGACCCTGGTAACGTCCACGACGATGCCCGAAGTGGAGAGCTGGCGCTGGACGTGCCGGGGTGCCTCGGCAATCGGGTGGGTCTCATCGAACCAGCGCACCTTGCGGCGGAGCCGGCGGTTGTCCTCGTTGTGTTCCGGCTCGCCCAGGACCACGCCGATCCTGATGACTCCGGAGTTCTGGAACAGGGCGAGGTCGCCGGGCTTCATCACCGTCAGGAACGCGAAAACAGCGGTCTTGGAGTCCTCCCGCTCCACGTAGCCGAGGTGCTTGTAGTCCTCGTCCACGGCGTGCTGGACAACACCCGCTGTCACCCCGGGAGTGAGTTCGCGGAGGTGTTCGACGTCGAGCGTTGCCTTTTCCTCGTCCCGCCAGGCGGCGAGGAGCTCGGCAGAGTCCTGGTGCGTACGCAGCAGCCACGCACGGCGGCCCGGATCTCCCACTTTGCGCCATTGGCTGACGAGCTGGCGATCGTACCAATCGATGCGCTGGCCGGCCTGTTCGTCCAGGTGCAGCCGGATGCGGTGGACGTCCGCGGTGATGTCAGTTTCCGTTTCGCCGTGGGCGCCGCCGACGAGCGAAGCGAAGGCATCCCGGATTTCGCGCCGCTCAACGTCGGCGACCACGGGCTCGAAGTAGCTGGGCCACGCCAAGTATTCGATGCTGCGCCGGATGGCTGGCTGGTCCTCGGGGGTTGCCGCCGCGAGCTCGTGGAATTTCAGCGGGTCCTTGAGGGCTTTGTTGATGCTCGCGTTGGACTGGCCATCCACGTGCGTCACGAAGCGGCACAACCAGGTGAGGTGGTCCCAGATGGTCCAGTTGAACTCCGCGGTGCGGTCACGGATGACGCCGTGATCGGTCATCCCCTGGTACAGCTCCTTGGGGAGCTCGAGCTCGGGATCGAGCCAGGACGCGGCTTCGGCAACGCGGGCGCGCTTCACCTTGAGCGACTTGACCTCGTGTGCCAAGGGCAGGGACTGCAGGAAGAGGAGCTCGACGGCGAGCAACTTCGCCTCGCGCGAAGCCCCTTCCAGGTTTTGGCGCAGGTTGGTCATCATGGGTGCCTTGGAGTCTCCGACGCCGCGTTCCAAGCGCTCCAGGAGCTCGCCGGCGGCGTCCACCGTCCAAGTGCGGGTACTGGCGTCGAGCGCCGAAGCCTTGCCTTGCAGCCCCGGGCCCAGCACAAACCACGCCGCATCTTCGATCTCCTTGGAGATACCGGGGGCACGGGTCAGTGGGGTTTTGGTGGAGGGAGTCACCATGCCAACTTACATGGTTTGTCTTGGTGCTGGCATCCGCCAAGTCGGCGCCCCCGCCACATGCGTCCCGCCTCACGCGTTCTGCCACATGCGTCCCACATATTGCCTCCTGCCGCATGCGCCCCGCGCCGGTGCACCCCGGAAGTCAGTGCATTCCGAAGCGGTAATTGGCAGGCACCGGCTCCTCGGGGAACACTTCCTGCCACAAGGCGGCGATCCCATCCTCACCTTCCCGGATGTCCGGTATCTCGACGCCGTCACGCAACATCCCTGCCGCCTCCTGGCCCCTGCCGACACCCGCGAGGGCGAGCGCCGTCAGGAACCGGACGCGTCCGACGTCGGACATTCCGGCAGGTGCCTCGCTCGCCAAAGCGAGTGCTTGGGCCGGGTTTCCGTGCCGGATGCTGAAGGTCATCGCTTCGCTGAGCAAGGGAATGTTGGCGGGCTCCAGCCGGCTCGCGGCGGCAAGCTCAGCCAAGCCTTCTTCTGCCTTGCTGGAGGCAAGCAGCGCAAGGGCCCGGCCCCTGTGGGCGAGGACCCTGGAACGAGGCGAGAGGGCGTCGGCAGTCAGGGCGGCGCCGTACCCGGCGATCGCAGCGGCGAGGTCCTGGCGGGCGTGGTTCATCGTGGCCAAGTGGAACAGCGCTTCTGCTCCCCCATCCTTTGCTAGCAGCTCTTCCCAATCGGCTCCAGCGACGAAGCTCCCTGCACCCATGAAACGCCCGCCCTCCAGGAGGCTGTGCCACGGGCTTGTTTCCTCGATGGCGTCAGGGGTTGCCTCATCGGCGAAGGGAGTGCCGGTTTCGTCCAGCCACCCGCGGCCTGAGTGTCGCCGTCGGGCACTCTCCAAAGCACCCCAAGCGCTGCCGCGCACCAGCATCTCGCCCGGAGGCAGCGCATAGTTCCGCGCCGCTTCGGCGAGGGCAACTTCAAGCTCCGCGTCCGGGACGAGGTCCTCAAGCCGGGCGCTGGCGTGGGTCACGGCTGCGTCCCAATCCTGGCCGTGGGAGGTTGCGGGGTCCAGCTTCGCGTTGCCGTAAGCCTCTACCCAGCTCCACTCGGCGCCGGCAGGCATGACCAGGTGCTCGAACTGGGTTTGCGCCAGCCCGGCTTGAATCTCCGCGTAGGGGCCGGCTCCGGGGCTGAGCCATTCCTGCCAGCGCTTCCCGCCGTCGCCCTGACCCCACACGAACAACTTCTTCCCCCGCAGAAGGCTCGTGGACAGCATAGCCAGGCCGTCGCCGTCGTGGTCTACCGCGGCGATCCAATGCCGGTGCCCGGGCTGGATGTCGAAGAAGAAATCCGCCGCGTTCGGGCTGTTGACCAGCCATGTGGCATCCATTCCTTGGTGTTCCGTGGGCCGGACGCGGGCGATATCGGTGGTGTAATCGCTGCCGAAGGCCTCGGTGGCGGGCGCGATCACGCGCGTTTCCGCCGACTCGGGAACGGCGGCGTTGCTCCACCAGTACATCGGGACGTCGTGGTCATGGGGGTTGCGGATCCGGACCGCAGTCAGGAGCACGTCCGAGTCCTCCGGAAGCCACATGTCCACCTGGAAAACCACTTCGCGGAGGCGTTCGAACTCCCACATGCGCAGGACATCGTGGCCCTCGGGCGTTCTGACGATGGCGGTGTGCACCGGATCGCAGCTGGTGGGCGAGTGCCCGCGAGTGCCGATGTTCCATTCGATCCCGCCCGCGAACCAGGCCTTGCGCAGCGCGATGTTGGCGAACTGCAGGGTCCCGTGGGTGTGGAGGAGTTGCTTTCCCGACGCCTTATCGAAGAGCTCCCACAGCCGGCCGCCCAAGGTAGGGAGGACAACGGCACGCAGTTTGCTGTTCTCAAGCACGACGGCGGGCACTTCGTGGGCGGTCCGCTCGCGCGAGTATCCGTCCTGCACCAAGTACGGGAACATGTTCGGCACTTGCCCGTAGCGTGCCGCGGCCTGCAGTTCCTCCGGGACCCCGTCGCCGATTCTGTACGGCTGGTCCAGTTCTGCCATGACCACCGGCAACGGGCTATTGGGGCCTAGCTCCGCCATGTTCAGGGTGATGGTGGAGAAGCTCAGGTTTTGCATCTTTGTGACTCCCAGGTGGCAGATTCAATCGCAATGTTGCATCTATCCTTGACCCAAGTCGCCGCTGTGTAAAGGGAACCACCCAACTGACTCGCACTTAATGTCGTTTTGGAGCCTCTAAACGACATTAAGTGCGAGTCAGTTGGGATGTCACCCCGCAGCGGCGCGTGCGGCCCTGACGAGGTCCCGGTTAGTGACCATATACGCCGTCGGGTCTGAAGAATCCGGCGAATCGAGGGCACCGGCCCGGTTCTTCCACGTCGAAACCGTGGCCTTGGCTGACAGGTGGACCGCGCTCAGTCCTGCCGTGTGCAGGGCGGGGATATCATCCAGGGCGAGTCCGCCACCTGCCATGACCTCAAGCCGCCCCGCTGCCCGCTCGACCATGCGCCCGAGTGTCGAGATCCCCGCCCCCACGGTGGCGGCGCCCCCGGAACTGAGCACCCGCGTGAATCCAAGTTCCGCGAGCTGCTCGACGGCGGCCACGGGGTCTGGAGTCTGGTCGATGGCCCGGTGGAATGTCAGTTGGGCGTTGGGGTTCGTCTCCAAGGCCGTGTCGGCGAGCTGTCGAGTGGCCTGGACGTCGATTTCACCGGCGGCCGTGAGGACTCCGATGACCACCCCATGGGCTCCCTGGGTGAGCAGGAACCGGATCTCGCGGTCCATGGTGTCCAAATCGGCACCGGAGTACAGGAAATCCCCCGGCCGGCTCCGGATCAGCGGGTGGATCTCCAGCCGTCCGTTGGCAGCTTCCTGCGCGGCTTCCATCAGGCCTTGGCTCGGGGTCAGTCCCCCAAGCTCCAAGGCGCCGCAAAGTTCAATCCGGTCCGCGCCTTCTTCAGCGGCAACGGCAGCGCCCTGGGCACCGACGGCGACGATCTCGAGTTTCATGGGGAAACTCTACGGCCACCGGGGTGCACAGGGCGCTACTGCAATGCTTCGCTAGGCCCGATAGGGCGCCAGCTGCTGCTTCTGCTCCGGAGTGAGCCTACGGACACGGCCCGTGGCCTCGTCGACGAACGCCAGATGGGTACTCGCGTTGACGCAGTCCTGGCCGGTCACGGGATCCTTGATGACGTAATGCAGGTCAAAACTTGCCCCCTTCACGGCGCCGACCCAGATCTCGACAACTGCCGGAATGTTCCGGTATTCCAAGGTCCGGACGTACCGGACCTTGTGCTCGACCACAAGGGTCATGACCCCGTCTTGAACATCGTTGAAAATGGAGACCGGCGGTTCAACTCCGGGGAGTCCGGCACCGCGGGGTGGGCCGAAGGCCGCGATGCGAGCCTCTTCGAGCATGCGCACGATCTGGACGTTGTTGATGTGCCCGTACGCGTCCATGTCGCCCCAACGCATCGGCACAAGCACCTTGATGCGCTGGCCAGGGGTCTCCGCGGTTTCCGTAGCCTCCGGATCCACCCCTGCCACTATTCCCGTATCCGCGCTCAGCTGTGCACCGCCGTCGAGTCATCCACAACGACTTCCTCGGCATCCTCACCAGCGAACTGCGACATGTAGAGGCGGTAGTACGCGCCCTGCAATGCGAGCAGTTGGTTGTGGTTGCCCTGCTCCACGATGCTTCCGTTTTCCATCACCAGGATGGTGTCGGCGTCGCGGATGGTGGACAAACGGTGGGCGATGACAAAGCTGGTGCGATCCGTGCGGAGCGCAGCCATGGCCTTCTGCAACAGCAGTTCGGTGCGGGTGTCAACGGAGCTCGTGGCCTCGTCCAGGATCAACAGCGAAGGATCGGAAACGAACGCCCGCGCAATGGTGATGAGCTGCTTCTCGCCCGCGCTGACGTTGTTGCCTTCCTCGTCGATGATGGTCTGGTACCCATCCGGCAGGGCACGCACGAAGCGGTCCACATACGTGGCCTTGGCCGCCTCCATGATTTGTTCCTCGGTGGCGTCGAGGTTGCCGTACTTGATGTTGTCGTAAATAGTCCCGCCGAACAGCCAAGCGTCCTGGAGCACCATTCCCACCTTGGAGCGAAGCTCGGAACGGCTCAGCTCCTTGATGTCCACCCCGTCCAGGGTGATACGCCCCGAATTGAGTTCGTAGAACCGCATGACGAGGTTGACCAGGGTGGTCTTGCCCGCACCCGTGGGTCCGACGATCGCCACGGTGTGTCCGGGCTCCGCGCTGAGGGAAAGGTTCTCGATGAGCGGCTTGTCGGCAACGTAGCTGAAGGACACGTTCTCGAACTCGACGTGACCGTCCGTGCGCGGGGGCAGGTGACGGGCCGCGTTCTCCGGCATTTCCTCATCGGCATCCAGGAACTCGAAAACGCGCTCGGCGGAAGCCACACCGGACTGGAGCATGTTGGCCATACCGGCGATCTGGCCAAGCGGCTGCGTGAATTCACGCGAGTACTGGATGAACGCCGTGGCGTCGCCCAGGCTCATGGAACCGGAGGCCACACGCAAACCACCGACGACGGCGATGCCCACGTAGCTGAGGTAGGAGACGAAGTTCATGGCCGGGAAGATGATTCCGGAAACAAACTGTGCCCCGAACGAAGCCTTGTACAGGGCTTCGTTGCGTTCGTCGAAACGCTCCAGCATGTCCGCGTCACGCCCGAAGACCTTGACGAGCTCGTGGCCCGAGAACGATTCCTCGATCTGGCCGTTGAGCGAGCCGGTGTTCTTCCACTGGGCAGCGAACAGCTTCTGGCTGCGCGAGCCGATCACGCCGGCGAGCACACCGGAGAGCGGCAAGGCAACCAGCGCGATCAGGGCCAGCTGCCAGGAAACGATGAACATCATGATGGTGATGCCGAAGACCGTCAGCACCGAGCTGACCAGCTGCGCAAACGCCTGCTGCAGCCCTTGCTGGACGTTGTCGACGTCGTTGGTCACGCGGGAGAGGATGTCGCCGCGCTGGCGGGTGTCGAAGTAGTTCAAGGGCAAGCGGTTGAGCTTGGCCTGGACATCATTGCGGAGGCGGTTGATCACCTTCATGACGATCTTGTTCAGGATGTAGCCCTGGGCCCACAGGAAGATGTTGGCCACGAAGTACATCAAGAGCACGATCGAGATCAGGAACGTGAGCTTGGAGAAGTTGATCCCGTTGCTGAGCTCCATCTTGGAGACCATGTCCGCGAAGTTGTTCTGGCCAGCCTGGCGGAGGCCTTCGGCGAAGGCCGCCTGGCTCACGCCGGGAGGCAATTGCTTGCCCATGACACCGCCGAAGATGACGTCCATGGCACTGCCGAGGATCTTCGGGGCGATGACGTTCAGGACGACCGAGACCACGACGAGGCCGATGACGAAGACCACCCCGCCGGCCTCTGGCTTGAGCAGCCCCAGGAGCCGCTTGGCCGACGGTCCGAAAGCCTTGGCCTTCTTGGCCGGTAGGTTGCCAAACATGCCGCCGTCGGCTTCGCCTGGCGTGTATTCGGTTTCTTCGATGTCGTCATCGTCCACCGCTGTTACGGCATCGGTTGCGGTTGCATCCTTCGCTTCCGCGGCTTCGCGTGCAGCCTTCGATGCGTCGGCCTTCGCGGCCCAGCCGCGCTTTTGCTGATTCTGTTCGGTCATGCCACTTCCTCCGCGCTCAGCTGGGATTCGACGATCTCCTGGTACGTGGGTGACGTTTCCAGGAGTTCTTCATGGGTGCCGCGGTCAACGATTCTGCCGTTGTCCAGGACCAGGATCTGGTCCGCGTCCGCAATGGTCGAGACGCGCTGGGCCACGATGATGACCGTGGCATCCTGCGTCTTTTCCTTCAGCGCCCTGCGAAGGCGGGCGTCCGTGGCCACATCCAAGGCCGAGAAGGAATCGTCAAAGAGGTAGACCTTTGGCTGCGTCACCAAGGCCCGGGCGATGCAGAGGCGCTGCCTCTGGCCACCGGAAACGTTGGTGCCGCCCTGTGCCACCCGACGGTTGAGGCCGGAAGACTTTTCCATGACGAAGTCCTTGGCCTGTGCGGTTTCCAGGGCATCCCAAAGTTCCTGGTCCGTGGCATCGGTCTTGCCGAAGCGCAGGTTGTGCTCGATGGTTCCGGAAAACAAATACGGCTTCTGCGGCACCGTGGCCACGCGACTGGTGATTTCATCGCGGTCCAGGCTGGTGACCGGAACGCCGTCGAGCAATACATCGCCGGACGCGACGTCGTACAGTCGCGGCAGCAGCGACACCAGGGTGGTCTTGCCTGCGCCGGTGGAGCCGATGATGGCGAGGGTCTGGCCTGGCTCCGCGGTGAAGGAAATGTTGCTCAACACGGGAGCTTCAGCGCCGGGGTATTTGAAGGTGACATCGCGGAATTCGACGCGACCCCTCTTTTCCGCGGGCGCTACGGGCGCCTCCGGATCGTGGATGGAGGGTTCGACGTCGAGAACCTCGCCGATGCGGTCCGCACACACGGACGCGCGCGGGATCATCATCGCCATGAAGGTACCCATCATGACGGCCATGAGGATCTGCAGGAGGTACTGCAGGAAGGCAGTCAAGGAACCCACCTGCATGTTGCCCGCATCCACCCTTTGGCCGCCGAACCACAGCACTGCCGCCGTGGAAAGGTGCAGGATCATTCCGATGGCCGGGAACATCAAGACAAACAGGTTGCCGATCTTGACCGAAACCAAGGTGAGGTCCTTGTTGGCGTCGCCGAAGCGCTTGGCCTCGTACGGTTCACGAACGAAGGCACGGACCACGCGGATACCGATGATCTGTTCACGCAGGACACCGTTGATGGCGTCGATCTTCTTCTGCATGGAGCGGAAGAGCGGCATGAGCCTGACCACGAGGTAACCAACCACGGCCACGAGCACGGGCACCGAGACCCAGACGAGCCACGAGAGGCTGAGATCCTCGCGCAAGGCCATGATGATGCCGCCAACGCACATGATGGGCGTGGACACCATGAAGTTCAGGCCCATCAGCATGAGCATCTGGACTTGCTGGACGTCATTGGTGCCGCGGGTGATCAAGGTGGGTGCGCCGAAACTGTTGACGTCCTTGGCCGCGAAGCTGCTGACCTTGCGGAAGACGTCCCTGCGCAAGTCGCGGCCCATGGCCATGGCCACGCGGGAGCCGAAGTAGACCCCCGCGATGGCCGCAATGACCTGGCCGAGCGCGACCACGAGCATCAGGGCACCGGTTTGCCAGATGTAGTTGGTATCCCCCCGGGATACCCCTTCATCGATGATTTTTGCGTTGAGGCTTGGAAGGTAAAGGGTGGCAATGGTAGACGCCAACTGGAAGATGATGACGGCCAGTATCTGCGGCAAATACGGCTTGGAGTAGCGCCGTATCAGGGTGACAAGCATGCCCACGGATCCTTAATGAGAGTGCGAATGAGAGTGCGCGAATGACTAAATACATGGATAGCAGCAGGCGCTGACAGTATTAGTCCCTCAACTCTACGAAATCCGTTGCCTCAGCGAAATATTGATAGCTAAATATCATCCTTGCGACGTACCGCGGGCCACCGCAGGGTTCCTAAGCCCTGCGGTGGCCCCGCGACTGATCCTGCGGCGGGCTCCCCCGGCCCGCGACTGATCCTGCGGCGGGCCGGTTAGCCCGCGTGCCGCCCGGTTTCCCCTGCCCTCGGGGCATCGCCGGCGAGGAGCAGCAAGGCAGCCCTTTCCTGGCGGCGGCGTTCACGCTTGAGTTCCTTGCGCAGCGCGGCCAACTCCTCAGCGATCCGCGACTGCTCGACGGCGGTGGCAAGCTGCTCGTGCACGCGCACTTGGAGCTCGCGCTGTGCCCGGCTCAGCTGAAGCTGTTGTTCGGCCAGCAGCCGCTGGGTGCGGGCAAGCTGGTCCTGGACCTCGCGCAGGCCTGCGGCAGGGTCCGGCCGTTCCTGCGTCAGGATCCGGGCGAACTCGAGGTCCAGCTCATCGTGCTCTTTCTCGGCCGCCGCACGGGCGCGACTGGCACCCAAGGGGGTGCCGCCGTCGTCGGCTGCTTGGAGAAGCGCTGCGTCAGGAAGGTCGGCGGATTCGATAACCGGCAGCGCGGAGGTGTCCAGGGTCATACCGGCCTCGCCGGAAGCATTTGCCAGCAGTTCCTTCGTAGGCGTTGCGTCCACTGTCTTCCGCAACGGAACTTCCTTGATGAACAGCACGGCGATGAACGCGACCAGGGCAATGACGGCGGAGATCATGAAGATCTGGGCGGTCGCATCGCCGTAGGCGGCACGCATGATGTCGCGGATCGGGGCGGGCAGGTCCGTCAGGTCCATGCTCGCATTGCTGGAGCCTCCGCTCACGGGGATGTGGGCCGCGGCGAGGCCTTGGGTGGCAAGGTCCTTGACGTGCGTGGCCATGATGGCACCGAGCACTGAGACGCCGATCGCACCGCCCACGGAGCGGAAGAACGATACGGAGGCGCTGGCCGTGCCGATGTCCTCGGCGCGGACCGTGTTCTGGACCGCGAGGACAAGGTTCTGCATCAGCAGACCGAGGCCCAGGCCGAAGATGGCGGTGAAACAGCCGGTGATCCACAGCTCGGTGGTGTGGTTGATGGTGCCGGTGAAAGCAAGGCCGCCGGCCAGCAGCACGGAGCCGGCCAGGAGGAACCGCTTCCATTTGCCGTAGCGGCTGATCAGCTGGCCAGACGCCACCGAGCCCAACAGGTTGCCGGCGATCATGGGGAGCGTCAGAAGGCCGGCCTCGGTGGGTGTAGCGCCGCGGGCTACCTGGAAGTACTGGCCCAGGAACGTGGAGGAGCTGAACATGGCGATACCGACGGCCACGGAGGCCAGGATCGCCAATGCGGTGGTGCGCTGCGAAATGATCTTCAGCGGGATGATGGGCTGGGCCACCTTGGATTCGACCAGCACCAGCAGGGCCAGCAGAAGCACGCCGCCGCCGACCATGAGGGCGGACTGCCAGGAGATCCAGTCGTAGTAGTCCGGGTTGCCGGCGAAGGACACCCAGATCAGGAGCAGGCTCACGCCGGAGGTCAGCAGGATGGAACCGAGCCAGTCGGTCTTGGCCGGGCGCTTGATGTGCTGGATCTTGAGGGTCACCTGGAGCAGGATGAGGGCGATGACGGCGAGCGGCACGCAGACGAAGAACGTCCAGCGCCAGCCGAGCGGGCTGTCGACGATGAATCCGCCGAGGAGCGGTCCGCCTGCGGTACCGACCGCCATGACGGCGCCCATGTAGCCGGAGTACTTGCCACGGTCCCGCGGCGGGATCATGGTGCCGATGATGGCCTGGGCCAAGGCGGTGAGGCCGCCCATCGCGATGCCCTGGATGACGCGGGCGGTCAGCAGGAAGGGAATGCTCTGGGAGAAGCCGGCCATGACCGAGCCGGCCACGAAGATCACGATGCTCAGCTGGACCAGGAGCTTCTTGTCGAAGAGGTCGGCGAGCTTGCCCCAGATGGGCGTGGTGGCGGCGTTGGCCAGCAGCGCGGCCGTGATGACCCACGCGAAGTCCGTTTGGGTGCCGTGGAGATCGGACATGATGGTCGGCAGGGCGTTGGCCACGATGGTGCTGCTCAGGATAGCGGTGAAGAATGCCGCGAGAAGGCCCGTCAGGGCCTCCATGATCTGGCGGTGCGTCATGGGCGCGGATGACGCCGGCACCGCCGTCGAACGTTCTTGTATTCGGGTTGCCATTGCTGCTGCTCCTAAGCTGTGTGGTTCGAGTGGTGGGAGCCGGCCGCCGTTGCCCGGACTGAGTGGTTGAGTGATGTGGTCAATTTCTCCAGGACCTGCCCTGCCTCCAGGGCGTCTTCCTCGCTCCATTCCGCGAGGTAGGCCCGCAAGTTGATGCTGCGCTGTTCTTCGAAGTCCCGGACCTTCTCAATTCCGGATTCGGAGAGGGCCACCAATTGTGCGCGGCCGTCGGCGGGATCGGGGCGCCGGACCACCAAACCGAGTTCCTCCAGTTCGGCGATATGCCGGCTGAGGACCGGGGGGCTGACGCCGAGTCGGGATGCAAGCTTCGTGGCCCGGGACTCCCCCTCGCCGATGAAGCGCATGACTCCCTGCAGGGCGAAGCCGACGTCGGCATCCTTCGCGATGTTCGCGGTCACGATGCAACGCAGCACCCGCTGCAGATCGAAAATCTGATGGACGAGTTCGGTTGCTGTGCTGGATGCGACAGCCATGGAAGACACCTCACTTTTGTTTGCCTAAAGCAACTATACGCCTAATTGATTGCTTTGGGAAACTAATGATGTGTGAGGTGCGTTAAACACCAAGCGCGAGCTGGCAGGTAATGCCCTCAAAATCGAAATTTGAGGGCATCTGCTGCCAGCTCGCGCCGGGGTTTGAGGTGCTGGGGCGTGAAGCGTCTAGAGTGTCAGTCGCCCAAGTGGGTGGGGCCGAACATCTTCAGGAGGGTTTCAACCACGACGACGTTGGGGCCGTCCGCGGCGAATCCTTCCCGGAGCGCGTCCCCGACGTCGCCCGGGGCCACTCTGCGGGCCGGGACGCCGAAGGCCTCCGCCAGCTTGACGAAGTCCGGACGGGCAAGCTCGGTAGCCGTGGCCTTGCCGAAAGCGCCCACCATGTATTCGCGCAGGATGCCGTAGCCGCCGTCGTCCACGATCAGCCACGTGACCGGGATGTTGTGCTGCTTGGCGGTGGCGAGCTCCGAGATCGAATACATGGAGGATCCATCGCCCGAAACTGCCAGCACGCGGCCCGGCTTGCCCACGGTTTCCAGTCCCACGGCGCCGCCGATGGCCGCCGGGAAGCCGTAGCCGAGGCCGCCGGCCCCCTGGGCCGAGTGGAACTGGCCCTCGCGGGAATCCCAGCAGCTCCATCCCCAGTAGGCGGAGATCGTCATGTCCCAGAAGGTCTGCATGTCCGCCGGAACGGCTTCGCGGATGTCGGCCATGAACTTCAGTTCCTTGCCGAGGTCCTGCGCTTCAAGGCGTGCTTTGACCTTGGCCAGGGACTCCTTGACGAGGTCCTCGGGCGTGGCGCCGTGCCAGTCCGGTGCCGCCGCCGTCGCAGGCAGCGCCTCGTCCAAGGCAGCATCCAGGGCAGCAAGGGCCTGGCCGGCGTCGGCGCGGATGCCCAGGCCGGGCCGGTTGGACTCCAGGACCCGGGGTTCGGCGTCGATCTGGATGATGCGCCCGCGCGGCTCGAAGGTGAAGTAGTTGGACGTCACCTCACCCAGGGAGGAACCGATGACGATCAGTACATCGGCATCCTCGAGGACATCGGTCATGTGGCGGTCTTCGATCCAGGACTGCAGGGACAGCTCGTGGGTCCAGGGGAACGCCCCGTTGCCGCCGGGCGTGCAAATCACCGGGGCACGGAGTTTCTCGGCGATCGACAGGAGCGACTTCTCAGCCTGGCCGCGGCGCGTGCCGCCGCCAGCGATGATCGCCGGACGCTCCGCGGTCGAGAGCCATTTGACGGCTTCGCGGATCAGCTCCACGCGCGGCGGGTTGTCAGCCGCTTCGGCGAGGGCGTCCTCCACCGGCGGGACCATGATGGGGTCCAGGAGCACGTTTTGCGGAATCTCGATCCACACCGGCCCCTGCGGGGAGGAAATGGCCTCGGTCCAGGCATCCTGGATGGCCGAGGGAATCCCGGAGGCGTGCTGGATGAGGCGCTGGCTCTTGGTGACGTTCGCGGCCGAGGCCTTCTGGTCATCGAGCTGGTGCAGCATGCCCTTTCGGCGCGCCCCCAGGCCCTCCAAGGGAATCTGGCTCGCCACGACCACCATCGGCACGCCGCTCGCATACGCTTCCTGCAGGCCGGCCAGGGACGTCAAAGCACCCGGACCGGTGGACAGGAACAGCACCCCGACCTCGCCCGTGGCACGGGAATACCCGTCCGCCGCGAAGGCGGAGTTGTTCTCCACACGGGAGGACACGAAGTGCAGATTGCCGCGGCCCATGGCGTCGAACAAACCCAGGGCGTGCTGGCCAGGGATCCCGAAGACCGTCTTGGCGCCGAGTGCCTCAAGGGTCTCGACGACGAGGTCCCCGCCGTTGCGCTGGTCCGTCACTTCGTGACCGCCGCGGCGAAACCGGCCGGGCGCCGGGATTCCTGGCCGAGGGCCTGTGCGGCGTACCCGTTCGGGGCGCCGTGGCGGTTGCCTTCGACGGCGTTGTCCGCCATGAGGGTGACGAGCTCGTAGGCAACGTGGCTGGCCGCGACGCCCGTGATTTCAGCGTGGTCATAGGCCGGGGCGACCTCAACGATGTCTGCGCCAACGAGGTTCGTACCGCGGAAGCCACGGATGATTTCGAGGAGCTCGCGGCTGGTGATGCCGCCGGCTTCGGGCGTGCCGGTACCCGGCGCGTGGGCCGGATCCAGGACGTCGATGTCCACGGAAATGTACAGCGGGCGGTTGCCGATGCGGGCACGGATCTTGGCCACGGTCTCGAGGACGCCCTGGTAGTAGACGTCCGCCGAGGTGACGATGCCGAAGCCGAAGCGGTGATCGTCGTCGAGGTCCTTCTTGCCGTAAAGCGGGCCGCGGGTACCAACGTGGCTGATGGCCTCGGTATCGAGGATGCCTTCTTCGACGGCGCGGCGGAACGGGGTGCCGTGCGTGTACTCGGCGCCGAAGTAGGTGTCCCAGGTGTCCAGGTGGGCGTCGAAGTGCAGCATGGCGACGGGCTCGCCGGCGCGTTCGGCGGCGGCGCGGAGCAGCGGCAGGGCGATGGTGTGGTCGCCACCGAGCGTGACGAGCTTGCTTCCGTTGGCGGTCAGATCCAGTGCGTTCTGCTGGATGGTCTCGATGGCCTCGTTGATGTTGAACGGGTTCACAGCCATATCGCCGGCATCGGCAACCTGGATGTTCTCAAAGGGGCTGACGTCCCAGGCCGGGTTGTACGGGCGCAGCAAACGGCTGGCCTCACGCACGTGGTTGGCACCGAAGCGGGCGCCGGGGCGGTAGGAAACACCGGAGTCGAAGGGGACACCGACCACCGTGACATCGGCCTTGGAAACCTGGTCAAGGCGAGGCAAACGGGCATAGGTGGCAGCACCGGCATAGCGCGGGATTCGGGCCGAATCAATAGGGCCAAGGTTGCCGTTGGCCTCAATACGAAGCTCTTCCAAAATGCGGCGCTCCTTTGTGAATAGGTGAGACGGGATAGTGATTGTGACACCCATCATACACTCAAAGTTGCCTTATATGCATCACTTGTTTACGCCAGCAAAAAACAAGCGAATCCCTCGAAACAAGACTGGGCCGGGCTCCCACAGCGCCCGGCCCAGCTTGTCACCTCATGTCCCCTACCGGCCTATTTGCTCCCGAAGGGCGTCACTTGGAAGTCTCCGAATGACACTTGGTGCCCTTCCGAGTCCAGCACGACGAGGCTGTCCATTCCGTTCTTCACGTCGTTGGGCAGCACGAAGGAAAGGGTGTTTTGCTGCGTCGGGAAGAACCAGCCCAGGCGGTAGCTGCGCTTGTTCAGGTAGACGTAGTACCACTGGCCGTACTCCACGTTGTGGACCGTCACGGTCTGCCCGCTGCGGTATTTCTCCGTTCCGAGCCCCAAGTCCAGCGGCGGATTCGCGCCGATCAACTCCTGGGAAGCCAACGCGGGCTCGGAACCGGGCTTTGCAGGCTTGACTTTCAGCGCGACCACTTGGCTGGTCAACTCAAGGGACGCAACCTTGGCGCCGTTGCTCGCGCTGACCGGGACCGTCATTGCCGGAAGCTGCTGGGCCGCGACGTCGGCGTCGGTCAGCGTGTAGGTGGATGTGAGCGTGGCCGACTCACCCACGGCCAGGGTCGGCTTGGACAATCCAATGGCAGTAGCCGAAAGATCCGTCAATGCCACATTGCCGGCGTTGCTCACCGCGTAGGCGAAAGTCACCGTATCGCCCGGACCGGCAAACCCGTCCCCGTCAACATCGTTGAAGGTGGACACTACCGATCCGTTCAACTGGGGATTGCGGACCAACAGGTCCACCTCATCACCCGTGACGGTGTAGTTCTGGGTGGCAGCCCCACTGCCCGTTACTTGCCAGACGGTGCTGGGGACGAAGAATCCTTGCGCCACCTCGTCCGCGGTCACGGTGTGCTGCGGCGTGCCGCAGAGGTAATTGCCCCACACGCCAAGCGCGCTGAACCGGCAGTTGCCCGAACCTGGCGGCAGGAACGGCTGGAAGTTGCCGGACTGCGGGACAACGGATTCCGTGACGTTGCCGGTGCTGTACACCCGGAACTTGTAGGGCACCGTGTTGCCCGCGGTGTACGGGTGGGTTGTCAGGTCCCTTCCGGCGTCATTGCGGGCGCCGAAAATGTAGGCGCCCACCACGTTGCTGGCGGAACCACCTGCAACAGTCACAGACACGGGTGCGGTAATCGATGACCCGCCGACGTTCAACCTGGCGGTCAGGGGTACCGGACCTGCCTTAGCGTACGACGGCGCCGTGACAGTCAGCTGGACAGTCGCCGAGGCGCCCGGATCGAGGGAGGCGAGATCCGCCGTCGTCGACGTCCAATCCTGCAAGGCATCGAGGCTGACGGTCGACGCGGGAAGCGGCGAGCTGTCGTTATTCGTGACGGTCACACTGAGCTGCGCGCTGCCACCGTTCGTGACAGTGGCGGCGCCGGGGACAACGACGGCGGCAACCGGGCTAAGCCAGGCCGTGTCGAATTTCCCGAAGGTGATGGTGTTGTTGTCACCTTCGTATAGGACGCCGAAACTACCGTCCGAAAGGGCGCTCAGGGTGGAGTAGGACATGCTTCCAGGCTTGAAAACGCGCGAGGAACCCCACGTCTTGCCGTCGTCGGCAGAGTAGCGGATAGTGCCGTCCACGCGCGCACCGCCCGCAGTGGGAGTGGGCGAGTTGGAGAACAGCAGCTTCTTGGCATCAGCCGATCCCGCAGCCGCATCCGGAAACATCCTCGTGATGGATCCGTTGTTCCGCGGGTCCGGGAGCTGGGTCTCCGCAACCGGCGTGCTGTACGTGACACCGCCGTCGGTGGAATACGCCACCTTGCGGAAGTGCGGATTGGCGCCGGTACTGTCCCTCGAGTTCAACATGACGCGACCGTCGGAGAGTTCTACCGTCTTGTTCTCATCCATACCTGTTCCCGTAGGCGTACCCATGTTCCAGCTCCTGCCGTGGTCATCCGAGTAGACGCTGTAGGCCTGGATCTGGCGGCTTCCATCTTGCTGGACAACGGTTCCGGCAAACTGCTGGATGAGCCTGCCCGCGTGCGCCCCGTACTTGAGTTGAATGCCCTCGCCGGACGAGGCGAACATGCTGACCACGCCGCCAACATTGGGAACGCCGTTGATGGTGCTGCCGTTTGGCTTGACCGTACCGGTGATCAGCGGCCCCGCAAACCCGGTGTAGGCCGAACCCGCCGGATAGCTGGACGGGACGGGCAGGGTCGGCTGGTTGCCGGGATCCGTGGACCAGGTGAGTCCGCGGTCGGTGGAGACGGACACTTGCGAGCTGATCACGTTGGCGTCGGAATCGTCATTGCCGAGCACGCTGCCCGCGAACCCCTGGTTCTTGGAGTAGACGTGGAAGTTGAACACCGTCCCGCTGGCTTTGTCCACGACGTAGCTGGGGTCACTGAAACCGTATTTCTGCACGCCCGCTGAACCCAACTGGCCCCGCGCGATGAAGGTGGGACTGCCCCATGTCTTTCCTCCGTCGGTGCTGCGCCGCTGGACGATGGAGTTGGCAGAGGGAGAATCGCCGCCATCGGGCCGGCCGTCGTAGGAAGCCAGAAGGACTCCGTCGCCCAAATCCGCGAGCGCGACGATCCGGTAGTACTTGCCCAGGACGGGGTCGATGGTGTTGTCACCGTTGGAAGCGAGGACCTGCTCGGCGTAGTTTCCCGGAGGGTTGGAGGGAACGTTGGGACTCGGGAACGGATCCAACGCGGCATAGGCGGGCAAAACGGTTGACGTCATGAGAACTGCGGTGGCTGCCACGGAGACGGCAAGTCTTCCCTGGCTCCATCCCGGCCGCCTCCTGACCCTGTCACTGAATAGCGGGTTATTCATGCGTAGCCCTTTCGTATTTTGGTCACATCCAACATAGGACGTTCTATATGCTACGTGATGCCGCTCACACGCCAAATCCTTGAAATGCGTCCCTGGCGAAGTGACCCACGTCACGGGAGGCGTAAAGATTCCATAAAAACGGGCATCCCCTCCCGGATGCGCCCGTACGCTCCATCTGGAGCAGCTTCCAGGCTGCGCGAAAGGACCATGTGACAACGCTGACCAGGCCGCCTGCCGAACCCTCCGACCGGCGCAAACCCGCGGGCGACATCAAACAGGGGCAATTCAAACGATGGCTGCTCGACGGAATCCCTGAGACGTCGGGAAAGCGCCAAGGTCCACACGGCAAACCGGACCAGGACCATACGCCCCAGTCCTGGTGGAAAGTCATGTGCCTCACCGGCGTCGACTACTTCTCCACCCTCGGCTACCAGCCCGCCATTGCGGCACTCGCGGCCGGTATCGTCTCTCCGCTGGCCACGATCGTCCTGGTCGCCGTCACCCTGCTCGGTGCCTTGCCCGTCTATCGCAGGGTTGCTTCCGAAAGCCACCGCGGCGAAGGTTCCATTGCGATGCTTGAGCGCCTCCTCCCCCGCTGGGGCGGCAAACTCTTTGTGCTCGCGTTGCTGGGTTTCGCAGCCACGGACTTCATGATCACGATAACCTTGTCCGCCGCAGACGCGAGCGCCCACGCCATCGAAAACCCCTTTGCCCCGGAATGGCTCCACGGGCAGGAAATCACCATCACCCTGGCGCTCATCGCCGGCCTTGGCGTGGTTTTCCTCAGGGGTTTCAAGGAGGCCATCAACGTCGCCGTCGTGCTAGTGGGCATCTATTTGGTGCTGAACGCCGTCGTCGTCGCGGTCGGCTTGGTGCACGTGGTGACCGAGGCACATGTGGTGACCGACTGGTGGGCCGCACTGAACCAACAGCACGGCAACCCGTTGATCATGGTGGGCATCGCGCTCCTGGTCTTCCCGAAACTTGCCCTGGGCCTCTCAGGATTCGAGACCGGCGTCGCGGTCATGCCACAGATCAAGGGCAGCCCCAGCGACACGGAAGAAAATCCCGCGGGACGCATCCGCGGCACCCACAAACTGCTCACGACGGCGGCACTCATCATGAGTGCCTTCCTGGTGGCCTCGAGCTTCATCACCACGTTCCTGATTCCGGCCGCTGAATTCCAGCCGGGCGGCAAAGCCGACGGACGAGCCCTCGCATTCCTTGCGCACCAATTCCTGGGCGATGGCTTCGGCACGGTCTATGACATCAGCACCATCGCCATCCTGTGGTTCGCCGGTGCCTCCGCGATGGCCGGTTTGCTGAACCTCGTGCCGCGCTATTTGCCGCGCTTCGGCATGGCCCCTGCATGGGCCAAAGCCGTCCGGCCGCTGGTCCTTGTCTTCACGGCTATTGCCTTCATCGTCACGCTGGTCTTCGAGGCAAACGTGGATGCCCAAGGTGGCGCCTATGCCACCGGCGTGCTAGTCCTCATGACCTCGGCCTCGATCGCTGTCACCCTGTCCGCCCGCAGGAAAAAGCAGAAAGGCAAGACCATCGCTTTCGGTGTGGTGGCCGTCGTCTTCACCTACACCACGGTGGCCAACGTGGTGGAACGCCCTGACGGCATCAGGATCGCGGCCCTGTTCATCCTTGGCATTGTCCTGGTGAGCTTCGCGTCGCGGGTACGCCGGTCCTTCGAACTGCGGGCTACGCACATCAAGATGGACCAGACGGCACTTGAGTTCACGGCCTCCAACGTGGAAGGCCCCATCCGGATCATCGCGCACGAGCCCAAGCGGCTGAGCGCCGACCGGTACCAGTTGAAGCTGCAGCATGCCCAGCAAGCCAACCACTTGCCGGTAGACAGCGACGCGATCTTCATCGAGATCATCGTGGATGACAGCTCCGACTTCGAGCAGGAACTCCTCGTGGAAGGCAAGCGCCGGCACGGCTTCAAGATCCTGGAGATCCACAGCAACAACGTGCCCAACACGCTGGCCGCAGTGCTCCTCCACATCCGCGACGTCACGGGACTCATGCCGCATATCTATTTCCGTTGGACCGAAGGCAATCCGATCGCCAACCTGAGCAAGTTCCTCTTCTTCGGCGTGGGCGAGATCGCGCCGGTCACCCGCGAAGTGCTCCGCGAAGCCGAACCGGACATCACGCGCAGGCCATGGGTGCACGTGGGCTGAACTGGGCTGAACATGGCAGTGTTGGTGCCGCTCCCCGCGGAGCGGCACCAACACAGTCTTTCTAGCTGAGCGTCCTAACTGATCGCCGAGGCGCCACGCTCCCCGGTCCGGACGCGTACAGCCTGATATACCTCGATGGTCCAGATCTTGCCGTCACCGAACTGGCCAGTACTAGCGCCGGAGATGATGGCGTCCACTATTCCGTCTACCAGATCGTCCGTGGCCAGGACCTCCACCCGGATCTTCGGAAGGAGATCGGAGTTGTACTCCGCGCCCCGGTACACCTCTTTGTAGCCCCGTTGTTGGCCGTAACCGTTCGCTTGGCTCACGGTCAGCCCGTTGACTCCAAAGCGTTCCAAGGCTTCCCGAACCTCGTCGATCCGCTCCGGCCGCACTATGGCCGTGACAAGTTTCACGTCGAAGCCTTGCTGCGCATCCGATCTGTTTTCCCGTTAGAGCTAGCTTCTTGGTCACCGCTGGAGCTCAGCGGGGTTTTGCCGTTCTGTGGTTCTCCGGGATTGAATGATCCGCCAACCATGGCCAGCTCGTAGGCGGTTTCCGCGTGCTCCGTGATGTCGATGCCCGCCAGTTCTTCGTGCTCCTTGACGCGCATGCCCACTGTCTTGTGGATGGCCAGCCCAATGAGCGTGGTCATGATCGCCGTCCACGCGGTGACCATCAAGGCCGTCAATATTTGGGGCCAGAATTGGGTCAGGCCGCCGCCGTAGAAGAGGCCACCTTCAGTCTTTGCCGAGGGTACGGCGAAGAATCCGAGGGACAGGGTCCCCCAGAGGCCACCGACGAAGTGAACGGCAACGACGTCCAAGGAGTCGTCCAGGCCGATCTTGAACTTCAGCCCGATGGCCAGCGCGCAGACGGCACCCGCGATGACACCGATGACGATTGCGCCAATGGGATCCACGAATCCACACGCCGGGGTGACTGCCACCAAGCCCGCGACGGCGCCGGATGCGGCACCGAGGGATGTCGCGTGGCCGTCGCGGAGCCTTTCGACAAGCAGCCAGCCCAGGAGCGCGGCACTCGTGGCCAGGAGGGTGTTTGTCCAGGCAAGTGCGGCGATTCCATCAGCGGCCAATTCCGAACCCG
This sequence comes from Arthrobacter sp. B2a2-09, assembly GCF_027587375.1. GTDB lineage: Bacteria > Actinomycetota > Actinomycetes > Actinomycetales > Micrococcaceae > Arthrobacter. Next base: position 23,703 of record NZ_JAMXIC010000039.1, read on the forward strand.
CGTTGAAACCGAACCAACCGAACCACAGCAAGCCGGCCCCAAGCATCACGAAGGGGAGGTTGTGGGGCTTGATGTTGGGGTCTTTCATGAATCCGAGCCGCTTGCCGAGCACTACCGCAAGCATCAGCCCGGCCATGCCCGCGTTCATGTGGACTACGGTGCCACCGGCAAAGTCGAGGGCTGAGATCTTGCTGCCGATGATCCCGGTGGGTCCGAAGAGGCCGCCACCCCAGACCCAGTGGGCAATGGGCGCGTAGACGATGGTGACCCAGAGGCCGGCAAACAGCAGCCATGGGCCAAACCTGACACGCTCGGCCACCGCGCCACTGATCAGTGCGACCGTGATGATGGCGAAAGTGGCTTGGAATCCTATGAAGACCATGTCCGGCAGCCCCGGGGCTTTCCCACCGATGACGCTGGCGAGCCCACTGAGGCCGAAGTTCGCGAACGGATCTCCGATGAAGCCGCCCATGGTATCCGGGCCGAACGCGAGTCCGTAGCCCCACAGGGCCCAGACCACGGCGACGACGCCAATGGCGCCAAAGCTCATCATCATGATGTTGAGGACGGACTTCATCCTGACAAGGCCGCCGTAGAAGAACGCCAAACCTGGCGTCATGAGAAGGACGAGGGCGGATGCTGCAAGCATCCAGGCTGTGGAGCCGGGATCAAGGGTCTGGGGATTTACGTCCAGCCCTACGCTAAAGAATACTGGGTTCATTTCGGGAGCCTTCCTGCATATACGGCGCTCCATGGCGCCCGCACGGCGAGACCATTTTTAAAACGAACAGGTCCTGGTACCTCACGGGATACCGACCTTGACGAGTTGCCTTGACTCGAAGGTACAGTCGCCCTGTTTCAGCATTCGGCACGGATCATTTCAGGCACGTAACACAGCAGGCCCCAGGGTTAAATCCTGAAGTCAACCAGATTTCCGGCGTGTTACACGCCGCGTGTCGTAAGGACCGCATGTCATGCGGCACGAGCTCGCGTCAGCGGCTGGCTGCCGGCACCAGGATCCAGAGCACCTCAACGGGCTCGTCCGTGGGATTGACCCAGGTGTGGGGTTCGCGGCCCGGGAAGGACAAAGTGTCCCCCTCTTCGAGCTCGTACTCCTCGTTGGTGAGGATCAACTTGATGCGGCCCTTGACTACATGGAGGACGTCGACGTCGCAATCGACGGCGTAAAGCTCGGCTTCTCCCCTGCCGCGGGGCTCGATGGAGGCCTGCAGGATCTGCAACCGCCGTTCCGATCGGGCGGTCAGGAGCCGCTCCACGATTCCCTGGCCACCGAGCGAAATCCGCGGTCCATCGTCGCGTCGGGTCAGATGAGTCTCCGGTGCGGCGAAAAGGTCCCCGATGGACACCGAAAGAACTTGGCAAAGCGTCACAAGGGAAGCGACCGACGGCGATGTCAGGTCACGCTCCACGCGGCTCAGGAACCCTTTGGTCAGGCCGGTAGCGTCCGCAACCTGCTCGATGGTGAGCCGCTGCGACTGGCGGGCGGCACGGATTCTGGAACCGATGGCAACGGGGACGTTGCTCGGTTCAACGGGGAGAGCCTTCATTCACGAACCTTTCAGGCCGTTTTTGCGGCCCTGTCATTGCAGCAATAGTAGCCGGATCGCCCGCGTGTCGGGGTCTCTGGAGCATCGACGAGCCCGCTGCGCAGGGCAGCGCCTTGACCGTTACTCGCATCACTACGTATCCTCATAGGCAACAAGTGTTGTTTGTGAGGCATACATCACAGACTACTCTCCCCAATCATCAGCGCAGAGACCTTCCGCATCCCGCAAGGAAACCAGCGGACCGGCGTCGGAATCCCCAAGAACTCTGCGCATCACTTTCAGGAGCCAACCGTGGACTCTTCGTTCATCAATATTGCGATCGTGGTGGTGTATTTGCTCGCCATGCTGGCCTTCGGCTGGTGGGGCAAGTCGCGCACCAAGAACAACAGCGACTTCCTGGTAGCGGGACGCCGCCTTGGTCCGATGCTCTACACCGGCACCATGGCCGCCGTCGTCCTCGGCGGAGCATCGACGGTTGGCGGCGTCGGCCTCGGCTACAAGTTCGGCATCTCCGGCATGTGGCTGGTAGTCGCGATCGGTTCGGGCGTGCTCCTTCTAAGCCTGCTTTTCGCCGGCACCATCCAGCGGCTGAAGATCTACACGGTTTCCCAGATGCTGAGCCTGCGTTACGGCCAGCGCGCCACGCAGACCTCGGGCATCGTCATGCTGGCCTACACCCTCATGCTGTGCGCCACGTCCACGGGCGCCTACGCCACCATCTTCGTTGTCCTCTTCGGCTGGGAGCGCTGGCTTGCCATCGCCGTCGGCGGCGCAATCGTCCTGGTCTACTCCACCATCGGCGGCATGTGGTCCATCACCCTCGCCGACCAGGTGCAGTTCATCATCAAAACGATCGGCATCTTCTTCCTCATGCTCCCGTTCGTCCTCAACGCTTCGGGCGGCTTCGACGGCATCCGTGCGCGTGTTGACGCCAGCTTCTTCCAGTTGGACGGCATCGGGGCGCAGACCATCATCACGTACTTCGTGGTCTACACCCTGGGCTTGCTGATCGGCCAGGACATCTGGCAGCGCGTCTTCACCGCCAAGACCCCCAAGGTGGCCCGTTGGGGCGGCGCCACTGCCGGCATCTACTGCGTTCTGTACGGCGTCGCCGGCGCCCTGATCGGCCTGGCCGCCCGTGTGGCCCTGCCCAATATCGATGTGAAGGCCCTTGGCAAGGACGTTGTCTACGCCGAGGTAGCCACCCACATCCTGCCGATCGGCATCGGCGGCCTCGTCATGGCGGCAGCAGTCGCGGCCATGATGTCCACCGCTTCCGGAGCCCTCATCGCCGCGGCCACCGTTGCCCGCGCCGACGTGGTCCCGTTCGTGGCCAGCTGGTTCGGCAAGGCAATCAACACCGATGACACCGAAAACCCAGAGCACGACGTTAAGGCCAACCGCTACTGGGTCCTTGGCCTGGGCATCGTGGCCGTGTTGATCTCCATGGCGGCGCAAGACGTCGTGGTGGCCCTGACCATCGCCTACGACATCCTGGTGGGCGGCTTGCTGGTCGCCATCCTGGGCGGCCTGGTCTGGAAGCGCGGCACCGGCATCGCCGCAGCGTGGTCCATGGCCGTGGGGTCCGTCCTGACCCTGGCCTTGCTGATCGCTTACGCCACGGGAATCATCCCCAGCGAAGACGGCGTCTACGCCAACGATCCCATCTACTGGGGCCTGGGCGCCTCGCTGCTGGTCTACGTTGTGGTCTCCCTCCTCACGCCGCCAACCGAGCCCGCGGTCCGCGAAGCCTGGGACCGCCGCGTTGCCGGAGCGGCCGCGGAGGAACTCCCCTTGGACGCCCTCCCGGTGGCCAGCCACTAAGCTTCACAAAGTTAAGTACGACGGCGGCGCCGCACCTTCTCCTTCGAGAGGATGCGGCGCCGCTGCGTTTGTAGCCATGCCTGTACCGTGCGCCTGCATGTACAGTAGGAAGAGCTTCAAGAGATGTGGCGCCAAGCTCCGACTTGCCACACGCCAACCCCATGTTCACGGGTGGTTCGGATGAAGAAGCGGCCCGACTCGGACCAGAGACAACCGAACGGGCAAGAGCAACTCCACAGGAGAAGGCCATGCCTTTCGAAAACGGCGCCACCGCCGACCGCACCGCCCAGTCCGGCACCCTACGTTTGCCCCGCCCCCGGCGGGTGGACGAGTTCGTCCGGGTGATTCCCGGCGTCGACCTCTCCCAAGGCTCCATCACGTTCGTGGTGGACGGACAGTTGGAACGCCATTGGCATCATGAGCCACGGCTCATCACCGAAGCACTCTCAAAAGCGGTCCAGCCCGCCCGCTGGTTCCCGGCCACGCGCAAACTCACCCTCACGGTGGCGGCAACGGGGCACCGGACAGGCGTGCAGAGGCACTTCATCCTGAGCGCGTTTTAGCTACCCGGATTCAGCAAGTCGGTCCAGCGGGTCGGGGCTATTCAGTCTCTTCGGCTTCACGGTGTTCGTCGGCATCGAGCGCAACCGGCCGTTCGTCGTCGTCGAGAACCTCGGGTTGTTCCTCCCAGTCCTCGTCCACCGCCAGGTCCTCGTTGTAGTCATAGGCGGGATCGGCCTCGACCGTGGGACGGTCGGGGTGGCGGGCGTGGGTTTCGGTGCTGTCCATGGTGCAACCTCCGTTCGACGTGCCGCTGAGCCCATCGCATAGGCATGTGAGGCAGCCGGTCACCACGCCACCCCGCCCATTCGTGGACCCTGTCCATCCATCCCAGCACTGCCCCCTGCGGCGGTCAAGGCTTGCCGGACGACTCCCCGTTTTTGAGGTGCACCTAAAACGTCCGGTGAGGATTGCCAGCCGAAAAACCGCGGAATTTGGCGATAAAGTGGACATGCAATGAGGCGATGAAGCCCGCCCCAGCAACCCAGGAGTCCCGGTGCAACCGCACGCAAAACCCACGCATTCAAGCAGCCCGTCAGATTCAAGCAGCCCGTCCGACTCAAGCAGTCCATCGCAAGACGCAGCAGCCACTAAGACTCCCCCGTCGTCGTCGGACATCAAGCGCTGGCGCCAGTACCTGGCGGACGAGCGAGCCGAGGCCGCCGTGTACCGCCAACTGGCGCAGCGCCGCGACGGCGAGGAACGCGAAATCCTCTTGGCCCTCGCAGAGGCTGAGGGCCGCCACGAGGCACACTGGCTCAAACTCCTCGGCGAACACGCCGGCATGCCGAAGGCAGCCTCCACGCGTAGCCAAATGCTCGGCTTCCTTGCCCGGAACTTCGGATCCGTGTTCGTGTTGGCCCTCGCCCAACGGGCTGAGGGCCGCTCGCCGTACGCGAAGGATCCGGCAGCAACCCGCGCCATGGCGGCTGACGAACAGATCCACGAAGAAGTAGTCCGCGGCCTGGCGACGCGCGGCCGAAACCGGTTGTCCGGCACCTTCCGCGCCGCCGTATTCGGCGCCAACGATGGCTTGGTCAGCAACCTTTCCCTCGTCATGGGCATGGCCGCCACCGGCGTGCCTGCAACCGTGGTCCTGTTCAGCGGCGTGGCCGGCCTGCTTGCGGGCGCCCTGTCCATGGGTGCCGGCGAATACGTCTCGGTCCGCTCGCAACTCGAGCTCCTCAAAGCCACCCGCCCCACCCAAGCCACCCTGACCGCGGCCCCGGCCCTGGACATCGAACACAATGAGCTCGTCTTGGTGTACCTGGCCCGGGGCATGTCCCACGAAGCTGCCGAACATCGGGCCGCGGAACGCATGGGCCTCTACAGTTGCGACTGCGATCCCAGCCTCTCGCTCCACCCCGAAGCGGAAGAAACCGTCAATGAGCACGAGGCCGTAGGCTCCGCTTGGGGCGCAGCAATCTCGAGCTTCTGCTTCTTCGCCTCGGGCGCCATCGTGCCCATCCTGCCGTTCATCTTCGGCATGACGGGCTTCGCGGCACTTGCTGTGGCCGGTACGCTGGTGGGCATCGCGCTTCTGTCGACTGGCGCCGTCGTCGGCTTGTTGTCCGGAACCTCGCCGCTGACCCGCGGCCTCCGGCAGCTCGCTATCGGTCTCGGTGCGGCCGCGGCCACGTATGGGCTGGGACTCGTCTTTGGCGCTGCCATCGGTTAGTAGCGCCGGGCCGCTTGCCGCGGGTACAGGGACTTGGGGGAAGACTTGCATTCAAACTACGGGTACGACGGCGGCCCGCCGCCCAAGCGCGCCAGTACCGCATTGGCGCTGTTCCGAAACTTCATGGTGGTGGCGGTCGTTGCGGCCGTAGCCGTGCTTGTCAGTGGTTTCCTCCGTGGCGACCCCGGAATCACGGGGTTGCTTCCGAACCTGGCTCCCTCCGCCCCGGCCACGGCAAACAGCTCCGGGCAGGGCGCGGCTCCCGGGCAGAGTACACAAAAGGCGGCCCGCGCGCCGGACACTCCGCCGCCTGGCCTGGAAGAAGCAGGCCACCCGCTCGGCTCCCCCGCCAAGCCGGCGGTGGCCAGCGACTCCTATAAGTTCCTCGCGACTAACGCCGACGGCACCCCTGTGGGTTACTCTCCGTGCCGGCCCTTGCACTACGTGGTCAACGCGGCCCTCGCCCCAGCCGGATCCGAGGGGCTCATCGCCGATGCCATCGCCAAGATCTCCGCCGCCACCGGCCTCAAATTCATTGACGACGGCGCGAGCACGGAAAGACCCTCCGAGAAGCGCAAGCCGTACCAGCCCGCGCTCTACGGAGATCGTTGGGCACCCCTGCTGATATCCTGGACCACCCCCGAGGCTGCTCCGGCGTTGACTGGATCCGTCATCGGCACCGGCGGCAGCACCATGTACAGCTTCGGCACCGGGCCCAAGAGCTACGTGACGGGAAGCCTGGACCTGGACGCCCCGCAAATCACGGAACTGCTGGGCGTCTCCGGCGGCGCCCATTACGTCTCCGCCGTGATTCAACACGAACTTGGCCACGTGGTGGGCCTTGACCACGTAGAGGATCCAATCCAGCTCATGTACCCGGAGATCGGTGCCCCGGATGGCTTGGCTGCCGGAGACCTGAACGGGCTCTACAAACTCCACACCGCCCCGTGCCGCACAGACCTGTAGCCCGGCCCACCCGTAGCCCCGGCCCACCCAACTAATACGAAAGTACGGGTGGGTCAGGCTGCGGTGACGGGTGTGATGGTGACGTTGTAGCCGAGGCTGGTG
>NZ_JAMXIC010000003.1:0-259588 GCF_027587375.1 Arthrobacter sp. B2a2-09
ATGTGGTCAAGGACATCGAGTGTGAGTTCTTCAAGGTCAGCTTCGCTGGCGCCGACGGCGTGCGCGTACATCGCGTATTCATCATTGAGATTGGTCTGATCCACTGCCGGGTCATCCGTGTTCAAGGAGACACTGATGCCGGCGGACTTCATCGCGGCGATCGGGTTTTCCGGCGAATTCTCCCAGCCGTGATAGAGGCTTGTGGACCAGCACGCCGCGATGTGCATTCCGGACCCGGCAACCCGCGCCATGAGGTCCCGGTCCGAAGCCAACAAGTACGCGTGGTCCAGGCGTTCACAATGCAGAAGGTCAAGCGTCGTGCCTACGTTCCGCGGCAGCGCCCACTCGCCTGCGTGGGCCGTACGCCGGATCCCATGCTTGCCGGCGAGCCGGAAAGCTTCCTGGAACGCTTCCGGGGGCCCGGTCATCTCATTTGCATCCATTCCGATCCCGACGACTTCATCTCTCGGATTGTCGATCACGGCCTGGACGAGCTGCGTAGCCACGGCAGGTGACTGCTCCCTATTGATCGAGGGGATGAGCCGGCCACCGATGCCGACCTCCTTCTCTGCCTGGCGAAGGCCATCGATGAGCCCATCGACCATCGCGGAATACGGGGTTGCCCAGAAAGCTCCATGCTGGGTCGGGTTGAAGAAGAGCTCCCGGTACCTGATGTTTGCGTTGGTGAACGCATCGATCTGCGCCTCGTAGGCAACGCGGGCGAAGTCGTCGCGGTCCTTGATCGTGGAGACAACCGTGTCAAGAAGCTGCAGCGACGCTACGGCGTGGGGCTGGTACCGGGGATCATATGAGTCGCCACCGTTCACCAGGAATACCCCGTTCTTCGCGGCAAGCTCGCGCAGGGTTTCGATGCGGAGCGTTCCCGCCAGATGGCAGTGAATCTCGGCCTTGGGGAGTCCGCTGATAAATCCGGAGCGCACGGGCCGTGCAAGTTGAATCGTGTCTGGCACTGTCTTCCATTCCTTTTTATTTCATTCGTATGAAATAAATAATCGACCAGACGGCGCGCCTTGTCAATGCCTCACGGGACTCATCTATCCTCAAATCAACATGGTGACCGGCCCGCGGCGCAAGATGCTGCCGTCCGGCCGCCGTTCAGTTCCCAACATTGTGAGGTGCAGGTGCCAAAGATCGTCGATCATCAGAAGCGACGGGCCCGGGTTGCGGAGGTCGTGTGGCGAATGGTCGGCGAGCAAGGACTCGATGCCGTGACAATGCTTAGCGTCGCCCGCGGCTCGGGGCTGTCCGCGGGAACCATTCAGCACTACTTCGCGAACAAGAGCGAGCTTGTCCGGCTCGCAATGTCACAGACCTTTGAGCGCACCGACACCCGGCTGGAAGGAATTGCGAACACCAGCCCGGCAATAGATGCTGTACGCGAAATGGCCTACGCGATCCTTCCGATGGACGATGAACGGCGCAATGACGTCAGCGCCTGGCTCGGATTCGTGGGCAGGCTCGGGGCAGACCCGGCACTGCTGGAAATGTACCAGGCCTACTATGCGCGGGCACGAGAGAGGTGGTGCGCGGTGCTCCGCGAGGGCGTAACGGACGGCAGCGTCCGCCCCGACATCGACATCGCGGCCGAAGCCGACGTCCTGGTTGGCCTTACCGACGGCCTGGCAATGCAAGCCGTCATGGAGGGACTTCCAGTGGAAAGGGTCGAGCAGGCGTTCGAAGCCTACCTCTCCACCCTTCGGGAAGAACCGACGGTCAGCATCCCCGTCCCCTAGACGCGCAGAGACCGGCCTCCAACGGCACCCACCAACGGACCCGCCGCGGCCGGCGTCGAGCTCCGGGCCATCAGCATCCAGAACCGGGCCTCCTTATCGATCCGTTCCTTCTTCGACAACATGCCCAACACCTCACAATAAAAGGGGTGTTGCAACCGATTGAACTCGCCATCGGCTAACGGGCACCAGGGGTGCCATTTAGCGCTGCGAAAATTCCGCCACTTATCGCTGCGAATCACAAGAAACGGCGGGATCGAGGCGAGCTGGGGTCGATGTCCGGATAAAGGATCGTTTGATGAGATTCCCGATTAGGAAGCCAGCCCTTCCGCTTCTGTGGAGCCCTGCTGGACCGGGAAGGCCCTTGGGCCGGCAGGACTCCACATCCGCGGGTTAGCTGCCCGTCGTTGCGAACCAGAGACGGTTGTCGGTTCCTCGAACGAGAACATTCACGGTCGAAGACGTGGCAGCGACCGCGGCCGGTGCGCCGGTGAAGGTCGTTCCGGCTGGTGGTGCGGCGAGGGTGGTGTATGAGGACCAGGCCGTGCCGGTCCAGCTCAACTGCTCCAACGCGCCGTTCGTATCGCGGATGAACACGTCCAGGGTGCCGGAGGCCTTACTGGTTGCGGCCGGGCTGTCGCTAAGGTTCCCGCCGAGGTCCTCCCACGATATGCCCCATGCTCCGCCGGAGTAGTACTTGTGGAGGAGCTGGTTGCTGGTGCTCCGGATGAAGAGGTCCAGACGGCCGGAACCCCACGAGGTCACCGCCGGCGCACCGGTGAAAGAGCTGCCGAGATTGGTGAATGCCGACGCGGTCGTGCCGTTCCAGGTTGTCTGCTCGATCCCGGTTGAGTCGTTCACGAAGACATCCACGGTGCCGGCGGCCTTGCTGGCCGCCGCCGGACTATCGGTGAGGGTCCCGCCGAGGTTGTCCCATCCTGTCTCCCACGCACCGCCGGAGTAGGCGCGGTGGTAGAGCTTGTTGTCGGTGCCGCGGACGAACACATCCAACAGCCCCGCACCGGATGAGGCGACCGCCGGGACACCGGTGAACGTGCCGCCCGTCGGTCCGCCGAGGTTGGTGGACGCCGACCAGGACGAACCATTCCAGGTCGTCTGCTCCAACGCCCCGCTCTGGTCACGGAAGAACGCATCCGACGTGCCCGCCGCCTTGCTCGCCACCGCGGGAGCATCGGCCAAGAAGGATGACCACGCGGCGGAGATGGCCCACGTTGTTCCCCATGTGCTGTTGGCGTAGGAGCGCCGGTACAGGTTTTTGTCAGTGCCACGGACGAACACGTCCAGGGCCCCCGAAGCCGACGAGACCGCGGCCGGTGCACCGGTGAAAGTGCTGCCGGCCGGTGCGCCGAGGGTGGTGTATGAGGACCAGGCCGTGCCGGTCCAGCTCAACTGCTCCAACGCGCCGTTCGTATCGCGGATGAACACGTCCAGGGTGCCGGAGGCCTTACTGGTTGCGGCCGGGCTGTCGCTAAGGTTCCCGCCGAGGTCCTCCCACGATATGCCCCATGCTCCGCCGGAGTAGTACTTGTGGAGGAGCTGGTTGCTGGTGCTCCGGATGAAGAGGTCCAGACGGCCGGAACCCCACGAGGTCACCGCCGGCGCACCGGTGAAAGAGCTGCCGAGATTGGTGAATGCCGACGCGGTCGTGCCGTTCCAGGTTGTCTGCTCGATCCCGGTTGAGTCGTTCACGAAGACATCCACGGTGCCGGCGGCCTTGCTGGCCGCCGCCGGACTATCGGTGAGGGTCCCGCCGAGGTTGTCCCATCCTGTCTCCCACGCACCGCCGGAGTAGGCGCGGTGGTAGAGCTTGTTGTCGGTGCCGCGGACGAACACATCCAACAGCCCCGCACCGGATGAGGCGACCGCCGGGACACCGGTGAACGTGCCGCCCGTCGGTCCGCCGAGGTTGGTGGACGCCGACCAGGACGAACCATTCCAGGTCGTCTGCTCCAACGCCCCGCTCTGGTCACGGAAGAACGCATCCGACGTGCCCGCCGCCTTGCTCGCCACCGCGGCGGGCCCATCGGCGGCGGTTCCGCCGCCCGTCGTCCACGGATTGGCGGCGCCGGTGCTGTCGTGATATGCCTCAAACTCGGAAACCATGAAGGTACCCGCACCGCTGGTGATGTTAAGCCGGAGCTTGGTGGTGTTGACACTGGCGAAGGTGTCGACCTGGCTGACTCCAGGGTAAGCCCCGGTCGTGGCAGTCTGCCAGGCGGCGCCGTCCCAGTAATCAATCGTGTAGTTGTGGATCCGGGAGCCCCAGACTTTCCCTTCCTGCCAGACCACCCGGTTCACGTCGGTCGCGGAGGGGAAGGCCAAGATCAGTGTTGCGTTGGTTGCTCCGCTTGCCGCGGCCCAGCGGGACAGGGTGGAACCGTCGATCGCGTTCGCCGCCGAGTAAGCGCTGCTATATTCGCTGCTGCCCGTCGCTGTGGCTCCGCTGGCCAGGTTGGTTGTCGACGTCGTGGGGTGCAGGCTGCCGGCCCAGTTGTGGACGGTGCCGAAACTGTCCGCCGCATTTGTCTCCAGGCCCGCCGCGTTGATCACGGCCAGCGCGCCTGCAGGCCATGCCTGCCCGACGACCGTGTCGGTATTGGTGCCGTAGGTGTTGATGGACGAGCAGCACGACCTGCTGGTGGTGTTGCTCCAGTTGCCGCTTATGCTGTTGTTTTTTGCCGAGGGGGGCCCCTCATTGACCAGCAGCCAGCTGTTCACTCGATCCACGACATTGGAGCTCACGGTGTAGTGCTGGGTGCCATTGTCGAGGTAGATGCCCCGGGCCGAGCCTCCGTCGGGTGAGTTGGCGTAGTAGTTGTTCTTCTCGGTTGAATTGGGCTGTGACCCTTGCATGTAGACCGCGCCGCCGTCGGACCCTGCCGCCATGAAGTGGTGGACGTAGTTGCCGTCGATCTGGTTATTGGCGGCGATCGTCGGGGTGGTATAGGTGGTGCTTCCCTTCGTCTCCCCGCCGGGCGTGCCCGGGTCGCCGGGTGTGCCTCCGTCGCCGGTGCCTCCCTGATCGGCCCAGCCCCAGCCCCAGCCGATTGACATGCCACTGTAGGGGACGTTGGCAATCTCGTTATGGAGCACCTTGAGGGTGTCCACGAAGCCGGCAAAGAGGCCGACGCCGCCCTGGAACTCGACGGCCACGTCATGGATGTAGTTGTCCTGCACGGTGATGTCGTGCATCCTGTCAGCGGTGTTCGCGGGCCGTTGGTCCTGCGGGGTGATGTCACCGATCTGCACGCCGCTGCCGGACACGTCCGAGATACTGTTGCCAAGAACGGTGATGTTGTAGGAGCTTTTCTCCACGTCCAGCCCGGCACCGCCGAGCCGGGCCAGCGTATTGCCCTGGAAGAGCACGTCATTGGCGTACGCGATATCCACCGCGCCGGGGGTGCGAGCGAACTTGTCGCCCAGGGTGGCTTTGAGCGGAATAGTGGCATCGACGGAGATGAAGTTCGCCTGCGTCTCGGCGAAACCGATACTGGTGCTGGGGCTCGTGCTGGTATCGGAGTTCGGCTGCAGCCATGTCGCATCCGCGAACGTGATGCCAACGAACTGCAGGTCGTGGACCCGGGCAGCCGTTCCGGTTCCGGCGACGCTGAGCAGCTTCTGAACCCCGGGCACGGTCACGACCGCGGCCCCGGCCCCGGTCAGGGTTTCGCCAACTTTGGGCTTGTAGTACAGTGCCGGGGTGCTGTCGCCGGCGACGTTTCCGGTCTTGTCCAAATACCACTGGCCGGGATCAGTAAGCAGCTCATAGGCATTCTCAACATAGGAGATGGTGTTGTTCTGCAGAAATCCGTTGTCGTGTGTGTGGAACCAGCACGGGTTCGCCATAGTGACCGTGTTTCCGGAAACAGAGCCGACCGAGCAGCGCGAGTTCGTCCATGCCACGTTGTAGACAAATTCGATTGATCCCGGGTTCTTGTAAGCCGCCAGCGAGGCCGCGGGTGTTGTGGTGTAACCCGTAGACGTTAGTGTAAAACCTGCCGGATTGAACGCACTCCGGGCCCGCGTGGCGCGTTGGCCGTTGACATAGATCTGTCGCGTGTCGGTGATCCCTGTGGGAACTGGGGCCTTGTAGATGCCGGTGGTGCCGACAGGGGTCCACCCGGTCACGGTCTGTGCACCGCTAAAGACGGGGGGTGCCCCCGCGTCGGCCTGCTGCCACCTGACCTTGAAGCCATCCTGGCCCGAGTCTGCCGGTCCGAACGTCAGCGGCGTGGTACGTGTGTAGGTGCCCCCGGCCAAGTTCACCACGACGTCCCCGGTCCATGGCCGGGCCAAGGCTCGAACCGCGGCCTGGGCCTGGTCCACGGAACACGGGCTGGACTGCACACAGGTCCCCGTACCGGTGGGCGAAACGTAAAGCTGGGTTTGGATGGCGGCGTGCGCGGGCGTGGGGGCCGCCAGTCCGGCGCCGAGGGTTGCAAGGAACGCCGCTAGTATCGCTGCGGCGGGAACGGACCGCCGCGTGGCGGATCTGGACAAGGGAGTGCGGATCATTGGATACTCCTTACTCGGTGGACAGCGAAGCTGCCGGCGACGAATGTTCGCAGCCCTGCTGCTTGACTTAGGGCGTCGCGTTTGCCTGGCGGCCTGCGGAAGATCGCTTCTCCACCCCGCCTAGCAGTGTGAGTCACGTTACAGTTCAGCGTTTCTGGTTATGAGGACAAAACGATTGAATATCTGGACAAACCGATGATTGCCACCCTGACATTGGCCGCGCCGTCGCGGAGTCCACGGCCGGCCGGCGGGGACGCATCGCCACCGGCCGCTCGGCCACGCTCGGAACAGTTGCCGATGCGGCCCGCCGCTCCCTAGACGCCGATGCCAGCGCGTGTCGGGGCTCAAGAAAGGTAACCCGGCGTGCCTTGACAGTGGTTTCGGGCAAGCCAAAGCAGCCCGTCGATGGTTCCCAGTGGATGAGCGGTTCGCGGCGGTAGGCGCGGTGGTCAATCCATAGTCCGAAATAGGCGCACCCGTGCGACCGGCCCAGCCTCTGCTCCACGCCGCCGGAGCGCACAAGAACGCCGTCAAAAACGGGCAGGCCTCCCTGATCCACCGGCCCGCAAACCACCCCAATGGACACGGATCAGGCCGCCGTCCAACAGATCCAACGGGCGCAACCAGACACCCGCATTAAGAGACCGACCCGGGGACTCTCAATGCCCGCCGCCGGCCACAACCTGGCATGGGCCCGAGGAGGCGAAGACCCGGTTGAACCGGTCCGCATCAACGCGCTTCCCGCGCAGAAATTAGTCCTTCCACGAAGGGCCGGATGGACTGGACTGCCACCGAGGGTCCAGCCAGAGCCCGTTGCGGCCTGGGATCTACAGGACGTGGACCCTCACTCCGGGAACTTTCTCTACGATGCGGCGCAGGGTCACGCCGTTCTGTTTGAGCCAGAGAACCAGCCCATCAAAGGTGACGTCGTCGACAATGCCCGCGTCCGCGACCACGCCATGGAACTCAATCTCCACGTTCAGTCCCGTCAGCAGATTCCAGGTGGTGTCGGTAGGAGGTTGGCGGGTCTGGAGTGAGGGAACATCAAAATCCTCGGTGAGGGGCATGGAGTGTCCTTTCCTCGTTTAGCCGAAAGCGTGGCGGACGTTCGGTGTTCTTCAACCCATAAATCCGCTGAAACATCAGCACGATCATGGTGGAATCACATGGTTTGGGGCCGCGGCCACCCCGGGGACGGTGCATCCCGTGTGCGATCCTTTCGGTCACGGGCCCCTGCCTGGCTCATGGTCTCGTCGTTGCCTTGCGGCCTGGGGCGGACCACTTCGTCAACGTGAATCCGTGACTTACGTTACAGTCCGGCGCCGTCCGGCCGGCAGGACAAAACCGTTGAATATCTGGACAAAACACTGGTGGGGGCCGCATGGCGCGCCGGGGATCCGCACCCGGCGCGCACACCCACGCAAGCGTGGCCCTTGACCGGGCACTTCGGCTCTGCTCTTGACCGATGCAGGGCCCGACGGCTTTGTTGTGGCCCACAGTGTTATGACCTACTGTGCGATGACGCGGGTGGGTCCAACGCGCACATCGTCCCGCCATGGGTGATGATTGCCGACTCCAACCTGGATCAATCGAAACGGGTGGGGGCTCCCCGGCATTTCAGTCCGGGTTCTCCGCCATCCGGGGAGCAGTTCAAAAGGCGACTCGGTCGGGGGTCGCTCTTGCGCGGAAAACGTGGAATTGTCGGCCAGATATCAATTGGTCAATTCCAGGGGGTCGTGTCGCGCGGTGATGGGTGGTTCTGGGCAGCCTAGGAGTCGCGGGCATCATCTTCTGCCACGGTTGCCTCCAGATCGATCCACCATTCCAGCGGGTGTCCGGGTTCGAGAACGGCAACCCGGCGGGCGTTGACAGCGGTTTCGAGCGAGTCAAAGTAGCCCGTCGATGGTTCCAGGGCGATGACCGGTTCGCGGCTGTAGGCGCAGCGGTCAAACCATATTCCGAAATAGGGGCACTCGTGCGACCAGCTCAGCCTCAGCTCCGCGCCGCCGGGGCGGACAAGGGCGGAGTCAAAAACGGGGCTGTCGGGGTCGATGTAAAGTTTGCGGCTTCCGCCATTTTCGACGGTGTCGATGGTTGCGAGTTCGTGGCGCCACGGCAGGGATCGGGGCTGGGGCGCCATGACGTCGACCATTGTCTGTACCTCATCCGGGAGTCTGACGTACGATCCGGCCGGTGCGACGAATTGGGGATGCGCGGCCCACAAAAATGGCACACGATCACGAAGCGCCTCCGCGCGATAGGACAGGCGGAGACCGGCCGCGGTTGGCTCGATGCAGCGCTCGAAGTGGTAGTCGAACGATCTCCCCCTGGCGGTGGCGGTCGCTCCGGCGACGTTAAACTCCTCCGTCCACAATTCACCATGGTCAGGGACCGCGACCCCGCCGACCGTGCATTGGTTGATCGAGGGGGCGCATTCGTCCCAGCCCGCCATCTCTGCCTCGGTAAACCGTGCTCCCGGCCGGGAGGGAACGGGGACCGGAGTCGCCGGCTGGGCCAGCCATTCACGTCCACCGCGGTCAAGAAGCGAAACGATCTTTCCCCCACGTGCAGGCACCATCGTTGCACGCAGACCTGGCCCAACGATCTCGGTCCTTGCATCACCCGCCCAATGGCCGGCCTCGGTCGGGCCCCTCATGGGGACGGTACCGGGTCGAGACAGCGGTCTCCGCCGAAAATGGCGGCCGTTGAGCGAGGACGGTTCTCCCTCGATGGTGTCAGGATGGGTGCCACATGGTGGCTGCCCCCGCTGACGGTGTTGCTGGTCGGGTCGAGGACGGCAGATGGACCCGCTACCCGCGCCCCCTTTACAGCGGGACGGGGCCGAGGGATCTCCCCGGGCGTTGCGCCGTGGGCTCGGTGCGCGGGCGGGGAGGCAGCGGCGTGGCTGTGGCTGTGGCTGTGATTGATCAGAGCTGTCACGACCCTGCCATGCCTGTCATTGCGGCGTGGGTTGCATCGGGGCGGATGAGGCCTTTGGCGGCTAGTTCTTGCCAGAGTGCGCCGGGGATCTGCACGTCGAAGAGCGCGACGTTGCGGGTGACCTGTTCAGCGGACCGAGCCCCGACGCAGACGGTCGCCACTGTCGGGTGAAGAAGGGGGTACTGGATCGCTGCTGCCGGCAGCGGCACGGAGTGCCTCTCACAAACGTCTGCGATCGCGTTGACCCGCGCCAGGATATCTTTGGGTGCTGGTTCGTAGTTGTAGGTAGCCTGCGGTGACGGGCGGTCCCGGGCCAGGATGCCGGAGTTGAATACGGCGGCCGCGACGATTGACACGCCGCGACTGGTTGCGGCGGGCAGGAGGTCATCAAGTGGGCCCTGTTCGAGCAGCGTGTATCGACCCGCACACATGATGACGTCCAAGTCGGTGTTGAGCACAAAATCGGTAAGCATCCGGGACTGGTTCATGCCGGCACCGTAGGAGCGGATCAGGCCCTGTGAGCGGAGCTCCTCGAGGGCGGGGAACGCGCCATCGAGGGCCTCGCGGTAATGGTCGTCCGGGTCGTGGACGAACGCAATGTCGATGTAGTCCAGGCCCAGCCTGGACAGGCTCTCCTCGACGCTGCGGAGCACCCCGTCACGGCTGTAGTCCAGCTTTCGCTTCAGCGGCGACACGACGTCGAATCCTTCCGTGTCCGGCTGCATTCCCTCCGGGTTGTCAACCAGGAGGCGACCGACCTTCGTGGAGAGAATGTACTCCCCGCGCGGGTGTTGGGCCAGGGCCGCACCGATGCGCTGTTCTCCGAGTCCAAGTCCGTAGTGCGGGGCGACATCGAAGTATCTGATGCCGGCCTGCCAGGCCGCGTCGACTGCAGCGTAAGCGTCGGCTTCGCTGACCTGTCGCCCGAGATTGGCCAGCGGCGCCACTCCGAACGCATAGGGCCCCACGCGGAGCCCTCCGCGTCCGAGGGACCGTGCATTGCTTTGCGCAACCGGTGCAGCCTTGCCCGGACTGGGGAAGTGTTTCATCAGGCAACCTTCATTCTCTACTGTTCTTCATGGTCCCAGCCGGTCAAGAGTCTGGGGATCGACGGGTCGGGTCCGTCTCTGCCGCGGGAGGTCATCCGGTGAGCATCCGAAACGGGAGGTTCACGCGGCGGCAGGGTGGATTCCAAACCCGCACTCTCGATCGCGGCCAGGCCGATGCGCCACGGCCTGAATCCGGTAACAGGTTCGCGGCGCGGTCACGAATCAAGTTGTCGTTGCAGCCACTCTGCCTGTCGCACCCAGTGGTGCGCCCCTCCGCCCTCGTGCTGGTTGAAGGGGTAGACCTCGATCGATGACGCCGCCGCGTAGTGGTTGTGGGCGGCGAACACCGTCGATGGCGGACAGACCGGGTCAAGCAGGGCAACCGAGAAGAGTGCCGGCGCCGTGGACCGCTTGGCGAAGTTCACCCCGTCGACGTAGGAAAGGGTGTTGAAGGTCTGCTCCACGAGGTCGCGGTGCACCGCGAGGTACTGGACGATCTCCGGATAAGGGCCTTCGCCTGTCATTCCGACGGCCCGTTCGAAGTGGGAGAGGAACGGCACATCGGGCATCACAGCAATGAGGCCCTCGGCAAGTCCGGCTGCGGCCAAGGCAATGCCCCCGCCCTGGCTGCCTCCGCAGACCGCGACACGGTCGGGGTCCACACGGTCGAGAGTGCGGGTGGCGTCGATGGCACGCACGGCATCGGTGTATACGCGCCGGTAGTAGTAGTCCTGGGGTCGTTCGATGCCGCGCGTCATGAACCCGGGTGCTGAGGGCCCCGTGCCGTGGGGGTCCGGCGTGTCCCCGGAGCCCCACGCGCTTCCCTGGCCTCGGGTGTCCATGATGAAGTGGGCGTAGCCCGCGCTGACCCAGGCGAGCCGGTCGTGGGGCAGGCCCCTGCCTCCGCCATAGCCTGCGAATTCGACGACGGCGGCCAACCGCCCCGTCCGGGCGGCGGGAAGAAGGAGCCATGCACGCACAGGCTGACCCGCGAAACCGTTAAAGACAACGTCGTAAACTTCGACCTGGCTGAGCGGGGAGGCAATCCGGGTGAGCTCGGGTTCGGCGGGAAAGCGCCGTGCGTCAGCAAGCGTATTGCGCCAGAAATCGTCAAAGTCGTCGGGCTCGGCGATGGTTGGCCGATATTGCTGGAGTTCGGGAAGTCCGAGGTCGAAGCGGGGCATGGGCTACCTTTCAATTGTTGGTTCGCAAAATGGGGCGGGGTCGCCGAGGCCCGGGGCCCGGCGTGGGTGGCAGCGCCAGCGGCCCGGTTCCATCCATCCCTGGCCATCGCATTGGAATCATCCAGCCGATTGTGACGGCGGTTGTGCGGGAAGTTCCCACACCTGGGACATCCCGTTGTCTGATTGGGCGTCCGAGCCGATGCCGCCTTTCCGGGCTTCGAGCAGCAGGGAGATCCGGCCCTGCCAGATCTCGTCGGCCGGCTCGGTGGCGAGGGAGGCCGCCATGGCCGCACAGTCCTGGACCTCCACACAGTGGAAGAGGTCGTGCCCGTCGCGCCAGATGCGCCAGCTCTTCACCCCGGCACGGCGCAGGGCCGCGTCAAGCTCCGGTGGTATGACGGCGTGGACGGCCTCGTATTCCTCGATCCGCCCCTGCTTGAGGCGGGTATGGAGTGCGATGGTTTCCATGGTCCTGTTCTCCTTTAGTTGCGCGGCGGCAGGCGCAAACCGGCCATGCCGCCATCGACCGCCAGCGCAGTTCCCGTAATGAATGAGGCCTCCTCGGAGGCGAGCCAGATGATCGTCGCGGCGACCTCCCCCGCCGTCGCCAGACGCCCCATCGGCTGCCGCGCTTCCAAACGACGGCGCTCTTCTTGCGCATCGGCGGACCGGTCGAGCAGACGACCCACCCAGGGGGTGTCGACGGTTCCGGGGCAGACACAGTTCACCCGCACCCGGCCGACAAGGTCCGCGGCGCTGGCCAGGGTGAGGGCCTGCACGGCGCCCTTGCTCGCACTGTACAGGGCACGTTGGGGCAGGCCGGCCCAGGCCGCGATCGAGCTGACGTTCACGATCGCGGCCGACGGCGATTTCGTCAGCGCTGGCAGTGCCGCCCGGCTCACTCGCACGGTTCCGATGACGTTGACGTCCAACACGTGTTTCCACTCGTCGTCGTCGTTGTCCCCGATCCCGCCGACAGCCCCGATCCCGGCGCAGTTGATCAGCGCGTCCAGCCGGTCCAGTGGGGCGAGTGCGCCGGTGATGGCGTCCCGTGTTGCGGGGCCGTCGGTGACGTCGACGGTGACGAAGGTGTCCTCTGCGTTGTCGGGGGCGGTGCGGTCCAGGCGGATGACTTTGGCGCCGAGCCCGCTCAGGCGCGTCGAAACCTCCAGCCCGATGCCGCTGGCGGCCCCGGTCACGAGCACATTCTTGCCTTGCCAGGTGGTCACGTTCTTCTCCTGAGGGATCACGGTGCGGGGACGATGCTTTGGCGCTGCGCTCCGAGGCCGCCGATGCGAAGATCGACGACGTCGTTCGCCTTGAGGTATTGCGGGGGTGCCATGCCGAGTCCGACCCCGGCGGGGGTGCCGGTGTTGATGAGGTCCCCGGGCTCCAACACGGTGAATTGGCTGAGGTAGTAGATGAGGTAGGGGATGTCGAAGACCATGTCCTTGGAGGAGCCGCGCTGGCGTGCTTCGCCGTTGACGTCCAGTTCGAGGGTCAGTGCGCCAAGGTCGGCGATTTCGTCCAGGGTCACGAGCCAGGGTCCCAGCGGGTTGAACGTCTCGAACGACTTGCCCTTGATCCACTGCCCGTGGCGTTCGAGCTGCCACTCGCGCTCGGACACATCATGGGAGATGGCCAACCCGGCAATGCAGTCCAATGCGTCCTCCGGGCTCCCCAGATACCGGGCCCGGCGGCCGATGATGACCCCGATTTCCACTTCCCAGTCGGTCTTCGTGCTGCCCCGCGGCAGGTGCACATCGTCGTTGGGCCCGACAACGGTGTGTGCTGACTTGCCAAAGACCAGCGGTTCGGGCGGGATGGTGAGGGAGGATTCGCTGGCATGGTCGGCGTAGTTGATGCCGATGCAGAAGATCTGTCCCGGCCGCGCGACGGGTGCGCCGATCCGCCGGCCCCTCACGTCGAGTTCAGCGAGCTGCCCGGCAGCGATCATTTCGCGCAGGAGCCCCAGCCCGTCCTCTTCAAAGAACGTCCGGTCGAAGTCCACCACGTGGGAGGCCACGTCCAGGACCCGGCCCTCGACCAGCACGGCCGGCCGCTCCTGGCCCTTGGGGCCGATTCGCATCAGTTTCATGGGTGTTCCTTCACAGTGTCAAGTTGTAGGCGGCGGCGGCTGTGCCGCCGAAAATGGCCTGGCGCTCGTCCGCGGAGAGGGCGGCTGTGGCAGTGTCGACCAGGTCGAACACCTCTGCGTAGCTGGCCGCGAGCAGGGATACCGGCCAGTCGGAACCGAACATGCACCGGTCGGCGCCGAATTCCTCCAGCACAGCGTGAATGTAGCGTTCGATGTCCGCCTCCCGCCATCCGGTCCAGGAGGCTTCGGTGACGAGGCCTGAGATTTTGCAGTAGACCTGTTCGTGGCGCGCCAGCCGGCGCAGGCCGGTACGCCACGGGCCCCATTCACCGGCCGCGATGGCCGGCTTGGCCGCGTGGTCGACGATGAGGGTGAGGCCTGGAACGGTTCTGGCAAGCTGTTCCGCCACGGGTAGGTCCGGGCTGTGGATCAGCAGATCATAGGCTAGCCCTGCGTCCCGCACCGCATGCAGTCCGGCCGAAACATCCACCCGGAGAAGCCAGTCCGGGTCAGGCTCGTCATGAAGAAGGTGGCGGATCCCTTTGAGGAGGGGTGTGCGGGCCGTGAGGGCGTGCAGCCTTTCCGCGATCCGGTCGCTGGTCAGGTCGGCCCAGCCAACCACGCCGGCTATCAGCCCGTCCGCGCCGCCGAGTTCCAGGAGCCAGTCGGTCTCCTCATCGCTGCCGAGCGCCTGCACGAGAACCGTGGCCTCCACCGGGGTGCCCGCGATCGCCTGCCGCATGTCCTCGGTGTCGAACGGCCGGCGGATGGCGGCGTGTTCGTCGCTCATCCACGGGTAGTCCCGCATACCCGGGTCCCACAGGTGGTGGTGGGCGTCAATAACTGTCACGGTCAACCTGTGATTTCGTTGTCGTGGTGGAGGGCATGCTGCCTTCCTTAAGGTCCGGGTCCGGGTCAGTCGGCCAGCGTGAGCAAGCCCGAAGGGATGGGGCTCTCGGTCCATCGAGCCTCGAAGCCGACCCCCGGTGCGGTGGGGGCGCTCACGTTCCCGGACGCGTCGACCACAGCTTCGCGGCGGACCGGGTTGGAGTCGACCAATGACTCGTAATAGGTGGTGTTGGAGATGGCCATGCACAGGTGCTCCGCGGCCAGGCCGCCACCGTGGACTTCCGCCCGGAGCAGGAAGGAATCGGCCAGGTGCGCGATCCGCATCGCCCCGGTGAATCCGCCCCGGAGCCCGGTGCTGGTGCGCACGGCCGAGGCACAGCCGCTGGCGATGAAGTCAGCGGTGTTCATGTGCGCGCCCTCGGCTACTTCACCGACGATCAGGGGCACCCGGACGCGTTCGGCGAGCCGTTTGTAGGCGGTGATGTTGAACTCCGGCATCGGTTCCTCATACCAGAGATAGCCGCTGTCGGCCAGGGCGTGGCCCAGGTAGGTGGCGTCGAGCAGGTCAAACCCGGCCGAACCGTCATACATCAGCGGCACCTCGTCACCGACGTGCTCGCGCAGCGCCTCGCACAGGCGGGCATCGGCCCGTGCGTCGCCCCAGGCATGCAGCTTGATCGCCGAATAGCCAAGCTCCAGGCACTGGTCGGCGACGTCGAGGTACTCCTCGGTACTGCCGAAGGTGACGGTGCTCGCGTAGGCCGGGATCGACTCCCGGTACCCGCCCAGCAGCTTGTAGACCGGCAGGCCGGTCTGCTTGCCCGCCAGATCCCACAGGGCAACATCCACGATGCCGAATACCCAGACCGGGAAGCGTTCCATCCGGTCCAGCTCCCAGAGCCGGTGCCACAGGAACTCCCGGGCCATCGCGTCCTTGCCGACGAGCTCCGCGCGCAGCCGCCGATCGACGAAGTCCTCAAGGAGGGCGCCCCGCGGGGCGAAGCTCAGACCGGTGATTCCGGTGTCGGTTTCTAGGACGAGCCAGGCGCCGCTCCCGGCCGGTTCGGAGCCGGGCAGGCCGGCACGCCACTTGAAGGGAGGGGTGTGGGCCGGGAAATCGACGCGGACCACGTGTACAGCGGTGATAAGCAAGGCAGACTCCATTTCGTTGGTTAGCTCTTCACTGAGCCGGAGAGGATCCCGCGGACCAGGTAACGCTGGAAGATCAGGAACAGCAGGGCGATCGGAATGACCACGATGAGACCGGCGAGGGCCACCTCGGGGCGGGTGATCGGCAGGAAACTGCCGCCACGTTCCGGATGCAGGGCCGGCGAGCCGGCCATGAGTGCGCCGAGCCCCACCGGCAGGTTGTACGCGTCCTGGTCAGAGAGCATCACATATGGCAGGAAGTAGTTGTTCCAGTTGGCTACGAAGCTGAAGAACGCGAGCAGCCCGATGAGGGGTTTCGCGATCGGCAACACCACGGAAATGAAGGCCCGGAACTCGGAGCAACCGTCCAGCCGGGCGGCCTCGAGCAGTTCCTTGGGCACGGAGGTGGAGAAGTACACAAAGGCCAGATACACCCCGAACGGGAAGAACGATGCCGGCAGGATCACCGAGGCCGCGGTGTTTGTCAGCCCCACGGCGTTGATCTCCAAAAAGAGCGGCAACACGGTCACGGTCGCCGGCATCACCATCGACAAAAGGGTGAGCGTCAGGATGGTCTTGCGGCCGGGGAAGCGCATGGTCGCCATCGCATAGCCGGCCAGCAGCCCCGTCACGATCGTGATGACCAGCGACCCGGCCGAATAGTAGACGGAGTTTAGCATCCATTTGAACAGGATCCCGCCGCTGTAGGCGGTGAGGTGCTGCCAGGCCGCCGCGAGCCGGTCAAAGGTTCCGAAGGAGAGCGGGAAGTCCCCCAGGATCGCGGCGTCGGTTTTTGTCGGCGTAAGAAGAAGCCAGATCAGCGGGACGAGGCAGAAGATGCCGAAGCCGAACAGGATCAGCAGCCGCAGTATGCTCAGGGGCGCCAGCCGCGGTTTCCATCCCCGGTTCCGGGTCCTTCGCGTCCTTGCCGGCGCGGGCTCCGTCTTTTCGGTCCGTGTGGCAAGGCTGTGGGAACTCATGATTCCACCTCGGTCTTGAAGAAGTCAGTTCGAAACACCAGGAACAGTGCGGCCGCCGCGGAAAGCACCAGCAGTATCACCGACACGGTCGCGGCCTGGGCGAAATCACCCTGGCCGAACGCGAAAGCGAAGCCGAGCTGGTTCAACGACCACC
The DNA here is from genome assembly GCF_027587375.1 of Arthrobacter sp. B2a2-09. Classification (GTDB taxonomy): domain Bacteria; phylum Actinomycetota; class Actinomycetes; order Actinomycetales; family Micrococcaceae; genus Arthrobacter. Next base: position 16,691 of record NZ_JAMXIC010000003.1, read on the forward strand.
ATGCCGATCCGCTCTGGGTGATGGAGTAGAACAGCGACGGCTCCACAAAAATCTGCAGGGCAGCGGCGAAGGCCAGGATCATCATGTAGATGACATACTTGCGGATCAGCGGAAGCTTGATCAGCAGCGCTGTGCCGAACGGGCCGGCGCCATCGAGCTTGGCCGACTCGATCAGTTCCTCAGGGATGCCCTGCAGCGCCCCGAACATGACGACAATCCACTGCCCCACGCCGGTGATGAACGCAACAAGCGCGAAGATCGGTGCCAGGTGAGAACTGGTGAACACGTCGATGGAGTTATGTAGGCCCATCGCATGCAATGCGGGCGCGAACGGGCTCACCTGCGGATCGAGCATAAAATACCAGAGAAGGACGGCTGCGGATCCGGTGACCGCACCGGGCAGGAAAAAGATCAGCCGCATCGTGCTGCTGAGCCGGCCTACCCGTTCGTGCAGCAGCAACGCCAGCAGGATCGTCCCGCAGACCATGACCGGGATCCAGATCACCATGAACAAGGCGACATTTCCGATGGCAGGCCAGAACCGGAAGTCGTGGAGCACCATCGCATAGCTGTCCAGGCCCAGGGATCCGGGGTTCTTTGCGGAGGTGAAAGATTCGTAGATGGCGTAGACCGCCGGCGCCACACCGAAGGCCAACAGCAGCAGCGCATAGGGTGCGGTGAACGCCCAGGCCGTGGCGGACGAACGCGCCGCCGCCCTCCGTGATGTCGTCATCGCATTCCTTTCGCTGATGTCTGACAGGGTGATTTGGGGTGCAATTCGGGGTGTACATGAGGTGGGGGTTGGTGGGGCCGGTTCGGCACCGCCAACCCCCAGGCCGTCATATCAGTCGGTGTACATGGAGCCTACTGGGTCACGGCGTAGCCGGTTGATTGCGCCAGACCTGCCAGCTGGGTCTGCAGATCCGCCAGCGAAGAGGCGACCGACTTGCCGGAGGTGATCGCGGCGACAACCGTCGCGGTGACCGCTGAAATACCGTACCGGGTCGGGTTTTCGGCGGGGTTGATCTTTCCGGCTGCGTCCTGCAGGACGGGGAAGGGGTTCTGGGCATAGAACTTATCCGTCGCCAACCGTGCTGCCCACGCCGTGGCCGCGGGCCCATAGGCCGGGTACGTCGGCGCAGTCGCCTGATAGTCGGTGCTGGTCGCCATCCACTGGGCGATCTTCGCGGCGCCGGCCGTGTTCTTGGAGTGTTGGGAGACCATGTACACCCCGCCGCCCTGCGCGCCGGAGTAGTTCGTGGATTCCCCGGACCACGTCGGCATCGGTGCCGCGGCGATCACGCCTTCGGGGGTACCGAACGAGGCCGCAGGCTTGAAGACAAAGTCACCGAACCAGGAAGCGGCCGGTATCATCAGCACCTTCTGTGCCTTGCCCAGGGCGGCAACGTCCGGGCTGAACGGGCTGGCCTTCGCCACTGAACCGTTGGCCAGCAGCGGATCAATCATGTCCGCCACCCGGGTGCACTTCGGGTCCTTGGTGTTGATCTTCACCTCGGTCTCATTGACGACGGTCTGCAGGGGGCAGCCGCTGGACCACAGGTAGTCGTAGTAGATGTTGACATCGCCGGCCGCGCCGATGATGTATCCGGGGTGCTCGGCGGCGACCTTCTTGCCCAAGGCCTGGTACTCGTCCCAGGTAGTCGGCAGTTTGTAGCCGAACTTATCCATGACCGGCTTGTTGTACCAGAGGACGTCCTGGGCGAGGTCGTTCTTCAGACACACCAGCTTGCCGCTAATTTTGCAGGTGTCGTTGGCCGTTCCAAAGTTCTTCTGGACATCCTGGGGAACCAGGGAGTCCAGCGGGGCGGTGAAGTTGTACAGGCTGCTTGAGAGTGCGGCTGCGTCGTCCGGTGACTGGGAAAAGACGACATCCGGCCATCCCGAGCCGCTTCGGTTGAAGAGCTGGATCTTGGTCAGCAAGGCGGCCGGGTCGTACGTTTCGATCTTCATCTTGACGTCGGGGTTGGCCTTCTGGAACGCTTCAAACCCGGTTTGGCGGGTCGCGTCGGTCCAGACCAGCAGTGTCGCGTTCGGGTCATCGGCCGCCTTTGTCTGCGCCGGCGCACCGCCGGAACATGCGGACAGCGCCAGCAGGGTCGCGGCGAGTAGGACGGCAGCGGCAGCCGCTTTCGTACGGCCTCTGCTCAGTTGGTTCGGGGACATCCAGCACTCCTTTGTGGAAGATCTATATGCTTGCCTGTGGCTCTGTTGCGTGGAGCGGGAACTCTCTTCACTCTGAGCATGTGACACACATTACGGCGGCTTCCCGGCTACGCAACAGGAGAAAGCAATTGACTATCTGGACAAAACAATGATTGAAGTACCGGCTTTGCCGCTGGCCATCCCGGACGGATTCCCCGGTCAGCGGATGTTTGTTCTGCCCCGGCCACGAGTGCGTGAAGCCTTGCGCCAGCCGGGCACAGCACACCTCGTCGTGACCGATTGCGGCTACTTCCCCAAAGCACAATCGCACGGAAGGGTGCGACGTACGCCCATCCCCCAGGCGGTGATCATTGTCTGCACCAGGGGCAGCGGATGGTGCCAGACGGAGGGTGGCCGCTTCACCGTCAAAGCCGGACAGGTCATCATCCTCCCGCCCGGACAACCTCACGCCTACGGTGCCGATACCGCGGACCCCTGGACCCTGTGGTGGATGCACGTCGCCGGACAGGATCTTCCCGAGTTCCTCACGGCGGCGGGAATGACACCCCAGGCACCTGTGCGGGAACTTTCGGACATCTACCGGATCGTTGCACTGCTCACCGAGGTTATCCATTGGATGGAACGAGACTCCACCGCGGCCAGCCTGCTCGCCGCAGCCGGTGCAGCCTGGCATCTTATGGCCCTGCTCGCCTCGGACCGCACAACCTCGGACCGGGGCGGCGTTGCGGTCGACCAAGCCACGGAATATCTGCGGACTCACCTGGGCGAGGCAACCACTGTTGCAGGCCTGGCAGCGATGGCGCGGCTGAGCACTTCCCATTTCGCTGCACAGTTCAAGGAACGCACCGGGTACCCGGTGTTGCAATACCAAACCCAGCTACGGATGGCGAGGGCCCGGGAATTGCTTGACACCACCAATCAGTCCATTGCCTCGGTGGCGCACTCCGTGGGATACCCGGACTCCTACTACTTCTCGCGGAAGTTCAAAGAGGTGCACGGCGTGACGCCGCTGCGGTACCGCAAGGAACACAAGGGCTGACACCAGCGGCCTTCGCCGTTGAAAGCCCAGACGGCCAGGGACGGGACGTTGAAGGCACAAACCGTTGTTTCCTCCAGATATTCGGTTGCTTTCTCCTGTTGTACAAGGGGTCGATGCTCATAGTGTGGCTCGCATGGTCAAAGCCGATATGAGTGTGGACCCACAGTCACACCCACCCAAAGAACTGCACGAAAGCCTTGTTCCTGAGGGACCAACGGACGCCGGGGGGCAGTCACACATAAGGCTGCCTCCCGTTCCGGAGCGCTATGCCGCAGATCCGGTCGCCGCCTGGTCCGAACCGCTCTTGATCGATTCATATCTGCCCGCGGAACCGAGCAGCTATCCGGCGTTCCTGGATTCACGCGTCTACCAGGGATCATCCGGGCGGGTCTATCCGCTGCCATTCCACGAACGCATCAGCCATACCAAACAGCAACACGAATGGCGTGCGGTGCATCTGGAGAACGAGTGGGTGCGGCTGGTAATCCTGCCCGAGCTCGGCGGACGCATCCACATCGGCTACGACAAGACGGCCGACTATGACTTCTTCTACCGAAACAATGTCATCAAACCTGCTCTGGTCGGGCTCGCCGGCCCGTGGCTCTCAGGCGGCGTCGAGTTCAACTGGCCCCAGCACCATCGGCCGGCAACGTTTCTTCCCACGGACTACGCCATCGAGCATGAAGACGACGGCTCCATCACCGTCTGGTGCAGCGATCATGATCCGTTCACCCGCATGAAGGGCATGCACGGAATACGGCTACGGCCGGACAGCAGCGTCATCGAGGCCCGCGTGCGCTTATACAACCGCACCGATGAAACCCAGACCTTTCTTTGGTGGGCGAACGTCGCCGCGGCCGTCAACGACAACTACCAATCGTTCTTTCCGACAGATGTCAACTTCGTTGCCGACCACGCCAAGCGCGCCATGGCCACGTTCCCCGGCGTGAAAGGGCCGTACTACGGCGTGGATTACCCCGCCCAGATTACCGAAGACCGGACGGACGGCGACCGGCTCGACTGGTATCGCAACATCCCCGTGCCCACGTCTTACATGGTCCTCTCAACGGAGGATGACTTCTTCGGCGGCTATGACCACGGCCGGGGCGCAGGTTTTGTGCACTGGGCCGATCGACACATCGCACCGGGCAAGAAGCAGTGGACGTGGGGCAACTCGGACTTCGGCCACGCCTGGGATCGGAACCTCACTGACACCGACGGGCCATACGTTGAGTTGATGGCGGGCGTCTACACCGACAATCAGCCCGACTTTTCGTTCCTAGCACCCGGAGAAACCAAAACGTTCAGCCAGTTCTGGTACCCGATCCAAGACATCGGCCCGGCCCATCAGGCCAACCTGAACGCCGCCGTGCGACTCGACATCGAAGCTGCCGAGACTGGCACACGAATTCGCATTGGCGTCGCCGCAACACGGGCATACGACAACGCCAAAATCACCCTGACGAACCGGGCCGGCACGGTGATCCATCAAGTCCTTGAGGCGATAGGCCCCGGGCAGCCATTCGTGACAGAGTTTGTCACGAATGCCGCCTATTCACTAACCGACGTGACCCTCACTGTGGGCGTCGGCGATTCCGTTCTCATCCGCTGGAGACACCGCGATCCGTCCCCTTCGGACCAGGAGCCGCAAACCGCCACGGAACCGGCGGCACCTGGTGAGATCGGAACCACCGAGGAACTGTTCTACACAGGCCAGTACCTTGAGCAGTACCGTCATGCCACCAGGTCACCGGAACCGTATTGGGAGGAGGCCCTGCGACGTGACCCGGGCGATGTCCGCTCCAACCTCGCGATGGCGGCCAGACTTGAGCGCGGCGCCCAGTTCCCCACCGCCGAAGCACACCTGCGGCGGGCAATCACGCGGCTAACCCACCGGGTATCCAATCCGGCCGACGGCGAGGCGCACTACCGCCTCGGTATCAACCTGGTGCACCAAGGGCGGGACACCGAGGCGCACCCGCTCCTTGCAAAGGCCATATGGAATGCCGCATGGAGAGTGCCCGCCGGCCATGCGCTCGCTCGCCTTCATTCACGTGCAGGTGACTACGAGGCGTGCGAAACGGCTCTGCGCGACGTCCTTCGACTCGATTCCGAGCATTCCCAGGCCACCTGTTTGTTGGTCCTCGTCCTGCGTGCACAAGGCCGCGGCGATGAGGCACAAGCTGTTCTGGAAGCGCAGCTGCAGCGGGACCCGCTGGATCACTGGGCTCTGGATCTCGCTGGCCGTCCGTCTACGACGGATGCCCCCACCCTGCTCGATGTGGCGCTCGAGTATGCGGAAACCGGATTCCTTGACGCCTCGTTGCGGGTACTGGGCCTGGCGGCCGCGGCCTCCGGTTGGACTGCATTGGGTCAGGTGCAGGTCGGGCCCCTCGTCCACTATCACCGGGCCCGGATTCTCTATTCCCTGGGCCGACGGCGGGAGGCGCTTGAGGCACTTGCGGTCGCGAAAACCACCGACGCGCGACACTGTCTCCCGTCCAGGCTCGCCGATGTCAGTGTCCTGAAGGCCGCGCTTAGGACGGACGAGCATGATGGACGGGCTGCCGCCTTGCTTGGAAGCTGGCACTACGACAAAGGCTCGTATTACACCGCCATCGCACTTTGGAAGCAGGCCGCTGACAACGCTCCCAACGCGGAAGATGCGGCCATTGTGCATCGTAATCTCGGTATCGCCGCCTACAACGTGCTCGGCGACACAAGGCAGGCCGTCGACCATTTCGAGATTGCCCTGGCCGTGGCTGGAGGTGATGCGAAGCTGTTGTACGAGTACGACCAATTGCTGCTTCGGACCGATGCCAGGGACTCCTCACGGCTCGCGCTGCTTGAGAGCCACCCCGGTCTGGTGGCGTCGCGCGACGACCTCACGATAGTTTATGCGAACCTTTTGACGCTCAATGGCCGCGCTGCACGCGCCCGTGAACTCCTGCTGAACCGCTGCTTCCAACCCTGGGAGGGCGGCGAAGGCCAAGTACTCGACGCCTGGGAACAATCGAACAAGGCCTTGGCGGCAGATGCACTGGAGTCAGGCGACCCCGAGACGGCACGTCAGTTCATTGGGAGCGCGCTACAGCCCCCGCAGAGTCTCGGCGAGGGCAGACACCCCCTCGCCAACACTGCAGACCTCTACTGGCTTCACGGTGAAGCGTACGCCCGGCTCGGTGACGACGCCTCAGCACGGGCCTGGTGGCAGACCGCCGCGGATTCCGTCGGTGATTTCGTGAACATGAGCACAAAACGGTTTAGCACGAACACGTTCTGGTCGATCCTGGCTCTGCGCCGCCTGGGGAGAACCCAAGCTGCCAAGGAGCTCGCAGAGGACCTCGGCAGCTACGTGAACGAGCTTGCAAGCACCCCTGCGACGGTTGACTTCTTCGCGACGTCGCTGCCGTCGATGCTGCTCTTCCACGACGACCCCCAGGAAGCCCGTAATAGGGAAGTCGAAGTCCTGACGGCGCAATTGGCGGAGCTCGCTGCGAGCAATGACCAGCCCAGTGGGAAGTTAGCTCAGCCATTCCCCGCCTGACCGACTCCGTCCCGTACCATCCGGTCCTCACGGCAAAGAGGGTCACCGAAGCCCGGAGAAATTAGGGCGGTGCCCGGCCGTGAAGGCGGTGGGGGATGGTAAATGTCGCGAGTATGTTCCGACTGGACTTGTCCAGTCTTACGGCCTGCCGTTGTCGCTGCCTGGGCCTGTTGAAACCTTGAGCAGCGGTCTGGCCGCAATTACGATCAGTGGAAAGTATCCGATGACTACCGCTTTGACCCCATTTCACCTTCCCGCCAAGCTGACGATCACCCTGTGGGACTTCAGCTGGTACACCCAAACGGTCGAGGGCGAACCCTTTTACGATCTTGATCGTGCCTTCGCTGAGGCCGTCGATCGCGGATACAACACCGTCCGCATCTGCGCGGCACCGCTGCTGCTCTTCGGGGACCACGACATCGACACGACGGCGCTTGAGTTCGTGAACATGGGCGGCGACACCGGGCAGCGCACGCGCTGGTACAAGGCCGTCGGGGGCGCCGTGGTCAACGGGCGGACCCGCCTCCTGGCTCTTTTCGAGGCGGCAAAACGTCACGGCTGCTTCGTTATCGTCTCGTCCTGGGAATACCAACAGAGTCCGGCATTTCTCGCAGACTCGTCCTGGCACGACATGCTCCGGGCAATCTCCCCGGAGGAGAGGCACGAGGCACTTGCCCTTGCCGAGTCAAGACTGGTGTCCTACCTCAAGAGCGAGTCTCTTGAGGACCGCATCGCGTATGTCGAGATACACAACGAGATCGATCTTTCCCGTCTGGCGGAGGTCCCCTCGGAGGGTCTCGATACTTTCTGGGCGCAACGACCGTATCTCGAGAGCGCTCTCAGGCTTCTGCAGGACGCCCACCCGGATGTCTTGTCGACGGTTTGCTACGGTATACCGCCCTACCTTGATCTGGCTTCCATCCCCGACAACGCGCAGGTCGCCCACCAACACTTCTACATCTATGGAGTCCTTGGCGCCCTTGAGGCGTGGGCGCAGGTACGCGCAGCGCCGCCTGTGTTCCCCAGCGAGGAACTGAAGTCTATTCTCAGGGACGACGCACCCCCGTTCGACGAATGGACGACAACGATCGAACCGTGGCGGCTCGAGGCGACGGGGATCACTCCGAGCATGTTCTACGCCTATGACTGGGTGGACCCGATTGCCTGGGACGAGTGGATGTACCGGCACTTCGCAGATCATGAAATCGCGATGAAGCAGGCGTTGGACGCCCGGTTACGGGCGGTCACGGTCTGGGCCGCCCACCACGACGTGCCCGCGGTGATCGGCGAAGGCTGGATCGGATACACCCTGAGGCAGATTTCGAGGATGGGCCCGTCGGACGATACTTCGCGACCTACGCCATCCAGCGGTGTGCCGACCTTGGCTACTGGGGAACGCTGCCCGGGTCGAACTCCGCTCCACACCACCCGGGATGGGCGAACGTCGACTTCCAACTACGGATGAACCGGCTCTTTCAGGAAGCCAAGTAGCACGATACGAATCAACCGCGCACATTGCACCGGACTTCCCGGTCGCCCGCGAGGTGAGTTCGGCCGGGATGATGATTACGGTGGCAGGGAGGCATTTCCCCACTGTCAGTCGATCCGACATCTACGAAATAGCAACCACGAGTCCCTGGACGGCATGATGCCGAACCAGTACGGGGACAAGTGGGCGCAGGAAACCAGTCAGCTGTCGCTAACGGGGACCCAATCAGGACGAACAAGGAGATCAAATGGCCGGGCAGTGGACCCTTTCGACGAAGAATTCAGACTATGTAGTGAGCCTTCTCCCCAACTCATCGGGATTGGTTCTGGACCATTGGGGGAAGCAGCTCACGAGCGCACCGCAACCCTGGTCCGAACCCGACATAATCCCGTCCTTCCGGTTCGCGGCGGACATCGCCCCTCTTGAACTGGCCGCGCTCGGGGATCGACAGGTTGACTTCAGCGAACTCGTCGTCATCAGGGAGAACGGGCTGACAGGATCACGCTGGCACCTTGCACCTGAGAACGGCGTGGACTTCGATGTCACCGCGGAGCGATCGCTGCTACGAGCGAGATTCGTCGACGAATCAGGTGACTTACAACTGACGCTCTTCGTCCAAACCGACTCCCGGCACGACGCGGTTCGCCGGCACATCGAATTCGAAAACAATTCGACGAGGACAACGGTATGGCTCCGACGCGCATACAGCGCGGGGTGGCCCCTTCCAGTCGGCCGCGACCCCCAAATCCACTACCTTGCAGGAACCTGGGCGCAGGAGTTCACTCCGCAGACCGCGACCTTCGGATGGGGATCGTTTGGGTTCGGCTCCCGTCACGGCACCACAGGGCCAATGTTCGCCCCAGTCGTCACCGCCAACCTACCGGCGTCGGCTGCCAGCGCGGACGCCTACTCTGTGGCGCTCGAATGGAGCGGAAACTGGCGGGCCAATATTGAAAGCACGCCGGCGAGTGACCGTTTGCGTGTCTCCCTCGGTGCTGACGACGACACCCTGCAGATCGCACTGGGACCGGGCGAGCGATTCACCTCCCCACCGGCCGTCGGAGTATTCAGCTCCGACGGCGCTGACGGGGTGGCCGCTGCCTGGCATGAGTACCAGCGCGTCGCGCTGACGCGGGATCTCACGGAGGCACATCGGCCCGTCGTCTACAACTCGTGGTACGCGACCGAATTCGATGTCGATCTCGAGCAGCAGCGCACCCTGGCGAAGGTGGCAGCAGAACTTGGGACCGAGGTCTTCGTTCTCGACGACGGTTGGTTCAAGGGCAGAAAGGACGACACCTCCGGACTTGGCGACTGGGTTCCCGACGTCGACAAGTTCCCGAACGGACTGGACGAGCTCGCTCAGCACGTCTTGTCACTGGGGATGCGATTCGGGTTGTGGGTCGAGCCTGAGGCCGTGAACCCTGAGAGCGATCTATTTCGGGAGCAGCCGGAGTGGATCTACCGAGCCGGCGACCGCCCGCTCCTGACGTCGCGCAACCAGTACGTCCTCGATTTCGGGCGGGCTGACGTCATCGAATTCATCAAGAACGCACTCCGCCAAGTGTTGATGTCTGCGCCGATCACCTACCTGAAATGGGACATGAACCGGCCCATCAGCGATGGCGGCCGAGCAGGTGACGCACACAGCGGAGAATGGAGCCTGCAACACACCCGCGGCTACTACGAAGTGATGCGGATGCTCCGGGAGGAGTTCCCGAACGTCACCATTGAGGCCTGCGCGTCAGGGGGCGCCCGAATCGACAATGCCGTACTGGCATTATCTGATGTGGTGTGGCCCAGCGATGAGACAGGCCCCCGCGATCGGCTGGCGATTCAACACGGCTTCCTGTCCGCCTATCCAGCACACGTCATGAGTTCATGGGTGACTGAGGAAGCAGGTCATCGAGATCGCTCTTCCGTTTCGCTTGAGTACCGTTTCGTGGTCGCGATGGCCGGCGTTCTCGGCATCGGGGCAGACATCTCCCGATGGTCGTTGGAGGAGCGCTCGACTGCCAGTCGTATGGTCCAGCTTTACAAATCGGTTCGGAACGTGATCCACCGCGGCCGGGTCGTCCGCCACGGGCTACCCTCGGACCAAACGTACTCCGTCGAGTATGCAGACCCGGCGTCCGGCCTTGTTGTGGTACTCGTCTATGATCGCGACCGCGACCGCTGCCGCGACCAGGTTGCGACCCGCGTTCGCCCCCGCCAGTTGCGAGAGGGAATCACCTATCGCCTGAACTACTCGGACGCGGTTGTCGACGGCGATGTGGCGTCCACGGTTGGCGTTGTAGTGCCATTCGCGATCGCCGAAGACGCCGATGTCCTCATTTTCGAGCCGTGCAAGTAGGGGTCGGGGACCATCTCGCGGAAAACTGGCGCTAAGCCGTCCGCGGTCGCCCAACGGTAACGATCGTTTGTAAGCCACCCATCGAAATGCCTTCCGGCTCAGGGAATACAAGGCCTCGCCGTGTAAACGCTGGACGCCTGCAGCGGCGCAGCACCTGCGAGGGCGGCGAACGCCGCCTCCGAGCGCAGCCGGCCCTTGTGCGAGTAGACGACCAGGACGGCGGCAGCAGTCACTGGTCCGAGCCCGTAGACCTCGAGCAGGCCGGGAGCAAGCTCGTCAACATGCTTGGCCAGCGCGGCACGGTTGTCCTTGAGCTGACGGGTCAGTTCAAGGACGGAAGATGCGAGGCGTCGCGCTTCGGACCGGATCGTAGCAGCCGTGGCGTCGTCAGCGCTGCGGGAACGCCAAGCCGCGACCGCGCTGATCTGGGCATCTCTGACTGGGCCACGCAGTCGACTCCGAGGTCGAAGCTGCGTAAGAGAGCCGTCAGGGCGTTACGATCCGCTGTGCGGCGGGAGTCCATGGCGCGGCGGGCAACAAGCAGCACCCTCAGTGCCGAGCGGATCCCGTCCGCCCGTGGGGCAGCCAGGTGCGTGGTACCGGAGACCAGAGCGGTTCGGGCGGCCGCGACAGCATCGATTTCATCCGACTTACCCTTCCCTGCGCGGGCCTCGCGTTTGGGCGGACGGACATCGCAGACCGCGATCCCCGCGGCGTGCAGGTTCCTGGCGAGGTTGGCACCGTACGAGCCAGTACCTTCGACCGCAACCAGTACCGGACCGGCGGTCCGACGCTGAATCCAGCCCACAGCCCTGTTCAGCCCGGCTGGGGTGGTCGGGAACGTCGAGGTGTCCAGCGTCCGACCCGTGGCGGTTTCGATGACGGCGTACGTGTGCGTTCTGGCGTGGGTATCAACGCCCACAACATGCTCGTATCGGTCTGCTACGACGGTCACGCAGCATCTCCTTCCAAGTTCGACAGAATGGTTTCCCGGCGTCGGTCTGGAAGCGGTTGTTGCGAGGCGTATCTCTAACGAGTCACACGGCCGCAGCCGTGGACGACCTTCTATCAAGCCATCGGAACAGGCCAGTCCGGCGCCAGCCCCGCGGCGTGGACAAGTCCAACGAAAGGCACCGTCACTGACTGGCCAGATATTTCAGGGGTCACACACCGCAGGGCCAGACGCCAGTCTGCCAGCCAGTCCCAGGCCAGCCACAACCATTAGAGATATTTCACTTTTTCACAAGCCTCCCCAAGACCGGGGTGGTGTGACCATGACCTGGAACGCGAGATCAACATCTCCTCGTGCCGCTCCCGCGGGATAATCTCTGCCGTCCTTCGTGAGATAAGGCGGCGCTCATCTTTCACGGCTATGCCAACACGATACGCGGGTCCTCACGCGCTCCAGCGGGGCATTTCGCGCGACGCAGCGCCGAACGTCAGGCACATGTAGATGCCAGCGGGATTCGTCCGAAGCTTCCTGGGGTTTTGCCATCCATCAGGGCACGCAGAGGCGAGGCCAGCGCTGCGGGCCCGGTGAACTTGCAAAGATGATGTTACTGACAGTCGCTTACACTTGCGCCCCCGAGATATAGGGGAAAATGACCAAAAGGGTTAGATAAATGAAGGCAGGGCCGCGTCAACAAAGGGTGACGAGAGGTCCAGCCTGCGCCCTGAACTCTTAAGCATCCGCTCAACGAGGTCTCGAACCTGCTGCTCGCTGAGGCTGATCGAGGTGAGTTCGGATTCGCCATTCCGGGCAACGTAAACCTCGTTGGGCGCGTTGAGCCAGACCTCTTCGATGGTGGGGTCATCCAGAAGTGGCTGGAGCGGACCGAAGCCGGCAACGGCGTCGAACACGTACTTGCGTGCCGTGTCCAAGTGTCCCAATGGAGGCAAGGGGCCGAGAAGCGCCCGCTCATCGTAGTCATTCACGGCGGCCTCGACGAGCCTGTGAACTTCGACTGCTTGATTCAAAGGGTCCAGTCCGCGCCGACGAATCAGCTCTCGGACTTCGTCCTCGACGATGCGCAAAGCCTCCATTTTCCCCCCAATGCAGCATGCGCCCAGGCGCTGCGGAAAACCTTCAACAAGGTTAAAAGTAGGGGAGGTTGCAACATGGAACCAAGTCATTTTGGGGGACCTGTGGATAATTGTCTTATCCGCAAGTCACACCAGAAACACGTGAATCTCTGGCCACTCCAGACGCGGAATTCCCGTGCAAGGAAGGATTCCATGCCGACGACACCGCGCGGTTACGCTCGTCGCCGCTGGTTCAGCAGGCCTCGCCTGGTGACCGGTGCCGCGGTGCTGATGCTACTTTCCGCGATTGTCACGCCCGCGCAAGCAGAAGAGAGTTCAACCGGCTCCCCTCCTGGCACATCGTCGGCATCAGTCCCGCCCCCTCAGCCCACACCGGCTGCCCAGGCCATGGCACGGTTGAAGGGCCACCGCCACTCTAAGGTATGCGGGGACGCACCCCCAGGCTACGCATCGTGCCATGCGGAGATCGACGATGAAGTCGCTGGTCCCCTGGCCGCCGGGCAGCTCCTCCCCGCCGGGTACGGGCCCGCAGACCTGCAGTCCGCCTATAAGCTGCCCTCACTCACCGCCGGCACCGGCAGAACCGTAGCGGTAATCGATCCGTACGATGCCCCGACTGTCGAGGCGGATTTGGCTGTCTACCGGACGAGGTATGGGCAGGGGCCGTGTTCCTCCGCTTCAGGGTGCTTCCGGAAAGTGAACCAGGCCGGCGGGACCTCCCTGCCGTCCCCCAACGCAGCGTGGGCGCAGGAAACGTCCCTCGATGTCCAAATGGTCTCGGCGGCCTGCCCCAACTGCAACATCCTGCTCGTCGAGGCCAATTCCAATTCCCTCACCGATCTGGGTACCGCGGTCAATACCGCGGTCAATCTAGGTGCCAGTGCCGTGTCGATGAGCTTCGGCGGCCCGGAATCCCCTGGGATCACCGGATACGATGCCCTCTACTTCAATCACCCCGGGATCCCCCTCGTGGCCAGCTCCGGTGACAACGGCTACACGAACGCCACCGCCTCGCCCACCGTGAACTATCCTGCGTCTTCCCCCAACGTCGTCGCAGCCGGCGGCACGACCCTGACCCTCGACACAAGCAAAGTCCGGGGTTGGACCGAACGCGCTTGGGGGTCCACCGGATCCGGCGCAGCCGGTCCGGGTAGCGGCTGCTCCGCCTACGAGCCCAAGCCCGCTTGGCAGCACGACACGGGCTGTCCCAACCGCACCGTCGCCGATCTGGCCTCAGTTGCCGACCCGAGCACCGGCGTCGCCGTCTACGACAGCACCCCGAGCAGCGGGATGAGCGGGTGGATGGTCTTTGGCGGAACCAGCGCTGCCGCCCCCGTTATTGCAGCTACGTACGCCCTCGCCGGCCCTCCGCCTGCGGGAATCTCCCCTGCACAGCTTGCCTACGGCTCCCCCTGGGCGCTGAACGATGTTGCCAACGGTGCGAACGGCACGTGCAACCTCCCTTATCTGTGCACCGCCGGCTACGGATACGACGGGCCCACCGGACTCGGCACCGCGCAAGGTCTGACAGCATTCACTCCTTCGAGCCCGCCTTCGTTCACCGACATCCCCGGCAGCTACCCTTTCTACGTAGAAGTGACGTGGATGGCCTATAACGGCATCACCACGGGCTATCCCGACGGTACGTTCCGCCCCGTCCAACCCGTCACCCGCGAGGCTATGGCCGCTTTCCTCTACCGTCTCAAAGGAAGCCCCACCTACATCCCCCCGGTCATCTCTCCGTTCAGGGACATTGGGCTGCTTTCACCGTTCTACAAGGAAATCACTTGGCTGGCCACCACCGGTATCACCACCGGATACCCCGACGGCACCTACCGCCCCTCGGATCCTGTCAACCGCGACGCCATGGCTGCGTTCCTCTACCGACTTGCCGGCAAACCCGTATACAACCCGCCCGGTGCCTCACCGTTCGCCGATCTCACCCCGGCCAGCCCGTTCTACCTCGAAATCACCTGGCTGGCGTCCACCGGCATCACCACCGGATACTCGGACCGGACCTACCGGCCGCTGAACCCTGTCAACCGCGACGCAATGGCTGCGTTCATGTACCGCTACAACGCCAAAAACGGACGCTGAGCCGATGAATAACTATTCACCCACTAGTCACACTGGCAACACATGAAACTCTGGCCACTCCTGCCACCGAATGCTATGGTGTCCCGGTTAGGAGCTGGCTTTATGGTGCACTGCAGAGGTGTTCATTATCGGAGCTGCAGGCGAAGCTTTCACCATGTGCCCTCACAGAGCGGTACCTTGCCGGAATTGAAAATGAAACGAACCACCGCTGTAAAGGCATCTCGATTCCCCGTCGCGCGCGCTGGCGTCGCACTAGGTATCGCGCTCGGCTTGACTCTCACCGTGGCCGGGGCCATCCCATCGGAAAGCGCGATACCCGCTGCTTCAGCACAGACGCCGGTTGCAAAAGCAGGAATACCCGCGGGCACGAAACCCGTCCTAACTCCGGCAGTTTCTGGTGGCTCCCCCGTTCCCGGACCGTCTGCTCCAGCAAATGCGCTGAGTCCGTTGACAGTCCCCGCTGCAGAGACGACGGCGCCAGTCGCCACACCTGCGCCGGTCGCAATGCCAGCGATGCCCGGCAGCGCTCCCATTATCGGCGACGCGATGAAGCGCGCCATGCTCCAGGCGATTCCCAGCGGTGGAGCCGAAATGGGCCAGCGGTCGCCGCGTGTCTTGGCCAACAAAAGCCTTCCGTTGAGCGCTGCACCCACCGGATCGCGCGCAGTGGCAGGAACGCTCGCCATGGCACTTGACACCGGACACTGGTCTCCTTCGATAGGCGTAGCTGGGCAGGATGTCAGCGCGTACCAAGGGAACGTCGATTGGGCATCCCAGTGGAACCAAGGTTCACGTTTCGCCTACGTGAAGGCCTCGGAGGGCAACTACTACGTCAATGGGAATTTCTCCCAGCAATACGACGGCTCACGCAGCGTCGGCATGATCCGCGGCGCGTATCACTTCGCCATTCCCAACTGGTCCTCGGGGGCCGACCAGGCTAGGTACTTCATCGCAAACGGTGGAGGGTGGAGCCCGGACGGCTACACACTCCCGCCGGTCCTGGACATCGAATACAACCCCTATGAGGGCCAAACAATCGGCGGCTTCTACTTCGGCGACGTTTGCTATGGCATGTCGGGTGCGCAGATGACCAGCTGGATAGCGGATTTCGGGAACACCGTACAAGCCCTGACCGGCCGGTACCCCGTTATTTACAGCACTACCGATTGGTGGGCTCGATGCACCGGAAACTCGGCTTCCTTCAGTGCATACCCGCTGTGGATTGCTTCCTACCCCTCTTCCCCAGGCAATTCGCCGGGTGTTTTGCCGGCCAGCTGGAACCAATTCAGCATGTGGCAATACAGCAGCACCGGCCCGTTCCAAGGGGATTCGAACGTATGGAACGGCTCATACGCCTCGCTCGCGGTCTTTGCGGGCACGACGCCGCAGGGATCGTTTGATAGCCTCACCGCAGAACGAACCGACACGGCCGCTTCGCTAAGGTTCCGGGGCTGGGCTGCGGACACGGCACTTCCCCAAAACACCACAGAAGCACACGCCTACGTCACGGCTCCGAATGGCTCCCAGCAGCTCTACAAGATCCCGGCCACAGGTTATAGACCGGATGTAAATCAAGCTCTGGGACTTGGTGACAACCATGGTTTTGAGCAACAAATCCCCGTTACCGTGTCCGGGAACTACCAAGTCTGCGTCTACGCCATCGGAAAATTCACCAACGTTGGATTGGGATGCAAGACCGTCTCGGCCGTAGGAGCGGAACCGCCCATCGGCAACCTCGAACAGGCCTACGAAATCCGCACCGCGGACAAGGTGAGCTTCAGGGTCAGTGGATGGGCTGTGGACATGAACAACACATCGTCGACCGCGGCCGCTCACGCCTATCTATACGCACCTGACGGTTCGAGCACTCTCTATGAGATACCCGCGAATGCATATCGGCCTGACGTGAATAATGTCTTGGGCGTTGGAGGCAATCACGGTTTCCAGCAGGACATCAACATCACAAAAGCAGGCACCTACCGCATTTGCCTCTACGCAGTGGGCCAGTATCTCCACTCGGACATGGGATGTAAGTCCTTCACCATCGCTGCAGCAGCCATGCCGGTCGGGTCCCTTGACTCCGTTGACGTGAAGACGACCAGCACCACGGCCTCGCTGACCACGCGTGGCTGGGCCCTGGATTATGGAGACACCACCAGGCAAATTGCGGTGCACATCTACGTACAGGCGCCGGACGGCACCACCCAGCTGTACAAGATCACTGGTTCACAGCCACGGACGGACGTGAACCAGGTTCTTCAAGTCCCCGGGGACCATGGATACCAGACTGACATACCGCTTAGCGCGCCGGGCACGTACAGGGTCTGTTCCTGGGCTATCGCCCTTAGCCCCGTCGCCCCAGGCAACACCCTGCTCGGTTGCAAGTCCGTCACGGTCGGCGTCAGTGCCAAGCCCATAGGATATCTGGACTCGGTCAAGCTCTCGACGACGAACGGCGTCACGTCCCTGACCGCCTCCGGATGGGCCATGGACCCGACCACCAGCGCCTCAATTGAGGTGCACGTCTACGTGACACAGCCAGACACCCAGCAAAAGTACTTCCCGATAATCGCCAATCTGCCAAGGCCCGATGTCAACGCCGCGATGAAGACCACGGGAGACCATGGTTACTCGCTGTCGACAAACATCCTCCAGCGAGGCACGTACCGGGTATGCGCGCATGGAATAGCCACGTCTCCCTTCTCCTTGGGAAACACGTTCCTGGGTTGCACGAACGTCACGTTCTAGTGTGGCGGCGGCCCCAACGCGGGGCCGCCTTCAGCCTGCGAAAGGGCGAACGCTGTCGGTGAAGCCGACATACCCAAGGTAAGATTCTGTTCGGCCAATGAGCCGGGCCGATCGGCCAAGCGCAAATACCGACACGAACGGGGAACATCCGTGGCTTCGAAGCCCGCTTCTGCTCTGCTGCGCCGATTCGGAGGCTTTGCAACGTCGCTTTTGTTTTCAACTGCCGTAAATCTCCTCGCCATCCCCTTTGTGATATCGACTTTGGGTCCAGGGATATGGGGTGAACTGGCAGTGGCGCAAGCGACGGCGGCGATATTCGGCGTCGTCGTCGCGTTCGGGTGGGGAACCGTCGGCGCAGCCATGGTGGCCTCTACTCCCGTATCACGGCGGCCCCAGCTGTTCTTGGATTCGATTGTCAGCCGGCTCTATCTTTTCCTCTTCGCTGCGCCAGTGATGTTTTTCGTGCTTCTTCTGTTGACCCGGGTGGATCCCCTGGCTGCTGCGGTTGCGTCGCTGGCCTACTTATTGCCGTTCCTCGGCGCCTCTTGGTATTTCATCGGCCAAGCCAAGCCGTGGTCCCTTCTGTTCTTTGATGTGCTCCCCCAAGGACTAGGCGTCATCACCGGCGTGATTCTGCTGCAATTCTTCCCTTACGCAATCGTGTTTGCCGGCAGCCTGCTTGCGTTTAACATCATCGCCGTCGCGGTCGGAGCCCTGGCTGCCATGAAGGGTAAACATGAGACACCGCTGACAGTGAACTTGGGGTTCGTTCCAGCCATGCAACGGCTTCGGAACCAAAAATTCGGCGTCATCGCTGCAGGCACCGGGACCATCAACAGCAATCTACCGATGATCGCAGTCTCGCTCGTCGTCCCATCGGCGGTCCCCCTCTATGCCCTCACGGACAAACTGTTCAGATTTGCCGTGGCCGGGTTTGGGCCGGTGCTGCAAGTCGTGCAGGGCTGGATACCCGAAGCTGGACGATCCCGCAGCCTGGAACGCATACAGCTAGTGGCCAAGTTCGTTCCCGCTGTTGGGGCTCTGGGCGGCGTGCTCCTGGCAGTTCTGATCCCGTGGGCAAGCCCGATCTTCTCGCGAGGTGAGATCACTGTCGGATACGCGTTAAGCATTCCCTTTGGTTTGATCTTCTCGGCAGTGTTGGTGGCCCAAGTTGTCGGCCTGGCATGTCTCATACCGCTGGGCGAAGGTGCCATCCTCGCCAAATCGACGGCGCTAGGCGCAATCCTAAACATTCCCCTGATGTTCGCCATGGGGGCGCTGTACGGGGGCTCGGGCGTGGCCTGGGCGGTCGGCGTTTCTGAGGTTGTCGTGGCGACCTTCCAAGTGCTGGCCGTAAGGCGACACTTCAGGGAGCAGGCGCTGAAGCCGGTGCCTGCGTCCGTGCAGGATCCAGGCACCGGCCCAACCGCTCCTTAGTCAGCGCCTGCGGGCTCCAAATCCGTTGACGAAGAGCTCCGCCGGAGCACCCGCAACGAATTCCAGGACGCACGGCGCTGCGATGTCCCCACTACGCAGGCCTGACCACAAAACCCTCAGCGTCGGCCCCCACGCATGACCGCTGGAAAAGGCCGAAAGACCCGACTCCAAGTCGGTGGAATTGATGGCAACCCGGGTCTTCAGGCAGTCCATCATGGCCCGGCGCCACCCAAAGCTCAGGTCGTTGGATGTGCGCAGCATCGCCAGCAGGCTCTTGCTGCCATGGTATTTCTTCGACATCGACGCAAGGTGCCGCCATGATGACAGGATGCCTCGGTGGTCTTCCACCTCGCCAAGGACATTGCCGCCGTGTTGGACGTAGTCCTGCAGCACATCCTCTACCACCACGGCACCACCTGTGGCGGCGGCGCACACTGCGAGCCAATGGTCGTGGACCTGTGTGATGGTTTCCAGCCGCGGAAAGGGAAGCGCCACGTCGAGAAGTTCCCTGCGGAAGACGCAAAGGCTTCCAGTCACTTGGTTTTGGGCAACCAATGCGCCAAAAGGAACGTTCTTTCGAGCCGTGGAATCAGCCACAACCTCATGCCCGGGGTTTCGGACCACCCTGGCCTGCCCCGAAACCAGCGCTACATCATTCAGTTGGGGAATAAGCGTCGCGAGTTTGGAGGGGTACCACCGATCATCCTGGTCCGCCAACGCCACCCAAAGTGCTTCAGGGGGAACAGCCTGAACAGCCCTCTCGAAGTTAGCGTAAAACCCCAGCCTTTCCGGGAATCCGAGAACCCGAAACCGGCTGTCGTCGTTGAGCTCCGCTTTGACAAATTCCGCGATCTCCTGGTCTCCGCCGTCGGCGGAGATCAGGCAGACAAAATCGGTGTGGCTTTGATCCTGGATAGACCGAAGCTGGGTCCGGAAAAGGTCCCAGTCAGGGCGGTATGCGGCGAGGGCCACCACGCCGAATGAGGAAGAGTCATAAGCCATCTCGGTCAGCCGCTAGCCGATCGCGGGACTGGTGGCGAGGTAGGCGTCAAGAGCTTCCCGGGCGGACCGCGGGTCGAATCCCGCTGCCCGGATCTTGCTCAGGTCCAGGACGCTCTTGAGCGGGCGTGGAGCGGCGGCTTTGCCACGGAAGTACTCTTCGGTGGTGACGCCTGTGACGGAGTCCCGTGCCGCACCGCTGAGCTCGTAGACGTCGGCGGCGATGTCAGCCCAGGATTGCGGCTCACCGGAGTTGCTGAGGTTGTACGTGCCGTAGCTGGCGCGGGAGTCCAGCAAGTGTTTGATTCCCGCGGCGATATCCTCGGTGAAGGTCAAGCGGCCGATCTGGTCGTTGACGACGGAAGGTTCAATCCCGCGTGCGGCGAGGGAAGCCATGGTGCGGACGAAATTGTTGCCCTCGCCAATGACCCAGCTGGTGCGCACGACGTAGTGCTTTGGAACGACGCTGACCACGGCGTCGCCGGCGGCCTTCGTCTGCCCGTACACGCCCAGCGGCGAGACTGGCTCGTCTTCCCCGTGGGTGTCAGCAGCGCCGTCGAACACATAGTCGGAGGAGACATGCACCAGCGTCAGGTCGTGCTCGACGGCGGCACGTGCCAGACGGGCGACGGCAGCGACGTTGGTCTCCCAGGCGGCCTCGCGGCCTTCCGGGGTTTCGGCTGCGTCGACGGCGGTGTAAGCGGCTGCGTTGATGACGGCGGAGTAGTTCTTCCAGTTCTTTTGCGCAATCGCATCCGGGGAACTGAGGTCGAACTCAGCGCGACCGGCAAACTCGACGGAGGCATCGCCGTCGTACAGTTCCCGAAGGGCTTTGCCCAGCTGGCCGTTGGCACCTAGAACCAGCGTCTTCTTCGGGCCCATCGGCCGCACATCCGCCAGGCGCGGGTGGGCTTTGTCTTTGTCCGAGAGCTCGGCCCGCTCGAGCGGAATGGGCCAGTCGATGGCCGCTGTCTCGTCGGCCAGGTTCAGGAAGGTGTACTGGCCCTGTGCGTCAGCGCTCCAGTGGTCGTTGACCAAGTAGGTGTAAGCGGTGTTGTCTTCCAGGGTCTGGAAAGCGTTGCCCACACCCCTGGGAATGAAGATTGCCTGGCTCGGATCCAATTCGGCGGTGAATACGGCACCGAACGACGGCCCTTCGCGCAAGTCCACCCAGGCGCCGAAGATCTTGCCGGTAGCCACGGAGATGAATTTGTCCCAAGGTTCGGCGTGGATGCCGCGGGTGGTACCGGCTTTTTCGTTGAAGGAGATGTTGTTCTGTACCGGCTTGAAGTCCGGAAGCCCCAGTGCCAGCATCTTCTCGCGCTGCCAGTTCTCCTTGAACCAGCCGCGGTTGTCGCCGTGGACGGGAAGTTCGTAAAGGACGACGCCGGGAATCGGCGTTTCGCGGGCGCTCAGCTGCTTGGAAAACTCGATCGACATCGTCTATTGGCCCTGTTCCTTGTACTTGGCCTCGGTTTCGGCCTTCTGGGGACGCCACCATGCTTCGTTGTCGCGGTACCACTTGATGGTGTCTTCGATGCCGGCCTCGAAGTTGGAGAACTCTGGCTTCCAGTCCAGCTCCATGCGCAGCTTCGTGGAGTCGATCGCGTAACGGAGGTCATGGCCCGGCCGGTCCACCACGTGGTCGTAGGCGTCGTTTTCCTGGCCCATGTGCGCCAGGATCAGCTCCACGACATCCTTATTGTTCTTCTCACCGTCAGCGCCGATGAGGTACGTCTCCCCGATCCGGCCCTTTTCGATGATGGCAAGCACGGCGGAGGAGTGGTCGTTCGCGTGGATCCAGTCGCGGACGTTCTCGCCCTTGCCATAGAGCTTCGGGCGGATCCCATCGATCACATTGGTGATCTGTCGCGGGATGAACTTTTCCACGTGTTGGTACGGGCCGTAATTGTTCGAGCAGTTGCTGATGGTGGCCTGCAACCCGAAGGAGCGCACCCAAGCCCGGACCAGCAGGTCTGAACCGGCCTTCGTCGAGGAGTAGGGGCTGGAGGGGTTGTAGGGCGTGTTCTCGGTGAACCGTTCCGGGTCATCGAGCTCGAGGTCGCCGTAGACCTCGTCGGTGGAGATGTGGTGGAAGCGCTTGCCGTGTTTCCGGGCGGCCTCGATCAGCGTGTACGTGCCGATGATGTTGGTGTCCAGGAAGGGACGCGGGTCATGCAGGGAGTTGTCATTGTGCGACTCTGCGGCGTAATGGACCACGACGTCGGTCGCCGCGACGAGTCCGTCGACCAGGGCCGCGTCGGCGATATCGCCCTTCACCAGAGTGACGCGGTCTTCCGGCAGGCCGCTGATGGACTCCGGGTTGCCCGCGTACGTGAGTTTGTCCAGGACAGTTACACGCGCATCAGTGTTGGCCACAAGATAGTGGACGAAGTTGGAACCGATGAAGCCGGCGCCGCCGGTGACAAGGATTTTCTGCATTCAGTCAGCTTACCGGCTGAATATCGCGGGCCCGGTGCCCGGCAGGGCGTTGACTACAGGTCTGGCCTCAACGTTGCGATGCGAGGGACCGCCGTCGTGCCTCCAGCATTAGGCGGATCAAGACCACCCTTGCCGCGAGAATGACACGAAGGGACCTCCAACCTCGGGGCGTTGCGTTGTCCTCATGAAGTCGCCGAAGCAGGGTGCTGCGATCCAGGTGTGTGATCGATCCCGATACATTGCCGACTATCGCCAGCCATAAGTCGTGCGATTCGCGAAGATAGCCGGGGATTGGGCTGAACAGGTCAAGGATGTCCCGACGGAATGCCATGCCACAGCCATAGTAGGCGCGATAGCCTATGAGGATTCCGAAGAGGTTGCCCAAGTGTCGTCGGCTGTCCGCTGAATCCAGCTTGCGAATGTTGGGCCTCGGCCCCCCGCCCAGGACATCGAAATTACTCGCGACGACCGCGGCCGTCGTCAAGGCCGCCAGCATCGAATCAACGCGGCCTTCAGTCCACACGTCATCCTGGTCGGCCAGAAAAATGAACTCGCCTCGACTGGCGAGGACTGCCTGCCCGAAGGACCTGACGTACCCCTGGTTGGTTTCCGCACGAATCAACCTGATGCGCGGATCGGTAACAGCCAAGATCTTTGCGACCGTTTCATCCCTTGAAGCATCGTCGACAATGACGACCTCGTCATCGTCGGAGAGCTGGGAAAGGATGGAGTCGAGCTGCTCGTGGATAAATTTCGCCCCCATGAACGTAGCCATGCAAACACTGACTCGGATGCGCGGCGCGGAATGCTCTTCTGCGTAGTTCATGTCCCCACAGTTCAATCGTGTGAAATAGGTGTTTTGGCCGGCGATCGTTGTCTGCCAACCGCAGCACCATCCTAGGGGACTGTCACTGGCCCTGCTTGGTCCTGAACCAACGGTCCAGATGTCGTTCAGACTGCAAATTGATATAGTTTGGACAACATGGAACCCTCCCCCACACCGCGCGTCTTGGTGATCATGCCTGCCTGGAACGAGGCTGAAGCCGTTGGTGACACCGTCTTGGAAGTCCTCGCGGCGAGTGACCACTATGACGTACTGGTGGTCAACGACGGGTCCACCGACGACACTGCCACGATTGCCCAGCAGGCTGGCGCCACCGTGTTGAACCTTCCTTTCAACCTTGGGGTTGGAGGCGCGATGCGAGCCGGGTTCAAATACGCTCGCCGCCTCGGCTACCAGCGGGTGATCCAAGTCGACTCGGACGGTCAGCATGATCCGAGCAGCATAGATGAAGTGTTGGCCGGATTGGAGCATGCGGACATCTGCATCGGGGCCCGCTTCGCCGATCGAGGGAACTACAAAGTAGGCGGCCCGCGCAAATGGGCTATGCAGTTCCTTGCGAAGGTCATCTCATCGCTCGCCAAAACCCGGCTGACCGATGTTACGAGCGGATTCCGCGCGGCCAATGACCGCGCGATCAGCCAGTATCTGGACCACTACCCGGCGGAGTATCTCGGAGACACGATCGATTCATTGGTGGTCGCAATTCGATCTGGCTGCACCGTAACCCAAGTGCCGGTGGAGATGAGGATCCGCCAAGGCGGAACGCCCAGTCACAATCCAGTCAAGGCAGCAGTCTATTTGGGTAGATCCGTTTTCGCGCTCCTCTTGGCGCTCACCCGGAAACCATCGAAAGTGGGCGCGGCAGCGCCAGGCCTACACGAAATTTCAGGAGTCTAGGGTGTCAAATCTCGCCGCTTTCCTGGTAGCGCTCGTTATTGTCGCGCTCGTCGTCGAAATGCTTCGGCGGAAGAAACTCCGTGAAAAGTATGCCGCGCTATGGCTCCTCGTCGGTGGTGCCACGCTTATCCTCGCGGCATTCCCAAGGCTGCTGAATATTGTCGCTGAGCTTGTTGGCGTCCAGCTGCCTTCAAACCTTCTTTTTGCTATGAGCATCCTGTTGCTCCTCGGCGTGTGCCTGCATCTGTCCTGGGAAATCTCCGTCGTGGAGGACGAGACACGGGCCTTGGCCGAGGAGGTAGCCATCCTTCGGACACAGTTGGAATCGCTCGCTCAAGGCAAGTCCTCCCGCCATGCCGGCACCCGCACGGCTGAAACCGAGGCCGAGTCCCAAGCCACAGACCCGTTGCGAAACTCTACGGAAAGTTCAGACGCCTAAATGCCACTTGACATTTTTGTCCCCTACTGGGGCGATCCTGACTACATGAAGGAGACCGTCTACAGCGTTCTCCGCCAGGACAACGACGATTGGCTGCTGACAGTAGTCGACGACGCCTACCCGGGAACCGAAATCAGCGAGTTCATGGCAGGTATCGAAGACCCTCGGGTTAAGTACATTCGCAAGGACCAGAACGCTGGCATTACTGAGAACTACCGGACTTGCGTCTCGCTTGCCACCCAGGAAGTGATGGTAATTCTCGGCTGCGACGATGTCCTGCTGCCGAATTACGTGGATGTCATCCTCTCTGCCCATGCCAGCTTCCCCGATGCCGCTCTTATCCAACCCGGCGTGGAAGTCATCGACGAAAATGGGCAGGTCGTGGCCACACTTGTTGATCTGGTGAAGCAAAGGATCATCAAGCCCAGAGGCGGCGGTCGGCAGCTGGTGGCCGGAGAGTCAATCGCCACCAACCTCATGCACGGAGATTGGCTTTACTGGCCGTCCCTCGCCTTTCGTACGGACAAGATCCGGAAGGTGGACTTCCGCGACGGCTTCCCGATCATCCAGGATCTCGCCTTGATCATGGACATGATTTTCAACGGCGACCAGCTACTTATCGATCCGGCGCTTTGCTTCCAGTACCGCAGGCATTCGAATAGTGCATCCTCGACCAAACTCGTGGATGGCTCCCGCTTCGCCGGTGAACGGGAGTATTTCGAGGTCGCCGCAGCCCAAGCCGATGACCTCGGTTGGACGAAGGCAGCCCGATCGGCAAGGCTCAGGCTAACGTCCCGCGCACACGCTGCGGCCCTCCTTCCCAAGGCGGCCGCAAGTCGCAATAACTCCGCCGTAAAGGCTCTCGTCCGACACACTTTCGGAAAATAACTTCCGCTACGAAAGGTCCAATGGTGACTTCTACAACTAGTCCTGCCCGCCCCGGTGGTACTGTCCTCGTCACAGGCGGCGCCGGCTTCATCGGCTGCGCTGTTTCCTCCGCCCTGGTCGAAGCCTTCGACCGGTTGGTTGTGGTCGACAACTTGCACCCTCAAATCCATGCTTCTGGTGAGCGGCCCGCGGATCTGCACCCGAAAGCCGAACTCGTCGTCGCCGACGTCGCGGATGCCGCAACCTGGGACACCGTCTTGGCGGACGTGACCCCCGACGTCGTGATCCACCTTGCCGCCGAAACCGGCACAAGCCAGTCTCTCGAAGAGTCGACCCGCCACACTCACGTCAACGTCGTCGGCACTTCCCAGCTTCTCGATGGCCTGAACCGCCATGGCAAGCTCCCGCGACGGATCGTGCTGTCCTCGAGCCGTGCGGTCTACGGCGAAGGCGCCTGGGCCGACGTCGACGGCAAATTGTTTTACCCTGGCCAGCGCACCAGCCAGACCTTGGACAAGGCCCAGTGGGACTTCCTGGGTGCTACCCCGGTAGCCATGAAGGCGTCCGAAACGTTCCCCGCACCGGTCAGTGTCTACGGAGCCACCAAGCTTGCCCAGGAGCACGTCCTGCAGGCCTGGGCAAAGTCCTACGGCGTCGAAACCGTCATCCTGCGGCTGCAGAATGTCTACGGCCCAGGCCAGTCGCTTATCAACCCCTACACGGGAATCATGAGCCTGTTCTGCAGGATGGCCATGGGGGGCAAGTCAATTCCCCTTTACGAAGACGGTGAGGTCCGCCGTGACTTCATCCTGATCGACGACGTCGCTTCGGCCATCGTCGCGGGGGCGGTCTCCCCCACCGTCCAGGGTGAGCCAATGGACATCGGTTCGGGCGAGTACCAGACCATCGGCACGGCTGCACAGCTTATCGCCGCGCACTACAATGCTCCTGCACCCCACGTCACCGGTCAATACAGGCAGGGCGACGTTCGTCACGCCTGGGCAGACGTCACGGCCGCGGAAGAGGTGCTCGGCTGGACGCCGCAGTACAACCTGGCCCAAGGCATTGACCGCCTCGCCAACTGGATCGACGTCCAGCCCGACGTACAGCCCGCCTGACGAGGACGGAAAAAGACATTGCCCTCGACTGCCGCTATCGTTTCCCTGTTTAACCCGTCCGACGGGGTGCTGGCCAACGCCGCAGCGCTTCTCAAACAGGTGGACACTGTGGTCGTAGTGGACGACGGTAGCCCCCACGACCCCACCAGTATCCTTGACGAACTGGCCGGCATGGGTTGCAATGTCGAACGTCTCGCTGAAAACTCCGGAATTGCTGCCGCGCTGAATGCCGGCATTTCTGTTGCCCTTTCGGGAGCCGCTAAGCCGGACTACATCCTCACCATGGACCAGGACTCGCTACTCGACGACGGCTACGTCGCCGCCCTGAAATCGGCGGCGACGGCCGCCTTGGCCGCCAATGTCCGCGTTGGCATGGTGGCACCAGGGTCCGTCAGGGGGCTCCCTGTTCGACGCGGACCGGTCATGAACGGTATTCAGCTCGGCGGAGAACCCATCCAGTCGGGGCTCCTCATACCTGTCCCGGTGTTCGAGCGGCTAGGCATGTTTCAGTCCAGCCTTTTCATCGACGGTGTGGACAGCGAGTTTTACCTGCGGTGCACCGCCGACGGACTACGCGCTGTCATTGCTCCGGATGCCGCTCTGGACCACACGCTGGGAAGCCCTGCCAGGGCCAGACTCTTTGGCCGTGAGCTGTCCTTCGGCGGTCACCCGCTGAATATCCGTACCGCCGCTGACTGGCGCTATTACTACCTGTTCCGGAACAGGATCCTGCTGGCGCGCCAATATGGCCGCCGGTATTCGCTCTGGACGTTGAAGGGGTTCTTGGCGGACTACCGGCACCTTGCCATCGTGACCTTGCTTGCCCCGCATCGGCGTGCCCGATTGATCAACGCGCTACACGGTGTCCTCGACGGCGTGCGTGGTGTTTCTGGTCCACGACCTATCGAGAGCGCGACTCGTCCCCGCATCCGAAAATAGGGAACCATAGCGCGGAGTTCTGACGGCAGGGCGACAAATGGTCGCCCACTTCCGCGCCCGGTACCCCCGAGTGTTTTAGCTTGCCTCATCGATCACAATATTTGCGGCTAACCGGTCGCAACCGGGCTGAGCACGTCCTTGATCAGCGGGGCAAGTTCTTCCGATGCCAATGCGCTTATGTGGTTGATGTCTGCGTAAAGGGCTGTTCCGCCAATAAAGGCCGGACAGCGTCCATCGACGCAAAACCAATCCTTCGTTGGAACGAATACGGCATTGGCACCGATGCTGGAAATCGCCCGGGCTTCGACCGCGCTTTGGTTGTCGAATTCGGATTTTCTGACCGTGATGCAGTCGCCTGGAGTACTGAACCGCGTGATGCATTGGCTCGGTTCAGCCTTGGCCGGTGCGGGAGCCTCCAACAACACGTAGCGTGAACCAACCGACGTTACAAATTTCCCCATCTCGCTGATGTTGTGCTGCCACTCGGCGTCCGCGGCAGCGCCCGTCGCCTTACTGGCCAAGTGCCCATCGTTTCGCAAGAATGACGACACTACGGTGTCGGGTCGAATTCGTTTGATCTCGCCCTGAACCCAAGACTTGAACTTGACGCATTCGTCAGCTGATGCGTCCGCCGCCGGCTGAACCAACGTCGGCGAACATGCGGCCACCGTGTAGATGTAAACCTTCCAGTCCTGGCCCTCCAACGCCTTGCGGATCCCCGGAACAAAGCTCATCGTCGTGGAGTCCCCAAAAACTATCAGAGTCCGTTTCGCGGACTCGGACCCGTAGATGCACCGCTGCGCGTTCACGGTCACATCTTTGTCGTGTGCCAAAGGAGACAGGGTACCGCCCAAGCAGCCGTCCTTAATCCACTCAGCAGGTTTCGCCAAAGCGCCGTCAGGACCCATCTCGGCCGGGTTTGGCGTAAGCGTAGGCCAGACGCTGGCCCCCAAGGCTGCTCGCAATTGTTCCTGTCGTCCCGAGACAGTTGCTGCAATTGAGTTCTTCTGGCCCGCGGAATCGGGCGTCGCCGGACCACTGGACGCCGATTGTTGAGCGACGGTCGCAAACGCGATCACAGGAGCACACACAACTACGGCAACGAAAACGGCAACACCGGCGATCGAGCGACGACGCCGACCAGGTCCGGATCGCTTCGGCAAAGAAGCAGCACTCTTGGGCGAACCCCAGCGGGACTTTCGAATCGGATCCTCGACAAACTTGAATGATGCGATCGACAGTGCGCCCATTACTGCTACAGCGATTACGTAATATCGTTTGGATTCAACCGGGACAAAGGCAACAAGCAGCACTATGACCGGGAAATGCCAAAGGTAAAGCGAGTAAGAGATCTTACCGATGTACCGACTGACGGGATTGGTCAGAACCCACGCGTGGCGATCATAGTAGCCGTCATGGGCGCCGGTCCCGGCAAGGATGACCAAGCACGACCCGAGCACTGGGAACAGAGCAAACGGACCGGGAAACGGCGTCTCGGGCGTGATGATTAGCACCGAAGACAGCAGGACTGCCAGGCCCAGCCACAGCAAAGCAACGCGGATTTGCCGGACGAAGCCCCGGAAGGTTGCAGTGAGTGCTGCCAACAGGGCGCCTGCAGCCAGTTCCCATCCGCGCGAGAAGGTGGAAAAATAGGCGACCGTGTGGCTTGAATGCGTCTCCCAAAGCGAGAAAGCAAAAGACAAAGCAATGGGCAGCGCTATGGCGAAGGACAGGATCGTCAGGGTCCCCCGCTTGTTTGCCTTCCAACGACGCGCGAGGAAGAGAGCGGCCAGGATGATCCAGGGCCAGACGATATAGAACTGCTCTTCGACGCCCAGAGACCAGTAGTGTTGAATAGGCGATACGGAAGCGCCCGAATTCATGTAGTCGGTCCCAAGGATCGCGAATCGCCAGTTGGCCGAAAAAAGCAACGCCCAGAACGTGTCTCCGGCGATGGCGGCGGCCCGCCCACCGTAAAAAATAATGTAGGCCGCCGTCAAAGTGGCACTAAGTACCAAAACGGCAGCTGGCAAAATGCGTTTGATCCGGCGGATATAGAACTGTTTGAAAGAAATCCGTCCAGTGTCCATAGCCTCCCGAAGGAGTATTCCGGAAATCAAATAGCCGGAGATGACGAAGAAGATATCCACGCCGACAAAGCCACCCTGCGGCCAATGGATCAGGTGGTCGAGCACAACGGCCATCACCGCGATGGCGCGGAGACCTTCGATGTCCAGCCGGCGCTTGTGCCCTGAAATTTGTTGCCGCGCCAGAGTCGCAGTCCCGACAGCCGTTGCTGAAGACATATCTACAAGTTCCACTCATCTCGGCTTCCAGGACCCGTCGATCTTACCAAGCAGACGACCTCTAGTTTGCCGTGGCGGATCCTATACGGAAGGATTGAGCCCATGCGTGGAATAATCTTGGCCGGCGGAACTGGATCCCGGTTGCACCCGATCACCTTCGGTATCAGCAAACAACTAGTTCCTGTGTACGACAAGCCGATGATCTATTACCCCCTGTCGACGCTCATACTGGCGGGGATTCGCGACATCCTCATCATCACCACACCCCACGACGCCGAGCAGTTCCAGCGTCTCCTCGGCGATGGCTCGCAGTTTGGCATCAACCTCAGCTATGTTCAGCAGCCCTCCCCCGACGGCCTCGCCCAGGCCTTCATCCTTGGCGCGGACCACATCGGAAACGACACCGTGGCTTTGGTTCTGGGTGACAATATCTTCTACGGCCAAGGGATGGGGACGCAGTTGCGCCGGCACGCCAACATCGACGGCGGCGCAGTCTTCGGTTACTGGGTCGGCGACCCCAAAGCCTACGGTGTCGTGGAATTCGACGAGACTGGGAAAGCTATATCCCTTGAGGAGAAGCCTGAAAAGCCGAAATCCCACTACGCTGTTCCAGGCCTGTACTTCTATGACAACGACGTCGTCGACATTTCCAAGAACCTGCAGCCGTCAGCGCGAGGCGAGCTGGAAATAACGGATGTGAACCGCACATACCTCGAGAGAGAAAAACTCCGCGTCGAAATTCTCCCCCGAGGCACGGCGTGGCTTGATACCGGGACGTTCAACGATCTCAATGACGCCTCCAATTTCATCCGTACTGTAGAGAACCGTCAGGGCCTCAAGATCGGCGCGCCCGAGGAAATCGCGTGGCGCCAAGGCTTCCTGACTGACGACGAACTCCGCCAGCGGGCCGAACCTCTGGTGAAGAGCGGGTACGGCCAGTACTTGCTCGGGCTCCTCGACGGCTAGGACACCATATTTGCCGGTCGTCGAACATCCTTAAGTTACAGGTGGAGTCCAATTGAGTTGGTATTCAACGCTTCCAGTTTTTCTTGCCAGCTTGGCAGTCCTCTTTGTTCCCGGGAGCTTGATCGCCGCGTCGTTGGGCCTTCGGGGCTTGACCTTCCTTGCAGTAGCACCTGTGCTCAGTGTCTTCGCTGTCGCGTGTACTGCCATCGTCCTTCCCTATTTGGGAATCTCATGGTCACTTATGCCAGTCATCGTCGCGGCTATCGCCGTGGCAGCCGTTTTGTTCGCGGCGAGCTATCTAACGGCTGACAAGCTCGCCGTACGATTTCGACTAAATTTCAGGCGGCCCACAGCCAAAACATACGCTGCCGGAATCGGTTTCATAGTCGGCAGCATTTCCATAGCGTTCCAACTTCGCCAGGCTTTCGACCGGCCGGACAACATTTCCCAGACGTTTGACAACGTATTCCATCTCAATGCGGTCCGCTACATCCTCGACACCGCCAATGGCTCGTCCCTGACCCTCACGAGCATGACCAATGGCGACAATCCGCCGTACTTCTACCCTGCAGCCTGGCATGACCTCGCATCCCTCGTAGTGCAGATCACCGGCGCTCCGATCAGCGTCGCTGTCAACGTCCTAAACATCTGCATTGCAGCCATAGTGTGGCCGCTCGGTTGCATGTTCCTGACGCGTGTTGTCACAAAGGGGAATGGTTACGTCGTAGGTGCCGCTGGCCTCCTCGCGGCAGGGTTCAGTGCTTTCCCCCTATTGTTGTTGGATTTTGGCGTCCTGTACCCAAACTTCCTCGCACTATGTATGCTCCCGACGGCCTTGGCTGGCGTAGCCGTGTTTTTTGCGGCCGGCGACATCACGCGGATACCGGCTCTCGCCCGTTTTGCCCTAGCCCCCAGCCTTGCAGCAGGACTCGCGATTGCACATCCGAACGGGCTCATGTCTCTCGTGGCCCTGTCAGCGCCCATCCTCCTCTTCAGCTACATTCGGTACTGGGTTCGCAAACATAAGCAAGCTCAGGGCTACAAGGGCATCATCTTTTTCGGAATTGCGCTGCTCCTCGCGTTTGCAGTCATGGCGGTCATGTGGAAATTGATTCGGCCGCCGGTGGAGGCGTCGGGCTGGAAGCCGGTCCAGACTGTTGGCCAAGCCGTTGGAGAAGTCATTACAAACTCGCCGATGCACCACGCCCCGGCGTGGGCAGTGAGCGGCTTGATGCTTTTGGGAATTGCCGTCCTAGCGCGGAGACGGCATAACTTGTGGTTCTTGGGGTCGTTTCTCGTCTCGGCCGTGTTGTTTGTGGTGGTCTCCGCCGGTCCAGACCCGTGGTTCCGGAATCTGCTGACCGGTGTCTGGTACAACGACAGCTACCGGCTGGCAGCCTTGCTGCCGATTGTGGCAGTACCCCTTTCAGCCATCGGTCTAGCCTGGCTGATCAGAAGGAGCCAGATCTGGTGGTTCTCTGGGCGGGAGACTCGAAGCAGATGGTTCGGAACAGAGAACCATCTTCGAGTGGTTGGTGCGATCGTCCTGCCTGTAGTGCTACTCGCCATGACCCTTGCTTTTCAAACCGTTCCACTCGGTAGTGCGATAGCGTCTGCTCGCAACATCTACTCGACGACTCCAAACGCGCCACTTGTGAGTAAAGACGAAATGACTCTTATCGAAGAGCTCGACAACTACGTGCCGCAAAATGCAACAATTGCGGTCAGTCCTTGGAACGGCTCGGCGATGGCTTTCGCCCTGGCCGACAGAAACACGACGTCCAAGCACACCCTTACGACGTACACGCCCGCGGTCCTCGTGCTGAATGATCACCTCCGTGACGCCGTCAGCGACCCTGAGGTGTGCAAGGCGGTCCATGCGACCGGCGTAGGCTACGCTTTGAATTTTGGCACCCAAGAGGTTCATGGAGAGGACCACGGCTTCAAGGGACTCTTGATTGAGCAAGCGACTCCGGGCTTCCAGCTTCTAGCGCAGGTCGGTGGGGCGAAGCTGTTCAAGGTGACCGCCTGCGGTTAGCTCGAACCGCAACCGCCGGATCGTTCTCGACCGCTCTTAACGGTGAAACGCCCCGCCAGAGGCGGGGCGTTTCAGTCTCCGGTCTACAACGCGGTGCTTAGACTTGGCTTCGGAGCTGAGCCACAGCGTCATCGATGGCTCCGTCAAACACGACGTTTCCGTGCTTGAGAACCACTCCCCGATCGCAAATACGGGAAACGAGTTCAAGGTCGTGACTGACCACAACGAGGGTCTTCCCTGCTGCGGAAAGCTCCTTGATCCTGGCGAGGCACTTACGCTGAAACGGTTCGTCTCCAACTGCCAATATCTCGTCCACGAGGAAAACCTCGGGGTCAGTATGAACGGCGACGGAGAACGCCAGGCGAAGGTACATTCCAGACGAATAGAACCTGACCTCGGTATCGATGAACTCGCCGATCTCGGAAAATTCCACGATGGAATCAAATTGTTCGTCGATCTGAGCTTCGGTCATCCCCAGAATCGCGCCGTTCAGGTAGACGTTTTCCCGGCCGGACAGGTCGTGATGGAAGCCGGCTCCCACCTCGATAAGGCCTGCGACTCTGCCTCGCGTCCGCACAGATCCGCTATCCGGCAACATGACACCTGAAATGTGCTTGAGCAGCGTGGACTTGCCGGAGCCATTCAAGCCCAACAAGGCGACGGTCTCACCTTGTTGGATTTCAAGATCGACGTCGTGAAGCGCATGGAACTTCTTCGAGATGTCGCCCTTACGGCCGGTCACGAGCCAGACAATTGCTTCCTTGAGGGATCGCGTATGCCTCAGCACGAATTGCTTGTTCAGCTTCTGAACTTCGATTGCAACAGACATCGTCACAGCTCCTGCGCGAATCGGCCCTCAAGCCGGCGGAATGCCCACTGGCCGAGAACGAGAACTGCAAGGGAAACCACGATTCCAACAGGGATCCAAAGCGGCAGGAGATTCGGCGGCATCGGGGCAGTTTCATCGGTGGTTGGAAGCCAGAAGGCATAATGAAAGGCTTCGACGCCGATGGTGATGGGATTGACTTGGTAGAGGGCGTACCAACTCGCGCCAAGTTTGCTCTGCACCATGGTCCACGAGTACATGATGGGAGAAGTCCAGGTCGCAACCATCAACAGCATGTCGACGATGTTCTCGGAGTCCCTGAAATAGACATTCGCAGAGCCAAAGAGAAGTCCTAAACCGGTGGCCAACATAGCTACGATCACGAAACCTGCGACGGCTGCGACGAGTTGCAACAAGCTCGGGTGCCACCCGGCGAACAGACAGGCGACAACCAGGACAATCAACTGCGGAATGAAATGTACGGCGGAAACCCAGACGGACGCAACGGGGAATAGCTCACGCGGCAAGTAGATCTTCTTAATGAGGCCACCGTTGCCCACTATCGAACGTGCAGCGTTGCTGAGCGCCTCGGTGAAAAAGTTGATCAGGACGATTCCGGAGAACAAGTACACGGCATAGTTGGCCAGACCGTCCGGGTTTCGAGCGCTCTTCTCAAGTCCTAGAAAGACGCCCAAGGCAATGTAAAAGACGAGGAACTGAACGCCCGGCTTTACGTAGGACCAAAGCAGCCCAAGAACCGACCCCTTGTAGCGGATCTGCAGTTCTTTCCGGACAAGGAGTTTGAGCAGGAATCGCTGTCTGAACACGTCCGCGAGACCGCCCCCCACGCCCGGACGGACGAGGGGGGCAGTTTCGCTGAAGTCACTCGCAGTTGTCACCCGTTGGCCTTTTCCTGCGGAGTCGTAGTGGTCACCGCGTCGAAAGTCTCGCGCCACGCCTGCTGCGACGTGAACTCGGGCAGGCTCCGGGAATACTCCTCGGAAAGCTTTTCCCAGTCCTGGAGAAGTTGCTGGTGGAGCTTGATGCTGCGGGCCATCATGTTGCGGAAATGCTCAGGATGGCGCTTGTACCAGGATGCGCCGGTTCCGTCCGCGGACGAGACAATTGCGGAGTCCAGCTGGGACAGCCGCCACCAGCGGGCATCCATTGCCGGAACGAGGGCCTCGGGGTGCTCGAGGGCTCCAGGCCTTACGCTTTGCACCTGGCGAACCCCTGCTGATGCAGCCGTCGCGAGGGCAGCGAAAATTGACTTCGGAGAAGACGGCTTCTTTCCACGCTTGGGCGGCTTCACACGCTTTACTTGCGGGAAGGTTGCTACTTCCTTTGTGATGCGGGCATCATCGAAGTCCGCGCGTCGCGCACGAATTTCGGGGAGCTTGGTCCGAATTGTCTGGTGCAAGTGAGAAGGTCCCTTGAGCAGGTCCTCAAGGGCATCCAACCGAAGCTCGACCGCCGAGTACTGCATCGACAACAGGTGCTTGACATCCACCATGAAACTCTGGCGCGGCAGGAATCCGCCCTTCTTGTACGGCGAGTAGACCAGGGCGGCAAGCCAGCGGTTTCGCTGGTGGAAGTAGGCCTGCCAGTCGATGGTGTCATCCTTTTCAGTCCAGGGCATGTGCCAGACAGCGGCCCCCGGGAGGGTGACTGTCGGGTAGCCGTGGCGGCGGGCCCGGATGCCGTATTCGGCGTCGTCCCACTTGATGAATACCGGAAGAGAGAGTCCGATGTCGCGCAGAACACTGGTCGGAATCAAGCACATCCACCAGCCGTTGAAGTCCACGTCGATCCGGCGATGCATCCACGGCGTCGTGCGAAGGTTGCTCGCCGAAAAATCATGCGCTTCTTTTGTGCTGTCGACCGCGCCCCACTGGAACTTGTACTCGTTGACTTCCTCGCCGAAGCTGTGCATCACCGAGCGTTCGTACAAGTTGAACATGTGGCCGCCCACGATCGACGGCTTCCTCGTGAAGTCAGCGAAGTTGATAGCGCGCAACACGCCCTCTGTTTCGATGATCACGTCATCGTCCAAGAGCAGGACATACTTGCTTCGGCCGTCTTCAACCGTCTCGAGCATGCCGCGCGCAAAACCACCCGAACCACCCAGGTTGCCCTGCTCAATGAGTCCGAACTTGTCCCCGAGTCGAGCGGCAGCCTCTTCGAAGCCTTCCTGGTCCCGCACCTTCTGCGTACCCTGGTCCGTGATCAGGAGCCGGTCCATCACGTCCAGAAGCTCGGGGGAATCGGCAAATGTCGATAGGTGCTTGACGCAGAAATCAGGGCGGTTAAAGGTAGTTACCGCTACCGTGGCGGTGCCTGCTTCGAATCCTTCAGGCTTCCTTACGGACCATTCGGCGCCGAGGAGTTTGACCTGCTCAGATGAAGCCACGAGGTCAAACCAGTACCAGCCGCCGTCGCCGAAGTTGGCCAACGGCAGGACAACATCTACCGGACGTCCTGCGTCTACGCTGATGCTTTCAACCCTGTTGGAAGTGCCCCTCGCACTGGACCGAAGAATGACAACGGTCGCCGGTGCGTCGACCGCGACCGTAAGGCGCACACTGGTGACATCCGTGTGCGCCCGCCAGTAGCTCGCCGGGAACGCATTGAAGTACGTGCCAAAGGAAAGCCGCCGATACGCCGGCAAGTGCAGCTGGCGCCGGTTCTCGATGAAGTCCGAGCGGATCTTTGCCCCGCTCGACGTAACCGCAGTGACGCCCGAGCCGGATTTGGATGTCTGCGATTCCTCAGAAACAACTCGCTGGGCCGCGTTGAAGTCCAGGTACAGCGGAAGCGTGTCGGTGTCGCCGTCGGTCGGAAAGACAACACGATGGACGGTTTGCCATTCTTCGCCCAGTCCGGGCGTAGCGCCCTGGTTCATGGGCTCTGTTGAAACGCTCATGCGTCCACTCCTCCGCTTTCAATTTCTGCGCCGCTTTCGAAGTGCGGACGGATCTTGTTGTCAAACATGGACAGTGCAGAACCGATGGCCATGTGCATATCGAGGTACTTGTAGGTGCCGAGGCGCCCGCCGAACAGCACGTCCTTCTCAGCGGCTGCGAGATCGCGGTACTTCAGCAGCTTTTCGCGGTCATCCGGGGTGTTGATCGGGTAATACGGCTCATCGCCGCTTTCGGCGAACCGGGAAAATTCGCGCATGATGACGGTTTTCTCCGTCTGGTAGCCACGCTCCGGGTGGAAATGGCGCGGCTCGATGATCCTGGTGAACGCGACGTCGTCGTCGTTGTAGTTGACAACAGACGTTCCCTGGAAATCGCCCATGTCCAGGACTTCTTTTTCGAAATCGATGGTACGCCAGGACAGGTCTCCAGCGACGAAGTCGAAGTAGCGGTCTACGGGGCCCGTATAGACGACGGGAATCTTGCCGACAACCTTGTTTTTTGAATACTCATGCGATTCGTCAAAGAAGTCCGTGTTCAGGCGTACTTCGATGTTCGGGTGCTCGGCCATTTTCTCGATCCAAGCCGTGTACCCGTTGGTCGGCAGGCCCTCGTACTTGTCGTTGAAGTAACGGTTGTCGTAGTTGTACCTGACGGGAAGGCGCGAAATGATGCCCGCCGGGAGGTCCTTGGGGTCCGTCTGCCACTGCTTGCCGGTGTAGTGCTTGATGAATGCCTCGTACAGAGGGCGACCGATCAGCTGGATGCCCTTGTCATTGAGATTCTGCGGATCGGTTCCCGCGAGTTCACCAGCTTGCTCCGTGATCAGGTCTTGCGCCTGGCTAGGAGTCAGGTTGGCGCGGAAGAACTGATTGATTGTTGCCAGGTTAATGGGGAGGGAGTAGACCTCACCCTTATGCACGCCGTAAACCTTGTGCACGTAGTTGGTGAAGGTCGTGAACCGGTTGACATACTCCCACACTCGCTCGTTTGAAGTGTGGAAGAGGTGCGCACCATAGCGGTGCACCTCGATTCCTGTCTGCTCTTCCGTTTCGCTGTAGGCGTTGCCCCCGATGTGGTGCCGGCGGTCAATGACAACAACCTTCAAGCCCAGCTCAGTGGCGGCCTGTTCTGCGATTGTCAGGCCAAAAAAGCCCGACCCGACGATGACGAGGTCAGCGGTCACAAATACTCCTGGTTCGAATGCGGGCAGCCTAATGATCTGCATTGGCTGCAGGTCAAGCCTACCTGAGATGCCGCATCCAATTGCCGCTGCGCTCGTTCGCTGCCCGGCGAGCACAGCGTTTTCCACATAGGCCAACTGACCAAGAACACCCGGTCCTGATCACAAATATGGTGGAAGAACAGCAGCCGCGAGAGCCGAAGGAGCGGACTCAGTGACATTCCATTGCACCCTGGTCCGGGCCCCACGGGCGTTCCGGCAAAGTGAACCCGTTGAACTGACTCTAGCCGTCGGCAACGGCACCCCTGGCGCGGTCGTCGAGGCCGCAGTCGCCGCTGAGTTCAGCACCGGGGAACTGACAGTCTGCGGGCTGCCACTCAGCGGCCTCGCCGTTGGCTCGGCGCCTCTCATGCCTGGAGCTGTGTTGGTCGACGGGGCCGATTCGGAGGCACCAGACACCCCTAACGGCAAACGCAGTCCTGCGGCGTTGTCCTTGCTGGTGCACGCCGGACCCGCCGCCGGCCTGGTCATTCCGCTGGAACGAGGCAGTTACAGGATCGGTAGGAGCAATGCGGATATTTGCCTCCCGGATCCTGATGTTTCCCGGGTTCACGCGGTTCTGACAGTCTCCGAAACGGCAGTCACCATAACCGACAACGGGAGCGCGAACGGAACAGTGGTGGATGGACGCAAGGTCCGCTCCGCTTTTCTCTCAACCGCATCCAGGATCCGATGTGGTGGCTCGGTCATGTCGGTCGTCTTCGGCAACGAAGAATTCGGAGCGGAGTCACTGGGTGCAGCCGGCCTGGGCGTCGCCGAGCCGCTCTCGGTGCAGCGGCGCAATGATGCGGGCAGCCGCACGCAACTACTCCTCACGGCCGGGATTCCGCTCCTGCTGGGAGTTGGAATGGCTCTGGCCACTGGCATGTGGATATTCCTCGGATTCACTGCAATTTCTGCCATCGCGGTCCTTGCCCCGGCAATTTCTGGAAGACGTGAGCGCCGCCTTCTGGCTGCAGCGATCGCGGCGGCCGTCGAACAAGACCGAGCCCGACGACGGCGGTGTTCGCCGTCCGCCGCGGAGCTCGCCTATGCTGTCGGCTCAGCTGCTTTCCTCTCAAGGGAACACGGACGAAAACCGTTGACGTTGCCAAGCACCGGTGCAGCGCAAGGACCGGTAGGCTGCCGCGATGTCTGGCTCCGGCTCGGCACCAGTCCGCAGAACGCCCGGGTTGCACTCGATCCCGCGGACCCGAGCTTCCAGCCACCGCAGTTGGGCCCTGTTCCGGTAGTTCTGGATTCCTCTACCCAAGCCGTTTCCCTCGCTGGACCTGAAGCCAAGGTGCAAGGAATGTTCAGATTTCTGCTCATGCAGCTAGCTGCCTTTCCCAGCGCAACCAACGTACCTGTCCTCATACACGGACCCATAGCTCTCTTGCCGACCAGCGCCCGGTTCCTCCCCCGGGTCACCCTGACCACGGACGCCTCTTCAGCCGCGACTGTTCTTTTCGCGCTGGCGGATAGACCGGGAGCACTGTTTCTGGTGGGGCCAGGGCGGGATCCCGGCGTCGACGCACTCCGGCAAGCGGCGATCGAATCTGGTTGGAGAATCTTCCAGCGCACAGCGAGCGGAGATGAATACGGTTCCGTGGTCGAGCTCTGGAACAGACGCGGAGTCCTTCGTTCGTGTCATTCCGAAACGGAATTTGACCCTGACCTTGTCCCGCACTCGGTCTTCGACCGCTACTGCCGCTCATTGGCAGGGGTGCCCGGCGTGGCGACAGAAAGGGCGACGGTTGTCCCCTCTACGTGCCTGCTTGCCGAACTGCTTCCGAACAACCCCTCCAGCATCGCGGCCCGTTGGCGAGATTCTTCAGCAGGCAGAGGGCTATCCGCGGTCATCGGGCAAGGAGCCGAGGGGACCCGTTCCCTTGATTTGGTTTCGGACGGCCCGCACCTCCTCGTGGCGGGAACTACGGGATCGGGAAAGTCCGAGCTTCTGCGAACTATAGTGTCGGCGATCTCGCTGACCCACAGCCCGGACCGGGTCAACTTTCTGTTTGTTGATTTCAAGGGAGGTTCGGGCCTCGGGCCTTTGGTCGATCTGCCGCAAAGCGTCGGAATGCTTACGGATCTCAGCGAACACGAACTTGAGCGGACTCTTTCGTCCCTCCGTGCCGAGGTTCGGATGCGGGAAGCGATCCTCGCGAAGGCCGGTGTCCCTGATTTGCCCGCATACTGGGCCAAGGCCACGGTGACTGGGGGCGGGGCTGTGGCGGGACGAAGAAGCCAATGGACTGTCCTTCCACGTCTGGTGCTCGTGATCGACGAATTCCGGATGCTCATTGAAGACGCCCCGGCTGCCGTGGCCGAGTTAATGCGGATTGCCACCCTGGGCCGGTCCCTGGGCATCCACCTGATCATGGCAACACAACGTCCACAGGGTGCACTGAGTGCGGACATCCGGGCCAACGTCACCACCAGCATTGCTCTACGCGTCCAATCAGAAATGGAATCGCGGGACGTCATCAACTCGCCGGCTGCGGCATCGATTCCGGTGTGTCTGCCTGGCCGCGCCTATATGGTTCGAGGGGCGGAAGACGCCGAGCCCTTTCAGTCAGCGACTCTCTCGGGCAGCGGAAATGCCCGGTCACTCACGAAGACCATCGCCCGGCCGGCAGCAGGGTCGCTCCGCTTCGGCGGTTGGTCTGAAACCGCCGACGCAGAGACTCAGGGTGCGGAGGCAACGCCTGCAGAAGCCGCGCGCCCCATCATCAAAGCAATCAACCGGGTTTGGGACGTCCATGGGGGTAGACCGCCCCGGAGGCCTGTTGCGCCTGCACTTCCTGAGTCCATCCCGTGGCACCAATCCCTTAGCGCATCGGCGGGCAAGCATGCGGCTACCGGAACATCAGCAGGCCCGACGGCCTACCTTGGCTTGGCCGACTTGCCCACGCAACAACGGATTGCCGGCCTGTTTTGGACTCCGCTCGTCCACGGCAATCTTGGACTCGTTGGCCCTCCTGGAAGCGGAGTTGAAGATGCCTGCCGCGCGGCAGCGGCCCAGCTTGTTGGAAGTGCCGCGGAACTCCATCTCTATGTCCTTGACGGAGACGGTTCGTTCGCCGACGTGGAAGCCCAGGGACGTGTGGGAGCCATTGCCTCGCTCAACCACATCAGAAGGGGCGTCCGCATCTTGGAAAGGCTCGCGGCTGAAGTGTCGGCGCGGCAATCCCTAGGGACCGTCGTCGGGCAGGTCCCCCTTCTTCTGGTTATCTCCAGATGGGGTTCTTGGGTCTCTGAGTTGCGCGCCGGGCCCCTGGCATGGGCCGAAGAACTGGTACACGCCATCGTGCGCGACGGACCGAGGTCAGGAGTGGCTGTTCTTGTCACGGGCGACCGCGAACTGACCGCGTCGCGCATGTTCGCGTCAATCCCCAACCGCGCATACTTTCCCATCGGGACCACAGAAGAAGGACGGCTGGCGTGGCCCCGTTTTGCGGCAACGAAGCCCCTGAGGGGCCGGGCCGTCGTGGGTGGCAACCTTATTGATGTTGACACTGCAGTCGCCCAGCTCGTGGCGCCCCCGCCAAATACGGCCTGGCCGTACTGCGTGTCCCCTGAAGCTGCGCGGCGCCCATTCCGGGTGGATCCCCTGCCGCAATTCATCCGGGCTTCGGATCTCGCGGCAGACGGCCGAACCGAAGCCACTGCCCCTTCCCGCACTCGTGCGCCGGGATCCGTACTCCTCGGGGTTGGCGGGGACGAACACGAACCTGTTTGGATCTCGCTGCCGCGCTCAGCCGTCCTCCTCGCGCTTGGCACCCCTGGTTCCGGCAAGTCGTCATTGCTCACCGCATTGCCCCTGCTCAATCCAACCCATCAGTGGCGGACACCACCCAGAGGTGCCGATCCTGATGCCTTTTGGGCAGACTTCCACCGGGAGGCAGCCCGCAAGCTCGTGGGTGCAGAAGTCATCTCCCTCGTGGACGACGCCGAACGCCTCAGCAGCGAAACCGGGATTCTCCTGGCTGAGCTTCCCAGTATGGGCTTCTCTGTGGTGGCAACTGCGGGGCAAAGCCCGGCCCTTCTGCAGCGGACGCCCCTTGCATCCCTGGCCCGAAACCACGGAAGCGGAATCCTCCTGGGCAATGGGTCGCCTAGCGCTGGAGATTTCTTCGGCATCCGCGTCGACGTCGAATACGCAGCACCGCCGGGTCGTGCTGTCCTGATCGAAAATGGACAAACACGCTCGCTCCAGATCGCCGCTCCGGACTAAGAAGGTGCGCCAAGGTGAAACAGTTAGAGCGCGGCGCGGGATCCGCCCGTTCGGGAGGCAAACGCAATGACCCGCTTGTCGAACAAAAAGACAATCCCTGCCAATGCCGGCACCACCATGGCAAGACCGGCGGGAATCAGCCCTCCAGTCATGGTGGGAAATCCGATCGTCAAGGCGAACAGCTGAGCAACCAACGCGGGCGCCCGGGTCCAGCGGTAGCCACGGAACAGGAAGTGTCCCACGGCAAACAACAATGCAGAAAAGGCCAGCAGAAGGCCCAGGGTAAACACGGCTCCCCAGAATGAGGCCACCGGAGCCCCAGTCACCAGCTCGTATATATACAGCGCCCCGGCGGTCAATAGTGCGAGGGCTTCCAGCACAACCACGATCGAAATAACAACGATTCCTGCAGGACGCATTCCTACGCCGGATGCTCCGCCAGAGTTGTCGTGGGCGGCCCCTTGGCCGTCGTCGCCGGGCGCTGCTGGGTCATGGTTAGGGTTCAGAGGGGGTCTTGACACACTGGCACACTACCGGACATAGTCGAATACCTGTGAGCAGACCGGCAGCCAATGTGATGCATCGCTCACGGTTTCAAAGGCTTGAACCCCTTGTTTACATGGCGTTAACATGACACGCTTGACTCAGACGACCAAGGGGGCCCAATGGGTCCCCTTTCCTATGAAGCCTCTCGTGAATATTTTCACAAAAGGTATAACTAGTACTCACGAATGGAGTGACTGATCAGCATGGATTGGCGTAACCGCGCAGCCTGCCTTGACAAGGACCCGGAGCTTTTCTTCCCCGTAGGCAACACCGGCCCTGCGCTTCTCCAGATCGAGGAAGCGAAGAGTGTCTGCCGCC
This sequence comes from Arthrobacter sp. B2a2-09, assembly GCF_027587375.1. Classification (GTDB taxonomy): domain Bacteria; phylum Actinomycetota; class Actinomycetes; order Actinomycetales; family Micrococcaceae; genus Arthrobacter. Next base: position 59,577 of record NZ_JAMXIC010000003.1, read on the forward strand.
GCTGTCCCGTCGTGGACACATGCCTTCAGTGGGCCCTCGAATCGGGCCAGGACGCTGGCGTCTGGGGCGGTATGAGCGAAGACGAGCGACGCGCGCTCAAGCGCCGCGCCGCCCGCGCACGCCGCGCTTCCTAAGCGCCTGAGGCCAACAAGGCACGGCGCCTGAGGCAAAGAGAACATACAAAGATGGCCCGGACCAAAAGGTCCGGGCCATCTTTGTATGCCTCGTAACGGCTACAGACACAGCGCGTCGCCAGCAGCTGGGGTCAGCTTCGCACCAGGTTCAGGACGATCTCGACGGCGGTGCCACCGCCGTCGCGCGGCATCCACTGGATGCTGCCACCCAACTCGCTCGTGACAAGCGTCCGCACAATCTGCAGGCCGAGACCCTCCGTGTACGAGCCCTCGGGCAGTCCGACGCCATCATCGGCTATCGTCACGGTCAGGAGTTCATCGCCGCCCTCCCCCGTGGAACGATCGGCCATCAGCCACACTGTTCCGGCTCGTCCTTCAAGCCCGTGCTCCACGGCATTTGTCACGAGCTCATTGATGACCAGCGCAAGAGGCGTGGCGAAGTCGCTCGGCAATTCGCCGAACAGGCCGGCGCGCTCGGTCCGGACGTGCTGCGAAGGGGACGCTACTTCGGCCGAAAGCCGGAACTGGCGTCCGATGAGTTCATCAAAATCAACGCTCTGCGTTAGCCCCTGCGAAAGCGTCTCGTGGACCAACGCAATCGTCGCCACTCGCCGCATTGCCTGCTCCAGGCCCTGCTTCGCCTCATCGCTGACCATCCGTCGCGACTGCATGCGCAGCAATGCAGCCACGGTCTGCAGATTGTTCTTGACGCGGTGGTGGATTTCACGAATCGTCGCGTCCTTGGTCACCAACTCGAGCTCGCGGCGTCGCAGTTCGGACACGTCGCGGCACAAAACCAAGGCACCGAAGCGATGCTTTTCGTCGCGCAATGGAATCGCGCGCAAGGACAAGCTGACTCCGCGGGACTCGATCTCGCTCCGCCACGGCATTCGACCGGTCACGACCAGCGGCAACGTCTCGTCTACCATCCGCCGGTCCTTGAGGAGTCCTGCGGTTACTTCCGCGAGGGATCGCCCTTCCAAGGTCTCCACCTCACCGAGGCGGCGAAATGCGGAGACGCCGTTCGGACTCGCATACTGGACGATGCCGTCGGCGTCGAGCCTAATGAGGCCGTCACCCACGCGGGGAGCGCCGCGGCGGGAGCCCGTCGGTGAAGCGAAGTCCGGCCATAGGCCCAGCGTGCCCATCCGGAGCAGATCGTAGGCGCATTGCCTGTACGTGAGCTCCAGGCGGGAAGGCATCCGTGAACTCGAAAGGTCCATGTGCGAGGTGACGACGGCAAGGGTCCGTCCGTTCCTGACCATGGGCACCGCTTCGACCCGCAGGGCCATCTCGCTGCTCCAGCTCGTTTCGCTGGAGCGTTCGATGGACCGGCTGGACCACGCCTTGTCGACTATCGGTTGCAGATCCGAGCGGATGCCTTCCCCGACGAAGTCCGCATGAAACACCGTGTGGCTCGTCGACGGCCTGACGTGCGCAAGCGCGATGTAACCGAATTCAGGATGCGGAAACCACAGGGCCAAGTCCGCGAACGCAAGGTCGGCGACCATCTGCCAGTCGCCGACCAGGAGGTGCAGCCATTCGGCATCTCCAGGCCCGAAATCAGCGTGCTCCCTGATGGGGTCTGTAAAGATTGCCACTGCACCTCCATATAACGCCGGGGCTTGTCCCTAGCGTCGAACGATTGACCTCAAGAGCCTCAATGCTACCGACAGAGAAGCCATGTCGTCGGCCTCCAACGCGTTGACCTCGTCAAACATGCTCTTCGCACGCCCCAACTGCTCGGCGTTGAGGTTCTCCCAAGCCCGCAAGCGGGCCTCGGCGTCGAGGCCGGCGTCGGTAGATTCGAGCACCGACGTCGTCATGTCCGCTACGGTCGAGTAGAGGTCGTCGCGCAAGGCTGCACGGGCAAGGGCCTGCCACCGGTCATCCCGCGGGAGTGCTGTAATACGCTCCAGCAATGAATCGACGTGGAAGCGGTCAAACGCCGCGTAGTAGACATTGCTGACCTCTTCCACCCGGGCCTCGCGGCTTTGGGCGATCTTGGCGATGTCCAAGAGCACGAAGCTCTCGAAAAGCTCAGCCCAGCGATGGGCAAGCTCGTCCGGCAAGCCCCAAGCGCGGGCCTTTTCTAGCCAAGCGGTGACCCGCTCCTTGTCGCTGCCGCGCAAGTAGTCGAGCACCCTGGCCCGCATCGGATCCATCATCGGCTTGAATTCCGCGACGATCTCCGAGATCGGCTTCGAGGCGTTGCCTTGGCTGAGCAACCAGCGAACGGCGCGGTCCAGAAGTCTCCGGATGTCGAGGTGGACTGTGCTCCAGTGTTCCGTGGGGAACGAAGCAGGCAGGGCATTGAGCTCCCGCACCATCGAGTCGAGTTCGTAGATCTCCCGGAGGGCTACAAACGCCTTCGCGACGGCGACCTCGGTAGCCGAGGTCTCCTCCATGGTGCGGAAGGCGAAGGTGATGCCACCCAGGTTGATCATGTCGTTGGCCACCACGGTTGCGATGATCTCGCGCCGCAAGGGATGGGTGTCCAGTTCGGCGTCGAACCGTTCGCGGAGCTGCTTCGGGAAGTAAGAGCGAATCGTCTTGCGGAACCAGGGATCATCCGCGAGATCGCTGTCGCGCAATGCCGAGCCCAATTCGATCTTGGCGTACGCGGCGAGGACGGACAGTTCCGGGGACGTCAGGCCCTGGCCCTGTTCCAGCCGCTCACGAAGCGTGTTGGTGGTCGGAAGCGCTTCAAGATCCCGTTTGAGGTCGGCGGACTTCTCAAGCCAGTCCATCAGGCGCTCGTAGCTCGGGCTCCATTCGGCGACGCGTGTGCGGTCGTTAAGCAACAGGATGTTCTGATCAATGTTGTCTTCGAGCACAAGGCGGCCAACCTCGTCGGTCATGTCGGCGAGGAACGAGGTGCGCTCGGAAGCATCCAGTTTCCCTGCGGCAACCATCCGGTCCACGAAGATCTTGATATTGACCTCATGGTCGGAACAATCCACGCCGGCAGAGTTGTCGATCGCATCGGTGTTGAGGATGACACCTTGCAGTGCAGCCTCAATGCGTCCTCGTTGCGTCATTCCAAGGTTGCCGCCTTCGCCGACAACCTTGACCCGCAGCTCGCGACCGTTCACGCGGATGACGTCGTTTGCCTTGTCCCCCACCTCGGCGTGGGACTCGGTGCTCGCCTTGATGTACGTTCCGATCCCGCCGTTGTACAGGAGATCGGCCGGAGCCAGCAGTATCGCACGCAGAAGTTCCGGAGGGCTCAGCTGAACTGTTCCGTCCGGCAGGCCCAGTGCGCTGCGGACCTCCGGCGAGATCGGGATGACCTTGGCCTGGCGGGGGAAGACCCCGCCGCCTGCGCTGATGAGCGAGCGGTCGTAGTCATCCCAAGAGGAGCGCGGCAGCTCGAAGAGGCGCTGCCGTTCGTCGAAGGACGAAGCCGCATCCGGCGTCGGGTCCAGGAAGATGTGGCGGTGGTCGAAGGCGGCCAGCAGGCGGATGTGCTTGGAGAGCAGCATTCCGTTGCCGAACACGTCACCGGACATGTCGCCGACGCCAACCACAGTGAATTCCTCGGTCTGGGTGTCAAGGTCCAGCTCGCTGAAGTGGCGCTTGACCGACTCCCATGCGCCGCGGGCCGTGATGGCCATGGCCTTGTGGTCGTAGCCTATGGAGCCACCGGAAGCGAATGCGTCTCCCAGCCAGAATCCATATTCGGCGGCCAGGCCGTTCGCAGTGTCCGAGAAAGTTGCCGTGCCCTTGTCCGCAGCCACCACCAGGTACGAATCGTCGTCATCCTGACGGACAACGTCCGACGGCGGCACAATCTTCTCGCCGTCGGCTGTGGTGACGAGGTTGTCGGTGAGGTCGAGCAGGCCGCGGATGAAGGTCTTGTAGCTCTCGATGCCTTCTGCCATCCAGGCGGCGCGGTCGAGTGCCGGATCCGGAAGTTGCTTCGCGAAGAATCCGCCCTTGGCACCGGTCGGCACAATCACGGCGTTCTTAACCGTCTGCGCCTTGACCAGCCCGAGGATCTCGGTCCGGAAGTCTTCACGGCGGTCCGACCACCGCAAGCCGCCACGGGCCACCTTGCCGAAACGCAAGTGCACGCCTTCGACGCGGGGCGAGTAGACCCAGATCTCGTACTTGGGCCGCGGGAACGGCAGGCCGTCGATCTTGGTCGGATCGAGCTTGAAGCTGACGTACGACTTCCCTTGGAAGTAGTTCGTGCGCAGCGTCGACTCAATGAGGTTGACGAAAGTCCGCAGGACCCGGTCGGCGTCGAGCGTGGCCACCTGGTCAATCGCTTCGGCCAGTGTGGCCCGGGCGCTCTCCTGGCGGGCCGGACGCGCGGCGTCAGGCGAAGAAGGATCAAAGCGGGCCCCAAAGAGATCAATCAGGCCGCGGGCAACCTCCGGGTTGGCGAGAAGGGTGTCTGCAATGAACTCGAAGGAATTCGTGTTCCCCATCTGGCGCATGTACTTCGCATAAGCGCGAAGCATGACAACCTGCCGCCAGTGGATACCTTCCCGGAGCACGAGCCGGTCGAAACTGTCGGATTCCACCGCACCGGTCACTGCGGCGCTGAAGGAGTCCGCCAGGAGCTGGCCGGTAGCCACGGGATCGACGCCCGCGGGGTACTTCAAGCCAAGGTCATAGAGGAAGAAGTCCCGGTGGTCAGCCGTCTCAATCTCGAAAGGTCGCTCATCGAGAACTTCAAGGCCCAGATTGTGGAAGTAGGGCAGGATCTGGCTCAGGCTCTTGGGTTCCAAGAGGTAGAGCTTGACGCGGGCATCCTCTTCGAGGAGCTCACCGGCGCCGTTGGGCAGGTAGACATGCACTCCGGGGACCGCCTGGACAGCGACGGCGTCGCGATCGGTTGTGGCGGCGTACTTCTCGAAACGCTCAATGTCCTTGAGGGCGTCCTCGACTTCGTAGTCGACACGGTAACCGGCGGGGAACGCATCCGCCCACAGGGCGGACAGTTGCTCGGCATCCAAACCGCTGGTGTTCTCGCGGAGCACCTCTGCAACTCCTTCAGCCCAGGACCGCGAAGCCCGGACAAGCCGCTCTTCGAGCTCCCCCGCGTCGACGTCGCGAAGCTCCGCCTCCCGCGGCAGCCGGATACGGAAGAACACCCTCGAGAGCGCAGACTCCGTGATTCGAGCCTCGTAGTCAATGCTCTCGGCTTCGAAGGTCTCGCGAAGTTCCTGCTCGATACGTTGCCGTACGTTGGTGGTGTAGCGGTCACGGGGCAGGTAGACCAGGGCCGACATGAATCGTCCGTAGATATCCGGGCGCAGGAAGAGCTTCGTGCGGCGCCGCTCCTGCAGGCGCTGGATGCCCAACGCCGTTGCTGCCAGATCCTCGGTCTCAATCTGGAAGAGTTCATCACGGGGATAGGTCTCGAGAATACCGACGAGGTCCTTGCCGGAATGGGAGTCCTGCGGGAAACCGGCCGAGCGGAGCACGGCGTCGACCTTTTCCCGAACGATGGGGATGTTCCTTACGGAACCGGTGTACGCGCTCGTGGCGAACAGGCCGATGAAGCGGCGCTCACCGTTGACGTTGCCCGCAACATCGAAGCTCTTGACACCGATGTAGTCCAGGTATGCGGGGCGGTGCACGGTGGAACGCGAGTTGGCTTTGGTGATGACCAAGGCACGCTTCTCGCGCGCCTTCCTGCGTCCGGCGTCGGTGAGGTGCTGGATTTGGTGCGGGTGGTCCCCCGCCCTCAAGAGTCCCAGGCCGCTCTCTTCGCGCAATTCAAGGACGTCTTCACCGTTCTCGGTGATGAGGTCGTATTCCCTGTAACCCAGGAACGTAAAGTTGCCGTTGTCCAACCAACGCAGAAGGTCCTGCGCTTGCCTGAGCTCCGCGATGTCTTCCGGGTGGGCCACCTTGTCCAGGGATGATGCCAGTTCCAGCGCCTTCGTGCGCATTTTGGGCCAGTCTTCGACGGCGGCGCGGACGTCGTTCAGGACGCGGTGGATTCCGTCCACGAGCTCCTTCTGGAAGTCGTCGGCCACCCTGTCAACCTCGACGGCGATCCACGACTCCATGTGGGAGACGTTGTCGCCTTGCGCGATCAGATGCGCGACATTCGGCATTGCCGCGGTGTCACCGCTCGAGATGCCGATGTTGGAGGGCACCCGGGCGATGCCGGAGAGATCGCCCGTCAGGTGATCACGCGAAACCACGAAGAGCGGGTGCATGACAAACCGGATAGCGCAATTCTGGCGTACGAGTTCGGCGTTCACGGAGTCCACCAGGAACGGCATATCATCCGTGACGATGTACAGGATACTGCGATCAGCCTCGTTGACGATTTTGACGTTGGCAGTGCCCGGCTTGCGGCTCTGTCCGGCTTCCCGGTGCGCATCTGCCCTCGAGGTCAATTGCTCGCCGGCGTATCCGCGGGCGTCCTCCTCTGCGAGATGCTCGTAGTAGTCCCCGAAGAACCCTTCCCGGACTACTGCAGGTTTAGAACGATCCTCCACGCTGGATCCTGACGACATCGACAAACGCCTCCATCACATCTCGATTGCTGCGTCTTTGCAGCCCACATGGCGAGCCTAACGCTTTGGACGTCGCCTTGCTCTGGAATAAATGACAGAGGATTTGCCATTTTGATGGGCAGGTGCACAGACCATTTTTGCGATTGCGAGCCGTAAGGCAGATTCGGGCGCAGCTTCGAAGAGCACGGCGCCGGACAACAAGGCCGCGTCGCACGCTTCAGGATCGGATGGAAGGAATACCTCGATGCCATGACCGGGGCCGTACCGCTCCCATGCTTCGCGGAGCTCACGTTCAGGTGACCGGCCCGCGGATGCTGCCCGGACCTTGTTCAAGACCACCCGGGGAGCCGCCTGCGGGACTGCCCGTTCAAGTTCCGCGAGGCCACGCACGAGTCGTGGAACCCCGACGGCATCGGCCGCGCCTACGGCGTAAACGGTGTCCGCCAATTCGATACTGCGGAGAGTTGCGGCATTGCGTCGAGGGGCCATGCTGTCGAAGCTGAGTTCCTCGTCCGCCTCAAGGCAGAAACCTGCATCGACCACGAGGACGTCAGCAATCTCCTTGGCGAGTTCAAGGACTGAGGAGAGCGCAGCGGCCCGAAGCTCCGTCCACCGGTCCGCGCGCGTAATGCCGGTAAGAACCCGGAAGCTGGTGGCTTTGGCGAAGACAGGCGCGGCGATCCGCTTGAGGGATTCAGTATCCAATAATCCTTGATCCGCCAGTCGACAAGACTGCGCCAGTCCGGCGGATTCGTCCAGCAAGCCCAGCGACGCCGCCACACTGGCCCCGTAGCTGTCTGCATCGAGAAGGATCACCGACTTGCCTTCAGCCGCCAGCTCTGCGGCAATGTTGACAGCCACAAGAGTCCTGCCCGGCGCCCCGGTAGGCCCCCAGACCGCGATGATCCGGCCGGCCCCTGCCGGCACGTGCTCCGGTTCTTCCGCCGCATCGTTGGGGCGGAGTTCTGCGGCGGTGTCCGCAAACCCGGAATCTCGCTGCTCCGCGCGTCGCCTTCCTTGCCCGGGCAACTGGCCGACGGCATCGGAGATCTTGGAAGCCAGCGTTGCCGGATCCACATCCAGCGACCCCGTCACGACGCCGATGCTGTGCAGGCGGCCCTCCTCCCCCGGGTCATCGCTCAGGGCAACGATGGAAACCCCGACCGCCGCCAGCCGATCGACCAGCGATGCCGTCAACTCCTCAGCACCTTCGGCTATGACCGCTGCGCGTGCAAGACCGCTTTGGCAAGCAGCCAGAAGTTCCGCGAGTTCGCCGCACCGACGCACTACCGTCACAGGCCCATGGAGCCGCTCGAGTCCCTCGACCAAATCTTCACGGGACTGCCCGACTGTGACAACGGGGATACTCACCTGCCGGCACCGCCCGGATTCCAAACCACAGCAATCTTCGCCTTATTCGCCTGGGCTCCAAGAAGTTTCGGCATCTGCTCATCGGTCACAAGTACCAGCACCACTTTCTCCTTGGACGCTCCGAGGGCGGATGCACCCTCGGTGACCTGGGCGATCTCCGCACCGGGCAACAGCAGCTGTGGTGTACCGAAACCGTTGCGCGCATCGGGGAGGGCTACCCAGACGTCAACGCGGGAACCTGCCACTGCCTGGGAAGGCAGTGATTCCTGGATCGCGATCGCCACCGGTTTGCGGTTCAGGGAGTCGGCGGCCCCCAGGCTCGCCTGCGGGACGAGCTGGTTCTTGGCAATTCTCTGGACGGCGACTCTTCCTTCGGGAAGGCCGTCAGCCAGAGTCACGTAACTGGACTCAACGTCGTCGAGCCGGACTTTGACGATCGCAAGATCGTCCTTGCTGACTCTCTGGCCCACGGCAATTGATTCGCGCGCCGTATACACCTGGATGGTGCGGTCCGCGGTTCCAACGAGGGCGATGACTCCAGCCAGCGATGCCAAGACCAGGAGAATCCCCACCAAAAGTCGTGGATCCCTCCATGACGGTTTCCTGAGCCGCGCTGCAGCGGCCGCGGTAGTTACACCCATCCTGCTCCCCCATTTGCATAGATTTGTCGGCGACGACCTTCAGTGGCCTTTATTCTGACCGCATGCGGGCCCTTTCGAAAGGCGTGTACCTCAAATCACGTCAAACTGTGGATAACCGCAGCAAGTGGGTCGAACAGTGGCAAAATGGATGCATGCCCCGATTCCTCACCCTGGCTGATGTCGCCGAACAGCTTCAGATCAACTCGCCGCAGGCATACGCTTTGGTGCGAAGCGGGGAACTCAAGGCCATCCAAGTGGGTGGCAGGGGCCAGTGGCGCGTCGAAGAGAAGATGCTGGAGCAGTACATCGAGGAACGCTATGCCGAGGCCAGCAGGATGATCCAAGAGGCCAAATCCAAGTCCTCCTGATTTCCGTCCAGCGCCCCGGGTAGCGGCGGTGGGAGGCTGCTCGGGCTATAGGTCCTGACCCCGCAACGAACGCAGCGCGGCAAGTGACTGGAACGGAACCGTCGCCACAGACACGATGTTGCCGGACCGGCGGACTTCGCCCTGCAACATGACGGCGAGATCAAAGTGGTCCTTGCCCACGCGATCAATGACGCCCCGCATCGCCTGCTCCTCCCGGGCCAACCCAAGCAGATGAACTGCCAGTTCTGCCCTGTCGCGGGCCAGCATTCGGAGTGCACTGGCCAAGCCAAGCCGCTGGGACGCGTTTAATTGGCCTGCCCGTGCCTGCCGTCCCAGGCCCTGATACATCAATACCGCCGTTACGGGCACCAGCCACTGGTGGCGACCTTCGTCCAGGACCAACGATTCGCTTCCGACATGACTAAGCGTCCCGGACACCTGTGTCCCGGAGCGGAGCTTCACATCAATCTTCTGGCCGATTGCTCCACGCAGCCTGTCGGAGACGTCGATTCCGGCCAGCTCCACCCGGGCTCGCTCTGAAATTTCGGATTCAAGTCCTAGCAATCGCTCAGAGGCCAGTTGTGCCTCCATGTCGTCAAACAGAGCATCCCAACGCATTGCGTCAGCGTAAGCGGGCACCCCTCGATGGTCAATCTTTCGTCACCGACAAGCAACTCCTAGACAAATGCCGATTATTGTGATCAAAATAGGTCAATCTTCATCAAAGCGTATCAAATGACATCAACTGGGTAAGGGGAACCCATGGAACAGGGCATCAGACCCGTTCGGAACGACGTTGCAATGGCAGTGACCATCCTGGCGCTCGCTCTTTTGCTCGCTGTCACAGGACTGATCTTGATTGACCGCTGGCACTCCGCGGCAGGACGACTCCAGGCAGCCACGTTCGAAGACCTCCTGGGATTTATCGCAACTGCCGCCGGCTTGGGGATCGGGCTCTGGTGGATCGCCACGTTCCTTCTGGCAATGACCGCCGCGCTCCTCCAGCAATCGGGCAAGGGCCGCTGCGCGAGCGCCACTGCCAAACTCAGCCCCGCCTTCATGCGCAGACTGGCTGTTGCAATTCTGGGCCTGAATCTCGCGGGAATTCCCCTGGCCAATGCGTCACCGTCACAGCTTGAACCAGCATGGGGCCCGGCAGGCGCCTCAGCACCGTCCAGCGGCATCCCTGCCCAATGGACACCCGGCTCCAGTCCTTCGCCCCACCTGCCAGCCGTGCCCTTGCTTGAGTCCGGCTCATCGGAGATTGAGCCCCATTGGCAACCGCGCGCACCTGCTGCGGAGCCGGGGCTTCTGGGATCCAGGCCGCAGCGGGCCGCGGAACAGCCTGCCTCGCCAAATCAACGCGAAGTGGTGGTGAGGCGGGGAGATTCACTGTGGTCAATTGCCGCCCGGCAACTTGGCCCCTTGGCCAGCGACGTCGATATTGCCCTCCACTGGCCAAAGTGGTACTCCGCAAACCGACATGTCATCGGAGACGACCCGGGCCTCGTTGTCCCGGGTCAGATCCTGCGACCACCGCCCAAGTAGCTCAACCAGCCGAACCACCACCATCCGCCGCCAACCAGCGATTCGTCACCGAGGAAGTCCATGAGCGCATCACCAGCCATCCACACCCTGGCCAATGCAGTCCGGCTGGCGACTTCGCCACCCACTGCCTCGCGTTCAATCGTGGTTTCGCCTCGCGCGAAAGCTCGGATGGGCGGTCCGCCCGGTGAGGGTCCATCTTCCGCCCGCAAAGCGGCTCAGGTCCTCAGCCTCAACCGGGAAATCCGCGCGCTGGCCCGCAGTATCGCCCAAGCCGCGGTCGAAGTCCTTGCCGGCACCAGGCCGGTGCAACAGCTCTCGCGGACCCTGGACCCCGGATGCCTCAGCGCACTGCAACACCGGGCCGCACTGACGCGAGCCCAGGGCGGGCACTCAAGGCTTCACCGAAGTCCGATGGTCCGCTCCGTGCATGTATGCGCGGTGAACGACGGAGTGTACGAGGCCAGCTTGGTTGTCTCAGAAGAGCTTCGCTCCCGCGCCGTAGCCATGAGGCTTGAAGGGAGCAACGGCGCATGGAAGGTCACCGCCCTCGAAATCGGCTGACTGCGGGGTCCATCAGGAACGGCACCAAAAACGGAGAAGGACCAGAACGGGGTTCTGGTCCTTCTCCGTTTCGCTGCAAGCATCCGCTTATTGGATACGTCCAGCAGTTGAGAGTTAGCGGCGCTTCTTCTTGCTGGAACCGCGCTGTTTGTCATCGGCGGCAGCCTTGGCGGGGTTGCCTGAGCGTCCCGAGGCCCGCCCTTCAACCCGGGTCTGGCTGGCGCCGTCTTCGCCCGGCGCCGTGTACTGCAGCTGAACAGGCTTCTCCGGGGCTTCGAGGCCGGCAGCTCGGATCTGTGGATCGTGATGTTCCACGTGACCGCCTTCAGGGCTGCCATCCACCACAACTACGTCTTCGGCGGGCGTTACTTCCACTTCCAGGTTGTAGAGGAAGCCAACGCTCTCTTCGCGGATGGCCTCCATCATGCTCTGGAACATTGTGAATCCTTCTCGCTGGTACTCGACCAGGGGATCCCTTTGGGCCATGGCGCGCAGGCCAATGCCCTCCTTGAGGTAGTCCATCTCGTAGAGGTGTTCCTGCCACTTGCGTCCAAGGACCGAGAGGACAACCCTGCGCTCAAGCTCGCGCATGTTCTCGTCGCCAATGGCTTCTTCCCGCTCCCTGTAAACGAGCTGCGCGTCCGAAAGGATCTCGTTTTTGAGGAATTCAACGGAGACGCGGGCCTTGCCGCCGGCCTCGTCAATGATGTCCTGGGCCGTAACAGTTACCGGGTACAGCGTCTTGAGGTTGGTCCACAGTTGGTGGAAGTCCCAATCGTCGCCGGTTCCCTCCGACGTCGCGGCATCGATCAGGGCGTTGATGGTGTCTTCCAGGAAGAACTGGACCTTTTCGTGCAGATCATCGCCCTCCAGTATCCTCCGACGATCGCCATAGATGGCTTCACGCTGGCGGTTCAGGACGTCGTCGTATTTAAGGACGTTCTTGCGCTGCTCAGCGTTCCGCCCTTCAACCTGGCCCTGGGCCGAAGCGATTGCACGGGACACGAGCTTGGATTCGAGGGCAACGTCGTCCGGCACGGAGCTGTTCATGAGCCGCTCGGCGGCGCCGGAGTTGAAGAGCCTCATGAGGTCATCAGTCAGCGAGAGGTAGAAGCGGGACTCTCCCGGGTCACCCTGACGCCCGGAGCGGCCGCGGAGCTGGTTGTCGATTCGACGGGATTCGTGGCGTTCCGTGCCCAGTACATAGAGCCCGCCCAGTTCAAGCACTTCCTCATGCTCGTCCTTGACTGCCTGCTTGGCTGCTTCGAGTGCTTCCGGCCATTCGGCCTCATACTCCTCGGAGTTTTCTTCAGGGTCCAGGCCCCGCGTTGCCAGCTCGGCGATGGCCGTGAACTCGGCGTTTCCGCCCAGCATGATGTCAGTACCACGGCCGGCCATGTTGGTCGCGACCGTGACGGCGCCCTTGCGTCCCGCCTGTGCGACAATGGCGGCCTCGCGCGCATGGTTCTTTGCGTTCAGGACCTCGTGCCGGATGCCTTCCTTGGCCAACAGCTTGGCAAGGTATTCGCTTTTCTCCACGCTGGTGGTACCTACGAGCACGGGTTGGCCTATTTCGTGCCGTTCCGCGATGTCCTTCACGACGGCTTCGAACTTCACGATTTCGTTCTTGTACACGAGGTCCGACTGATCCATGCGCTGCATATCCCGGTTGGTGGGAATGGGCACTACGCCAAGCTTGTAGGTGCTCATGAACTCTGCGGCTTCAGTTTCAGCGGTACCGGTCATGCCCGAGAGCTTGGAGTACATGCGGAAGTAGTTCTGCAGGGTCACAGTGGCGAGGGTCTGGTTCTCAGCCTTGATCTCGACGTTTTCCTTGGCCTCGATCGCCTGGTGCATGCCTTCGTTGTAACGCCGTCCGGCAAGGATACGGCCGGTGTGTTCGTCAACAATGAGGACTTCGCCGTCCAGGATGACGTAATCCTTGTCCCGCTTGAAGAGCTCTTTGGCTTTGATGGCGTTGTTCAGGAAGCCGATGAGCGGGGTGTTGGCGGATTCGTAGAGGTTCTGGATGCCGAGGTAGTCCTCGACCTTCTCGATGCCGGCTTCGAGAACACCGACAGTGCGTTTCTTTTCGTCGACCTCGTAGTCGACTTCAGGCTGGAGACGCTGCACGACCTTGGCGAACTCGCTGTACCAGCGGTTGGTGTCACCTTGGGCCGGACCGGAAATAATGAGCGGGGTACGGGCTTCGTCGATGAGGATGGAGTCCACTTCGTCGACAATCGCGAAGTGGTGGCCGCGCTGCACCAGCTCGGATTTGTCCCACGCCATGTTGTCGCGCAAGTAGTCGAAGCCGAATTCGTTGTTGGTGCCGTAGGTGATGTCTGCCGCGTACATCTGACGGCGCACTTCGGGATCCTGGTTGGACAGGATGCAACCGCTGCTGAGGCCAAGGAAGCGGTAGACACGGCCCATGAGTTCGGACTGGTATTCGGCGAGGTAGTCGTTGACTGTAACGACGTGCACGCCCTTGCCAGTCAAGGCATTGAGGAAGGCCGGAGCGGTGGCCACGAGGGTCTTTCCTTCACCGGTCTTCATTTCGGCGATATTGCCGAGGTGCAGAGCGGCCCCACCCATGAGCTGGACATCGAAGTGGCGCATCCCAAGGGTGCGGGAGGAAGCTTCACGCACAGCTGCGAAAGCCTCCGGCAAGAGATCGTCCAGCTGCTCACCGTCGTCGTGACGGGCGCGTAGCCTGTCCGTCTCCTCGCGCAATTCGGCGTCGGAGAAGGTCTTGAAGGAGTCTTCGAGGGCGTTGATGGAATCGGCATAGGTCCGCAGTTGCCTCAGGGTTTTTTTGTCACCCGTGCGGAGAAGTTTTTCGATAAGTGATGCCACGTAAAGTTGCTCCCAGTCTCAAGCTGCCGAATTCTGGCGGTTTCAGTCTACGGGAGAGACCAACGCCACGCGGCCTCGTTTCCCTGAGAGCGGAGCGCCGGGCGCCCGCAGGCCGCTGCCGGACACGTCTGGATCTCAGCCGCGGGCCACTGCCGAGGAAAGCGCCGGTGAGAGATCGCCCATCGGTGACACCACGACGTCGTCGAGCCCCAACCACTCGGCCATAAGCCGCAGTTCAGCAGAAAGCTCGACGGCGGTGTCCGCCGGGGCGTCCGGCTCGGCATGGGCGGCACGCACCAGAAGCTGCTTGGCCGAGCGGTCGGCCTTGAGATCTACGCGCGCGACAACGGCGTCACGGAGGAGGAAAGGCAGCACGTAGTAGCCGAACTTGCGCTTCTCCGCAGGTGTGTAGATTTCGATCCGGTAATGGAAGCCGAACAACTCCTCGAGCCTTCTACGCTCAAAGACCAGTGAATCAAACGGGCTGAGCAATGCGCGGCCCGTGGCGGCCCGGGGAAGCCGTGCGTCCACATGCCGGAACAAAGCCCGGTCCCAGCCACGCACGGTGGCCGGCTCCAGACGCCCGGCGGCAACGAGCCTGTCGATCGACGCTGCCGCTGCCTTCACCGGGGTCCGGAAGTAATCGGCGAAGCAGCGGATTGTTCCGATGCCATGGGCCTGGGCTGCGGCGTCGATCAGCCGGTCCATGGCCACCGCCGACAGATCGGAGCCCGCGTCCGGGAGCGCTCCTGCGCGAGCGATGACCGCAGGCAATCCCGGTGGGAGGACCCGCGATGTCAGCGTGTACCGGCGTTCGAACTGCTCTGTCCTCGACGCAGCCGTCACGAGTCCCTCTTCAAACAAGTGCTCCAAAACCCTTTTGACCAGGTTCCAGTTCCAGCCCCAGTTATCGTGCTGCCGATCTTCCTGGTGCCCCAGGTGCGCGGTCAATTGAGCGGCCGTCAGGGGACGCCCGGTTGCGAGGGCGCCGAGGATCCGGTTGGCCATGTCCTCCCGGATTCCGCGTTCCAAGTGGGCGGCGCCTACCCACGCACGGTTTTGCCACAGCAGCAGATCCTGAAAGTGTTCCGGGCGGATGAAGCTCGCCTCGTGCGCCCAGTACTCCATCATGCGCCGCGGACTTCGCCCGGCCATGGCATGAAGGATGCTTCGGTCGTAGTTTCCAAGTCTTGAGAAGAAAGGAAGGTAGTGACTGCGGGAGAGGACATTGACGGAGTCGATCTGCACCACCTGGAGGCGGGCAAAGGTGCGGCCCACCGTCCGTGAAGTCACGGGGCCGGTGGGCCGTTCCTTGTCCAGTCCTTGGGCTGCCAATGCAATCCGCCGTGCCTGCAACAGGCTCAGCGAAGCGGCCATGCCAGTCCTTTCATGGGAAATACGTATGCGGCCTAGGCCGTGGCGGCCTGGTCATTCGAACGGTAAGCGTGGATCTTTTCCTCCACGGGTTCGTCTCCTGGTTCGCATGTGGAGTCCAGGGTGATTACTCCATATGTCCAGCCACGACGACGGTAGACAACCGACGGCGTGTTGGTTTCCTTGTCCACGAACAGGTAGAAATTGTGGCCCACCAATTCCATGTTGTCCACCGCGTCATCAAGGGTGAGCGAAGCGGCGGGGAAAACCTTGCGACGAATCAGGACCGGGGAATCACCGGCCGGAATGTCGTTGTCGACGTCGTAGGGCGAGGTCTCCACCGGTGGCGTCGTTGGCTCCTGGTGGTTGCTGGCCTCTACGTAAATGGGTTCGCTCGCACTGGCGGGCTCAAGCGTCGCAGTAGCCTCACGAACGGCTTTGGGGGTGTGGCGGCCGTGGTGGACCTTCTTGCGGTCCTTGGCCCTGCGGAGTCTTTCCAGCAGCTTGCTATAGGCGAGATCAAAGGCGGCAAACTTGTCAGCGGCGCTCGCTTCGGCCCGGATCACAGGGCCCCGGCCCAGAACTGTCACTTCCACCGTGAGCTGGCCCGGTGTCTGGCGCGGGTTGGTTTCTTTTGAAACCTTCGCGTCAACCCTCTGGACCTTGTCCCCAAGCGATTCAATCTTTGAAATCTTCTCGCCGGCATACTCGCGGAAGCGATCCGAAACGGTCAGATTACGGCCGCTGATCATGAACTCCATGGTGCCCTCCAAACAACTCAGGTGACACGATAAGGGCGCTTCTCGGGGCTGATCTGACGGACAGTCGAGCCCCTTTCCGAGCCGCTATCGACAGGTACATCTGTTCTTGGTACCCATAACCGACGTTAGTTCATCGACACGGGTAATTCATCCTTTCGTCACTTATTTTTTGTTTGAGTCGGTTCGGGCTGAGTGTCCGGCGCACCCGTAGGAAGGTCGCTACCGGCTGGCGGCCGAGTGGCCGCAAGGACCACCGCGCCACACACCACGCCTCCAGCCACCGACACTGCCCGGGCGGCTTCGGCGAGGGTGGCACCAGTGGTGAGGACGTCGTCGACGATGACGCATGCCCTACCCTCCAAGGAACCTTTGCGGAACAGCCGAACGGTCATGGAGCCGCGGACACGCCGCACACGCTCTCCGCGGCCCAAGCCCTTTTGCCCGTTTCTTTGTCCCAGGGTTCCGGTGCCTCGGGCCCCGAACCCGGGCGCCTTCTTCAACGCATCCGTCATTTGCAGACCCGGCAAAGCGTCCAAGCGCCGCAAGCGGCCGAGCAAGAGATGGACCGGACTGAATCCGCGGCGCCGGAAGGCCGCGTTGCTGCTGGGAACAGGTACAAGACAGATGCCTACCCCGTCGCCAACGGCAGACCGGATGGCCTTGCCCAGTGCAGGCGCGAGCACCGAGGCCAGCCGTCCCTGGCCCAGATGCTTGAAAGAAAGCAGGGCCTGGGCCAGTTCGTCCCGATAGTGTCCGCCCGCGACAACTGGCAGCATCACGGACCCATCCGCCGTGAGCAAGGCCGGTGCCTGCCCTTCAGCGCGGAACGGACGGGTACACAGAAGGCGCAAGTGCCGCGCACAGGCCCCGCACAGCGCCGAATCCTCGGAACCACAGCACACACATTCCACGGGAGCCAGAACGGCCAGCAACTCGACGAAGGCCTCACCAACGCCCTGCGCGAGCCTTGCCCATCGAGCAGAATAGACGCCCCGATGCCGCGCGGCGTCACTCGGGACGACGGCGAGGTCAGGGTCACGCACTCGGCAACGGCTGTAAGTACCCATGCCCCAAGCATCCGGATCCTCGCCCGCGGCCAACACTCCCGAAACGCGCTATGTGGAAAACAAGACCTGTGAGGACAAATGGCGACGTTGGCGGTGGGTGGGCCCACGCCGCCAGGGTTCCCTGGCCGAGCGAAGCGAGGTTAGGGAGGCGGTGGGGACTAGCCCGGGAAGGAAGGGTCTACCGGGCCCTTGAGTTGCAGTTCCCAGCCGTTGCCCACTCGTTGGAACACGCCTGCCCCTGACTGCCCGAAAATCTGCTCCGGTCCGTTGCCTGCGCTGATAGTCGTCAGGTTCGGCCATGCCGGTAACAACTGCGGCTGGCTCGATGTCAAGGACAACAGTTCGGGAACCACGTTCTCGGTTGACGAGGCTTTCATCACCGCGACTGTCGTTGAATTGACCCAAACCCCTTGATCAACAGGGGTGGAAGAGAACAAAGTCAACGGTGCAGTCAGGTCCTTCGGGGTGCCGTCAGGGTTGCGTAAAATACCGGTCACCTGCACCGATGACTTGCCGTTCATCTCGGAGATGACCAGAGCGCGCGTCCCCTCGCGGGATACCCGGAAGTCCCTCACCACGCGCCCTGCCAGCCATGGCGGCGTTATCGTCACCGTGGGGACGGCCTGGCCTTGGGGGACGTTGGACGGTTTGAACGCCACGACCTCGGTGGCCCCGCTAGCTCCTGGACCTGCCGTCCAGACCCAGTCCTGCGGGCTGAAGGAGGGATGGCTCAGGGTGCTCCTGGTTGTCAGTTGACGGGCGGGCTGGCCCGGAATCATCGAATACAGGACGGTTCCGGCACCGTTAAGGAAGGCCACGGCCTGGGACGTCGGGGACTCAGCGGGAGCGCTCGGGTTCAGTCCGGCCACCGGCTGCATGTCCGGAAGGGCCGACACCCTGTTGTTCTCGTAGCGCACGAGTTCGTCATTGCTGACGGCGATTTGGCGCGCAGGAGCATTCTTTTCAAGCACGGGCGGCAGGACCGAGCCGTTGTCCTCCACCCGGACAAGATCCTGGTCAGCCCGCAGCTGAACGTTCACCACGTCCGGCTGGCTACGGAAGGTCAGGGTCAGCTGGTTTTGCATGCGCTGCCGGTCCTCGGCAGAGGCATCCACGAGTTCCTTCGCGGAAAGGTCCACCTGGGCTGCTCCCGACACCACCGGCACCGACTCCCTGGCCAGCTTCATGCCGGAAGGAAAAGCACTGACGACCGCGCCCTGGAGGTAAGGCGCAGGACCGTCGAGCAAGGCGCTGGTCATCGCTTTGACAGTGTTCTTCTTGATGAACCACCGGACGTCCGGAACCGCATACGTAAACGTAGGGTCGTAGAAATAGATGGGCTGGGCCGCGTAGATGACTTTGAACGTCTCTTCCGGGATGGCGGTGCCGTCCGGAACCGCTGAGATCCGCCACTCGCCGTCGACCTGTTCCAGGGTCACCGGAATTGTTTCGGTGGTACCTTCCGGGAACTGCGTTGCAACGCCGTCGGCGTCCACCGCGTAAGCGAGGTCCAGCTGGTACTTGAACTCGTTTTCCACACCGGTCTTGACGACGGTCGCCTTGCGGAAAACGAGCGTCCGCTTGTCGGACTTCCAGCTGACGGACAGCGCCTGCGTGAGGTATTGCCGGGCCACCGCGTAGTCGCCTTCGTAACCACTGCCTGCACCATAGAAGTCCTCGATGATGGACTCCGGGGTGGCTCCGGGATGTGGTGGCGGAGGGAAGAAGACGGGGGCGTTCGGGTTGCCCGCGCTTTCGTCCTTGCTCTTTCCCACCGGACCAGACCGTGGGATCTGCGCACAGGAACTAAGGACCACCATGAGGACGGCAAGAACGGCAATCACGGCCCTTAACAGATGCGGGCGTCGGGACAGGTGAGAGCGTCGTGAATTCCGTAGTGAATTCATAGTCCCGTTCCCCCCGGGGCTTTGTCGCCGTCGTTGTTGCCCGCCGGAGGCAGTGCAGGCGGCAGCAACGGAGCATCTCCCGGCCTCGGGTCCGCGGCGGAAACCCGCTCCGGGGGCGGGTCGCCCGCACCCAAAACGAGCATCTGGCGCTCCGGAGCGGCGCCCGGCAAATGGATGTCTGCGGGTTCAAGCTGCAGCGGTGATTTCACGATGGTGCCGCCCTTCTTGAGAGGCAGCGTCAGACGGAAGTTTGAACCGGATCCCTTGCGACCCCAGGCCTGCAACCAACCGTTGTGGAGCTTGGTGTCCTCCGCGGCGATGGAAAGTCCCAGTCCGCTGCCACCCGTGGTCCGGGCACGTGCGGGATCGGCACGCCAGAAACGATCGAAGACCCGCGCTGCTTCTGCCGGGCTCATCCCTATGCCGAAGTCACGCACGGAGATGGCGACGGCATCGTGGTTGGCCGCAACGGAAACGTGGACAGGCTTCCCCTCGCCGTGTTCGACGGCGTTGAGCAGCAGGTTCCGCAGGATGCGGTCGATCCGGCGGGCGTCCATCTCAACGATGATGCGCTTGTGGCGCGAGGTAAGGCGCACTTCGGAGCCGTACTCCGCGGCGACGGGCGAGGCACCGTCGATGACATGGGAGACGACCTGGAAGATGTCCGTCGGCTCGGAATCCAACACCGCCGCCCCGGCGTCGAAGCGTGAAATCTCCAGCAGGTCCGAGAGCAACGACTGGAAACGCTCCACCTGGTTGTAGAGCAGTTCTGCGGAGCGCTTGTTGATGGGGTCGAAGTCATCGCGGGCATCAAACAACACTTCGGCTGCCATCCGAACGGTCGTGAGCGGTGTCCGCAGCTCATGGGACACATCGGACACGAACCGCTGCTGCATCTGGGACAAGGTGGCCAGCTGTGTAATCTGCTCTTGCAGGCTCGCGGCCATGTGGTTGAACGAGGCGCCCAGCCTGGCTACCTCGTCTTCACCCTTGACCACCATTCGCTCCTGCAACTGGCCTGCGGCCAGCTTCTCGGAGACGACGGCGGCGTGGCTCACTGGACTCACGACGTTCCTGGTCACGTACCAGGCAATACCGCCGATCATCAGGATGAGCGCGGCGCCACCCGCCCACAGCACGTTCTGGATTTCGTCCAGGGTTTGTTGGGCGGTATCCAGGTCATAGAGGAGATAGAGCTCGTAGACCGTGCCGTTGAACGTGACCTTGTTGCCGACAGCGATGCCGGGGTGATCCTCGTTGCCGACGGGGAACTCAGTTGAAGCCCAGTACTGGTCCTTGCCCGAATCCTGCACCGACTTGCGCAGTGCCGGAGGAATGACACGGACCGTCAATTGATCCGAGGCCCGCGATTCCACCCACCGGTTGCGGGGCTTGGTTTGTTCGGGCATCGCTTCGAAGACGTATCTCCGCTGGATGACCGAGCCGTTGCCCTCCACCGCTTTGAGCGTGTCGTAGACGAGGGTGATGACACTTGATTGGTCGTTGGCCTGTGAACCGTCGAAAGTGTCCTGGACTTGCTTGACGTAGTAGCGGCTCTCGGATTCGGCTTGCTTCAAACGCTCCTGGAACAGGTTGTTCGCTATTTGGTTTGAGAGGTACGCGCCGACCACCGCAAATGACGCCATCGACAGCACGATCGTCACCGCGACGGTCCTGAATTCGAGCGAGCGGCGCCAACGGCGCAGCAGGGCGCGCCACAAATACCGGATTCCGGGCCGAATATGGCGAAGTCCGGTCACCACAAGCCGGGAGACACGCAATGCGAGGATCAGGGCGCGGCGCGTCCAGATCCGAGTGCGCTCCAGGATCCAGGGGAGGTTCAGTGCCCGGGCGTCCGTGTGCTCCGGGACAGGATGCCCTGAAGCAGGATGTTTCCCCTTGGCCGCCGCGGCCTCTTGGTCAGTGCCGGACTCGCCGGTGGAAGACTCAGGCGCCTGCTTTATATCCGACACCACGAACCGTCAATACAACTTCAGGAGCTTCCGGATCGCGCTCGATCTTGGACCGCAGGCGCTGGACATGGACATTGACCAGCCGGGTGTCGGCAGCGTGGCGGTAGCCCCATACCTGCTCAAGGAGCAGTTCACGGGTGAAGACCTGCCAGGGCTTGCGCGCGAGGGCGACCAAGAGATCGAATTCCAGCGGGGTCAGCGAAATCCGCTCTCCGCCGCGGGTCACCAAATGGCCCGCGACGTCGATTGTGACGTCGGCAATCCGCAGGGTCTCGGGCGCCTTCTGGTCTCCCGGGCGCAGCCGGGCGCGGACGCGAGCCACGAGTTCGGCCGGCTTGAAAGGCTTGGGCACGTAGTCATCAGCACCGGATTCAAGGCCGCGGACAACGTCGGAGGTATCCGATTTGGCGGTGAGCATGACAATGGGAACGTCTGACTCCCCGCGGATCTGGCGGCACACTTCGATGCCGTCCGATCCGGGCAGCATCAGGTCAAGCAGTACCAGATCTGGCTTTGAGGAGCGGAAGACCTCCAGCGCTTGCCCGCCGTCCGCGCAAAAAACCGGGTCGAAGCCGTCGTTCCGCAGCACGATGCCGATCATTTCGGCCAGCGCTTCGTCGTCGTCTACCACCAGGATGCGTGCCTTCATAGTTATATATTCCCTTATCACCAAGCCTTTGTCCCGTTGAGCCCAATCACGGCATGGCGCGCAGCAGCCCGCAAGCGAATGGGCTATGAGGCGCGACGGCGGAACTATAGGCTGGTGCGAACGGCCCCTTTCGGGGTCCGTGCATTGCTGCGGACGCATCTTTTGGGGAGGAAAACGTGTCACAGCCAGATCCGGGGTACCGGCCTGAACAGGGACCGCAGCCGCAGTGGGGCGCCCAGCCAGGCGGCCAGCCACAGTGGGGTCCTCCACAGCAAGGCACCCAGCCACAGTGGGGCACCCAGCCGCAATGGGGCGCGCCACAGTATCCGGGGCAATCGTGGGGCGCGCCGGTCGATCCGCGTTGGCCGGCCGGGGGTCCGCCGCCCTATGGCCAGCAGCCCCGCTATGTGGCTCCCCCGAAACCCGGAATCGTGCCCCTCCGTCCGCTCTTCTTCGGTGAGATCATGGACGGCGCCTTCCAGACCATCCGCCGGAACGCCAAAACCATGTTCGGCTCCGCCCTTATTGTCCAAGCCATCATCGGTGCATCGAGCGGGGTGGCCACGCTGGGCATGCTCGGGATGGGCCAGCCTCCCGTAGGAGGTTTCACTTCGCAGGCCCAAGCGATGAACTACCTGGGTCCGGTCATCGGTTTTGCTGCCGGGATCATGGGCATTTCATTGCTCACCATGGTGCTCACCTCAATCCTTCAGGGCGTTATGGCAATCCCCGTGGCCAGGTCGGCGCTAAACCGCCCGACCGGGTTCAAGCAAATGTGGTCCCTTGCCCGTTCACGAATCTGGCCGCTCGTTGGCCTCGCCTTCCTCTTGCTTGCCGGATCATTCCTGTTCGTCGTGGCGGTGTCCGTGCTCGCCGTCCTCATCCTGAGCGCGACGGGACCCGTCGGGCTGCTTCTGGTCCTTCCTTTGGGATTCGGTGCCTTGGCCGTGTTCATCTGGATTTACATCAAGGTGCTGGTGGCTCCGGCCGCGGTGACCGTAGAAGAGCTTGGCGTCTTCGCCGGTCTTCGGCGTTCCTGGGCCCTTACAACCAGCAACTGGTGGCGGATCCTTGGAATCACGCTGCTGGTGGCCTTCATGGTGGGTATCATCGGGTCGGTCATCCAGATTCCCCTGAGCTTGGCGTCCGGCGGATTAACGGCGGTCTTTTCGCCTCATGCCAGCGCCCAGCAAGTGACCACGACAACCGTGGTCCTGCTGGTGCTTTCGCAGGTCGTAGGGGTCCTCATAAGTGCAGTCGGCTTCGCTTTCCAAACCTCCGTGGCAGCCCTGATCTACATGGACCTCAGGATGCGACGTGACGGACTGGACGTGGAACTGCTGCGGCTTCTAGAGACCGGAGAAGAGCCCGACGGCGTTCCGGGCCGCCGCAGGGCACGTCAAGCCGGTGCGCAATCATGGCCGCCGATGCCTGGTCAGGGTTCCCCAACAGGATGATTCCGGCCTCCGTGTCCTTCGCCGTTTCTTTCTCCGCCTCCGAGCCTCCCGTCGATCCGGACCGCGGGGAGGCCCAACGGTGGGCGGTTGAGGAACTGTCCAAGCCGCAGTACGCATCGGCCAAACCCAGCTGGATCGATCAGATGTGGAACCAGTTCATCGACTGGCTCCGATCTTTGAATGGCAATTCCATCAGCGGGCCAAATATCGGCATGCCGTTGATCGCCGCATTGGCCGTAGTCCTCATCGTGGTTGCCGTGATTGTGGTCAGGCCGAGGCTCAACGCCCGGAAGAAGACATCAGCCGAGGTTTTCGACGGCGAGGCAACAGCTGATGCCGATGCCTTCCGCGCCCGGGCATCTGCTGCGGCAAGCCGCGGGGACTGGCAAACTGCCGTCGTCGAACAGTTCCGCGCCGTGGTTCGCTCTGCGGAGGACCGGGCAGTCATTGATACCCAGGCTGGCCGGACCGCGGATGAGGCGGCTGCCCAATTGGGGCGCGCGTTCGGGGCAGCCAGTTCGCGGCTTGAGGAAGCGGCCAAGATCTTCGATGGCGTGAAATACGGGAAGGCAGCCGCCACCGCTTCCGATCATGCTGCCGTGCTGGTTTTGGACACCCGGTTATCGGCCATGAAACCTGATTTCGCCGGGCAGGCCGCCAGCGGTTTGGCGGTGCCGCGATGACACCGGACACTCAAACACTCCGGTGGTCCGCGCAGTTGCGGGGCTGGTTGCGCCGCCATATGGCCTGGATCATCATCGGGGGAATCGTCACGGTACTGGGCGTTGTCACCCTGACCCAATCCCCCGCGAACACGGACAAGGCAACCCTCTCTGCCCGCAATCCCGCCCCGGATGGTGCCATGGCCGCCGCCGAAATCCTCCGGCGGCACGGAGTCACGGTCACGGAATCCGATTCGTTCGCGGCGACAACCTCGCTGCTGGCGAGAAAACCAGGTGCCACCGTCTTCTTGTATGACCTCAATGGTTATCTCGACTCCGCCCAGTTGCACAGTTTGCTGCAATCGGCCGCCCGCGTGGTGGTCGTGGCCCCCGGCCTCCGAACCCTGACAGGACTGAGCAGCGAAATCCATAACGCCGGAGTGGTTCCCAACGGCACGTCAACGTTGGAAGCGGGATGCGTGCAAGCGGATCCACTCGCCGCGGGGCGTGTCTCCGGCAAGGGCGCACTCCTCTACACAGGTGCCGATGTGACCTGCTACAGGCCTAGTAGCAACGACGGCGGGATGTACGCGGCCAGCGCGGACGGCCGGCTGGTGGTTCTCGGCAGCGCAGCCTTGCTGAGCAACGATCTCTTGCAGGTGGAAGGCAATGCCGCTTTGGCCCTCCGAACCCTCGGGCCAACACCGGATCTCGTCTGGTATCTGCCGGGCCTCGGAGACGTACCAGGTGACAGCGGACCGCCCACACTGAATGAATTGGCACCACCGTGGGTTGGCTTCCTGGGATTGTGGTTGGCGGTGATCGCGTTGCTCGCTGTGCTGTGGCGGGGCAGGCGGCTTGGTCCGCTCGTGTTCGAGCCGCTGCCTGTGGTGGTCAAGGCTGTAGAGACCGCCGAAGGCCGCGCCCGCCTCTACCAGGATTCCCGCGCCGTCGGCCAGGCAGCCGATAATCTGCGGTCCGGCACTTTGACCAGGCTTGCCAAACACTTCCGGCTCGGTCCCGAGTCCGGCGCAGATGCCGTCCTCGATGCGGTGGCCCGAAAGATCAACCGGCCGGCACCGGAGCTGCGGACGCTACTGCTGGACCACCGGCCCCGCACCGAATCCGAACTGGTCCAATGGGCACAAAGCATCGAAAAACTCGAGCAGGAGGCAACCGCCCCATGAGTAATCAAGCACAAAGCAATCAAGCAAACAGCTTCAGCGACGGAAACTATGGCTACTCGGGAGGCCCGGCGTCGCAGGGGCCACCATCGCAAGCTCCTACCCAGTCCGACCCTGCCCGCAAAGCCCTGCTGGACGTCCGTCACGAAGTAGGCAAAGCCGTCGTCGGGCAGGATGCAACGGTGACGGGCATGCTCATCGCACTGCTCTGCGGGGGCCACGTACTGCTTGAGGGTGTTCCGGGCGTTGCCAAGACCCTGCTTGTTCGTGCCTTGTCCACTGCGCTGAGCCTGGATACGAAGCGCGTCCAGTTCACGCCGGACCTCATGCCGGGCGACGTCACGGGTTCGCTCGTCTACGATTCTCACACATCGGAATTCACCTTCCGCGAAGGTCCGGTCTTCACCAACATCATGCTGGCGGACGAAATCAACCGAACGCCTCCCAAGACCCAGGCTTCCCTGCTGGAAGCGATGGAGGAGCGCCAAGTATCCGTGGACGGACTCTCCCGGCCCTTGCCGTCGCCGTTCATTGTTGCCGCCACGCAGAACCCCGTGGAGTACGAGGGCACCTATCCCCTGCCTGAGGCCCAACTGGACCGCTTCCTCCTCAAGCTCTCCATGCCGCTGCCCGGACGTGCCGAAGAAATCGAAGTAGTCCGCAGGCATTCGGAGGGTTTTGATCCGCGCAACTTGCTGGCTGCGGGAGTCAGGCCAGTGGCGGGGGTCGCCGAACTCCAAAATGCCCGGGACGCGGTGGCCGGGGTGACAGTGGCCCCCGAGATCCTCGGCTATATCGTGGACGTCGTGCGGGCGACGCGAGCGGCGCCGTCGTTCCAGCTGGGAGTCTCCCCGCGTGGCGCCACAGCGCTGCTGAACACTTCGCGTGCGTGGGCATGGTTGTCCGGACGCAACTTCGTCACCCCGGACGACGTCAAAGCACTCTCCCTGCCGTGTTTGAGGCACCGCGTGGGTCTTCGTCCTGAAGCCCAAATGGACGGTGTGCACGTGGATGATGTCCTCGGCAGCATCCTGGCCTCTGTTCCCGTGCCGCGCTGATGAAGCCGCGCCTCATGACTGTCCACCTCATGACCCTCTACGACAGGTCGCACTGAATGGCGATCACAGGCCGCTTTGTGCTGCTGGCTTTCGCCGCGTTGGCCCCTTTGGTGCTGTTTCCCGCCTGGGGTACGGTCCTCCTCACCACCGCCGCACTGCTGGCCCTGGTGTTGTCCGACCTCTTGCTGGCCGCATCGCCGGCCAAGATCGACCTGCAGCGAAAGGATCCCGGGAACGTCACCCTGCACTCGGAAACGGAATCCGTCCTGACGCTGGAAAACGGCAACCGGCGGACCTTCCGCGGGCTGGTTCGTGACGCCTGGCAGCCCTCCGCCGGGACCGTCGCCGCGGTCCAGCGCGTCGAGATCCCGGCTGGTGAGCGGCGGCGAATGGCGGTACGGCTGCGGCCCACCCGGCGCGGCGAGCTGACCGCGCCGCACGTCACGCTGCGGTCCTTTGGCCCGCTTGGCCTGGCTGCCAGGCAACGGACCGTGGCCCTCCCCGGCCGCCTGTGCGTCCTGCCGCCGTTCCATTCCAAGCGGCATTTGCCGTCCAAGCTGCGGAAACTGCGGGAGCTCGACGGCAAAGCGGCTGTGCAGATCCGTGGGGCCGGCACGGAGTTCGATTCCCTCCGCGACTACGTCCGGGGCGACGACGTGCGCTCCATCGACTGGCGGGCAACCGCCCGGCGCACCGCCGTCGTCGTCCGGACCTGGCGCCCGGAACGGGACCGCCGCGTGGTGATCATGCTCGACACCTCGCGCACGGCAGCAGCCCGAATCGATGACGAGCCCCGCCTGGATACCGGAATGGAAGCGGCTCTCTTGCTGGCGGTGCTGGCTGAGCGAGGCGGAGACCGCGTTGACTTCTTCGCCTTCGACAGGCGCGTCCGCGGACGCGTCGACTCAGCGGCAAAAGGCAATCTCCTCGGCTCCTTGGTCCAGGCCATGGCTCCGCTCGAGGCGGAACTGATCGAGATGGATTGGGCCCGTATCCCGGCCCAAGTACGGGCCATTTCGGCGCACCGTTCCCTCGTGGTCCTGTTGACCTCGCTCGACAGCGGCGCCCCCGAAGAAGGTCTCATCCCCTTGGTGGCGCAACTGGTGCGGCAGCACGTCGTGCTGATCGGATCGGTCCGGGACCCCTTGCTGGGGCGGATGAAGGAGGAACGCACAACGGCGAGCCAGGTCTTCCGTGCCTCGGCCGCCGAACGCGCTCTACTGGACCGTGAGGCCGTCAGCGCTCAATTGCGCCAGCTTGGTGCGGAGGTAGTCGACGCCGAGCCCTTGGAATTGCCGCCGCTCCTGGCGGATGCGTACATTCGGCTAAAGGCTGCGGGCCGCTTGTAGCCCGGCCAGGCGCCGAGTCCAGATCTCAATAACCCGGAATCCGAGGAAAGCACATGAGCACACCCATCTACGAGTTGGCGCTGGGCGGCAAGTTCCGGCAGTTGCAGCCTGAACTCCAGGACTATTTCTCCCTGGCCCCGGGCTCCGGATCCTACGGAATCGGCGAGGGCGTGTTCGACGTGGTCGGTTGCCGGCAGAAGTGGCTCCGTCCCCTCCTTGCCACGGTTGCCGGGGAAGAGGCGTTCTTCCCGGAGTACGGCGAACGCGTCCCGTTCCGCATCGAAAACCATGCGCACTTTGATCCGTTCGGACGGTCCAGCCTCACGGCCCGGCGTGAAATCTTCTTTCCCGGGCACACCCGGTTGTTCCATGACACCACTGTCGCCGAGACCACCAACGACGGCGGCGCCCGTCTGGTCGACTATTTGGGCCGGTATCGCAGGCTGGCCACGGCATTGGACCTGGATGTGACTCCGGAGGGGCGGCTTCGCGGTGTCTCGGGCGCCTCGCGTTTGTTCCTGGGTCCGCTGAGGCTCACTTTGCCGGCTTCCCTTGATGCGAAGGCCTACGCGGAGCAGTGGTGGGATGCGGCAGAAGGCAAGCACCGGATCCAAGTGAAGGTCCTTCAGCCACACGTCGGCCTGGTCCTGGTCTATGCGGGCTCCTTCGACTACCGTTTGGCGCCCGCGCTACCCGCGACGGATGGTGCTGCCGCCGCGCGAACCGCCACTGCCGTCGTCGGGCTCCCCCGTTACGCCGAGCCGGACCGTTGGGAACGGCGCATCTAGAAGCGGCCGGACAGCAGGCTAGCCGAGCGCGAGCTGGTTCAGCCCATCCGCAATCTGGGTCAAGCGGTTCAGAACCTCTTTGGCCCCCGACGGCGAGTACCCGGCCAGCCCGTCCGAAGGCGTGACACGCACGGCCCCCAAGCTCGACGCCGGTAGGCCGAGTTGGCGCCAGGGCCGCCAGACGGTGTCCACTAGCTCGGCGGTGCGTGGCAGGGTTGCCCGCGGATTGTCTATGGGCAGGGCGCCGGCCCACAGGCGTTTGCCCGCTTCCACCGCCGTGGCAAGCTGTTCCCATTGGCGCGTGGTGAGTGCTTTGAGCGGAAGAGCGACGCCGTCGGCTCCGGAGGAGAGGATCTGCTGGATCGGGGCTTCGATCTCCGGAACGGAAATCACTATCTCGCCTACTCCGGCTGCCCGCAGCGCGTCGATCACCAACCGCCAGGCTCCCGTGGCCTCCTCGCCCGGGATGGAGCGCAGGGTGCGGTAGCCGCTCGCCGTGGGAATAGTGCCGGCCAACACGGAAGAAATGTCCGGTTCGTCGAGCTGGACCACTATCTCCGCGCCCGGCACGGCAGCGCGGACCCGGGATACGTGCTCGGCGACGCCGGCGGCCAAGGATTCCGCAATGTCCCTGCGGGCACCGTAGTCAAGCAGAGCGCGCTCCCCGTTGTGCAGGTAGAGGCCCGCCGCGAGGCTCAGGGGGCCGCGCAACTGAATCTTCAGTGCCTCGGCGGAGGATTCCTCCGAGCCGGCAACGTCGGCCAAGACGTTGATGTCCGTCGAAAGGGCAGACATCGCACGCCGAAGGTCTTTCCCCGGGCGGTCAACCAGGCGCCAGCCGTGCGGCTGCACATCGATGGCCAACTCAACCAGAAGCGATGCCGTCCGGCCGAGGGCGTCGGAGCCGACGCCACGGTCCGGAAGCTCGGCCAGGAACGGCAGGTGCGGGCTGCCCAGCTCGCCGCGGATGACCCGTGCTGCCTCAGCAGGATCCGTGCCGGGCCAAGGACCCAATGCCGTGGCGGTGACCTGGCTCTGCGCGGTTTCGGCAGGCACGTGTTCAGGCCTGCGCGATGGAAGCCTGGTGGCCTTCGGCGATTGCTTCGTGGTGCCGGATGACCTCACTGATGATGAAATTCAGGAATTTCTCGGCGAAGGCAGGATCGAGGTTCGCTTCTTCGGCGAGCCGGCGGAGCCGCGCAATCTGGGCCGACTCGCGCCCCGGATCCCCAGCAGGAAGCTGGTGTGTCGCCTTGAGGACGCCCACTTTCTGGGTGGCCTTGAAGCGTTCTGCAAGGAGGAAGACGAGGGTGGCGTCGATGTTGTCGATGCTGGAGCGGATGGAGAGCAACTCGTCCATGACGGCCTGGTCCACACGGCCGGCGAGGGAGCTGGCGGAAGGATCGAAGGAGTCGGCGTCGGGGAGGGCGTGGTTCTGCTCGGTCATTCCTCCAGTCTAGGGTGTGCTGGCCGAGCCTTGAGGGGCAGAATGGGCATGTCCGCGCCGATGATAAGGAGAGCACGCATGAAAATCGCAGTTCTTGGCACCGGAATGGTGGGGCATGCACTGGCCAGCAAATTGGTGGCGGTAGGCCACGAGGTCATGATGGGTTCCCGGGAGGCCGGCAATCCCAAGGGGACGGAGTGGGCGGCGCAGGCAGGTCCGGGAGCAAGCTCCGGCTCATTCGCGCAGGCTGCAGCCCTGGCCGAGATCGTGGTCAACGCAACCCCGGGCATGGTCTCGCTCGCGGCGTTGAGTGAAGCCGGTGCGGCGAACCTGGCGGGTAAGGTCCTGGTGGATGTGTCCAACCCGCTGGACTTTTCCGCCGGATTCCCGCCGTCGCTCTCCGTCTGCAATACCGACAGCATCGCCGAAACCATCCAGCGTTCCTTCCCCAAGGCCCGTGTGGTCAAGACCCTCAACACCTTGACTGCTCCCCTGATGGTTGATCCACTCAGGCTCGCCGATGGTGCCCATGACGTCTTCGTGGCGGGGAACGACGACGACGCGAAAGCCACCGTCGTCGCGCTCCTGCGGGAGTTCGGCTGGCTCCCGGAACACATCCACGACCTGGGCGGGCTCGACGTCGCCCGCGGCCTTGAAATGTGGATGCCGCTGTGGCTCCGGATCTTCGTGCGCCAGCCGAAGGACAAGCTCTTCAACATCACCATCGTGTCCGAATAGCCGCGGCCGAACGGACATGCCCGCCCTTCGCGGAGAAGGGCGGGCATGTGTTCTTGCGGGAATGTAGGGCTAGATGCCCAGCAGCGCGCGGTGCTCTTCCCGGCGTCGGGCCTGTTCGTCAGGATCCGGCACCGGCAGCGAGGCGATGAGCCTGCGGGTGTAGTCGTGCTGTGGATTGCCCATGATCTGGCTGCCGATCCCTTGCTCCACGAGCTCGCCCTTGTACAACACGCCCACCCAATGGGAGAGAATGTCCACGACCGCGAGGTCGTGGCTGATGAACAGCGCGGCAAAACCGAACTCTTCCTGGATGTCCTTGAACAGTTCCAGGACCTTTGCCTGCACGGAAACGTCGAGGGCCGAGGTGGGCTCGTCGGCGATCAGGAGGCGCGGGTTGAGCGCGAGCGAACGCGCCAGCGAAGCACGCTGGCGCTGCCCGCCGGAGAGCTCGTGCGGGAAGCGTTCAGCGTACGACGCCGGCAGCTGCACCGATTCGAGCAACTGCGCCACACGCAGGCGCGCTTGAGCCGGGCTTGGGTGGGTATGGATGAGCAGCGGTTCCGCTACGCACTCACCGATGGTCAGGTGGGGGTTGAACGAGGCGGCCGGGTCCTGGAAGACAAAGCCGATGTCCTTGCGAAGCGGCTTGAACGTGTGCTCCTTGAAGCCCAGCATTTCGTAGCCGAGGACCTTGAGGCTGCCGCCGGTCGCCCTGTTGAGGCCGGCGATGGCCCGGCCGATGGTGGACTTGCCGGAACCGGACTCGCCAACCAGGCCAAAGACCTCGTTCTCGGAGACCGTGAAGCTGACGTTGTCCACGGCCTTGAACCCTGGCTTGCCGAGGCGGCCCGGATACTCGATGGTGAGGTTCTTGGCCTCAACCAGGACCTTTCCGGTTTGGTGCATCCGTTCGGTGGCCCCTTCGGACGCTGAATTGCGGCCGAGGTGCGGCACGGCGGCCAGCAGCTTCCTGGTGTACTCCTGCTTGGGCTCGGCGAAGAGGACCTTGGCGGTGGCCTCTTCGACGACGTCGCCTTGATACATGACCACGACGCGGTCGGCCAGGTCGGCCACGACACCCATATTGTGCGTGATGAGCACAATCGAGGTGCCGTACTTGTCCCGCAGGTCCCGGAGCAACTGCAGGATCTCGGCCTGGACCGTGACGTCCAGGGCCGTCGTCGGCTCGTCCGCCACGATCAAACCCGGGTTCAAGGCGAGCGCAGCCGCGATGACTACGCGTTGCTTCTGGCCTCCGGAAAGCTGGTGGGGATAGTAGTTGACGCGGATTTCTGGATCGGGGATACCCACCTTCCGCAGGGCTTCGGTGGCCCGTTTCTTGGCTTCCTTGGCCGAGACGCGGTGTCCGTCCGAGGCATGGGCCCGGATGCCTTCGGCGATCTGCCAGCCGACTGTGAACACCGGGTTCAGGGCCGTTGACGGTTCCTGGAAGACCATCGCCACGTCACGGCCACGGATCTTGCGCAGTTTGGACGCGCTGACGCTGATGACATTGTTGCCGTTGATCAGCACGGCTCCCGAGCTGATGGCTGTTTCCGGGAGCAATCCGAGGATGGTCTTGGCCGTGACGGTCTTGCCGGAACCTGACTCCCCCACGATCGCCAGCACTTCGCCGGCTTTGACCTCGAGGCTGACGTCCTTGACCGCGTAGACGTCGCCGCTGTCCGTGGCAAAGGTGACTTTGAGCCGTTCGATGTCCAGGACTGGCTGCCCGGATGGCAGCGGCTGGTCCGAAATGTTGCCGATGTTGGTGGTCATGCCTTACCTGCTTCTGGTTCAGGAGCGGTGGTGGCCCCTGTGTTCTTGCCGTCGCTTCCTGCCGCGGCCTTGGAGCGGGAGGCCTTGCCCCCGGCACGCTTGCGACCGCGTAGGCGGGGATCGTTGAGATCGTTGATGCTCTCGCCGACCAAGGTCAGTCCCAGCACCGTGAGGACGATCGCGATGCCGGGGAAGACGCCAGTCCACCAAATGCCGGAGGACGCGTCTGCCATGGCCTTGTTGAGGTCGAAGCCCCACTCTGCGGCTGAGGACGGTTCAATGCCGAAGCCCAGGAAGCCCAGGCCGGCAAGGGTCAGGATCGCTTCGGAGGCGTTCAGGGTGAACATCAGCGGAAGTGTCCTGGTGGCGTTCTTGAAGATGTGCCGGGTGATGATCCGGAGGCTGGACGCGCCCAGGACCATGGCCGATTCCACGAACGGCTCGGCCTTGAGCCTGATGGTTTCGGCCCGGATCACGCGGAAATACTGTGGAACGAACACCACGGTGATCGAGAAGGCGCAGGCGAGGATGCCGCCCCAGAAGCTCGACTGGCCACGGCTGATGACGATGGACATGACGATCGCCAAGAGCAGCGAAGGAAAGGCATAAATGGCATCGGCAATGACTACCAGCACCCGGTCCAGCCAGCCGCCAAAGTAACCACTGAGCAGGCCCAGCGCCACACCGAGGAAGATGGACATCGCCACGGCGACGACGATCACGGTGACGGCGGTCTGTGAACCCCACAGGACGCGGGAGAGGACGTCATAGCCGCCGACAGTGGTGCCGAGCAGGTGCTTGTTGCTGGGGGCCTCCTGGGTGGGGAACGAACCGGAAGCGTCACTCAGTTGGGAATAGCCGTAAGGCGCGATGAACGGCGCGAGCACGGTGGAGAGGAGGAAGAGCCCGGTCAGGACAAGCCCGGTGATGAGCATGCCCCGCTGGAGTCCAACGCTCTTGTTGACGTGGGAAATGACAGGGAGTCCGGACAGGAAGGACTTCTTCCGTCCTGAAATTGCTGCAGTGCTCATGTCAGTACCTCACTCGCGGGTCGATCAGCGCGGCGACGACGTCCACGACGAAGTTGGTAGATGCGACGATGACGGCCAACAGCACCACGATGCCCTGGACCGCCACGAAGTCCCTTGCGTTCAGGTACTGGACCAACTGGTAGCCGAGTCCCTTCCATTCGAAGGTGGTCTCGGTGAGCACCGCTCCGCCGAGCAACAGGGCGATTTGCAAGCCCATGACGGTGATGATGGGGATGAGCGCCGGCTTGTAGGCGTGCTTTGTCACGAGCCGGAACTCGCTGACGCCACGGGAACGGCCGGCCTCGACGTAATCCTTGCCAAGCGTTCCGATGACGTTCGTACGGACGAGGCGCAGGAAGACACCGGCGGTCAGGAGACCCAGGGCAACAGCGGGAAGCACCGCGTGCGACACGACGTCGCCGAGTGCGTTGAAATTGCCGCTGCGCAGGGCGTCGAGCCAATAAATGCCGGTGGGAGCGGCCAGTTGGCCCATGGCCAGTTCAGTGCGCGTGGACACGCGCCCGGCCACGGGGAGCCAGCCGAGCCAGACGGAGAACGTCAGCTTGAGGAGGAGTCCGGAGAAGAAGACCGGAGTGGCGTAGCAGAGGATGGCGAAGCATCGCAGGAAGGCATCTGTTGCCTTGTCGCGCCGTTGCGCGGCAATCATGCCCAGCGGGATGCCGACCGCGAGCGCCACGATCAGCGCGTTGATGGACAGTTCAAGGGTGGCTGCACCGAAGGTCGACAGCATTTCGACGACGGGGCGCCGGTCCGTGATCGTGGTGCCGAAGTTGCCTGTGACCAACTGGCCCAGGTATTCGAAGTACTGGAGGATGATCGGCCGGTCGTAACCGGCGTCGTGGATTCGCTGCGCCAGGACATCCGGAGGAAGCCGGCCGCCCTGCGCTGCGGTGATGGGGTCTCCGATGACCCGCATGAGGAAGAAAACCAGAGTCACGAGGATGAAGATCGTGGGAATGATCAGGAAGAACCTGATCACGATATACCTGCCCAGACCCCCGCCCGCTGATTTGCTTTTGGGAGCGACCGCGTCCGGTTCGACGTCGGGCACCTCTATTAGTGTTGTCATTGCTACCTAAAGTTCATTGCCCGCGGATCGCGCGGGGTTTTGCTCATATGTGAGGCAATCAGCAATAAGGGGAGGCAAAGCACCTGTTGGCACCCGCCTCCCCCTACCGGCTGCTTACTTTGAAATAGTTCCCAATCGGAACTTGAAGGAAGCGTCAAGCGTCTTGTCGACGCCGTTCACGCCCTGCGCCGAGATGGCAACCTGGGCACCCTGGAGCAGCGGCAAAGTGGAAATGTCCTTTGCCAAAGCGTTCTGGGCGTCCTTGATGGTCGATTCGCGAGCCGACTTGTCCGTGGTGGTCAGCTGCTTGTTGATCAGGTCCGTCACGGCGGGGTCGTTGAAGTGGTTCTTCAAGAAGCCACCGTTCGGGAAGAACGGGGTCAGGTAGTTGTCGGGGTCGCTGAAGTCAGGGAACCAACCGAACTGGAACAGCGGGTACTCGTCGGCACGGCTGGCCTTGCTGTAGGTCACCCATTCGGTGGACTGCAGGTTGACCTTGAAGAGGCCCGACTTCTCAAGCTGGTCCTTGATCATGGCGTACTCGTCGCCCGAGGACTTGCCGTAGTGGTCCGGGTTGTACTGGAGGTTCAACGTGACGACGTCCTTGACGCCGGCATCGGAAAGGACCTTCTTGGCTTTGTCCAAGCTCGGCTTTCCGTTGTCGCCGTAGGCATCCTTGAACGACTCGTTGGCGCCCAGGAAGCCGCTGGGGACGTTGGAGTACAGCGGCAGGTATGTGCCCTTGTAGACCTGGTCCGCGATTGCCTGGCGGTCAACGAGGTTGGCGATCGCCTGGCGCACGGCAAGTGCCTTGGCCGGGTCGGCACTGGGCGCCTTGGCGCCAAACGGCATGGTGTCGAAGTTGAACGTGATGTAGCGGATCTCGCCGCCGGGACCAACGTTGACCTTGACCTTCGAGTCCTTCTTGAGGTCGTCGACGTCGGTGGCGCTGAGGCTTCGGTTGGCAACGTCGATGTTGCCCTGCTGGATGTCCAGCTTCATGTTGGTCGGCTCAGCGTAGTACTTGATCGTGGCGGCGTCATTCGCCGGCTTCCCCAGGACACCCTGGTAGTCAGGGTAGGCCTTGAGGCTGATGAGCTCGTTCTTCTTGTAGCTGTCGATCGTGTACTGGCCGTAGAACGCCTTGGCCTTGATGATGTCGTCATCAGAAAGCAGTTTGTCGGCCGGGAAGACCTGGTGGTCGACAATCGGCGCGGCCGGGCTGCTGAGGATCTGCGGGAACGTCTGGTCGTTGGCGAGCTTCAGCTTGAAAACGGCCGTGTTGGCGTCAGGGGTGCTGACGCTGTCCAGGTTTGCGAGCAGGCTTGCAGGACCAGCGGGATCGTTGATCTTGAGCTGCCGGTCGAACGAAAACTTGACGTCGGTGGAGTCCAGCGTGTGGCCATTGGCCCACTTGAGTCCGGGCTTCATTTTGACGGTGTACTCGGTGGGCGACGTGAACGACGCCGACGCTGCCAGGTCCGGAACGGGGTCGGCGCTTCCTGGCTTCGAGTTGAGCAGGAAGGAATAGACCTGGTTCATCACCATGAAGGAACCGTTGTCATACGAGCCCGCGGGATCGAGTGCGGTCACCTTATCGGTGGTGCCATAAGCGATCGGGCCGCTGGCAGCTGAAGAAGCCGAACCGCCGCCGCCCGACGGGCCCGTGCAGGCCGTCAAAGCGAATACGGAGATGCCCGCGAACGCGATAACGCTGCGCAAGGCTTTTTTGTTCATTGCCATCAGTGAACTTTCTGTTCGATGGATACGGCGAACCGCCGTGGGTAATTTTCTCGGAGCACATACTCCTGACTCCACGATTCAATCAGAAGCTTTTCTGGTGAAACGTTTGATTTTGTGAGTTGAGACACAAAATTTACTTTTGACTGTCCGTTCGGTTGGCAAGGACGACCATCGCACGCCGGTCAGAACGTTGGCAAGAGGATCCCGTTAGCGCTCACAATTTTGCGGGCGGCTTCCCGGAGAACAAATCACCGGGAAGTCGAGGCCCTAGAGCTCCGCGCGCTGGAGGGACCGGGCGGCGTCGATAGTTGCCTGGCCCAGGACCCGGGTGCCTTGGTACAGCACGATGGTCTGCCCGGGAGCCACCCCGCGAAGGGGATCGATAAGAGTCACCACGAGGCCTTCGCGCTCGATGCCGGAGTCGTCGACGTGCCGTTCTACAGATGCCTTGGCAGGAACGGGATCGCCATGGGCGCGCACCTGGGCATAGCAGTCGAACTCGGCGCCGGTAGCGACCTCGGCGATGGGCAGGCCGGCCCAGGACACCTTGATTCCGCGGATCTCGTCGATGGCGAGCAGCGCTTCGGGCCCGACAACTACTTTGTTTTCCTTGGGCCGGATTTCCAGCACGAAGCGCGGCTTGCCGTCGGCGGCCGGGGTGCCCAGCTTGAGGCCGCGGCGCTGGCCTACGGTAAAGGCGTTGGCCCCCGGATGCTCCCCTACCTTGGTTCCGGCCTCGTCCACGATGTCGCCCGTGGTCATGTCGATCTTCTCGGCGAGCCAGCCTGCGGTATCGCCGTCCGGAATGAAGCAGATGTCATGGCTGTCCGGCTTGTTCGCCACGGACAGGCCGCGGCGCTCGGCCTCTGCGCGGACCTCGGCCTTGGAAGGAGTCTCCGCCAGCGGGAACATGGAGTGCTTGAGCTGTTCGTGGGTCAGGACGCCGAGCACATAGCTTTGGTCCTTGGCCCAGTCGGCCGCACGGTGGAGTTCGGGATTGCCGTCCGCGTCCTGGATGACCTTGGCGTAGTGGCCTGTGCAGACCGCGTCGAAACCCAGGGCGATCGCCTTCTCCAGCAGGGCGGCGAACTTGATCCGCTCATTGCAGCGCATGCAGGGATTGGGAGTGCGGCCCGCGGCGTATTCATCGATGAAGTCCTGGACAACGTCTTCCTTGAAGCGCTCTGAGAAGTCCCAAACATAGTAGGGAATCCCCAGCACGTCGCAGGCGCGCCAGGCGTCGCGGGAGTCTTCGATGGTGCAGCAGCCGCGGCTGCCCGTGCGCAGCGTTCCGGGCATGCGGGACAGCGCCAAGTGGACGCCAACGACGTCGTGCCCTGCCTCGACGGCGCGGGCGGCGGCAACGGCGGAGTCGACTCCGCCGCTCATGGCTGCAAGAACTCGCATGCTGGCTTTCTGTTGATGTTGGAGAGAAGAATTGCGGCTGAAGAGAGTAAGCGCGCCCAACCATTCTAGCGTCCGCGGGAATCCGCCCCAAAAATGCCTTGACCACCGTCGCGGACGATTCTAAAGTCAAAACTAACAGTTTTAGATTGCGACCGCGTGCTGCTTTCACGCACACGCGGACTGCCCAAGCGAACCGCCCACGCCTCGCGAATCGAGTCACCATGGACACTGAACACATCGTCATTGCAGGCGGCGGGCTGGCCGGCGCGACGGCTGCCAAGACCCTGCGCTCCGAAGGTTTCCAGGGCCGCATCACCGTGGTCTGCGCCGAGAATGAGCGGCCCTACTTGCGCCCTCCCCTCTCCAAGGAGTTCCTCCTGGGCAAAGCCGGCGAGGATACCGTCCCGGTGCTGGCGGCCGGCTGGTACCTGGAGAACGACGTCGAGCTCCTCCTTGGAGATTCCGTCGCGGCTGCCGATCCTGCCGCCCACACGGTACAGCTGGGTTCAGGAACCGAGCTTCAGTTCAGCAAGCTCCTTATCGCCACGGGGGCGCAGCCGCGCCGGATTCCGCTCCCCGGTTCCGATCTTGCCGGTGTGATGACGTTCCGGACTTTCAATGACTCGCGCAGGCTCAAGGAAGAGCTGTCAGGCGGAGGCCGGCATGTGGTGATGGTCGGCTCGGGTTGGATCGGCATGGAGCTTGCCGCGGCCGCCAGCACATATGGCAACACCGTGACGCTGATGGGCCTGGAAGATGTGCCGCTCAGCATGGCCATCGGCCCCGAATTGGGCGGTTTCTTCCGGAGCCTGCACGAAAAGCACGGCGTACAGTTCCGACTCCCCGCGAGCGCAGCGG
Organism: Arthrobacter sp. B2a2-09; assembly: GCF_027587375.1. GTDB lineage: Bacteria > Actinomycetota > Actinomycetes > Actinomycetales > Micrococcaceae > Arthrobacter. The sequence goes on from NZ_JAMXIC010000003.1 coordinate 97,866, forward strand.
AAATCACCGGCGTTGGGGGCGTGGCGACCGCCGTTGTCACCGACTCCGGCGAGGTCCTCCCTGCCGACCTCGTGGTGGTGGCCGTCGGCGTCGCACCGGACACCGCCCTGGCCGAAGCCGCCGGCCTGGACATCCGGAACGGAATCGTGGTGGATTCTTCGCTCCGGACCAGCAGTCCGGACGTGTTCGCGGCTGGCGACGTCGCCAATGCCCTCCACCCGTTCACCGGCGAGCACCACCGCAGCGAGCACTGGTTCAACGCCCTCAACGGCGGCAAGGTCGCTGCCAAAGCGATGCTGGGACAGGACGCCCTGCTCGACTTGGTCCCGTATTTCTATACGGACCAGTTCGAGGTCTCGATGGAGTACTGGGGATATCCCACCCTCGCGGCAGGTTCCGTACCCGTCATCCGCGGCTCATTGGAGGAGAACAGCTTCCTTGCCTTCTGGCTGCGGGACGGCGCCGTGGTGGCGGGCATGAGTGTCAACCAGCAACGGGTACAGAAGCCCGTCAAGGCACTGATTTCGGGGCGCATCCCGGTAGACGTGGACCGCCTGACTGATCCTGCCGTTCCGCTGGATCAGTTGTTGCCCGGGACCTGATCGCCTGCCGGGCCGCTGGCAGGGTCGCTACCGTAGCCCCGGGCCACAGTGGCTGCGGTCTGGATGCTGGACTCGTGACCGGCCATTCCGGCGAGCTTCGCCCGGGCGTACGCGTCCGGCAGGGCCTTGAGCAGGGCGTCGACGTCGGCGTCGATCGAAGAGTGCCCCAGGCTGAATCGCTGTGCCCCGCGGGCAGTGTCCTCATCCAGCCCCATGGCCAGCAAGACGTGCGAGGGCCTGGGGACTCCCGCAGTGCAGGCGGATCCGGTGGACGATTCGATGCCCGCGAGGTCCAGGAGGAACAGCAAGGAATCACCTTCACAGCCCGGGAACGTGAAATGCGCGTTGCCCGGCAGCCGGGCGTCGCCGGGAGTTCCGCGCAACACCGCCTCGGGAACGGCAACCTTGACGCCGTCGATGATCCGGTCCCGCAAGACGCTGATTCGCTCGCGCTCTGCCACCAGGTTTTGAGCGACTGACTCTGCTGCGGCGGCAAATGCCGCGATCGACGCCGTATCCAGGGTTCCCGAGCGGACATCGCGCTCTTGCCCTCCTCCGTGCTGGACCGGAGTTACCTTGGTGGACCGCCCCAGGAAGAGGGCGCCCACGCCCACGGGTCCGCCGATTTTGTGGCTGGAAACCGACATCGCGGCGAGCCCTGATTCGCGGAAGCTGAGGGGAATCGATCCGAACGCCTGGACTGCGTCCGAGTGCACGGGGATGCCGTGGGCGGCGGCGATTTCCACGATCTCCTTGACGGGCTGGATGCTGCCTACCTCGTTATTTGCCCACATGACGGTGACCAGGGCCACCGATCCCGGATCACGTTCGATCTCCGCCCGCACAGCGTCCAGCCGCACAACGCCCTGGGAATCGACGGGGAGCCACACCGCTTCGGCCCCTTCGTGCCGTTCAAGCCATTCGACAGTGTCCTGCACCGCATGGTGCTCGACCGCGGAGCAAAGGATCCGCTTGCGCCGGCCATCTTCGTCGCGGCGGGCCCAATACATCCCCTTGACGGCAAGGTTGTCAGCCTCGGTGCCTCCGGACGTGAAGATGAGCTCGGAAGGATGCGCCCCGGCCGCTGCCGCAATGGCCTCGCGCGCGTCTTCCACGGATCGCCGGGCACGCCGTCCGGAAGCGTGCAACGACGACGGATTGCCGGTCCGTGCCAGCTCGCGGGTCATGGCAGTGAGGGCAATTGCAGCAAGGGGCGTGGTGGCGGCATGGTCCAGGTAAACAGGCACCACCCAAGTCTATCGAGGCCCGCGAATTCAGGCTCCGGCGCGGAAGGCGCCTGCCCAGGCAGACCCCCCTAGGCCGCTCCCCTAATCCGCGGGACGGATCACGATGTCGGAAGGATCCTTGCGCAGCAATGGCCTTCGCGGTTGTCATCGGCGATCCGGTCCTCGGCAATTCCGCACGCGGCTGCCGCTCCGCTCAGGAAGGCGCCGTTCATGGCGCAGACCACGTTCGTGTGGCTTTCGGCCAGCCTGTGGAACGGGCAATTGACCAAGGAGTACCCGCCGTCGTCGTCAGCTTCCGGCCTGTAACCATAGCTCGCCAGGACATCCTCGAAGTGCGGCTCCGTACTGCCGGCCTCGCGGCCCCGGGCGTAGGCGGTTTCGAGGAGCGCTTCCCGCGGGGAACCACCCTTCGCCATCAAGTCCTGGATGGCAGAGGCCATCACTTCCCCGGCGAGGTCATAGTGGCGCTCCGGAACAGAGGCGCCGATCTCATCAATGACGGGCGCATACAGCTTCGCGGGGCGCCCGGAACCCGGACCAACCTTGCCCCCGAGCTTGCGGAATTCAACATTCAGGAGCCCGTCGCGGACCAACCGGTCCAGGTGGAAGGAGGCAGTGCTGCGGGGAAGCCCGAGAGCCATCGCGGCGTCGTCGCGGCTGACTGCATCGCTTGCGGCGCAGACGTGCTCGTACAAGCGGCGGCGGTTGCCGTCGTCGAGGGATGCCACAGCGGAGAGTCGACGCAGCCAGGGAAGTCCGGTCATGCATCCAGCTTAACTCTAAAATCAACACTCATTGCTTAATCCTTCCGAACTTTCTAAAATCAAATTATCCATTTTTAGAAAGAAGCAATCATGAACACCGCATCATCCCCAGCTCAAGCGAAAACCGGATCGCTGATGTCCATGGATCCCCAGCGGCAGGCATTCCTGCTCCTTCGGACCGTGTTCACCGTGGCGCCGATCATTTTCGGCCTGGACAAGTTCGCCAACCTACTCACCCACTGGACGATCTACTTGGCCCCCGCGGCCACCTCCGTGATTCCGGTCCCGGCCCAGACCTTCATGTACATCGTGGGCGTCGTGGAGATTGTGGCCGGCATTGCGGTAGCTGTGCGTCCGCGCTTCGGCTCGCTCCTGGTGGCCGTGTGGCTTCTGGGCATCATCGTGAACCTGCTGGTGCTCGGGAACTTCTTCGACGTCGCCCTCCGCGACTTCGGACTGCTCGTGGGCGCACTCGCGCTCAACCGCTTGGCCGTGGCCGCCCGTCGCTGACCGGCCTGGTCAGGCCAGGACCCGCAGGGCGCCCGGAACCACGTCGATTTCCACGGGAAGGAGTCCGATCCGCTCACCGTCGGCGTAGGCCACCACGTTCTCGGCGGCAAGGCGCACTGAGCGGACCCGGCGGATTTCCACCGCCGGGTGCGAGGTATGCCGGCCGGAGAAGACCTTCGGGAAGACCGCAAGGAAGGCTAGCCGGGACAAAGGCTTGACGATAAACAGATCCAGCAACCCGTCGTCGGGCGCGGCATCCGGGACGATGCGCATCCCACCGCCGATCGACTGGCCGTTGGCCACCGAAATCAGCATGGCGCCCTCCCTCGATGCCGCGCCGTCGGCCGTCACGGTGTAGTTGATGGCCCGGAACGATCCGAGCTCCCGGAGCATCGCCAGCGTGTAGCGGAGCGTACCGCGGGGCCACCTCCAGGAGTTGGCCCGTTCATTGACAGCGGCGTCGAATCCCGCGGATACGGCCCCGGCGAACCATATGGTCCGTCCGCCAGCGGTGATGCGGCCTGCGTCGAGGACCCGGCCGCCGTCGGCGAGCGCCGAGATCACGCGGGCACACGATCCCGCGATGTCCTGCAAAGGCAGTCCAAGCATCCGGGCTACGTCGTTTCCCGTACCCACGGGAACAATCCCGAGCGGCAACCCGGTCCTGCCAAGAGAGTTGACGCCCAAATGGACCATGCCGTCGCCACCCACCACCACCAAGGCTCCGGCGCCTGCGCGAAGCGCTTCGTCTACCGCTTCCCGCAGGGCGTCCATGCTGTTGCGCCGAAGTACGACGACGTCGAGACCCGCGGCGCGGAGGCAGCGGGCGGCTTCGTCCCCGGCAAGGGCGTGCCGGCCAAACGCTGCAGCGGGATTGACCGCCAGCACGATCCTCCGGCGGGGCGAGCCATTCAGGCCTTCAGTGCCGGCGCCTGGTAGCTCAAAGGGATGATTGGGGCCGGCCGAGGAGTTCACAGCATGAATCATGCCACCGGCACGGGCGGGACCCGGGGAACTAAAGCCCGGGCCGCCGTCGTTCTCATGGTGGGCTGGCTAGACTTGCCAAGATCGCCACTCCGCACCGGGGCGGCGGGAATCTTCAGAATCCCAGAGAAAGGCCCGTGGTTGGCTCAGGGCAGCAGTTCCCACTATCAGATCCTCCGGGTTCCCGTCACAGCGACGGACAAGGAGATCAAAGTGGCCTACCGAAAGGCTGCGAGGAACGCCCACCCGGACCATGGCGGTGATCCTGAAGTCTTTCGACAGGTCACGCTCGCTTACGAGACCCTGATTGATCCCAAACGACGTGCGGAGTACGACCGCCGCTATGCGAGCGGCGTTTCGGGCAGGTCGACCCCCTTCCCAACGCAAAGACCGGACTACGGCGGGGCCGGCGCCCCCGGATCGGAAACCCGCACCACCGGGGTCCACCGGCCGAATGCCCCGCGCAACACCGCCGGAGACGCTCCCGTCTATGTCCCGCCTTTCGATGATCCCCTCGAGGTGCCCCTGCTCTCCAAGGGCGAGGCCGCCCTGCAGATCCACGGGATTCCCCGGAAGCGTGGAATCTTCGGCGCCGAAGCCCGCATTCAGCGCGAAATGCGGACAGTCCAGCTCATCAGCCGCCAGATCCTGCCGGCCATCCCCTCAGCACGCCTCGTCAACGGGCTCCGCTCCCCCTCGGACGACAGCCACATCGATCACGCCCTGCTTGCCGGCTACCGCCTGGCGCTGATCGGTTCCATGCTGCTGCCCAAGGGCGCCTACGCCTGGGACGGTGTGGCGCTCAAGCATGGCGGCCGTTCGGTGCCACCGCCGCAACTCGAGCTGATCGTCCGCCACATGCAGGAGATCTTCCCGGAACTGAATGTGACGGGTTGGGTAGTAGTCCATAGCCAGGACGGCAACCCGCACGAGCCGGTCATCGACCATTACCGGCGCGCGGACGGAGATTTCGGTTCGGTGCAAATCGTCAATGCCTCCGGGCTGGCCCGCGGCCTCAAGCAGTTCCTGAGTTCAGGCCCGGTGCCCAACACTGTGGTTGTCCCGGTCCTGGCCCGGCTGCTGCGAGGCATGCACTGAGCCTGCGGGAACAACCCTGTATTTTCGCTGGCTAGGATTGATACGTGTTCCGCATCCTCTTCCACACCCCTGAAATCCCGGGCAACACGGGAAACGCCATCCGGCTCGCCGCCATCACCGGCGCGGAGCTCCACCTCGTGGAGCCGCTGGGCTTCGACTTCTCCGACGCGAAGCTGCGCCGCGCGGGGCTGGACTACCATGACCTCGCGGTGGTCACGGTGCACAAGGACATCGAGGCTGCGTGGGCGGCTTTGCAACCCGAGCGCGTCTTCGCATTCACGTCCGACGGCGAATCCTCCTATACGGACATTGCTTACGAGGAGGGCGATGTTTTGCTGTTCGGACCCGAGTCCGTCGGTCTTCCGGACTGGCTGAAACAGGACCCGCACGTCACGGCCCGCGTTCGGCTCCCCATGCTGCCGTCCCTCCGCTCGCTGAACCTTGCCAATGCCGCCTCAATCGCGGTGTACGAGGCCTGGCGTCAGCATGGTTTTGCCGGCGCGAAGCTCTAGCGGGATGGCCTGGCCGCCCCGATAGCTCACCTCCGCGGATCACCCATCCAAAACTCCCCCTGCACCGAATACCCTATGCAGGCACCGACAGCCTGGGCAGGCTCCTGGCCTGCGAAGCAAGGAGCCGGCGAAGCGACGGCCGCGGAAGGGGCGCAGGTGACTACTCTCAAGACTCGCAGTGCTTCTGGTACTGCCAGGGTCACGGGCAACCTATGCTGGACGGTGATGGATACACCGAATGTGCAAGGCCCCGAGGCCCCCGGCCTGATAGCCGGCTCCAATGCGCAGCTTGCGGAATTGCTGGGGTTGATGGCCGACGGTGACCGGGCTGCCTTCAGCGAGTTCTACCGGCTCACTGCGCGGCGGGTCTTCGGCATGGCCAAGCGCGTCTTGGTGGATGCGGGCTTGAGCGAAGATACCACCCAGGAAGTTTTCATCCAGGTCTGGCAGAACGCGGCCAAATTCAACCCCGAGGCGGGCAGTCCCCTCGCGTGGCTCATGACCATCACCCATCGGCGCGCGATCGACCGCGTCCGCTCGGCCCAGTCCGCTACGGACCGCGAAGCGAAATATGGCGCTGCGAGCCAGCTCCTTGACCACGATTCGGTGGAAGAAGAAGCCAGCAGCCGGCTTGAGGCCGAGGCCGTCACCCGCTGCCTTGGCACCCTTACGGAAACGCAATTGGAATCCGTGCGGCTCGCCTACTATGGCGGGCTCACCTACCGGGAGGTCGCCGATCAACTCGGTGCCGCGATTCCGACCATCAAGTCCCGCATCCGCGATGGACTTCTTCGACTCAAGACTTGCCTGGGGGTGAGCTGACATGACCGAACACGATGACAACAAGCAGAATGCCGGGAAGGAAGGTCACCTCCGCAGGATGTTTGCCACCGACATAGCCACTGATCTTGCCGAAGGCCGTGTCTTGGAGCTTGCCGAGATCTATGCCCTCGACGCCTTGAGCGACGCCGAGCGAGCGGAAATCGACAACTACATTGCCACCGCGCCCGAACGCTCGGCGTTCCTTGAGCGGGTCAGGCAGTCACGCGAAACCCTCGCCACCTCCTTCGCCGACGAGGCCGAACCGCGGCCCGGGCTCTTGCAGGACATTCTGCGGCAACTCCCGCAACAACCCCGTACCGCACAAACCGGCACAGCGTCCGCACCATCTTCCGTTCCCGAAGCGCCGGCCGGCCCCACGATGCACGTTACCCCCGACGTCGTGGACCTCGCCGCGGCCCGGAACCGACGGGATCGCCGACGTTTCGGCGGCGTCCGTGGTTGGGTGGCAGCCGCTGCGGCGGCTGCGGTAATCGCGCTTGGCGGTGTGGGCGTGGGCGTCTATGTAGCCGGGCAGAACGATCCCGTGAACCAAGTACTGCAGGCCGGCGATGTCCGGCAAGCCACCGTCAACGTCAACGGCGGCGGCACTGCCACCGTGTCCATCTCCAGCTCGAAGAACGCTGTGGTGGTCCGCATGAACGGAGTTCCGGCGCCCCCGGCCGGCAAGGTCTATCAGATGTGGCTTATTCCCAAGGACGGCTCCGACCCCGTATCCCAGGGACTCATGGACGCCCAAGCCTTGAGCCATCCGGCGGTTGTCTCCGGCATTTCCAGCGCGGCAGCCATCGGCATCACGGTGGAACCCGTGGGCGGCTCCAAGAAACCGACGCTCCCGACGGTCGCCGCAGCGCCTCTCACGTAGTAACGACGGAATTCGCCGACGAGGGTTCCTGGCGACGGGTCTTGACCTTGACGTAGCGTCAACTTCTACGCTGGACATATGAAGCAGGACAAGGCAGATACCTGGACCATTTCCGAACTGGCCAAGGCCAGCAAGGTTTCCTCGCGAACCTTGCGCCACTATGACCAACTCGGACTCTTGGAGCCTGCCCATACGGGACACAACGGCTACCGGTACTACGGCCAGCCTGAGCTGCTGCGCCTGCAGCAGATCCTTCTGCTTCGTGAACTTGGCCTTGGGCTCGAGACCATCGGCGAAGTTCTGGATGGCCAGACCGATCCTGTGGAGGCACTTGCCGTGCACAGGAACTGGCTGCTGGCCGAGCGCGAGCGACTGGACCGGATGTCCCGGACGGTCGACGCCACTATCGCAGCACTACGTCAAGGAGAAACCATGACCGCGGAGAACATCTTCAAGGATTTCGACAACAACCCCTACGAAGCCGAGGCGCGCGAACGCTGGGGCGATCGGGCCGTCGACGTGAGCAAGGCACGGCACTCGGCGATGACAACGAATCAAAAACAGGCCTTCATGGAGGAGTACGCGGCCCTGAACCAGGATCTCGCCCGGTGTTTCGACGCCGCCCTTCCGGCGGACCACCCGGACGTCCAGGCAGCCGTCGGCCGGCATTACAAGTGGATCTGCGCCAGTTGGACGCCAAACGCTGAATCCTACGTGGGCTTGGGACAGATGTATGTGGACGACCCCCGGTTCACCGCCAATTACGACAAGGTCCGCGTCGGTCTGGCGCCCTACCTGCTGGAAGGCATCAAGGTCTACGCAGCAGAAAAGCTCAGTTAGGGCATCTCTCCTGAATAGCGCGACGGCGGCCCGTCCCCACTGGAAACACAGGGGGCGGGCCGCCGTCGTACTGGCTGCTGGGTAGCCCCGCTAAATGATCAGCGAGAGCACCATGATGAAGGAGAAACCGACCACCGAGATGAGCGTCTCCATGACCGACCACGTCTTGAACGTCTGCCCGACCGTCAGGCCGAAAAGTTCCTTCACAAGCCAGAACCCGGCGTCGTTGACGTGGGACAGGAAGAGCGAGCCGGCACCGATCGCCAAGGCGAGGAGCGCTGCGTGCGTCAGGGTCAGGCTGCTGGCCAGCGGAGCCACGATGCCCGCGGCCGTCACCGTGGCGACCGTTGCCGAGCCCGTGGCCAGGCGGAGCGCCACTGCCACAATGAAGCCCAGGACCAGCACGGACATATTGGCGCCCTCGGCCCACTTCTTGACTGCGTCGCCGACGCCGGCCCCGATGAGGGTCTGCTTGAAGCCGCCGCCGGCGCCCACGATCAAAAGGATCGCGGCGATCGGTCCGAGGCTCGCGCTGAGCTTGGACGTGATCTTGCTACCGGTGAATCCAACGGTATAGCCAAATGTCACCATCGCGGCGAGCACGGCCAACGTCATGGCAGCCAGGGGCTGGCCGATGAAATCCAGGACGGTGCGGATCATGGGGGCATGCGCAGCGTCCGGCCAGGCAATGTCCGCGATGGCCTTCAGCAGCATGAGCACCACCGGGAAGATGATGGTCAGCAGGGTGACGAGGAAGCTCGGCTGGCGCTTGACTTCGCTGAGGTCGACGGCGTGCTGGGTGTCGACGCCGCCGGCCACCGCCGGGGCATCCACAGGAACCCAACGCGCGGCCAAACGGGAAAACAGCGGACCACAAATGATCACCGTGGGGATGGCGACCAGGAGTCCCAGAGCCAAGGTGGTACCCAGTTCAGCCTTCACCGCGCTGATGGCGATGAGTGGCCCGGGGTGCGGCGGCACGAGGCCGTGCAGCACGGAAAGGCCGGCAAGCGCCGGAATGGCGATGCGCATGAGCTTCATCTTGGAGCGCTGGGTGACCAGGACGATCACCGGCAGGAGCAGTACGAGGCCAATCTCGAAGAACATCGGCAGGCCGATGATGACCGCCACCAGGGTCATCATCCAGACGACCCTGTTGCCCTTGGCCTTTTCCAGCAGGGTATCCACTACCCGGTTGGCACCGCCGGAGTCCGCCAGGAGCTTACCCAGCATGGCGCCGAGGGCAATCAGGAGTCCGACTTCCTTGAGGACGCCACCTACGCCGTCTTCGAAGTTGCTGATGACCTTGTCGAGTCCAACTCCGGATGCCAGGCCGACGAATGCCGAACCCAGCACGAGGGATAGGAAGGGGTGGACCTTGAATTTTGCGATCAGCAGGACAATCAGCGCAATGCCGATGGCCGCGACCACGAGGAGTTGGGTGTCGTGCCCGGTCCAGTTCACGCAGCGCCACCGACCGGATGGGCCTGCTGTGCCTCAAGGCCGAGCCGTTCGATGATTTCGTCTGCCTCTTCCGCCGGAGAAGCCGAGACGCACAGTGAGATGTGGTTCTCTTCCTCCGTAGGTTCCTCCAATGCATCGAACTGGGATTCCAGCAACGAAGGAGGCATGAAGTGTCCGTGGCGCGAAGCCAGCCGGTCGGAAATCTTGTCCTTGCTCCCCTGGAGGAAGACGAACACGACGCCCTCGCCGCGCAGGACGTCCCGGTAACGCTTCTTCAAGGCCGAGCACGTGATGATGCCCGGCTTTCCTGCTGCAGTGCGCTCCCTGATCCATTCGGCAATGATGTCCAGCCAGGGCCAACGGTCCTCATCGCTGAGTGCGTGCCCTGCCTGCATCTTTGCCACGTTCGCTTCCGGGTGCAGGTCGTCGCCTTCGGCGAGGTCCCAACCCAGCCGGCCGGCCAATACGCCGGCCACTGTCGATTTACCGGAACCGGAGACGCCCATGATCACCAATACCGGCTGTTGTGCAGTCTTCGCCATCAAAGTCTGCCTTCCTCAATTAAATATGATTTAAACGAGACTAAGCATATGACACAGGTTACACATCAGCAATTTCAGAAACCGGCGATGGTTTGGGAACCGTTGATTTCCACCACATGGAACGCCTCGGCGCTGCGCCCGTCCGGCATGCCGGCACGCGAGGCATTGTGCCGGAGCATGCCCCGGACAGCCCGTTCCATGCCTTCCAGATCGGGGTGCTGGCTCGCGTGGATCCGAATGGCAGCCAGTTTCGCGTCGATGTGTTCAGTGACATCCACGAAATAGTTCTCACGGGTTTCGGGACCGGCGAAGAGCCACAGCCATGGCAGTTTGTAGGCATCGAGACCGGCTTCTGCCAGTTCCGGGTAGGCAAAAGGGTTCTCAAGCGCGGGGTACACCGCGCGGGTCACGATCTCCCCCACGGCGAGGTGGTCCGGATGGCTCTTCTGGATCCTGTCCCAATTGCGTTCCGGGTGCATGGCCAGGACCACGTCGGGGCGGATTTCGCGGATGAGCTTCACCACTTGCTTGATGACCTCATGCGTCGGTTCGAGGTAGCCATCGCGCTCATGGAGGTAGTGCACATCCGTCACGCCGACGAGGGCAGCGGCTTGTCTCTGCTCGTCTGCGCGCATCGCAATGATCTCTTCGCGGTGGGCAGGATCGAAGCCTCCGGCGTCGCCGTCGGTCACGACGCAGTAGCTGACCTCGACGCCGGCAGCGGTCCAGGCAGCAATGGTGCCGGCCGCGCCAAAGTCGACGTCGTCCGGGTGGGCGGTAAAACAAAGCACCCGCTCAACGCGCTCCGTGGAGGCGTTGAACGGGCTCTTTGCTGACATAGCGTCAGAAGACAAAGGGATCAGCCTTTCCGCTTTTTGATCTCTTCGGTGGCCTGCGGAACAACCTTGAAGAGGTCACCGATGATGCCGAAGTCCGCGATTTCGAAGATCGGCGATTCCGCATCCTTGTTGATCGCGACGATGACCTTGGAGGTCTGCATCCCGGCCTTCTGCTGGATCGCTCCGGAGATGCCCGCCGAGATGTAGAGCTGCGGGGACACGGTCTTGCCCGTCTGGCCAACCTGGTAGTCGTGGCCGATCCAGCCTGCATCCGTGGCGGCACGGGAAGCCCCGAGTGCACCGCCCAGCGCGTCGGCCAGTTCTTCCAAGGGACCGAAGTCGCCGTCGACACCGCGTCCACCGGCAACCACGATCCGGGCTTCGGTAAGCTCGGGACGGCCGCTGGCCGGCTTTTCCGCGCGCCCGGTGACCCGCGCGGCATTCGCGGTGGCATCGGCCGGGACGTCGATAGTGACGGCTTCAGGCGTGCCTGCCGCGGCCGGGGCCTCGACGTCGACACTGTTCGGCTTGACCGTGAGCACGGCGACGGCGGTGCGCGCCTTGGCCGTGGTGGTGTATGAGCCGGCCAGGACCGACTTGTGGGCCGTGCCATCGGCGTCGACGCCCACCACATCGGTGATGACGCCGGCGTTGAGCTTCACGCCGAGACGGGCCGCGATTTCCTTGCCGTCGGCCGTGTTCTCGAGCAGGACGGTCCCGGCCCCGGAGGCCGCAACTGCCGCAGCAAGATATGCGGCTTTCGGCGCAACCAGGTAGTCGTCCAGGTCCGTAGCGGACGGGCGGTAGAGAACCGAGGCTCCGTGCGCCCCCAGGGCGGCGGCGACGTCGTCGTGCAGCTCGCCGTTGAAGGCGACCACCGCTTCCCCGAGGGAACGTGCGATCGTCAGGAGTTCCAGGCTGCTCTTCTTGAGCGCCGCGCCCGGGTTGTCAATGAATACAAGTGCTTTTGCCATGTGTCGGAATCCTCTTAGAGCAGCTTCTGGGCGGCCAGGAACTCAACCAGCTTGATGCCGGCGTCGCCTTCGTCGGTAATGATGGTGCCGGCCGTGCGCGGCGGGCGCGCCTCAGCGGTCTCGACGGCGGTCAACGAACCCGCAGCGCCCACCTGCGCGGCATCGACGCCGATGTCGGCCAGGGTGAGTGCCGTGATTTTCTTCTTCTTGGCGGCAAGGATGCCCTTGAAGTTGGGGTATCGCGGCTCGTTGATCTGGTCCGTCACGGATACCAGCGCGGGCAACGTTGCCTCCACGGTGTCCGCGTGGGCGTCACCGTCACGGCGCGCGACGACATGTTCGCCATTGACTTCCAGGGAGGAAGCAAAAGTGACTTGAGGGAGTCCGAGACGCTCAGCGAGTTGCGCCGGAACCAAGGACGTTTCGCCGTCTGTCGAGGCCATGCCGGTCAGGACGAGGTCCACGGGCGAGTCGGCGCCGAGATAACGGATTGCCGCGGCGAGGGCCAGCGAGGTGGCGGCGGCGTCGGAACCGGCCAAGGCGTCGTCGCTCAAATGCGCTCCTGAGGAGGCACCGATTTGCAAGGACTTCTTGACGGCGTTCACGGCACCGGCGGGACCCATGCTCAAGGCGATGACCTCGTTGCCGGCCTTCGCACCGCCGCGGGCCTCGCTGAGCTGCAACGCAGCTTCAAGCGCATACTCGTCCAGTTCGGACAGGATGCTCTCGTCGCGGTCCGTGGTGTTGCCTGGGCCGGTGAGGTGTCGGTCGAACTGCGCGTCCGGGACGTGCTTGACCAGAACAACAATCTTCAATGTATCTCCCACTGTGTTCGAGGCAGCCTTCCATGCTCGGGGATGGCCAGCAACTAGGCGCATGGCCAAGAGTGCCCAGCGTACGGGCTCGTCCTAGCTAAGCATATTGCGGGACAAGTCGGACAACGCCGGGTACCCGCATTAACTCCTGTTTCGTGGATGGCTCCCGCCTACAGGCGTAAGAGCACACGGAGACGGCGGGCCGCACCGCTGTGGTGCCGCCCGCCGTCGTCGACCGCTAACTGCTTGCCCCGCTGGAATCCACTGCTACTGCATGGCTATTACAGGGCAGCCGTTACGGAGCTGCATCCAAGGTCACGTCGAGTTCCTGCGTCTGACTGCCGCGCTGGACGGTCACCTTGACCGTTGCGCCTGCTGGCTGCTCACGGACCGCAGCGGTGAGCTGCTCGGGATCGGTGATGTCCATCCCGGCGAACTTGGTGACGACGTCGCCCACCTTGAGTCCGGCCTTCTCAGCGGCGGAGCCCGCGGTCACGGCTGCGACCTGCGCCCCCACCGAGAACCCGGAACTGCTTCCCGTAGCCGACTTAGGCTGGACGCTGACGCCGAACTGCCCGTGGGTGGCCTTGCCGTTCTTGATGAGTTCCTGCGCAATACGCTTCGCGTTGTTGATGGGGATGCTGAAGCCCACACCGATGTTGCCGCTGGACGAAGACGAGGAACTGCTGCTGCCGGCGGAAGCGATCGCCACGTTCACACCGATGATCTCGCCCTTGGTGTTGACAAGCGCTCCACCGGAGTTGCCCGGGTTGATCGGCGCGTCGGTCTGGATGACGTTGAGCGACACCGTGCCCTGGCCCGCACTACTCTGGCTCTGGCCGCCGCCTGGAGGGGCGAATTGGAATCCGCCTTGGCCGCCACTTTGCGAATTGTCGGAGCCGCCGTTGGGAACAGCCGAGGATGCCACGCTGATGGTGCGGTTGAGCGTGGAGACGATGCCGTCGGTGACCGTGCCGGGCAGGCCGAGCGGAGCGCCGATGGCGATTGCGTTGTCCCCGACGTTGATCTTGCTGGAATCACCCAGGGTAGCTGGCACGAGACCGGAGGCGTTGTCCACCTTGATGATGGCGAGGTCCGAAAGCGGGTCCGTACCCACTACCGTCGCCTTCAGGACGCGTCCATCGCTCAACCGCACTTCAATCGCGGCGTTGGCGCTGGCTCCGTCAAGGGTCACCACGTGGGTGTTGGTCAGGATGTGGCCCTGGTCGTCGAGGATGATGCCCGAACCGGTTCCACCCTGGTTTCCGCTCGAGGCCATGATGGTCACGACGCTGGGCGTGGCTTTGGCGGCGGCTGCGGTGATGGCGTTGACATCGTCCGTGTTATTGACGATCACCGTTCCCGTCTGGTTGCTGCTGGCGGCCGCCGGGGTCCGGCTACTGAACAACTGATCGCTGGCGGCCACAACGCCTCCACCCACGAGACCGGCTGCCAGGATGCAGGCCACCAAGGTTCCGACGCCGAAGACCGGCTTGCGCTTAGGGGTAGCCGCCGGACCGCCCGGGTGGGCCGGGAACTGTTGCGTGGGATAGTGCTGCGCGGGGTTCGGTCCCCCGTAGAAAGGCTGGTGTTGCGGGTAGGGGTGTTGCGGTCCCGCGCTGTGCTGGGGTGCGCCGTGTTGGGGCGCTCCGTTCTGCGGCGCGCTGTGCTGAGCCTGGATCTGCTCGGTAGCGTTTTCGGACGGCGCCTGGGCCCACGGTGCCGGAGCGACCGGGGTCTGCGCCGGGTATTCCGGCTGCGCCGGATACTCGGGCTGCGCCGGGTATTCGGGCTTCGCTGTGAAATCCTGACCCGGCTGGTATGCCGGCAGCGGGGCCGTAGGCTGGGAGTTGGCTTGCTTGTCCGCCTCCGCCTTGCCGGTGCTCTCAGGACCATGGTTCTCGGGGCCATTGTTCTCAGGCGCGGCGCCCTGTGCTGGGTTCTCCGTCATGGGACTTCCTTTCTTCCTCGTCCCCTTAACTATCGTCGCTCTTGCTGGATCAAGAGTCGACGTTCGCTGGGAGCTTGCTGAACGCCGTCATCGGAACGGTCTTGTGCCCTCGAATGGCGCCGGCTAGCCCCCTCAACGCTGGAGAAGGGCGGATCTCTCCCCGTTTCGCTGGCGGCATATTTACCGCTGTGGACGCTCCAAAAGGTGCACCATAGTATCAAGTGGAATTGCCACAGCGACCTGCGGCTTGATAACCATGCGTGGGGGCGCTGATGCATTCTGTTTCGATTGTTCCGGCCCGGACCAATCGCAGACGTGCTGAAGGGTTGCACATGCGGTCAATGTTGAAACGTGTACTCGCCGTCATCGGCTTGGCTGGAATGCTGGCCTTTCCGGCCGCAGCAGCCTGGGCAGCCGACCCGGTGACCATCCCGTCCGGCCAGAACATCGTGGACAACGCGAACGTTTTGGGAAGCCGGAAGGGCGAGGTCCAGGACGCCATCCAAAAGCTCTTGAAAGACCACAAATACAATTTGTACGTGGTCACGGTGAATTCCTTCGAAAACCCCTCCTCCCCCGAGGCTTGGGCCACGGCAGTGGCCACCAAGAAGGGCATGGGCCGGGCGGACGTCATTCTGGCCATCTCCACCGCCGGTCAGTACTACTTCGCCCCCAACTCGGCCAGTGCGATCTATTCCAAAAGGTCAACCATTTCGTCCAATGCCATCGCGGCCAACTTGGGCGCGGGCAAGCGGGACTACGCCCAGGCCGCCATTGACACAGCAGCCGCAGTCGGCGATGCCGCTGGCGGGGGCAGCGGCACAGTCCCGAGCGGCGACTCGGGTGCAGTCGTTTTGATCGGCGCCGGCGTGGTTGCGGCTGGAGGCGTAGGCACGTACCTGTACTTCCGCAATCGCCGCAAGAAGATCCAGGCATCCAGTGCCAGCTACGGCCCGCAGGGAGAACAGCTCGATCCCCTGGCCGCCTTGAGCATCGCGGAATTGCGGCGCAAAGCCGGCACCCTGCTCATCGAAGCGGATGACACCATCAAGTCCAGCGAGCAGGAGCTCGGCTTCGCCCAGGCGCAATATGGCGATGCCGCCGTCGGGAACTTCACCAAGGCCTTGCTGGAAGCAAAGAACCACATGACCGAATCCTTCAAGCTGCAGCAACAACTCGACGACCACATCCCGGACACCGAAGAGCAGCAGCGCAGTTGGCTTGGTGAAATCATCCGACGCTCGGAGGCTGCCCTCGAGTCGCTGCGCGAGCAGAAAGCCGATTTCGATTCCCTGCGAGAGCTTGAGAAGAACGCGCCCCAGGCTTTGGCCACTGTTGCTGCCGGCGCCAACGAAGCCGAGGCAAAGATCAGCAGCGCGGAGCAATCGCTCAACGGCCTGCGCGAGAAGTACGCAGACAGCGCACTTGGCCACGTGAGCGACAACATCACCCAGGCAAAGGACCGGCTTGCCTTCGTTCGGCACGCGACAACTACGGCACAGGAAAAGCTCGCCGCGGGTGAAAGCAGCCTTGCCGCAGTAGCAGTCCGCGCTGCGGAAGAGGGCCTGCACCAGACCAACGTGCTGATCGACGCCATCTCCAAGGTCGCGGGCAGCCTCGACGAAGCCCGGAATTCGCTAGAGGGCGCCGTGGTGGAGACCAGCCAGGACCTGGCACAGGCCAAAGCGATGATCCAGTCCGGCGAACATCCGGAACTGGCTGGCCCGGTGGCCGGAGTCGAAGCCGCGCTGGCGCAGGTCAAAATTGAAATCCAGGGCGGGAAGATCGATCCCATTGCCACCCTGGACCGGGTGGAGAAGGCGCACCAGGCCTTGGACCAGTCCCTCTCGGGAATCCGTGACCAACAGGAACAGGCAAGGCGCGCACAGGCCGCGCTCCAGCAGACCATCATGGCTGCCCAGTCCCAGATCAGCGCTACCTCGGACTACATAGCGGCGCGACGCGGCGGCGTTGGCCCCGAGGCCCGTACCCGCTTGGCCGAAGCCCAACGGAATCTCGACTACGCCCTGTCCATTTCCCGCAATGACCCGGTCACCGCGCTGACGTACGCCCAGCAGGCCCAGGCGCTGGCATCACAAGCCGCACAATTGGCACAGTCCGACGTCGATCAATTCGGCGGCTTCGCCAACCAAGGCTACGGCCGTGGCGGAATGTTCGGCGGCGGAGGCAATGGCGGTGGCCTCGGCGGAGCAATCCTCGGCGGCATCCTCATCAACTCCATCCTGCACGGCGGCGGAGGCGGCTGGGGCGGTGGAAACGACGGCGGTGGCGGAGGCGGATTCTTCGGTGGCGACGGCGGAGGCGGCGGAGGCGGCGGAGGATTCTTCGGTGGCGACGGCGGAGGCGGCGGAGGTGACTTCGGCGGCGGCGACTCCGGCAGCTTCTAACTCACGAAGACTAGGTGGGGGGTCTGTCCCCCACGTAGAAGCGGTACAAGAACTGATCACTGGATTCAGTGGGCACCACTGAGCAGGACGAAAGGCAACACCATGGTTAAGCAGTCCATTTTCGGGCGGATCGCACAGCTCGCCAAGGCGAACATCAATGCCTTGCTCGACCAAGCTGAGGACCCCCAGAAGATGCTGGACCAAATGGTCCGCGACTACTCGAACAACATCGCCGAGGCCGAGTCCGCCGTGGCGCAGACCATCGGCAACCTCCGCATGCTCCAGGCCGACTACAACGAGGACATCAAGAACTCCCAGGACTGGGGCAACAAGGCCCTCGCGGCTTCCCGTAAGGCGGACGAGTACCGTGCTGCAGGTAACGCGGCCGACGCCGTGAAGTTCGACAACCTTGCCAAGGTGGCCATCCAGCGCCAGATGTCAGCCGAGAACGAGGCCAAGGCTGCCGAGCCCAACATCTCCTCCCAGTCGGAGGTCGTGGACAAGCTCAAGAGCGGTCTCGACCAGATGAAGGGCAAGCTCAACGAGCTCACCAGCAAGCGCAATGAGCTGGTTGCCCGCTCCAAGACGGTTGCTGCCCAGACCCAGGTGCACGACGCCCTCAAGAGCATCGACATCATGGACCCCACCAGCGAGGTGGGCCGCTTCGAAGAGAAGATCCGCCGCGAAGAGGCCAAGGTCCTCGGCCAGCAGGAGCTTGCAGCCTCCAGCCTGGACGCACAGTTCAACCAGCTTGAGGACCTCGGCGAGCAGACGGAAATCGAGGCTCGCCTGGCGGCCTTGAAGTCCGGCGGCTCGAAGGCCGCGATCGGTGCAGGCGCCACCGCTCCGGCAGATGACACCGTGGACGAAGCCGACTTCGACAAGCTCTAAGACGACAAGCTCTAAGACCCTGCCGGGCCGTATCCGCCCGGAACGATTGACCCGCCAAACGAATGGCCGGACCTCCAGAGAGGCCCGGCCATTCTTGTGCTGCGTGCTTTATGCCCCTACGGCGAGCCGTCCAACGATGAGTCGCATGATTTCGTTGCTGCCCTCCAGGATCTGGTGGACGCGCAGGTCCCTGGCAATCTTCTCGAGGCCGTATTCCGACAGGTAGCCGTAGCCGCCGTGCAGTTGGATGGCCTTGTTTGCCACGTTGAAACCGGCGTCTGTGGCGACGCGCTTCGCCATTGCGCACAACCTCACGGCGTCCGGGGCGCCGCGATCCAAGGCGTCAGCGGCCCGGAGGATCAAGGTCCTGGCAGTTTCGAGTTCCGTATCCATATCGGCGATATCAAACAGCAGGGACTGCTGGTTGATGAGCGGGCCACCAAAAGCCGAGCGTGACTTGAGGTAGGCGATGGACTTCTCCAGGGCCGCCTGGCCACCGCCCAGGGAACAAGCGCCCATATTGACCCGGCCTCCGTTGAGGCCCTTCATGGCGATGCCGAATCCGCTGCCTTCCTCGCCAAGGCGATTCGCCACCGGGACCCGTACGTCCTCGAAGATGACCTGCCGGGTGGGCTGGGCGTTCCATCCCATCTTCTTTTCATTCGGGCCGAAGGACAGGCCCGGCGCGTCCGCAGGGACAACGATTGCGGTGATCCCCTGGCTGCCCGTGTCCGCAGTCCGTGCCATGACCACATAGACACTGGAAACTCCTGCGCCCGAGATGAACTGCTTGGTGCCGTTAAGAACGTAGCTGTCGCCGTCGAGCACTGCTTTGGTGCTCAGTGCTGCGGCGTCCGAGCCGGCTCCCGGCTCCGTGAGGCAATAACTGCCCAGTGCCTCCATGGACGCAAGCTGCGGCACCCATTGGGCCCTCTGCTCATCGTTGCCGAAAGCGTCGATCATCCACACCACCATGTTGTGGATCGAGATGTAGGCCGCGATGGTGGGGTCTGCCTTGGACAGCTCTTCAAAGATCAGCGCCGCGTCCGTGCGGGACAGCCCCGAGCCGCCGAACTCTTCCCGGACGTAGATGCCTCCCATGCCGAGGGTGCCCGCTTCACGCAGGACATCCACAGGGAAATGCTTGGTCTCGTCCCATTCTGCGGCGTGCGGCGCAATGGCCGTTGTGGCGAAGTCGCGCACCATCTCCACCACCGCTTGCTGGTCCTCTGTGAGCTCAAACATTGGCACTCCTTTTCCCGGGTTGTCCGGTGTTTTTCTAGCTATTCGATGCGTTTACTTGCTGACTTTGCCCATCAGCGAAGCGACAGGGCGAAGGAACAGCGGCCTCGCGAGGAACCACGCGCCCACAATCACCAGGAGGGATACGGCGAAAATGCCGAAACCAACCCAGTTGATATCGTCACTGCCGCCATACATGTGGTTCAGGTTGCGCAGCGCCCCGGTAGCGAGGACCAAGGTGACGTGCACGATGGTGAAGAGCACGAAGTACACCATCACCGGGAAATGCACTGCCCGGGCCAGTTCGATGGGATAGACCTTGTTCACCGTGCCGGCCTTCTTCGGCCATGCCGAGGACGTACGCAAGCCAGTGATGATGGCAAGAGGGGCTGCGATGAAGACCGTGACGAAGTAGGTCAGCAATTGCAGGGCGTTGTAGTTCACCCAGCCGTCCTCAGTGGGCCAGTTCAAGGATGCGTACTGGAGGGCAGCGGAAATGGCGTTCGGGAAGACATCCCAGCTGGTGGGGATGATCCGCATCCATTGCCCGGTGGCAAAGATCACGATGATAAAGACGATGCCGTTCAGCACCCACAGGGCATCCAGGGTCAGATGGAACCACAGGTCCAGGCTGATCTTGGTTGGCGCATTCTTGGTCCGGATGAATCCTTTGTTGTTGCGGGTCCATTGGGCCGGCGGCCGCTTGGCCGTGCGGACCTGCCAACCGGATCGGACAATGAGCACCATGAAGAACACGTTCAGGAAGTGCTGCCATCCGAGCCAGGCCGGGAAACCCACAGGAGCGTTCTCCGGGAGGCGGGATGCGCCTGGGAAGTCGTGCAAGAACGACTGCACACCCGACAGGCCCGTCAACCATTTGGCCAACAAGACGATGAGCAAAAGCACGATCAGCACGCCTGGAACCACCCAGACGGGTTGGGACCATTTGCTCTTGGTTGCTGTCGACTTTTTCGCGGGGGTGGACATCTTCTCAGACACCTCTCGGAAGAACTTTGCAATCAGGGACGCATCAAGCTAACAGGCTTTGGGCCGAAGCGGCCAAAGCCTGTTACGCCGTCAGTTGGATCGGGCTTTGACGGCTTCGATGAGTTTCGGAACCACCGTGAAAATATCGCCCACGATTCCGAAGTCGGCCACGTCAAAAATGGGCGCGTCCTCGTCCTTGTTGATGGCCACAATGGTCTTGGCGGTCTGCATGCCTGCGCGGTGCTGGATGGCACCGGATATTCCCAATGCGATGTACAGCTGCGGGGACACGCTCACACCGGTCTGGCCTACTTGGGCCGTCTGGGCAATGTACCCGGCGTCGACGGCGGCGCGTGACGCACCGATCGCCGCCCCCAAGGTGTCGGCGAGCTGTTCAACCAGTACGAAGTTCTCGGACGAACCCAAACCCCGTCCGCCGGAGACCACCGTGGCGGCAGTCCGAAGCTCGGGCCGGACGGAGACGGCGACATCGTCGTTGAACTGGTCAATGACTGCGGCACCTTCTGCTCTGGCTTCCAAGGACACTGTCTCCAGGTCTGCCGTGGCTGCGGGAGCCTGGCCTTCGATCGCTCCCTGCCGGATGGTGAGGACGGGCAGCCCGCCTTCCACCACTGACTCGACCGTGTAGGCCCCGCCAAACACCGAATGCTGGGCAACAACGGTTCCGTTGTCGCTACGCACCTGCACGACGTCGGCGAGCACGCTCCCGCCGACCCGCACAGCAAGCCGGGCGGCAGCTTCGCGGCCGTCCACCGAGTTCGCGGTGAGGACGGCAACCGGCTCATAGGCGTCGACGGCCCCGCTCAGGGCATCCACTGCCGGTGCCACCAAAACAGTGCCGGCGGCAGCTGTCACAGCCGAGTAGATCCTTGCCGCGCCCAGCTCACCAAGGCGCGCGACGTCGTCGTCCGCCAGGGGTGCAGACGAGACGACGACGGCGACCGGCGAGCCCAGCGTGGCTGCGGCAGCCAGCAGCCCGCGGGCGGAAGCGGCAATCCCGCCGCGGTGTGAAATTTCGATAAGTGCCAAGACGTTCGACATTTCTTTTCCTCCCTCAGACCAGGCGATTAGCAACGAGGAACTCAGCCAGCTCATTGGCCGCGGTGCCGTCGTCGATGAGTTTCCGTCCGGCTGCGCGCGGTGGCCGTTCAACGGTCGAGACCACTACGCTGCGGCTGGCGCCTGCCTGGACGTCGAGCTCGCCGACGGACAACGTGGTGACGGGTTTGCGCTTGGCCGTCAGGATCCCCTTGAAGTTGGGAAACCGGGCCTCCGGGAAACGTTCGGTCACGGTGAGGATGGCGGGCAGTCCGGCACGGACATTGAGGGTTCCACCCTCGCCTTGGCGAACGCCGTGTACTCCGTCGCCCGTGATTTCCGCGGAGATCAATGATCCCAACAGTGGCAGCTGGAGATGTTCGGCAACCATGGCGGGCACGACGCCGGCGCGGCCATCCGTCGATTCGTTGCCGGCCATCACCACGTCAAATCCGGTAGACCTCAACGCGGCCGCCAGCGTTGCGGCCGTTCGGCCGGCGTCGGCGCCGTTGAGGGAATCATCCACGATGTGCACCCCTGAATCGGCTCCCATGGAGAGAGCCTTGCGCAAGGACTGGGTGGCGTCATCAGGACCCATGGTCATTGCCACTACTTCGGTGCCCTTGTTGGCATCCTTGATGCGCAACGCGGCCTCGAGGGCGCGCTCGTTGATTTCATCGACAACGTTGTCGGTGGACGCACGGTCGAGCTGGCCGGTTGCCAGGCCGAGTTTCCGTTCCTCGGCCGTGTCCGGCACTTGTTTGACGAGCACGACGATCTTCATTCAACAGCTCCCTCGATGCAAATGGCTGACGCTTGGAATCGAGAATACTAGGAACTCCTAGTATTTACCATGGAGCGAAGGAAGGAATGCTTGGAACTCCTACTATTTTTCCTGGGAGCCGGGATTAACGGTGTTTGGGACGTCCCGCCTTGGCTATACGGGCCTCGTGGGATCGTTCTAGCCTTGGCGAATGCCGAGGGTGTTCCCGTCGGGATCACGGAACCAAGCGCCACGGGCGGGGCCGAGCTGGGCGATGTGCCCTGTCGTGGCAAGGGGACCCTCTGTGTAGTCCAGGAACTCAACGCCCTTGGCGGCCAGGTCATGGACCACAGCCTCGATGTCGCCCACTTCGAAGTGGGCAAGGGTGTGCTCGGTAGCAGTAGGCGGACGCTTGAAGACTGAGATCTCACTGACTGGTCCACACCTGTACCGGACGCCTACCGGAGTTTCCCAGAGGAGGGTCAACCCCAGGATGCCCCCATAGAATTCCTTCGCCCGCTCCAGATCCGTTACCGGAATTGTCGCCACGACCATCGTTGCACTGATCATCACGGACCTCCTCAGGCCGGCCGACCCTGCCAACGTGACGGGCCATTCGGCCCAAGTGTCGTCCTCCAGGAGCTGGACTGTCAACGCGGAGCAGGATCTTCAGCGTCGCCGCGTCGCACAAACTGAAGCACACTGGCCAGCACCGTCAAGACAACAACGACGACGATTCCAGCAAACGTGGGCCGGGCTTCCAAGGCCAGCGCGCCTCCCCAAACGTGTACCCAAGAACGTAGTCTGGCTCTTCCGCATTGGGGAGTGAAATGGCCGAAATGACTGAAGGCTCACGGTGGATTGAGTGGCTTGGAAGTCAGGGATGGGTGGGGCGAGCCCAACTTGACGCTGCCGACATCAGACAACGGGAAAGTCTTGACCCGGTAGAAGCTGCCCCTCGCAAAAGATTGAGGTAAGGCGATCAGCTTCACGCTATTTGACGGGAACCCGGCGGTCGACATAGTAGGCGGAGCACACGAGGGCCACCAGTCCAAGGAAAGCTGCACCGTAGTAGAACAGGAGGCCAGGAATGCCCAAGTGAACGCTAAACATCCCGCTAAGGAGCAGCTGCACGCCAATGCAAAGCACCAAAAACACTGCGGCGATGTAACCGATCCGGGTGCCCCTGGAGATGCTAGTCCCGCGTGGGGCACTAGCCAAAAAATCGGCAACGCTGAATCGATCACCTGCTGTCCGGCGTTGTTCCATCGCTTCCTCGAGGAGGCGCGGTATCTCGGTTTCTGCTACGCCCTTTTTCCTGAGGGCGTACACGATATCCTGCTTGAGGTTTGCTTCCATTGTTTCACTCCGTTGTCGAGATCATGCGATTAAGCTACATCCCGCGCGCTTGAGATCCGTTACCGCCCACTAGTTATGTCCTGAGGGTTCAGGGGCCGCATCGTTGCTTCGCACGACCATCAACACGCGCACAAGCACCGACAACGCTATGACCACAAGGATTCCGGCGAAGTTGGGCTGGAATTCCAAGGCCAGTGCCCCGTTTTCGGTTCCGGCAGTCGCGGTAAAAAGACCCGGCAGCGTCGCCCGGGAGTCGGTCGAAATGGCGACCACGCTAGTTGCCACGCACAGAATGAACGACAGTGCCAATCCCCCGGCGATTCCGCCTAGGGCCGCACCAATAATTTTCGATGTCTTGTTCATCGAAGCTCCTCCTCAAGTCGGTCGACGCCGAGCGCAGCCTGAAATCCAGTGATGAAGCTTTGTTCCCCCGCTCAAGAAACTAGCGCGATATTTAGCCTTTCAGTGGTCGAAGTGGTCAAAATCCGTGCAGATTTTCTGCCAATCTCAGTGTGGATCTCGGCACTTCTACGTGTGAGGGAACGTTTCACCCTGATGGGTCGGCATAGCCCTCCAAGACCGTGTCCAAGAGCTCCCCGGGGAAGTAGGAGCGAGTGTCTCCACTGTGCCTACGTCACGATCGAGAAGGCTGCGAAAGATCCAGGCGACGGGGGTCTACGGCGGTTCGTGGTAAACCCTGATCGACGACCTGGGTACACCGTCGGATTCTGCTAGATCATTCTCTTCCCGGAAGTTGCCGGTCCCATGATTACGCGGGCCAGGAATTTGTCCATTCGAACGATTGAGCAGAATCCGACATCCGAGCGAAGACGATCCCGGGACGCACATGACCCGCCCGGGAGCGACACTCGTTTTGTGCGTCTACTTCCGGATCGAGAAGGCTGCGAAAATAGGGTTAAACGAAAGAGTCCGCCCAGCCGGGCGGACTCTTTCGTTTATTTGGTTGCGGGGACAGGATTTGAACCTGTGACCTCTGGGTTATGAGCCCAGCGAGCTACCGAACTGCTCCACCCCGCGTCGCAGAATCAACTCTACCGCACATTCAGGGGCGCCTCTGACCACTCGGATGTGAGCTGCGGCACGCTGGGAACTGAGGATCCACAGGAGGCTTTGAGCCGAAGTAGCAGCCCCCGAGACGCGGGGCTATTCTCGCCGGCACTCGGCGCCGTCCTGACCTTCTTTGCTTTGGGAAAGCGCTTGCGACACGGCGAGTCGCGTCATTTCGGCGCCGAGGCAGCTCAAAGAAGGTCAGGACGGAGCCGGCACAGCCGTGCCGGGCCTACGTTCAACCCAGTGACGACTCCCCCACCCGCAAATCGGTGGAAAACAAAAAGATCCGGCACAATGTTTCCATTGTGTCGGATCTTTTTTCGAGTTGCGGGGACAGGATTTGAACCTGTGACCTCTGGGTTATGAGCCCAGCGAGCTACCGAACTGCTCCACCCCGCGTCGCAAGAACTACTTTACCTGCAGGTGAATGTCAGGCCAAATCCAAACGACGTGACCTCCGTCTCCCCGGCCACCAGGCCAGGGCAACCCGCAGGGCACCCAGCCCAGGCCGCCAGATCAAAAGAAAGACCGGGCCAACCCTGGTCTGGGCTGGCCCGGTCCTGCAAAACCCCCAGCTAAGCCGAAATCAGCCAGCTGAAGAATTGCCTACTTGCTCGGCGACGGCGTCGACGAGGGTGACGACGAGGGCGTGGGCAACGGGCTTGCCGAAGGGCTGGCACTTGCCGACGGAGCCGGGGTGACACCAAGCCGGGACTCGGCGTCGAGCGCTTTCTGTATTGCCGCTGACAGAATGGTCTGCTGGGCACCGTATCCGGCGAAATCGCCCTTGGCCAGCGCAGCCTGGCCGTCCTGGATGGCCTTGTTGGCCTGAGCCAGCGCAGCCTTCAGCTGGGCCTGGGCATCCGCTGTGGCCGGTGGCGTGGTAGTCCCGGGCGGAGTGGGAGTCTGGCCGTTATTGGCCGAGTCTCCTGCCGCGGCCCCGGAATCGCCGCCGAACAACACCTTCAGCGCGGCATCCAAGGTGGAGGCGAATCCGACCTTGTCGCCGAATGCTACGAGCACTCGCTGAAGCGTTGGATAGGACGTTTCACCCGTTGACTTCACGTATACCGGCTGCACGTACAACAGGCCGCCACCCACAGGAAGCGTCAGAAGGTTGCCGTTGAGCACATCCGAGGCTCCTTGCCTGAGCAGGTTAAGTTGCTGCGACACATCAGGATCAGAGTTGAACTTGTTCTGGGCCTGGCCCGGGCCTGGAACCTGGGTATCCGTGGGCAACTGGAGTAATCGCAACTGGCCATACGAGTCTGCCTTCACCCCCTTCTGGTTACCGGCGTCGGAGTCGGCAGCCAGGAAGCCATACAGGATGTTCCGAGCGTTACCGTTGACTACCTGCGGAATGAACGAGGAGGTCAGCTGAAACGCCGGCTTGCTCTGGCCAGGCATCTGCAGGGACAGGTAGTACGGAGGCTGCCGGACAGGATCAGTGACAGTGGGGTCGTTCGGGACGCTCCACGCGTCGTTGTTCTGGTAGAAGCTGTCCGCGTTGGTCACGTGGTAACGGCCAAGCAGCTCCTGCTGGACCTTGAAGAGATCCTCCGGATACCGCACGTGGCTCATCAGCTGTCCGGACATCTCCGAGATCGGTTTGATGGTGCTCGGGAAAATCTTCTGCCAGGACTTCAGGATGGGGTCCTGGTCATCCCAGGCGTACAGCGTCACTGAGCCGTCATAGGCGTCAACAGTGGCCTTGACCGAGTTCCTGATGTAATTGACGCTGCTGTTCGGCAAGGCCACCGTCCGTCCGGAGGTCGTCTGCGAGTCAGCCGTGGCGGTTTGCAGTTGCTGCTGCTGGGAGTAAGGGAAGTACTGGCTGGTGGTGTAACCGTCCACAATCCACTTCACCCGGCCGTCAATAACCGCGGGATAAGCGCTGCCATCCACGGTCAGGTACGGAGCGACCTTTTGAACTCGATCGCGCGGGGAACGGTCGTAGAGGATCTGGGACTTCACATTGACGCCGTCAGACAAAAGCAGATCCGAAGACTGGAACTTGATGGAGTACAGAAGGCGGTTGAACCAGTTGCCCACGCTGGGGCCACCATTGCCCGTGAAAGTGTACTGCGTCTCGGTGGTGCTGTCCGTGGCGGCAGGACGGTCCTGCTCGCGCTGCGGAGCACCGTCCGGGGCGCCGACAACGGAGTAGTCGGGCGAATCTTCGCCGAAGTAGATGCGGGGTTGGTAGCTCGCATCGCTGCCGAGGGTACCCATGGACGGAATCCCGGACAACAGGAAGTCCGGCTTGCCGTCAACGGTGACCGTGTTGCCCTTGGCAGCCACGACGCCGTAACCGTGCGTGTAGACGATATGCCGGTTGACCCAGGTCTGCTGGCTGGCGTTCAGCCCGTCCTGGTTCAACTCACGGACAGCGATCACGGTGTCCTGGGTCTTGCCGTCCACGGTGTAACGGTCGACGTTCAGGGCCTTGGGAAACTGGTAGTACGGACGGTACTGCTCCAACTGGGAGAACGCAGAGGAGACAAGGTTCGGGTCCAACAGCCTGATATTTGCGGTGGTCTGCGCGTCCTTGGCAAGCGCCCCGGTCTTGGCGTCCGTAGTGGCGTTGTAGGGGGATACCTGGATCTTGTCCAAGCCGTAGGCAGACCGTGTCATCGAGATATTGCGATCGATGTACTTGTTTTCCAGCGTCTGCTCCGAAGGCCGGACCTGGAACTGCTGGATGACCCATGGGTAGACGCCGCCCGCGAGGATGGACGTGATGATCAGCATTGCCGTGCCGATGACGGGCAGGCGCCAACGCCCGATCACGGCGGCCACAATGAAGAGGATGGCTACCAAGCCAGCAGCAACAGCCAGGATGGTCTGCGTGGGGACTACGGCGTTGACGTCGGTGTAGAGGGCGCCTGCCCAATGCCCGCCTTGGTTTTGGACGGTGCCGTAAACGTTAAGCCAGAAGTTGACCCCAAGGAGCAGCAGGAAAACGGCCCCCGTCACGGCCAGGTGGATTTGGGCGGCACGGCTGGTGAAGATGCCCCGCTCCATGAGCCGGATACTGCCATAAAGATAGTGGGTGAGGATCCCTGCGATTCCGGCAATCACCACAACGCTCATGAGGAAGCCCGTGACAAAGCCAAGGAACGGCAAAGTCATGAGATAGAAGCTGATGTCCAGGCCAAACTGGGGATCGGTCTGGCCGAACGGTACCTGGTTGAAGAACAAGAGCACCGCTTGCCACTGGCTCGCGGCAGCGCTGCCGGCGAAGAGGCCGAACAGCACGGGGATGCCGATCATGACCACTCGGCGTACGGGTTCAAGCTGAGCCTGGTACCGGTTGAGGTTGTCCCTGACCTCGGCGTCCGGAGCATAGACGGGCCGTGCGTGGTAGGCGACGCGGATTGCGTAGAAGATCGGTACGAACATCAGGACGAAGCCCGCGAGGAAGATCAGGATCCGGGCAAGATTCTCCCTGAAATAGACTTCGAAGAAGCCCAACTGCTGGTACCAGAGGACGTCTGTCCACACATTGGCGAAGAAAATGAATCCCACCACCGCGACGGCGACGATGATCAAAGTTGGAGTGAGGGCACCCCGTCTCCGCTGCGGTCTTCCGGGCGGGCTGGTGCTGGCTGGACGGGACAAACTCGATACCTCATCGCTGGTCGTCAGTTAACGGTCATCAGTGCGTGTGTTCGTCGGCCCCGGTGCCTGGTGCTAATGGCGGAGGCCGTCATTAGTGCCACGAGTGGCAGTGGAGCTAAGTTCCATCATCAGTCTAGTTGTTGGAGCATGTCGGGAGGCGGGACATATCCTGGCCTGAGGCGAGTCGTTCCACAGCTGATTTTGCGTCCGCCAGAGTGTCCACTTTGACTACCTGCAGCCCGTCGGGAACGTGCCCTACGACCTCGTCGCAATTGGCGGCGGGCGCCAGGAAAAGCGTGGCGCCGCCGTTGCGGGCTCCGCGCATTTTCTGGGCGATTCCACCAATAGGTCCCACGGTGCCATCTGGCGAAATGGTTCCGGTACCGGCCACATGCTTGCCCCCCGTGAGGTCGCCGGGAGTGATGCTGTCGATGATGCCCAGCGCGAACATCATGCCGGCGCTCGGTCCGCCCACCTGGTCCAGGGAGATCTTGACGTCGAACGGGAACGTGAACTTGTACTGCAGCAGCACGCCCAGGATGTACTTGCCGTTCGAGCCCTTGCCCGGGGTAATGCTCACCGTCACGGGCTTGCCGTTCCGATCGACGACGACGGCGGCAGGCGCGCCCGCGCCGTCGGCCAGTGCAGTCTGGACGACGTTCAGGGACGTGATCGCCTTGCCGTTGATCGACGTAAAGACATCTCCGGTTTGGAGTTTGCCCGCGGAAGCCGAGCCGTCGGACAACCCTGCGACCTCAAGCTTCTGCCCGTACGGAATGTTCTCTTCCTGGAGGGCCGAAGCAACAGCGTTCTCTTGGGAGGTAGTCATGGCAAGCGCGCTTTCCTGTTCGGATTGCTGCTTGGTGACGCCCTTGGGATAGAGAAGTTCTTCGGGGTAGACGGCCTTGGAACCGTCCAGCCAGGCTTGGAATGCCTCGAAGATGTTGACGGGTCCATTGGGGCCGCCGTTGATGTAGACGGTGGTCAGGTCCAGATTTCCCTTGGCGGGATACGTCGCGTGCCCAGTGATGCTAATGACCGGTTTGTTGTGGTCCGTGCCCAAGGTGTTGAACGTGGGCCCGGGAGATTCCACGACGTAGGGAACAGGGAGAACAGCCGCAGCGATTCCCAACACAATCGTGAGGGCGCCAGAGATCAGCATCGCGACGTACCGTCCGTCGCGGCGCCGTGCCGGTTGGGGCGCGTGGGGCGGTTCCTGCCCTGGTTCCTGCGATGGTGCGGCGTCCTGCGCCGGGGAATTGGCGTGCGACGTCGGGTCGTCCTGGGGGTTGGAGGGGCCGAGAGGCTGTCCGGGTTCCCCGGCAGCTCCGGGGCTCGGCAAACTAGTCAATGAAAGACCTCTCCGCGGCGGGAACTGTGCGCCCAACGCTACCGTTTCGACCCCCTCAGGGTGGAGGCCAGTAAACATACCAACGATCCACCCTACTTGCTGTGCCTGCAAGGCGTGCTTTGCCTAGAGCGAACGACGCGTTCTTGAGGCAGACAGCCCCCGGGCATCGCGGTACCTTGAAAGTGATCACCAGTCACACCGACGATCGGCGGCACCATGACCTCCAACCCCAATACCCCCTCCAACGGAGACGATTCACCTGTGGATCCCTTGGCAGAAATGCTGAAGAACCTGATGGGCGGGCAAGGCATGGGCAACATCGACCCCGCCGAATTGGCAAAGGCCGCGGGGCTGCCGAACGATCCCAACATGCTGCAGCAAATGTTCGCCCAAGTGCAGGCCATGATGAGCTCCACGTCCGAGGGCCCTGTCAATTGGCAGCTCGCCCACGAGAATGCCCGCCGTGTTGCCGCTGCCGGCGCAGATCCATCGGTGAATGCCCTGCAGGCCCGCGAGGTCGACGAGGCGCTCCGGCTCGCGGAACTCTGGTTGGATCCGGTCACCGATCTTCAGGCGACGGGCTTGATCGGCCGCGCTTGGTCCCGCGCTGAATGGGTGGAAGCCACCCTCGCTACGTGGAAACGACTCACAGAGCCTGTGGCCAACAGCATCGCCAATGCCCTGTCGGACGCGCTGACCCAGCAGATGCCGGAAGAAATGAAGGCCATGATGGGCGGCACCTCGTCCATGTTGCAGAACATGGGCGGAGCCATCTTCGGCATGCAGCTGGGGCAGGCCATCGGGGCCCTGTCCGCCGAGGTGGTCAGCTCCACCGACATCGGCGTTCCACTCGCTGATCTCGAAATGGCATTGCTGCCGGCCAATGTGGCGAAATTCGGCGAAGGCCTGAGCGTCCCTGAGAATGACGTCCGGCTGTTCCTCGCCGTCCGCGAAGCCGCGCATGCCCGGCTCTTCGTGCAAGTCCCATGGCTGCGGGGCCATCTCCTCGGAGCGATCGAAGCCTATGCGCGGGGCATCCACATCGACATGTCCCGCGTCGAGGACCTCGCCCGGGATCTGGATCCCGGCAACCCCGAGGGCATTCAAGAAGCCCTCTCCCAAGGGGTGTTCACGCCCGAGCGCACTCCCGAACAATCAGCTGCCTTGGAGAAACTCGAGACGGCCCTGGCGCTGGTTGAGGGCTGGGTGGACGAACTTACGGCCGCTGCCACCGAGAACGTGCTGCCATCCGCCGTCGCACTCCGCGAGACGGTGCGCAGGCGCCGCGCCACAGGAGGACCCGCTGAACACGCGTTCTCCTCCCTGGTGGGACTCGAACTGCGCCCACGGCGCCTGCGCGAAGCCGCCACGCTGTGGGCTGCGCTGAAGGACGAACGTGGAATCGCCGGCCGCGATGCCATCTGGCACCACCCCGACCTGCTCCCCACGGCGCATGACCTCGACGACCCGGCGGGCTTCACCGAACGGCGCCGCCTGGCTGAAGCCAGCGACACCGAAGTGGACGACGCGCTGCAGAAACTCCTTGAAGGAGGCTACGACACCCCGGATGAGGCCAACTCGGATGAAGGCAACCCGGAGGCTCCGAAGCCCGAAGACGGAGACTCCCCTGACAACACGGGATCCGGAGAGCCCAAGGCCTAGCCGCGCCGCTCCTTAAGCGCCTAGTCGGCGTCGGCGTCCCAGCCCTCGGCTGGAGCGTCGGCGCCTTCTTCATCCGGTCCAATCCCCCGCGACGTCGCAAAGGCGACGCCCTCCAGGAAGGCCTTGGCCCGCTGCGTCTCGGGGTACGCCTCCAGCAAGCGCCAAAACGCGGCGTTGTGCCCGGCCACCAGCAGATGCGCGAGTTCATGGAGCAACACGTAGTCGATCACCCACTGCGGCATGGCCTGGAGCTTGTCCGAAAGCCGGATGGTCCCGTCCGCCGGAGTTGCTGAACCCCACCGTGACTTCTGGTTGCTGACCCAGCGGACCGACGTCGGGGTGGCACGCCCGCCCAGGTACCTTGACGATAAGATCGCGGCATGACCGGCGAGGGATGCGTCGCTCGCCGGTCTCCTCCTGCCAGCGCCCTGGGCGCCCCTCTCCCCCTGGCGCTTGAGCTTGTCGAGCATCCGCCGGACCCATTCGATCTCTTGTGCCTTCGTGAAGTGGGCAGGGATCGCAACAACGGCGTTCCCGTCCTCCCAGAAAGCCGCCACAGTGCGACGGCGGCGGGCCGAGCGGCGAACGACGACGGGCGCGCCGTCGTCGGTGGTCAGCGGCAAAGCGGGCTGGCCCGCGCCCCGGGGCACTACGCAGACCCGTTCTCGACCAAAACTGCCAGCACGGCTTCGCCGTACTTTTCCAGCTTCGAAGGTCCCACACCAGCGAGCTTTGCCAGTTCCTCAAGCGAAGCAGGCCGGGCCTCGGCGATGGCAGTCAACGTCGCGTCCGTGAAGACCACATAGGCGGGAACCTCGTTACTCAATGCCTCTTCCTTGCGCCATTGCCGCAAAGCCTCAAAGGTCTGTTCCTCGTACGTGGGCGGGCACTGGCTGCAGCGGCCCACTTTGCGTTCGGCGCCAGTGGCGAGCATAGTGCCGCAGACCCTGCACGACGCCGGTGCTGCCGCCTTGCGCCGTGGCACTGCGCGGCTGCGCGCGCTGGCTCCGAGCACGGAATCGGGGCGCAGCCCGTCGAGGAAGCGCGAAGGCTTGCGGTTGGCACGGCCACCGGGCGTGCGGGCCGTGGACCAGGACAGGGTCAGGTGCTCGCGTGCCCGTGTGATCCCGACGTAGAGCAGGCGGCGTTCCTCGTCCACGCTCTCGGGAGTGTCGGCGAAGGAGATGGGCATAAGTCCCTCGCTCAAGCCCACCAGGAACACGGCATCCCATTCCAGGCCCTTCGCAGCGTGCAGCGATGCGAGCGTCACGCCCTGTACCGTTGGGGCGTGCTGGGCCACCGAACGTTCCTGGAGTTCGTTGACGAATTCCATCAACGTGAATTCCGGCCCGCGACTAACGGCGAGTTCGTCCGCGAGCGCCACAAGCGCTGCCAGCGACTCCCAACGTTCGCGGAGGGCACCACCGCTATGTGGGGCGGTATCCGTATAACCGAGCGAAGCCACGATGTCCCGGACCAGTTGGCCGAGCGGCTCCTTGGCGGAATCCTCGGCTACCGCACGGGTGGCGGCGCGCAGCTGCAGGATGGCATCCCGGACTTCCTTGCGCGCGAAGAACCGCTCACCGCCTCGCAGCTGGTAGCCGATACCCGCCGAAGCAAGAGCTTGTTCGTACGCTTCCGATTGGCCGTTGGTGCGGAAGAGCACGGCAATCTCGCTCGCCTTGGTGCCGGCATCGATCAATTCCCGGATCCGGCCCGCGACCACGGCCGCCTCGGCTTCGTCGTCGGGGCATTCCATGAACCGCGGCTCCGGTCCGGCTGGACGCTGGGCCACCAACTGCAGGGGTTTGGCCCAGGCGGCGTCGGCAACCGTTCCACCACTGCGGCGGGACCCCAGGAGATCATTGGCCAGCTTCACCACTTGAGGCGTGGAACGGTAGTCGCGAACCAGTTTGACGACCGTCGCCGAAGGGTAGTGGCCCTTGAATCCAAGGAGATGCTTAGGAGAGGCTCCCGTGAAGGAGTAGATGGTCTGGCTGGCGTCGCCCACCACGCAGAGTTCGTCACGACCGCCAAGCCACAGCTCCAAGAGCCGCTGTTGCAGCGGGGAAACGTCCTGGTACTCGTCCACCACGAAGTGCCGGTACTGCTCACGGACAGTAGCTGCGACTTTCGGGTCTTCCTGAAGGATGCCCACGGTAATCAAAAGGACGTCCTCGAAATCGATCACGTTGCGGTCCGTCTTCACGTCCTCGTAAGACTGGAAAACCCGCGCGACGGCTGTGAGGTCGAAGCCGCCGGGAGTGCCGCGGCCGTGGGCGTTCTCAAGGTAGTTGGCCGGCGTCAGCATGGAAACTTTGGCCCACTCGATCTCCGCCGCAAGGTCACGGATGGAAGCCCGATCGGTACTGAGCCGGAGCCGCCGGGCGGCTTCGGCGATCATGTTCGCCTTGTGGTCCAGCAAGTTCGGCAGGACGCCACCGATCGCCTGCGGCCAGAAGAACTGGAGTTGCCTGAGCGCAGCGGCGTGAAAGGTGCGCGCTTGGACGTTTCCGACGCCGAGATCCCGCAGCCGGCTTCGCATCTCGGCTGCGGCTCGGGAGGTGAAGGTGACAGCCAAGAGGCGCTGGGGGCTGTAGACACCGGAGTGGACACCGTAGGCGATGCGGTGCGTAATGGCCCGGGTTTTTCCCGTACCCGCTCCGGCGAGGACGCACATTGGGCCATTGAGGTTGCTGGCGACTTCCCGCTGCTCGGCATCAAGGCCGCCGAGGATACGGTCTTCGAGTGAAACGGTGTCGCTGAAGATACCGTCCGTCACGGCTGGAGGTCCTCGATGACGCCGCCGTACCAGTGCTCGATCAGGGAACGCGCTATAGAGAGCCTCGTGGAGATCGTGATCTCGCCGCTGAGCACGGCTGCCTGGAGTTCCGCACGGCTAAACCAGCGCGCCCGGGTGACCTCGACGCCGTCGGGCCGGGCCTCGACGTCGTCCGTTGTTGCGGTAAACCCGAGCATAAGGGAGGCCGGAAACGGCCACGACTGCGAGCCAAGGTACTGGCAAGCGGTCACCCGCACGCCTACTTCTTCCCCGATTTCGCGAACCACGGCCTGCTCAAGCGATTCCCCCGGTTCAACGAAGCCAGCCAGCGTGGAGTAGTTCTTGGCGTCAAGCGGCCCTCCGCCACCCAGGAGCAGCCTGCCGTCGGAACCGACCACGGTGACGATGATGGCCGGATCGGTCCTCGGATAGTGCTCCGATTTGTCCCTTGGGCACCGACGCACCCAGCCGCCGGCTTCGATTCCGGTGGGAGTTCCACACTGCGGGCAGTGGGTATGGGTGGCATGCCAATTGGAAATGGCGCTGGCCTCAACAAACAAGGCAGTGTCCAGGGCACCGAGGCGGGCAGCGACCTCCCGGAATCCCACCCAGGAGCCGTCGGCCGGAAGGCCCGCAGCTCCAGGCGAAACCGGCTCGGAGGGCAAAAAGAGGACGATTGGTGTTTGCTCCGGGACAGACGAAGCCGCGAGAGTCCGGCCGAGATAGATGGCAGTGAGCGGTCCGCCGGCCGCTTGAAGGGTTTCGAAGAGCGGCGCGGCGTCACCGAACCACAGCTTGTCCCCCACTACGAGGGCTTGGCGCTGCGACAACACCATGGCCTTGGCCGCGCCTGATGAGATCACTTCGTCAAGCATGCCTGGCTTCAGGCGTTCAGCAGATCCGCGGTCAACCATGGCAGGGCGCACCGGAAGAACGGTATCGATAAGGTGGTTTGCCGGCGCCTGGAACTCGGTGAAACTCATGTACCTACCGTACTGACTCGCACCGACAAATAACATTTGGATCCCTCAGCGATGCACGCCCCTGAATGCTGTTTTCCAGCGGATCTCAAGACTCGCCGCACTGCATCGCTGCCAGAGGCGCTTGTCAATCTACCGTGGAAGACGTGAGAAGAACCCCGTTCGAATTGGCCGCTGTAGCTACTGCGGCGGTGCCCGGCCTGACGCCGACGGCTGCCGCCTCCGCCCCGGATGATGCTGCGGATTTCGATTCGGCGCTTCTGCTGGATTCGGAGGGCAAGCGTTGGCGCGTCCGTTCGCCACGCCATCCGGAAGCCAGCGCCCGGCTGGAAACCGAATTCATGATTCTGCGGGCTTTCGCGCCGGCGATCCGGGCCGAGCTGCCTTTCCTGATGCCCACTGTGGCCGGAACGGTGCGCCAAGGTGCGCTGAGCACATTCGTCTACGCCCACTTGGCCGGAGCCAAGCGCAGCATCGAAGAGTTGTCGACCTGCAGTGACGCCTTGGCCAAGGAGATAGGTGCGGCGCTGGCCGCCGTGCACGACCTCCCCCAATCCCTCGTCAACAACGCCGATCTTCCCAGCTACACGGCCAACGAATTCCGTCAACGCAAGTTGAACGAACTGGACCAGGCCGCCACCACGGGCAAGATTCCGCCCGCCCTGCTACGTCGCTGGGAGCACGCACTTGAGGACGTGGCGCTGTGGCGCTTCAATCCGTGCGTGGTCCACGGCGATCTCCATGAGGACAATTTGCTGATCGACGGCGACAACGTGACGGCTGTGACGGGGTGGACCGATCTGCGCATCGGCGATCCTGCCGATGACTTCGCCTGGCTCGTGGCGTCAAACGAACAGAGCTTCGTGGAGTCCGTACTGCGGCACTACACCGAAGCCCGGCGGGACACGCCCGACGGCCACCTGCTGCGACGCTCGGCGCTTCTTGCCGAATTCGCCCTGGCCCAATATCTCGTCAAGGCCTTGGCTGCCGGTCACAGTGACATGACGGCAGAAGCCGAGGCGATGCTCAAATCCCTCGCCGACGACATCGAGGAGCAAAACGCGTTGGCAGCCGAGGAGGCCGATGCCGCCGCTGCGGAGCTTGCCGCTGCGGACGCGCTGGCAGCGCCGGCAGTTGTTATGGCTTCGGAGGCCAAGGCCTCGGAGGGCGACTCGGCGAAGCCCACGGTGAGCGTAACGGCCATCCCGGAGCCTGTTCATGAGGATGTTCCCAAAGCCCGCCCGGAAACGGACGCCGCAACGCCGTCGGTCACGGTTGAACCGTTGGAGGAAGCTGCCTCAGGCGAAGCCGTCGTGGAGCGTGCAGCAGATTCAGGTAACGGGATCGACTCGACGCCGGAGGTGCCGTCCGAATCAGACGACACGTCGACGACGGCCCTCCAGGTAGTGGAGCCCGCGCCGCTACAGGACGCCAAGGACCATTAGTCCGTTTCCGCTTGGCTGCCGTGGTTTCGGCTGCCTAACCGTTTCGGGTGCCTATCGGTCCCGGCTGCCCAGCGCGGAAGCGATAATGTTCTCCAGTTCTTCGGCCGTGCCCAGGTCGTGGGGCCTCACTACAGCGTCATCGGCAACGTAGTAGAACGCTGCGCTGACTTGCTCCAACGGCACACCCTTGAGGCGCGCCCATGCCAGCCGGTAAACGGCCAATTGCACGGCACGGGTCTTGAGTTGCCTGCCGGCCGGGCGCTTGCCCGTTTTCCAGTCCACCAGTTCCCACGTGCCGTCCGCGCCGCGGAAGACTGCGTCAATCCGTCCGCGCACCACGACGTCCCCGATCCTTGTCTCCACGGGAACTTCGACGAAGGCCGGGGACCGGTGTGCCCATTCTGAATTGCTGAACGTCGCCACCATGTCCTCAAGTCCGTAGGCTTCGTCGATGTGCGAGTCGGAGCCGGGTGCTTCGTCGAGGTCCAGCATGCCCGTGGTTCCGAAGTACTCTTCCACCCAGGAATGGAAAGCGGTGCCTTTGCGGGCCGAGATCCCGGGTTGCCGGGGCACCGGACGCCGGAGCTGGGCCAGGACCGCGGTGGGATCGTCTCCCAGGTCGACGAACATGGATGCCGAGATGTGTCCGGGCAAATGGACGTCCTGCACGGGTCTCCGCCGCAACTGCCGTTCCAACAACAGCTCCGCTTCGGCGGCCCAGCCGGCTGCCGCCCCGCGGAGGGACGTCAGCGGGGCATCGATGACCAGCGGCGAATCCGCACGCAGTCCCTCGACGGCGGCCCTGACCCGGGTTGCTGCCGCCTCCATGGCATCCCGCCGGCCAGGTACCAACCGGAGCCGTTCCCCCGTACGAGGGTCGCTGGGACCCTCGAGCGGATCATAGGGGAAGATCGCCACCTCCATGCCGACGGTCAGGGGACTCTCAGTGGGCAGCGCGTCTTCGCTGAGGGACTGGGGGTGAATGGCAGCGGCCGGTGCTCCGCCGGCGTCGTTGCCTGCTTCACCTGCAAGGCTTGCCAGCTCGGCAAGGAAAGGTGATGTCTCGGCGATGCCTGCCCGGGAACCATTCCACGCCGCGCTCGATGCCCACAGGACGAACTTTGCGCGGGTGTAAGCAACGTAGGCGAGCCGCCGCTCTTCAGCCTCGCCGTGGTGCTGGACCTCCGATTTGAAGTCCTTTTCGGCGTCCAGCCAGCCCTTCTGGTCCGGTTGGTCCAGATCCCATTGAGGGAGGTCCGCCCGGTCGCCACGGAGGGGCCATGGCAGGGCAGCGGTACCGCTGCTCCACCGGGAGTCCCGGTTGCTCGGGAAGGCCCCAGCATTGAGGCCGGGGACAAAGACAACGTCCCATTCCAAGCCTTTCGAGGCGTGGACTGTCAGCAATTGCACGGCTTCGTGGTTCACCTCGGCGTCGGCCATGTCCAGCCCGCCTTCTTCTGATGCGGCCGCTTCAAGCCAACCCAGGAAAGCCAGCAGATCAACGCGCTGCGAGGTCTGCAGGAACCCCGCCGCGGCGTCATGGAATGCGTCCAGGTTCCGGCGGGCCTGGTGGATACTCGTCCCGGGCTTCGCGGCGACCTCAATGTCCAGCAGCATGGCACGTTCCACCTCGCCAATCAGCGTGGTCAGATCGTCTCCGATGAACCCCCGCAGGTTCCGAAGCTCTGCAGACAAGCGGCCAAGACGGTCCAAAGCCGCCGTACTGAGTGAGCGTCCGTGGCCGGAGGTCCACCCTGGGCGTGGCAGGAAGTCCAGCGCTTCCACGAGGCTGGCCGCATCGGTAATGTCGCTCTCCACGACCGTCTCCATCGGGCTTTCGTCCGCAGTTGACGCATCGCCTCCCGCACCGCTGTCTCCCCCACCGCCGTGGGATCGCCGCCTGGCCAGGAACTGGGACCAGTCCCGGAATGCCATCAGGTCAGCAGTTCCGATCCTCCACCGGGCGCCTGCCAGCAAACGCATCAGGGCATCGGAACGGCCGGGATCGGCGAGGACCCGGAGCGCAGCCACGAGATCCACTACTTCAGGGGTATCGAGGAGGCCGCCGAGTCCGACTATTTCGTACGGGATCCCTTGAACCTCGAATTCACGCCGCAAGCACTCCATCTGGGCCCGACGGCGGCAGAGGACTGCCATGGTGGGAGAAACCGGCGTACCGTCGGCCGCGGTTTCGAAGACTGTGCGCCGGTAGCGGCGGACGTCCCGCCCAATCGCTGCGGCTTCGTCTTCGTCGGTGGCAAATCGTCCGAGAACGACGTTGCCGTCTACGGCTGCCGGGCTCGGCTGCAGCGGAGGCACTGCCACGGCACTGTCTTCGGCCCTGGAACCCGGGGCTCCCTCATTCGCGGCTGCCCTGTTGAGGGGGGCGGAAATGACATTGGCGGCGGCCAGGATGTTGCGCCCATTCCGCCAGGCAGTGGTCAGGTACGAGGTGGGTGCGGTGGCAAGGGAAGCCGTTCCGACGCTGTCTTCCACCCGGACGGGAAATTCCTGGACAAAGTGGAACAGTTGGCCGGCCGAAGCACCCCTGAACCCGTAGATGGATTGGTTGGGATCCCCCACCGCCGTCACGGCGTGCCCTCCCCCGAACAGGCGGGAGAACAGGACCAGTTGCGCGTGCGAGGTGTCCTGGAATTCATCCAACAACACGACCCTGTAGCGGGCCCGCTCGGTGGCAGCCGCCAAGGGTATGTCTTGGGCAATCTTCGCAGCGAGCGCAACGAGGTCGCCGAAGTCGAGGACGCCGCGATTTCTCTTGGCCTCTTGGTAACGCCCCACCATGTCCGCGACGCTGGCCCTGGTCCGCAACATGGCGCCGAGATCGCCGGCAGCTTGGCTCGGGTTCTTTTTCGCCGCGGACACATAAGGCAATTGCGCGAATTCCGACACGCGGTCCATCAACCAACGCTGAACCTCTGCGGGTTCGCGCAAGTGTTCGGCACACTCGCCGGCCAACTGCATCACGGCGTTGACCAACGTGGACTTGGCAGCGGTGAAGTGCTCATAGTCGCCGTCGTACGCCTCGACCACTTCACTCGCAAGCTGCCAGGCCTGTGCGCCGCCGAGCAGCACCACATCGCGCTCGATGCCCAGGCGCAGGCCGTAGTCGGACACGATCCCGCTGGCGTAGGAGTGGTAGGTGGAAACTTTGGGTTCAAGCTCGTCGGAGCCCGCAACTCCCTCCGGGAAGCCGTACTGCCCGTTGTCCGATGACGCGATGCGCTGCAGGGTGGCCAATTTGGCGCGGATACGGCTGGCCAGCTCCCCTGCCGCTTTACGGGTGAAGGTGACGCCAAGGACCTCTTCGGGGCGAACCCATCCGTTCGCCACGAGCCACACCACACGGTCCGCCATGGTTGCGGTTTTCCCGGATCCGGCGCCGGCGATGACCAGCCGGGGGGTCAACGGTGACGCGATAATGGCGGATTGCTCTTCCGTGGGACGGTTCCGTTCGCCGAGGATATCGGCCAATTCGCCTGGCGAAAATCGAGGTTCCGGCAATACCGCGGCATCGTCGGCGGCCTCTCCGATCTCGATTCCGGCGAGTGTCTGGACGGTCATTCGGTGACCTGCTTTCCCCTGGCGCACAATGGGCAAATATCGGGCAGTCGGCAGCCGTGGCCTCCATGGCTGCCTTTTGAGGGATCGTGACGCGCCTCGAAGCTGGCTCCGGCCATGAGCACGGCGGCCTCGCTGACAAGGTCCTGTGCCCAGTTATCTCCCGGGTCCAGGGGCTCCTGCACTTGGACCACCGGCGTCTTCGTCTTGGTGCCCAGCTGTGCCAGCACGGCACCTCCCGGAACAAGCCCCGGAACAGGCCCTGGAACCAGCCCCGGAACAGGCAGATCCTGGAATGCCCCGTGCAGCACCGCCGCCTGATACGCACCGAGCTGGGGGTGCCTGGCGAGTTCGGCTTTGCCCGGCTGGCGTTTGCCCGTCTTGAGGTCGACAATCACCAGCCTGCCCTCTGCGTCTATCTCCAAACGATCCACTTGTCCCCGAAGCACAGCATTCCGGACAGCATCGGAATCTTCTGCAACGTGGCCCAGGCGCACCTCCGGCAGGGGAACCTCGAAGTCCGCTTCGACCCCGGCCAGGCTTCGGCCTTCACTCCGCATGACAAGGACGTATTGGGCAAGTTTCCGGACCATCTGCTCTGCCCGTTGGAAGTCCAGCCTGCCCTCCCAGTTGTCCTTCATGCCCAGTGTCGGCCACCGACGCACGAGCTCCGCGACATACTCGGCGCCGGATGCATCGGGCAGTTCCTGGGCAATCGCATGGACCAAGGTGCCCAGGCTGCGGGCAAAGTCGGTAGCGGCTTCGCCGCCGGCCGCCTGGACAAACCAATCCAACGGCGATTTGTGCACAGTTTCCACCTTCGAGGGAGAAACGAACACAGTGCCCTCCTGCGGGACCACCGGTTCCTCGCTGCTGAGTGGTGCCAATCCCCACCAGGAATCCGGATGTGCGCCCGGCACTGCCGGCTGTGCGGTGGCGAGGTGTGCCAGTACGCGCGCAGCTTCGGCGGCATCCTCGGCCACGCCTGGGCGGGCAAACGCGGCGTCGTCCGGCTGAACGCGCTGCCTCAGCTCGGCCACCAAGGCCCGCAGGGTCATGGGCCGGTCAACTGCCGTGTACTCGCGCCGGTACTGTCCCGGTTCCAGAGGCGCCACGTAGTCGAGAAAGGCGGACTGCTGCTCGTCTTCGGAAGAGACTGCTGTGCAGATAAGGACTTCCCGGGCACGCGAAACGGCTGTGGAGAAGCTGCGCAGCTCGTCATAGCGGATATCCCGCAGCCTGCTGAGGGGCCCGCGTTGCAAGGCGTGTTCAACTCCATGCTCCACAGCATCGGCAAACAACGTACTGCCGAGGAGTTCACCCCGGAGCCTGGTGTTGGGCCAGACGCCCTCCTGCAGGCCCGCGACGATGACCACGGCCCATTCCCGCCCGGCCGCGCTGGCCGGCGTCATGAGCTCCACCGCTTCCTCCAACTGGGCCCTGGCGGCAAGGGTGTCCATGGGCAGTTCCTGGCTGAGCAGATACTCCAGGAACTGTTCGGGTCCGGAGCCGGGGAGCTGGTCGACATAGCGCTCGGCGGTGTGGAACAGGGCCATCATTGCGTCAAGGTCCCGGTCTGCGCGCGCGCCGGCCGCGCCGCCGTCAAGCGCCATTTCCGTCCAGCGCGAAGCCAGCCCGGTGGACTGCCACAACGCCCACAACACCGTCTCCGCGTTGGCTCCGGGTTCGGCGGCCGCCAAGCGTCCTGCCGCGATCATGCGGGCCAAGCGACGTGCCGAGCTACCTTCGATACCCAAAGAACCCAGCGCCCCGGGCTCCAGCAACGCTTCAACGAGCAACGCATCACTGGACCGTCCGCCACCGCCCAACAGCTCCTCCCGGCGCAGGGATTGCCGCAGGCGGCGCAACTCGATGGCGGTAGCCCCGCCGATCCTCGACGTGAGAAGCGAAACCGCGGACTCAGGCGTCAGCTTGGCGGCATCCAGCACGACGCCGTACACCTCAAGAAGGGGACGAACCGCCACTTCGTCGCGGACAGCGGAATCCGCGACAGGGACGCGGACGGGGATTCCTTGACCGCTCAGATAGCGCTGCAATTGCGCCAATTGCCCACCGTTGCGAACAATCACTGCGATGTCACCGAACTCGTGGTTCTCCCGCAGCTGTGCTTCAAGGATGCGTTGCGCCACGTAGCGCAATTCGTGCACGGCGGAGGGAAGGACATGCGCTTCCACCCGGCCCGCGGCCTGTGTGCCTCCGGAATGCGGCTCCTCCGCCGATGCAGGAAGTGGGTCCAGGCGCCGGGCAAGCTGGCCTCCCGCACGCTGCGAAATACGCGCAGCCACGCCGGTCCACGCTTTCGCGACGTCGGGGAGGTGCCGGTGGGTGTGCCATAGAGGAAGCTCCCGCACGGTGCCCTCAAGGCCTCCGGGGGCTGTGCCTCCGAGCAGCCGGGGCAGTTCGGCGACAAGATCGGGACGGGCACCGCGGAACCCTTGGACCACGGTGTCCGGGGAAGACGCCACCAAAACGTCCTTCCCTTCTGCGATGTCCGCGAGCAGTTCAAACACGGCGGGATTCGCTTCTTGGATGTCGTCCACCAGGATCAACTGCAGGCGCTCGCGCTCTGCCGCCAGGAATCCGGGCGAGTCCTGGAAGATCTGGCGCGCCGCCGTGATGATTCCGGCCGGGTCGAAGGCCTCCGGCATGCGAAGATCCAGGACGTCGCGGTACTCCGAATAAAGGTCCGCGGCAGCAATCCAGTCCGGCCGGCCGCATTCGTAGGCAAGCGCCGTGAGATCTTCCGCCGTCCGGCCGGATTCGATGATCCGGTCGAAGAGCTGCCGGATCTCCTGCCGGAAGCCCCGCGTGGGCAACGCGGCGGACAAATCCTGCGGCCAAGGAAGTTCAAAGCCCGGCCGGGCGTGTCCCTCCAGCAATTCCTTGATGATGAGGTCCTGCTCGGGCCCCGAGAGCAACTTGGGCGGCCGCTGCAGCGGCAGCACGCCCTCGGCTTTGGCTCGCCGGATCAGGTCGAAAGCGTATGACGCCCAGGTGCGGGCCGGCGTCGTACTCAAACTGCGGTCCAGCCGCCCCGTAAAGGTGTCCCGCAACGCCGACGCCGCATGCCGGCCGGGTGCCAGGATCAGGATCCGTTCTGGATCCACGCCGTCACGCTCAACGCGCCGGACGGCAGCTTCCACCAGTACGGTCGACTTCCCGGTGCCCGGCGCCCCCGGCACCAGGACCGGCCCGGATCCGTACGGAAGCCCGACGACGGCAGCTTGGTCGGCGGACAACTCCGGGGCTGCGTAGTGGACCTCGCGCGGCGGAAGCAGGCGCAACCGGGCGGGCGCTTGCCGTGACTGTACCTGCCGCGGCGGCGGTGTGGTGGCTTCCTGCGTTGTTGCTTGAGGCGTCGGTGTTGGACTCACACGGTCATTTCATCATCGGGCACCGACAATTTATGGAGCCGACGCTCGAGTTGCTCCGAGATCGCATCGATGCTGTCGAAATCCCGGTCCGTCGGAGCCCACCGTGCCAGGGCCAGGTCAACGCGCCAGCGGCCTTCGCCGGTCCGCAGATATTCCGCGTAGGCGCCGTGCAGCGCCGTTCCCTCGTCCAAGTAGTGGTTCAGCGCTTCCGACTCAAGACCTGGGGGAGCCTCGCCGCTTGCACGCAGTACGCGCCACCAAGCCACAGTGCTCCCATGGTGGCTCATGACGGAGCCGATCTGCCGGGGACCGCCCGAGCCCAGAAGCTCGGCAACATCCCCATAGGACACGGCAACGCCGGGCGGCATGAGATCCACGACGGCCAGCACCGCCGTCACAAACTCCATCCGCATGCCATCAGCCTATCGGCATAGGCCGCCAGATCGGCGCAGAAGGAGTGTCGGTCCGGTTCTTGTCGTAGGGCGCCGGTAGCGTTGAAGCATGAGCTCCTGGAACACCCTCCCCCGCGCCGCGTTCGACCTTGAGACCACGGGACGGAACTCCCGTTCCGCCAGGATCGTCACCGCTTCCGTCACAGTGGTGGACGACGACGGCGGCATCATCAAGGAACTCGAATGGTTGGCGGATCCTGGCGTTGAGATTCCCTTGGAGGCCAGCGAGATCCACGGCATCAGCACGGAAAAGGCGAGGGCCGAGGGCCGTCCAGCGGCAGAAGTGACGCGCGAAGTTGCGGCCGCACTCCAGGAGCTGTTCGACGACGGCGTGCCGGTCATTGCGTTCAATGCCAGCTATGACTTCACGGTCCTGGCCGCCGAATCCGCCCGCTACGGCGTGCCCCAACTGAGCCGTTTCCCCGTACTTGACCCCTACGTCATGAACAAGCAGGTTGACCGGTACCGCAAGGGCAAGCGGACCCTGACCGCGCTGTGCGAGGAGTACGGTGTGAACCTCGATAACGCCCACACCTCCGCTGCAGACGCCCTCGCCACCCTGCGCGTCCTTGATGCCATGGCCGGCAAGTTCCCGAAGCTGCAGATGCCCGCTTCCAAGCTGCACCACCTCCAGGTTGATTGGGCGGCTGCCCAAGCAGCCGATTTCCAGAGCTACCTGCGCAAGACCAAACCAACAGCCGTCATTGAA
The DNA here is from genome assembly GCF_027587375.1 of Arthrobacter sp. B2a2-09. Classification (GTDB taxonomy): domain Bacteria; phylum Actinomycetota; class Actinomycetes; order Actinomycetales; family Micrococcaceae; genus Arthrobacter. The sequence goes on from NZ_JAMXIC010000003.1 coordinate 142,469, forward strand.
GGCAATTGGCCGGTTCTCCCCCCGGAAGATGCCAGCCGCGGAGACTTCTAAACGCCCGCGTCCACAGGCTGGACGTTTTCCCCGGTGTCCGAATGATGGGATGCACGTCACATTGCACCTTGCTGTCTGAATGCCAGCTGGACGTCAGTCACGAATTCCCCCTCAATGCCGGAGGGCACGGCACTTCAGGGGCAATTCGCATTCATTGGTGAATTTAATTCGGAACTTACGGAAATCACGCGTCTTATCGCCGCCAATTCACCACCGAATAGGCGGATGACATAATTAAGTTTGGCGGGTCGAGTTCTGATATTGCGGCCCAAACCTGCTTTGGCTGCGTTCCCCGCCCGTCTCGATACGAACGTGTGTTCCCCGATGAAAGTGATTTGCTTGATGAAAATCAAAGCCTTGAAGTGGTTCCCTGCTGTCCCCGTGGCCGCAGCACTGGTTGTTTCCCTGGCCGCCTGCGGCGGCGGAACAGGTAGCACCAGCAGCGCCTCGTCGAGCGATGCCCTGGCCGGTAGCAACCAGCAGGCGCTGGACAAGTACACCACCAAGGACGTCACTCCGCTGGACAAGATCGACAAGTCCAAGCTCGGCCTGATCACCGAGGGCACGATCAAGGTCGGCACGCTCTCCGATGCGCCGCCGAATATCTTCATCGACAAGAACGGCAACTTCACGGGTTACGACAACGAGCTCCTGAAGGCAATGGCAGCCAAGCTCGGCCTCAAGGTCGAGTTCGTCTCGACGAAGTTCCAGAGCCTCCTCGCCCAGGTCAAGACGAAGCAGTTCGACATGGGCTCGTCCTCGATCTCGACGACGGACGCACGCCGCGGGACCGTGGCATTCACGAACGGCTACGATTTCGGCTACATGGCGATCGTCACCAAGGACGGCGCGAAGGTTAAGACCTTCGACGACCTCAAGCAGGGCGTCCGCATCGGCGTCGTCCAGGGCACCGTCCAGGACGACTTCGTGACCAACACACTCGGCCTGGAGCCTGTTCGCTTCCCGGACTACAACACGGTTTACGCCAACGTCAAGAGCGGGCAGATCGACGCCTGGGTTGCTCCCTCACAGCAGGCCGAAGGCCAGGTCAAGCAGGGCGACGGCACCGTCATTGCCCAGAAGAAGGTCAACACGCAGAACTTCACGGCGTACGCGGTAGCGAAGGACAACCAGGCCCTCACCGACGCGCTCAACTCTGCCCTCGACGCCGTCATCGCGGACGGGACCTGGTCCAAGCTCTCGGCACAGTGGTACACGGACCGCCCCACGCTCAAGGAGCAGACCCCCGAAGGCTGGAAGCCGGGCAGCAAGACCGTCCAGGTCTCTGCGGCCAAGTAGTCAACTGATAGGCGCCACATGGATTACTTGAACAATCTCGCGTCGACCTTCCTCGATTGGAAGGTCATCGGCGAGGTGCTGCCGTCGCTCTTTGCGGTCGGCCTGCCGAACACTCTCGTGCTCGCGGTTTCGTCCGGGATCATCGGCACCGCGCTGGGCATGCTGCTCGCCCTCATGGGCATCTCGCGTAATCTTGTGGCGCGGTGGATCGCCCGGGTCTACACGGACGTGTTCCGTGGACTCCCGGCGATCCTCACCATCCTGGTGATCAGCCTCGGCTTCGGCCCGGGCGTCCGCGATCTCACTGGCATCGCGAGTCCATATCCCATGGGTGTCGCGGCGCTCTCGCTTATCTCGGCCGCGTATATCGGCGAGATTTTCCGCTCGGGCATCCAGAGCGTGGACAAGGGCCAGCTCGAGGCATCGCGCGCGCTTGGCTTCGGTTACGGGCCGGCGATGCGGCTCATCGTGGTCCCGCAGGGGGTCCGTCGGGTGCTTCCGGCACTCGTGAACCAGTTCATCGCGCTCATCAAGGACTCCTCGCTCGTCTTCACACTTGGGCTGATGGCTTCAGAGCGCGAACTGTTCCAGATTGGCCAAGACGAGGCTTCCCGCAGCGGAAACCTGTCCGGCTATGTCGCAGCGGGGATCTTCTATCTCGCGATGACGATCCCGCTCACGCACGTCGTCAACCTCATCGACTCCCGCCTCCGCACGGGCCGCGCCAAGAACCGCGGGGAGAAACAAGAGCCGGACGCCGCGGTCGCCGTCGTCGGGAAGGGAGCCCACTCATGACTCAGCTGACGCCCGGGTCCCTCGAAGCCAAGGGGATCCACCTAGCCTTCGGTGCCAACAAGGTGCTTCGCGGCATCGACCTGCACGTCCGTGCTGGGACCACCACGTCGGTGATCGGCCCCTCGGGTTCAGGCAAATCGACGCTTCTCCGCGTCATGAACCGACTCATCGAGCCGGATCAGGGCGACCTCCTCCTCGACGGGCGGTCCGTTCTCAAGGACAGTCCTGACGAGCTGCGGCGACGCATCGGCATGGTGTTCCAGCAGTTCAACCTCTTCCCGCACAAGAGCGTCGGCGAGAACGTGGCCTTTGCCTTGCGCAAGCTCCGCAAGCTCCCGAAGGAGCAGGCGCGCGAGGAGGCCCTGGCCCAGCTCGATCTCGTCGGCCTCAGACACAAGGCGGATGTGCGTCCCGCGACGCTTTCGGGCGGGCAGCAGCAGCGCGTTGCCATTGCCCGCGCTCTGGCCATGAAGCCTGAGGTCATGTTCTTCGACGAGGCAACATCGGCCCTGGACCCTGAACTGGTCAAGGGCGTTCTCGCACTCATGACCGATCTGGCCAAAGGCGGCATGACCATGGTGGTGGTAACCCACGAGATGGGCTTCTCGAAGAACGTGTCGGATACCGTCACGTTCATGGATGCAGGCGTCGTGGTGGAGTCCGGCTCGCCTGATCAACTCTTCACCGAGCCGCGGACCGAGCGCCTGAAGGGCTTCCTTTCGGACGTGCTCTAGGCCTTGGCAACGAGAATCCCCGGTTTCCGGATGCAACACCCGCATGGGTGAATCGTCCGGAAACCGGGGATTTTTCGCGTCCGGCCGGGGTCGGCCGGGGTCGGCCCGCAGCCGGAGCTACTTCCCTGCCTTCACTTGAAGAACAGTCAAGGCCGCGGCATCGACCGATTTGCGGAAATCAGGATCGGTCTCCGCCCGTTGCAGGACCTGGGCATACATCGCCGGAACTGAAGCAGTATCTGCGCACAGAACCATGGTGCCGCCCGCGCCGATGAAATTCGTTGCCCTGTCCCCCATGCTCCAAGGCGACAGCTGCACGGCGTTGCAAAGATCATCGGACACGATGATTCCGGTGAACCCAGCGTCCGTCCGCAGCATGGTGCGCATGATCACGGATGAAAACGGCGCCACATGGTCGGGATCAATCTTGTCGTAGTAGGCGTTCGAAATCATGACCCACCGGAGTCCGCCGTCGATCGCAGCCTTGAACGGAATCAGGTAGGGATCCGTCCGGGTGGTTTCGGTGTCGTGGACGTTCGCGCTGACGTCGGTATTCAGGCTTACGCGCCCCATTCCCGGAAAGTGCTTGACCACCGGCGCCACCCCGGCGTCCCGCAGTCCGGCCGCCATCGCGTTCCCATGCTCGGACACCGCAGCCGGGGTGAAGCCGTATTCGCGCTTGTACGCACCGATGGGCTTATTCGAGGGCGCAAATTCGGGGCTGGGAACCGTATCCAGTACCGGCGCCAGATCAACGTTCACTCCGGCCTGCAAGAGCTCGGACCCCCAGTTCCGGGCATCGGCGCGTAGTTGTTCCGGGCTCGAACTGCCCTGGTCCAAGGCCGCGGGAATAGGCAGGAAACCGGGTCCCCTGAGGACTTGAACGGAGCCGCCTTCCTGGTCCGTCGCGACGGATAGCGGCAACCCGCGGCTTGAGGCCGGCGAAATGGCCGCCCTCAGCTTTGCCACAACTGATGCCGTCGCGGCAAGGCCTGCCTGGCTGCGCCCGGCCAAATACATGTTGCCCACGTGGTTGTTCAGGAGATCAGCCACCGTGCTCGCGTCGCTTCCGTCGGCCTTGGCTGCCACCATGAACAGCTGCCCCACCCTTTGTTCCAGGGTCAAGCCTGCGAGCCGCTGTTCCGGCGTCGGGTGCGGAGGCGGAGGCAGCTCAGTGGGCCCGGCCGGCGTAGCAGACGCGGCCGGCGATCCCCCGGGCGGAGAGTTGGAAAACCCAGGCGTTGGAGCGGCCTGTGGAGTACCTGGCGCCGGGGGCGGGTCTGCGACCGCCCTGACCCCTGGGTCAGGGGTGTCGGCATGCGCAATCCCGGCAAATGCCCCGGCCATCAGGGCGAAGAGAATGAGCAGTGAAATTCTGGACGGCTTGAGCAGATGAATCATCGCCTTGTCGATTCGATCGTTGCCCACAGCCTGCTCCCGGCCCAGCGGTGCGTGCAAGGAGCAGGCTGCAAAACATCGGAAAAGCGCCGTTACAAGGCGGTGGCCTCCGCGGCTGCCTTGGCTGCCGCAGGGAGCGCGTCGAAGATCCGGTTCATGGCGGCGTCGTCGTGGGCAGCGGACAGGAACCACGCCTCGAAGACCGACGGCGGCAGGTAGACGCCGGAATCCAGCATGGAGTGGAAGAACGGCGCGTAGCGGAAGACGTCTTGGGCCTGGGCGTCGGCGTAGTTGTGGACTCCATTGGCCGAAGTCCCGAAGGCCACGGAGAAGAGGTTCCCGGCGCGCTGGATGGAGTGATCCACGCCGGCGGTGTCCAGCGCCGACGAGAGTGCGGCCGAGAGTTCCAACGAGCGGGCGTCCACGAAGCTGTAGACCTCCGGGGTCGCGAGCGTCAGGGTGGCGACGCCGGCGGCCATCGCCACCGGGTTCCCGGACAAGGTACCTGCCTGATACACCGGGCCAAGGGGCGCAAGGTAGTCCATGACGTCGGCACGCCCGCCGAGCGCCGCCGTCGGCATGCCGCCGCCGATGACTTTGCCGAAGGTCAGCAGGTCCGGCGTCCAGCCGTCCTGGCGGCCGGTGAGGCCCCAGTAGCCCGAGTAGCCGGTGCGGAAGCCGGTGAGCACCTCGTCCAGGATCAACAACGCGCCGTGCTCGCGGGTGATCCGGGACAGCCCTGCGTTGAAGCCTTCGTTCGGCGTGACGACGCCCATGTTGGCAGGAGCGGCTTCGGTGATGACGGCCGCGATGTTGTTGCCGTGCGCGGCGAAAGCGGCTTCCACCGCGCCGAGGTCGTTGTATGGCAGGACGAGGGTTTCGGCCGCGGCGGCTTCAGTGACACCGGCGGAACCGGGCAGCGCCATGGTTGCAAGGCCCGAACCAGCCGCGGCGAGCAGTCCATCGAGGTGGCCGTGGTAGCAGCCGGCGAACTTCACGATCAGGTTGCGGCCAGTGAACCCGCGGGCCAAACGTACGGCGGTCATAGTGGCCTCGGTGCCCGTGGACACCATGCGGATGCGTTCGACGGCGGAGACGCGTTCCTTGACGATCGCGGCGAGGTTTGCCTCATCGGGCGTGGAGGCGCCAAAGGACAAACCGCGGTCGACGGCGGCGTGGACGGCGTCGAGGACGGCCGGGTGCGCGTGACCCAGCAGCGCCGGGCCCCATGAGCACACGAGGTCAACGTATTCGCGGCCATCCGCATCAGTCAGGTACGGCCCCTTTGCGGAAACCATGAACTTCGGGGTGCCGCCGACGGAACCGAAGGCGCGCACCGGAGAGTTGACGCCGCCGGGCATCAGGGAACGGGCGCGGTCGAACAGCTGGTCGGAGACAGGGGTGTTTGAAGTCATGGTGTCCATTCTTTCAGGGATCTGGGCGGTTCAGGCGCCGGCAAGGGCGGCAGGCGCGTTCAGGCGCCGGCAAGCTGCTCGGCTACCAGTGGGGCCACCACGGTGCCGAAGAGTTCGATGCAGCGCATCATGGATTCGTGGGGCAGCGTTCCGTTGCTGTATTTGAGGTCGAAACGGTCAACGCCGAGGTTCTGCTTCAGCAAGACGATCTTCCGGGCAACGGTCTCCGGAGAACCGACGTAGAGGGCACCTTCCGGGCCGCACATGGCGTCGAACTCGCCCCTGCTCGCCGGACCCCAGCCGCGTTCTGCGCCGATGCGGTTGCGCTGGGCCAGCCAATGCGGGAACAGTTCCTCGCGGGCCTGCTCGTCGGTGGGAGCGACATAGCCGGGCGAGTGCGTGGCGATCTGCTGCATGGGGTGGCCATATTTTTCCATTGCCTCGCGGTAGAGCTCCACGAGCGGGGCAAAGCGTCGCGGTTCGCCACCGATGATGGCGAAGATGATCGGATAGCCGTATTGGGCGCAGCGCAGCACCGATTCTGGGGTTCCACCCACACCGATCCACGTTGGCAGCAAGTGATGTTCCAGCGGTGGAAAGACGCTCATCCCGTGCACGTTCGGCCGGGTGCGGCCTTCCCAATGCACCGGCGTTTGCGCCCGGACCTTGTCGAAGAGTTCCAGCTTCTCCTCGAACAGGACTTCGTAGTCTGCCAGGTCCAGGCCGAACAGCGGGAAGGACTCCACGAAGGAGCCGCGGCCAAGCATCACTTCCGCACGACCATTGGAGAGCGCGTCAACCGTGGAGAAGCGCTGGAAGACCCTGATGGGGTCGTCAGAGCTGAGCACAGTGACGGCCGAGCCGAGCTTGATCTGTGATGTCCGGGCTGCTGCGGCCGCGAGGAACACTTCGGGCGCCGAGACAGCGAAGTCGCGGCGGTGGTGCTCCCCCACCCCAAAGGCGTGAAGCCCGACGGCGTCCGCCAGTTCCGCTTCCGCCAGCAGCTCCCGCAAAACCCGGGCGTGCGGTTTCGGGTTGCCGTCGGCGTCCACCCCGGCGTCACCGAAAGTATTCAGTCCGAGGAGGATCTCCGTAGCTCCGACGGGGGCCGTGGGAGTGGAAGCGGTATCTGTCATCAGGACTCCTTAAGCCAGCCGGCAAGCTCGGAGGCCCAGTACGTCAGCACCATGTCGGCGCCGGCCCGCTTGATGCCGAGCACGGATTCTGTGATGGCGCCGCGGCGATCGATCCAGCCGTTCGCGGCAGCCGCTTCGATCATGGCGTATTCACCGGAGATTTGGTAGGCCGCCACGGGAACCGGGCTCATGGCGGCAACGTCGGCGAGGATGTCGAGGTAGCTCATGGCCGGCTTGACCATCACCATGTCAGCGCCCTCTTCGAGGTCGAGTTCCACCTCGATGATGGCTTCCCGGCGGTTGGCGGCATCCATCTGGTACGTGCGGCGATCACCCTTGAGTTGCGAGTCGACGGCTTCGCGGAAGGGTCCGTAGAAGGCGGAGGCGTACTTCGCCGCGTAGGCCAGGAGCGCGGTGTTCTGGTGTCCGGCCTCTTCAAGTGCCTGGCGAATCACGGCGATCTGGCCATCCATCATCCCGGACGGCCCCAGGACGTGGGCACCGGCGTCGGCCTGCGCTACGGCCATCTGAGCGTAGATTTCGAGGGTGGCGTCGTTGTCCACGTAGCCGTTGGCATCCAGGACCCCGCAGTGGCCGTGGTCCGTGAATTCGTCCAGGCACACGTCGCCCATGACCACCAGGTCATCGCCCACTTCCGCACGGACGTCGCGGATGGCCTTGTTCAACACGCCGTCGGGATCCAGGGAAGCTGTGCCGCTGGCATCGCGGACAGCAGGAACACCGAACAGCATGATGCCGCTGACACCCAGTTCCACGGCTTCGGCGGCAGCACGCTTGAGGGAGTCCGTGGTGTGCTGCACAACACCGGGCATGGAGCTGATCGGGGCCGGTTCGCTGAGTCCTTCGCGGATAAAGGCCGGCAAGATGAGGTCCGCGGGAGCCAGCCGGTGTTCGGCTGTCATCCGGCGCATGGCGGGGGTGGTGCGGAGCCGGCGGGGCCGGTGGTTTGGAAAGCTCAACTTTCGTTCCCTTCGGTGTCGAATACGGTGCGTAGGGCGGCTACGATGCCGGCGGGTGTGGGTTCTTTGGCGGTTGCAGCAACCGGAATGCCGAGAGCGGCAGCCTCTGCCGCCGTCGAGCGTCCGATCGCAATGAAGCGACAGTCCCGCAGCGGTGCCAGCGAGGCGTGTATGCGGCGTGCCGCACTGGGTGAAGCGGCGACGACGGCGTGGAGCCGGCCGCCGGAAAGTTCGGCTTTGGCGGCTGCCGGAGTGAGCTCCGGCGCCCCGGACCCCACCCCCGTCTGCCAGCCGTTCGCCGCCACCAGGGCAGCAGTCAGCCTGCTCCCGGGGGCCGCCGGGTACTCCACGGTGTGGTAGGCCGTCACTGCTTGGACCACGGCCCCCTTGGCTTCGATCCCCGCCGCCAACACGGCGTCGGCGATGTCCGCTTGCGGCAACAGCACATTGGCCGGGCCTGTCGGCCAGACGGAGACGAGTCCTGCGGCCGACTGGACGTCCTCAGGCGCCAGGTCCACGGGAATGCCCTCCGCTTCGAGGACTCTCCGGCTCGACGGGCCAATCGTCGCGATCCGGACCGAATCCGGAATGAGGTCCTTCAACTCCAAGCGACGCTCGGTTGCCTTTTCCTTCAGGGCGCGCACCGTGGTGATGCTGCTGACCACCAACCAGCCGTATGCTCCCGCGCGGAGGGCGTCCAAGGCGACCTCGAGGGAGTGCTGGTCGCGGGCACGCTCGAAGTCGATCAAGGGCAACAGGAGCGGCTCCGCACCGGCGTCGCGCAGGGCGGCGACGAGTGGGGCTGCACGATCCGGGCTGCGCGTCACAAGAACCCGGGCGCCTTCAAGGACCCGGGTCTCCCCCGACTTCGCCGCGCTGTGCCGTCCCATGGTCTCCTGTTGGCTTCGGTTATCGGGAAGCTGCAAGATCCGTGATGTCCGCAGCACCGGCGGCAAGCAGGAGCTCTGCGACCTCGATGCCCAGCAACGTGGCACCCACTTCAGTGAGCCCGTCAGTGGCCTTTTTCTCGCGTACGGACGCGCTCCCATCCACGGCGCAGACAACCGCTTCCAGGTACAGCATGCTGCCCTTGCGGTAAGCGTAGGCGCCCACGGGCGCAGCACAGCCGGCTTCGAGGCGGGCCAAGACGGCCCGCTCTGCGGTCACGGCCAGCCGGGTGTCTTCATCATTGAGTGCGGCCAGGGCCTGGGCGAGTGCGCCCTGGGAACCTTCGGCGGAGCCAGCCTGTCCGGGAGCATCCGCCGTGCGGCACTCGATCGCAAGCGAGCCCTGTCCGGGGGCAGGAAGCATGACGTCGGTCCCAAAGAACTCTGTCACGACGTCGAGCCTGCTGATCCGTTCCAGGCCCGCCGCGGCGAGAACGACGGCGTCGAGGTCACCGGGTGCATCTTCCGCGTTGCCGGCGAGCCCCGGAACGCGGCCCAGGCGGGTGTCCACGTTGCCGCGGATGTCCACGACGTCGAGATCCGGGCGGGCGGCGCGCAGTTGGGCCGCGCGGCGCGGCGATCCGGTGCCGACCCTTGCGCCCACCGGAAGATCCGCCAGCTTGAGCCCGTCACGGGCGCACAAGGCGTCGCGGACGTCGACGCGCTTGGGCGTTGCGGCAATGGTGAGTCCCGGTGCCGCACCCGTCGGGAGATCCTTCAGGGAGTGCACTGCGACGTCGCACGCGTTCTCCAAGAGCGCGTCGCGAAGGGCGGCGACGAACACTCCGGTGCCGCCCATCTGGGACAGGGAGCCTGTCCGGACATCGCCTTCGGTCTTGATGCGCACCAGTTCAACGGGAAAGCCACCGACGGCGGCCAACTGGTCCGCGGCCTGCTGGCTCTGTGTGAGCGCGAGTTTGCTCGCGCGGGTACCAATCCGAACGGTCATTTCGCGCTTTCTCCTGCGGGGTAGGCATCGTGTCCGGTGCCGACTGTGGTGTCCGCGCCAGCAATCGTGGGCTTCTCTCCCCGGAAGTTGGCGCAGCAGCCCGGACGGCAGATGTCGTACCACGGCCCAAGCCCGGTCATGGCGGGGCGATCGGCGATGTTGTCGGCTACCGTCCGCTCGCAAATGAGGTCCGCCAAGCCGGAAACGAACTTGCGGTGGGTTCCCGGGGTGGGAACGCGGGTCGCGGCGAGCCCGAGGTTCTTGCACGTTTCCAAGGCCTCGGTGTCCAGGTCCCAGGCCACTTCCATGTGGTCGGAGACGAAGCCGAGGGGGACGATCACGACGCCCTTGATCCCCTGGCCGGCCAGTTCCTCGATTGCCTCGTTTATGTCCGGCTCAAGCCACGGAACATGCGGGGCGCCCGAGCGGGACTGGTACACCAAGGACCACGGCGCGGTGAGCCCGGATTCGGCTTCAACACGCCGAACAACCTCGGCGCCGGCGGCCAAGTGTTGGGCAACATAAGCCGAGTCCTGCTCGAACTCGCGGGGCTCGGCGTCCGAACGCCCGGCGGCCTCGGCGTCACGGGTTGGAATGGAGTGCGTTGCAAACAGGATGTGGACCGGAGCGTCCTGGAGGCCGGACGCGGCCAGTTTCTCCTTGACCTCCGCAAGTCCTGCAGCCGTTCCTTCCACGAAGGGTTCCACGAAGCCGGGGTGGTCGAAGTACTGGCGGACCTTGTCCACCTCTAGTTTGCCGTCAAGGCCGGTCTCCGTCAGCGCAATGCCGATGTCCTCGCGGTATTGGCGGCAGCTGGAATAGCAGGAGTAGGCGCTGGTGGTGACCATCAGCAGCTTGCGGTGGCCGGCGTCGTAGGCTTCCTGGAGCGTTTGCGGGATGTAAGGATCCCAGTTGCGGTTGCCCCACAGCACGGGCAGGCTGATGCCCCGCGATGCGAGTTCTGCCTCGAGGGCGGACTTGAGGTTCCGGTTTTGCTGGTTGATGGGGCTGATCCCGCCAAAGGCGCGGTAGTGGTGGGACACCTCTTCGAGGCGCTCGTCCGGGATGCCACGGCCACGGGTCACATTGCGCAGGAAGGGAATGACGTCGTCCTGGCCTTCGGGTCCGCCGAAAGAGGCGAGGAGGACGGCGTCGTACTCTTTGGGAGCCATCCGTCCGGCCTCGGTGACGTCATTGACCTCGGTGAGGCTGGCCGGGCCGGTGGAGTGTCGGCCGCTCACGCAAGGACCTCGGCGATCTCGGCGGCGGTGATGCGGCGGCCGGTGTAGAACGGGATTTCCTCGCGGACGTGGTTGCGGGCATCAGTGGCCCGCAGGTGGCGCATGAGGTCAACCAGGTCAACGAGTTCGGGTGCCTCCAGGCCGAGGATCCACTCCCAGTCGCCCAAAGCGAACGAGGACACGGTGTTGGAGATGACCTGCGGGAAGTCGCGGCCCAGCATGCCGTGATCGCGCAGCATCTTTCCACGCTCGTCGGCCGGAAGGATGTACCACTCGTAGGAGCGGACGAACGGGTAAACGCACAGCCAGGTGCTGGGCTCGACGCCGCGGGCATAGGCAGGGACATGGTTCTTGGCGAATTCGGCTTCGCGGTGGACGCCCATGGCGGACCAGACAATCTCGGTGCCCGCAAAAAGGGCGCTGCGGCGGATGTCGCGGACGGCCTGCTGCAGGGCCTCGGCCTTGGCCCCGTGGAGCCACACCATGATGTCGGCGTCGGAGCGCATGGCGGAGACATCGTAGCTTCCGCGAAGGACGACGCCGTCCTCGGCGAGCTTGGCAGCCAGCTGCTCGAAATCCTGGACAGCATCGGCGCTGCGCAGGACATCGCCCGACCGCTTGAACACGGTCCACAGCGTAAAGAACTGCTCTTCGGATTCGGCAGTTTTAGTGACAGATTCGGCAGAAGTGTGGCTCATGGTACAAGTCTGCCCCGTGGATGCCGCTAAGTCGAAATGCACCACTTCTACAAGACGTAGAAGTGGTGCATTTCACAAGATTGCGTCAATTTGCGCAGAAGTGTCCGCAACCACGGCAGCCAGGCCGTTTCCGGCGAGCCAGCCGCCCACAACCGACAAACCGTCGGCTTCGGCGCAGATTCGGCGCACCTCGGCAACTCGCTGTTTGTGACCGACTGCGGCGAACGGCAAGGCGCCCGCCCAACGGACAACGTCCCAATCGAGCACGTCTTCGCGGACAATCGGCACGGTCAACAAAGTCGAGGCGTCGCGGAGCGCAGCCTCAAACAGGGCATCGTCATCCAGTGCGGCCGCCGATTCAGGGGCGTCCGCCCCTTCGCCCCGCCCATAGGACAGGCGCAGCACATGCGTGCCGGGGCCGGCTTCTTCCGCCAGCCAGTCCCACTTCGCCGTGGCATGCGTGAGCGCTTTCGCCTCGATCCCTGCGGTTTGCGGAGCAACGAGAATGCCGGTGCCGCGGGGACGACGGTCCAGTTCGGGCACGTCCACCACCAAGGTCACCAGGCTCACCAAGGGGCCCGCGGCGGGACGCAGCCCGGACAGCTCCGGAAGCGCCCCCTCCAGCAGCCCGACGGCGGCCGGACCGTCGAGCGCCACCACCAGCCGCCCGGCGTCGTACGTTGCGCCCGCAGCAGTAGCTCGCCAACCGCTTTCGGTGCGGAAAATCGAATCCACCCGGGCGCCGGAAACGAGGGCGACGCCCTGCGAACGCAGCTCCGCCACGAGGGCGGAGACCAGGGTGTTCATTCCACCTTTCAAGCCGCCGACGGCGGATCCGGCCTTAGACGTCCCGCTTCCGTTTTGCCTTGAAGAAGGTTGACCTGAAGCAGCCTCGCCCGAAGCGGCCTTGCGCTGGCTGGCCACCGCCGCGGCCAACGAACCGTGCTTGCGCAATGCTGCACGCAGTCCGGGAGCAACCATGTCGACGTCGAGCAGTCCGGGATCGGCAGAGTGCACTCCCCCGACCACGGGTGCCACAAGCCGTTCGAGCACCCGCTTGCCCATCCGCGCCCGGACCAACGAGGAGACGCTGGTGACCTCAGCCGAGGTGCCCAGCGACGAAGGCAAGTAGCGGTCGAGCGAGGCCCGCAGGGAGCCGGCGAAGCCCAAGGAACGCCGGACCTCGGGGTCCCAGGGATTCGCCGGAATTCCGAGTACGCCGGTCTTGGGCAGTTCCTGCGGGCCGTCGGGCAACTGCACCCATGCCCCGCCCAGTCGGGGCGCCACGATGTTGCCGCCGAGCCCGAGATCGCGGGCGAGATCGGCCACGGCGGTGGAGCGCGTGGCGAAGGACTCCGCTCCGCTGTCCAGCTCAAGGCCGCCAACAGTGTGGCTTCCCACGCAACCGCCCCATGCGTCGCCCGCTTCGAGCAGGGTGACCGTGATCCCGGACTTGGCCAGCCCGCGGGCGGCAAGCAGGCCGGAAATGCCGCCGCCCACGACGACGGCCGTCAGGCCAGCTGGTGAATCTCCGGGAAGTGCGTGTTCGGGCCGTGCATGGTCGGACTGTGCGCGCCCTCGGCTCATGCTCGCTATCCTGCCGGGATCGAGTGGATGAGTTCCACTACCCGGGTCAGGACCGCGGGGTCCGTCTCCGGGGGCACGCCGTGGCCAAGGTTAAGGACGTGGCCCGGGGCCGCGGAACCGGCGGCGATCACCTCGCGCACGTGGGCCTCCAGGACCTCCCACGGCGCGGAAAGCAGCGCGGGGTCAATGTTGCCCTGCAACGGCACGGTGCCACCCAGCCGTCGGTTTGCCTCGTCAAGCGGCAGCCGGTAGTCCACGCCGACGACATCCACTCCAACGTCGCGCATCGCGACGAGCAGCTCGGACGTTCCGGTACCGAAGTGGACCAGCGGCGCGCCGAGGTGGCGGACGTGGTCAAGGGCGCGGGTCGAGGCGGGAGCAACGTACTTGGCGTAGTCGGCCAGGCCGAGGGAGCCGGCCCAGGAGTCGAACAGTTGCCCTGCAGAGGCGCCCGCTTCCAGTTGGGCCCGCAGGAACATGCCGGAGGCGTCGGCTGCCCAGTTGGCCAGGGCGGTCCAGGTTTCCGGATCGGCGTGCATCATGGTGCGCGGACCGAGGTGGTCGCGTGAAGGCTTGCCTTCCACCATGTACGCGGCGAGCGTGAACGGCGCACCGGCGAAGCCGATCAGGGGTGTGGTCCCAAGTTCCGCGACCGTCAGGCGCACGGCCTCGCGGATCGGCTCGAGGGCCTCCCACGTCAGCTGCGGCAGGGCGGCTACGTCAGCGGCGGTGCGGACGGGCTTGTCCAGGACGGGCCCGACGCCGGGGACGATGTCAACGCCGACACCTGCCAGCTTGAGGGGGATGACGATGTCGGAGAAGAAGATTGCTGCATCAACGTCGTGGCGGCGAACCGGCTGCAAAGTGATCTCGGAGGCGAGTTCGGGACGCAGGCAGGAGTCCAGCATGGCCACGCCTTCACGGACTTTGAGGTATTCCGGCAACGATCGGCCGGCCTGTCGCATGAACCACACCGGACGGCGGGACGGCTTGCCTCCGCGGTAAGCCTGAATCAGCGGGGAGTCTGCGGTGCGGCCATCCATGAGCGGATGGCTTGCATCAAGGCTAGGGGCGGCGGTGCCGGAAACGCCGTTGGCCGACACAGAATGAGGCAGTGCGGAACTGGAAGTCATGCCTTCGATTGTGCCGAAGATCGGGGTCAAAAGATAACGACAGCCTGTCCCGGACAGTGCGAGGTGACGGGCGTCACTCCGGGCAGTGCGCAGAACCACTGGCCTGCGTTGTTCTACATCGCGCCGAAAAAGCTATGATTGCTTTGCTGTGGTTCTTTTCTCATTGGTGGCTACACACGCCGACATCGATCTTGAGACCGTCGCTCAGTTGAGCAACGGTTCATCCGAGGTTGCCTCGTCCGCCTTGGCCGATTCCCAACTTGTCTCCGGCGCCGTGGTCCTGGCCACCTGCAACCGCTACGAAATCTACGGCGAAACGCCGCATGTCGAGAACCTTGAAGCCGCCCGTTCAGCGCTCGTCACTCAGATCAGTGGCTTGAGCGGACTCAACGAGCAACTCGTCTCGCGCGCCTTCAGCACCCGCACCGGCCCTGAGGTCAGCAGGCACCTCTTCGCCGTCAGCGCCGGGCTGGACTCCGCCGTCGTCGGCGAACGCGAAATCGCCGGCCAAGTGCGCCGCGCCCTCATCACTGCACAGCACGAAGGAACCGCGAGTTCCGGTCTGGTCCGCTTGTTCCAGGCCGCCTCCAAGACGGCCAAGGACGTCGGGGCCCAGACAGCCCTCGGTTCCCGGGGCCTGTCCATCGTTTCAGTTGCCTTGGACCTCGCCACGGACCTCTCTGAGAACGCCGACTGGAGCACCAAGAAGGTAGTTGTCTTCGGGACCGGGGCCTACGCCGGAGCCACCATGTCGCTGCTTCGCGATCGCGGCTGCACCGACGTCTCGGTTTACTCGTCCTCCGGCCGGGCCGAGACTTTCGTGGCGACCCGCGGCGGAACCGCCCTCGACGCCGAGACCCTTCCTGCCGCCGTCGCTGCCGCCGATGTCATGATCGGTTGCAGCGGGTCGGACACCCGGGTGGAGGCCGCCGAGCTTGCCAAGGTCCGCGCCCTGTCCACCCAGACGCTCATCGCGATCGACCTCGCGCTCACCCACGACTTCGACCCCGCGGTGGGCGAGCTCGACGGCGTCGAGCTCCTGACGCTCGAATCCGTACGGCTCGCAGCGCCCCAGGAACAAGCAGAGTCGCTGGTGCAAGCGAGCACTATTGTTTCCGGTGCGGCAGAGGCCTTCGAGCAAGAGCGCGAAGCCCGGTCCGTCGATTCGGCCATTGTGGCGCTCCGCCGCCACACCATGAACGTGCTTGACGCCGAGATGGAGAAAGTCCGGGCCCGGCACGGCTGCACCGCGGCGGCCGAAGAGGTCGAGTTCGCCCTCCGCCGCATGGTCAAGCAATTGCTCCACATCCCCACGGTCCGCGCACGCGAACTTGCCGCCAACGGCCAGCAAGACGATTACGTGGCCGCCCTCGAGGCCTTGTACGGCATCCAGGTGGAGCAGCCGGCTGCGTCACCGGTAGCCGAGTGCCCTGTCGACCACCAACAGGCACCCCAGCAGGCTGAAAGCGCCTAGCCAGCGCGACCCCGCCCGCCCCTGGTGGCGGTTCGTGATTTCCGGGCCGCTACTCCAGGGGTCCTATGCGAAGGCGTTGACCCCTGTCATTTCCGCGGACACGGCCCACAGCCTTGCTGCGGCCTCCGGATCTACTGCGTGCGCATCCACTCCCTGGTACCGGGCGAGTGGCGAGGCCGGGTCCGTGGGCTTGGCGATGTCGCAGTCTTCGCAATACACCCCGCCCATGCCTGCCAAGGCCGGCGACGTCGCTGCCCACGTGGACGTGGCGGCTCCCTGCTCCGGAGTCTTGAAACCCTCCCTGACGTTGCCTGCGGCGTCCATCCAGCCCGCCGCGACCATCTCTTCGCGGGGCAGGTGGCGCTGGAGTTCGGTCATGATGCCGCCGGGGTGGACCGCAAAGGCCCGCACCCCGGAGGACCGGCCCAGGCGGTCCAGCTCCACGGCGAACAGCGCGTTGGCCGTCTTCGCCTGGCCGTAGGCCTTCCATTTGTCGTAGCCGTTCCCGAAATTGATGTCCTCGAAACGGATGGGCGAGAGTTTGTGCCCTGTGGAGGACAAAGACACGACGCGGGCCGAACCGGCAGCTGCCAGCGCGGGCCACAAAGAGTTGAGAAGCGTGAAGTGGCCCAGATGGTTGGTGGCGAATTGGGATTCCCAGCCCGGTCCCACGCGTTGTTCCGGGCTAGCCATGATGGCGGCGTTGTTGACCAGGATGTCCAGGGTAGGGTTCGACGCCAGGAAGCGTGCCGCGAAATCCTTCACTGCTTCCTGATCGGCCAGGTCCAAGGCTTCCACGGTCACTTGCTCCGGTGCCAGGCCGGCCGAGGCGAGGACTTCCTTGGCGTGCTCGGGACGCCGGGCGGGAACCGTGACCCGGGCTCCAGCGGAGGACAAGGCCCGCACCGTTTCCAGGCCGAGCCCGGAATAGCCACCCGTGACAATTGCTGTCTTGCCGCGGAGGTCCACTCCCGCCACAACGTCCGATGCAGTGGAGCCGTGGCCGAAACCCGATCCGATGGGGTGTTGCGGTGTGGTCATGGATTCCTCGCTCATATCAGGACCTTTCGTATTCACCAGCGTTATGGGTTCAGTAAACCGGTTTGCCCGGCTCGACGTCGCGCACCCACGCCAGGATCCCGCCGTCGAGGTGGCTGACGCGCGTGTAGCCGGCGCGCTGTGCCGCCGCGAGCACGGCAGCGGAACGGGTGCCGCCCTTGCAGTGGAACACAATCTCTTTGTCCTGCGGTAGCTCAGTCCAGGCCTCCCCCGCCAGGATGCGTCCCTGCGGGATGAGTACCGAACCGTCGATGCTCACAATCTCGTGTTCACCAATCTCGCGGACATCCACCAGTTCAAAGTCGCGTTCCCCTGCCGCGCGGGCTTCGAGCATCCCGGAAAGTTCTGTGGCCGTGACGATCCGGACCGAGTCCCCTGCGGGCGCCGGGGTGATGCCACAGAAAGCTTCGTAGTCGGTCAATTCGGTGATCGGTTCGGCCTCCGGGTCTTTCGAAACCTTTATTTCGCGCCAGCTGCCGCCGAGCGCGTCAAAGAGCGCCACGCGTCCCAGCATGGAGCGCCCGACGCCGGTGATCAGCTTCACTGCCTCCGTCACCATGAGCGAGCCGACAGCGGCGCACAGCATGCCGAATACGCCGCCTTCGCCGCAGGATGGGACCGAGCCCGCAGGAGGGGCTTCCGGATAGAGATCGCGGTAGCTGGGGCCGTGCTTCTCCCAGAACACGCTGACCTGGCCGTCGAAGCGGAAAATGGATCCCCAGACGTAGGGTTTGCCGAGAATCGCGGCAGCATCATTGACCAGGTATCGGGTGGCGAAATTGTCTGCGCCATCCAGGATGAGGTCGTAGCCGGAGAACATCTCCAAAGCGTTGGAGGAGTCCAGGCGCACGTTGTGCAGTTGCACGTTGACCAGCGGATTGAGTTCCTTGATGGCATCCCGTGCCGATTCGATCTTCGGCCGGCCCACGTCACCCACCCCGTGGATGATCTGGCGTTGCAGGTTGCTGAGGTCGACGTCGTCGTCGTCCACAATTCCGAGCGTCCCCACCCCGGCGGCGGCGAGGTAAAGCAACGCCGGGGAGCCTAGTCCGCCAGCGCCGATCACCAGGACTTTTGCATTCTTGAGGCGACGCTGACCGGCCGTTCCGATTTCGGGAATAATGAGGTGGCGCGAGTAGCGTTCCACCTCTTCGGTGGTCAGTTCCGCGGCCGGTTCCACGAGTGGCGGCAGTGTTGAAGAAGGAGAGGGCGGCAACGTTTGGGCAGCAAAAGTAGTGGCCATACTTCAAAGTATCCCCGCAGGTGCCGCCCGGTCATATTACTGCGCAGTATTGTGGTCATAACTGCAAGGGGAAAGGCGGCAGACAAGTGGCCGAGAGTGCACGTATCAAACAAGAGGCGCAGGTTAGGCAAGATCGGACCGGTTCGCCGCGTTCGGCGAGGCTGCCGCGCGATGAGCGCCGGGCACAGCTCCTGAACGCCGCCTTGGAAGTGTTCGTTGCCAACGGCTTCCACGGTGCTGCGATGGACGAAATCGCCGAGACCGCCCACGTCAGCAAGCCGGTGCTGTACCAACACTTCCCGTCCAAGCGGGAGCTCTACATGGCCCTCCTCGACAGCCACCTGGCGATGCTCACGGACCAGATGCTCACGGCACTGAATTCGACGTCGGACAACAAGGAACGCGTCCAGGCCGTCATGCGCGCCTACTACCGTTTCATCGCGAGCGACGACCAAGCGCACCGGCTCGTTTTCGAATCCGACCTCATCAATGACCCGGACGTCAGCTCCCGGCTGGAGACTTTCAACCGCACCTTCGCCGACGCCGTCGCCAAGGTCATCGCCGAAGACACCAAGTTGCCCCCGTTGGAGGCCCAGCTGCTGGGCCGGGGCCTGGCCGGAATGGCGCAGGTCAGCGCCCGGTATTGGCTCGAAACCGACGGCGATTTGGACCTCGATGTTGCCAGCGATCTGATCTACCG
This sequence comes from Arthrobacter sp. B2a2-09, assembly GCF_027587375.1. Lineage (GTDB taxonomy): Bacteria > Actinomycetota > Actinomycetes > Actinomycetales > Micrococcaceae > Arthrobacter. The sequence goes on from NZ_JAMXIC010000003.1 coordinate 161,308, forward strand.
TTTAGCTTGGCGCGGAATCAGTCGCTTCCCGAAAGAGTCCTAGGCTACAAATAGAGGACTGAGTAAATTCTTGATTGGCTGGGAGGCCCTGCTGTGGAAGTAAAGATCGGCATTCAGAACGTTGGCCGTGAGATCGTGCTGGAGTCCGCTCTGGATGCCGAGGCTGTTGCCAAGATCGTGGGCGACGCCATTGCCAATGGCACGGACCTGCGCCTGACCGACGAAAAGGGCCGCCAGGTCATCGTTCCCGGCAACGTCCTCGGATACGTGGAGATCGGAGCCGAGGAAGTACGCCGGGTCGGCTTCGGCGCGCTCTAAGCTTTTACGTCAGAACACCAGCGAGCCAGGAGTCCGCATGCTTTCACTTGTCATCGTGGCGCTAGCCACCATCGCTTCAGGCTTCATTGTCTGGGGAAATGACAAACACCGTGGCACGTACGGAATCACCCTCCCCGCCGGCGTTTCCGTGGCCGTCGCCATGCTGAGTTGGATGATCTTCATCCAACTTGGCTTTGGCTACCAACCTGGCGTGACGTGGATCCCGTGGGTCCTGCCCATCGTTCTGGGTACCTTGGCGGCCGCGGCGGTTTCGTACTTCCTGGGCCGCCATCGGACCCGGCACGACACCGCCCAGATGACCGCGGCGCTGAGGCTCTAGCTGCCGCTGCGTCTCTAGCTACAGATCCGGCTCGTGGCCTGCTTCGGTGCAGAGGCACAGTCTGTTTCCTTGCGAATCCGTGACCACCACCCATTTGGGTGCGTGGTCACGGTCCATTAACGCGCCGGTCGCCGCCGTTTTCTCCATGGCGGGTCCCGATTCAGCCTGGCTTCTGTGCACATCCAGGTGGATTCGGTTCGGGTTGGGTGTTTCCGTTGCTTGGAACCACACGTTGGGCCCGCGCCCGTACGGATCTTCGAGGTCTCCGAAGCGGCCTTTGCGGTAGCCAAGCGCCACCCTCCACACTTCCGAGATTTCCGCCGGATCCGGGGTGTCGATTCCGACTTCAACCGTCCGGTAGAGTCCGGGTTCGGCCACGGCCCCGGCTTCCGCGGCTGCCTGGCTGGCGTCAATTGCCGCACGAACGTCGCGCCGGGTCACCTCGCTCCCGGCGTCGTGGGAGGTGTAGCGGATGAACACCCGGTTGTACCGCCAGTCCAGGTCCGGGTGGTGGTTCTGCTGTTCGGCGATGCGCCCGACGGCGGCGACCAGCTCCAGTGCGGCAGCCGACGTCGGGCATTTGTAGACAGTGACGAGGCCGCCCAGGCGGTACCGCCAGTCCGGCAGCTCCGCCAAGGCGTCGTCGATCGCGGACCTGGTGAGAATGTCATCCTTGCCGGCCATGGGGGGCTCCTTCGCTGACGTGCAGGAATCCCCGCAGCGGCCAGCGGGAGCCGCTAGAGGAACTCGGCCCGGCCTTCCATGGCCGAGGAGGCGAGGGCGTGTTCCCGGCGCGGGATGCGGCCCGCCTGCTTCGCCAGCCTACCGGCGATGACAGCGTGTTTGAAGGCCTCGCCCATTTGCACCGGGTTCTGCGCACGGGTCACCGCGGTGGCCAGCAGCACAGCGTCGCAGCCGAGCTCCATGGCCAGTGCGGCGTCGGACGCGGTGCCGATGCCGGCGTCGAGCACTACCGGCACCGAAGCGCGGGACACAATCAGTTCGATGTTGTGGGGATTCAGGATGCCCAGACCGGTGCCGATGGGCGCGCCCAGGGGCATCACGGCAGTGGCTCCGAGGTTTTCCAGGCGAAGCGCCAGCACGGGGTCGTCGTTGGTATAGGCGAAGACCTTAAAGCCCCGGTCCACGAGTTTCTCCGTTGCATCGACCAACTCCACGGCGTCAGGCAGCAGCGTGTGTTCGTCGGCGATGACCTCGAGCTTTACCCAATCCGTTTCCAAGGCCTCCCGGGCAAGCTCGGCTGTCATGACAGCATCCTTGGAGGTGAAACAGCCGGCTGTGTTGGGCAAGACGCGGATGCCATGGTCCACGAGCAACTGGAACAGCGAACCTGTTTCCGTCGGTGAGTACCTCCGCATGGCAACGGTGGTGAGTTCGGTGCCGGAGGCCAGCAGGGCCGCCCCCAGGCCGTCCAGGCTCGGGGCTCCGCCGGTCCCCATGATGAGGCGCGAGCCGAACTCGACACCGTCGATCACCAGGGCGTCGGTTTGGGTGCTTGCTGTTTGAGTGCTTGCTGTGGTCATGGTTCAGCCTCCCTGTACTGCGGTAACGATTTCGAGTTCGTCGCCCTCTGCGAGCGCGGTGGCAGCCCACTGACTGCGCGGCACCACTTCGGAATTGCGTGCGACGGCGACGCCGATCTTGCGTCCATCGGCCGCCTGCCCGCTGGAGTCCACAACCCGTCCGGTGATGTGGCTGACAAGGGTGGTGACAGAGGCGTCGTCGCTCAGTGTGTGGTCTGCGCCGTTCAATTTGATGTTCATGCGTGGTCCTTCGGAAGGGGATTCGGGGTATCAGCCTGGGTGGCGACGGCAGATGCTGAAAGCGGGCGGGAGAAGCGGTCCGGGCGGAATTTGTTCCACCGTGGGTCGGCGGTGCCATCCATGAGTCCGACGCAGATTTTCGCCGCTGCCGGGGTGAGGAGCACGCCGTGGCGGAAGAAACCGCTGGCTACGATGAGGCCGGGCACCGTTCCTTCGCTTTCTTCCACACGGCCGAGCAGCGGTGCATTGTCCGGAGTGCCCGGACGTGCGCGGGCAGTTGCTTCCAGGAGTTCCAGTTCAGCCACGGCCGGGACCAGTACCTGGGCGTCGCGGAGCAACTGGTACACGCCGCCGGCTGACACCGGGTTGGCAGCTCCCCCGGACGCCGACAAACCGTCCTCACGTTGCGTTGCGCCGATCACCACGGTCCCGTCGTCGCGGGGGACGATGTACACGGGCACTCCTCGCACCATTCCCCGGACCGTGGCGGTGACCAGGGGTTGCAGGTGGTCCGGAACGCGCAGGCGCAGTATGTCGCCGTACACGGGACGCAATGGGAGCGACAATCCATCCGGCAGGCCGTTCAAGCGGGCGGCACCCAGTCCGTTGGCAACCACGGTTTCCGTGGCAAGCACTCTGATGCCTGAGCCGAGCACCGCCCCGACGACGCGCCCGTCCTCCCACAGGAGGCTCGCCGCACTGTCGCGGACCGCAAAACCGTCCTCGGCCCCCGCAATCCAGCTGGAATCGCCGGACCGGTGGTCCGCCAGCGCGCCTAGAACCGCGGCCGAAAGCCGGCGCGGATCCACTTGGTGGTCGCCCGGGATGTCGAAGGCACAGGAAATTTGCGGGCTCAACAGCGGCTCACGCTCCCGTGCCTCGCGCAACGGCACGGATTCCACCACCAGGCCATTGGCGAGCTGGACGTCCCGGAGGTCGGCGAGCGCCCTGCGGTCCGCAGCGTCCGCGCCGACGGCGAGGGTCGGCGTCGTGCGGTAACCCGTGCTGCGTCCGGTACTTGAGCCGGTCACATTGTGTTCGAAGTCCGGCCACAATGCCGACGATTCGAGCATGAGTTCCAGGAGGTCCTCTTCCTGGTAGTGCAGTTCGCTGACGGGCGCCAACATGCCCGCCGCTGCGAAGGTTGCGCCGCTGGCCGGTGCGGGATCGATCAGTGCAACCGAGCGGCCGGACCTGCGCGCTTCCCACGCGATGCCTAGGCCAATGACGCCGCCCCCGATCACCGCCACATCCGCGTGGAGAGACGCGAGCAGAGACGCCTGCAGGGGTTCGTGCTGGGTGTTTACTTCGTCCATGGAGTCCTTCCCTACGCCGGTACTAGCCGGATCAGGTCAAGCGGTCGGCGCTGAAGCCCTCTCAGCCGCACGGCGATTGTGACTGCCGCCGCGGCTCCCGCGGTACCAGCCCAGTTTAGAGGAACTACTCTGTTTCCATGACCCAGCACGCTGTCCACACCACCGCCCGCCTGTACCTCTGCACCGACGCCCGCAAGCAACAGGGTGACTTTGAGCAGTTTGTCGATGCCGCATTCGAGGGCGGCGTGGACATCATCCAGCTGCGTGACAAGACGATTGAAGCGGCCGAGGAACTGGAGCTCCTGGAGATCCTGCAATCCGTGGCGCACCGTCACGGCCGTCTCTGGGCAGTCAACGACCGCGCGGACGTAGCATCCCTCTCCGGCGCACCCGTGTTCCATATCGGCCAAAAGGACATTCCGCTGCGCTCGGCCCGGAAGCTGCTCCACGACCCCACCATCATCGGCCTCTCCACGCACACACCGGAACAGATTGACGCAGCCATCGCCGCTTCGCCTGGCCGCAGCGGCCTGGACTACTTCTGCGTCGGGCCGGTGTGGGCCACCCCCACCAAGCCGGGACGCTCCGCCGTCGGACTCGATCTGGTGAAGTACGCCGCCAACGCGGTGAAGCAAGCAGACGAAGAGACAGTTGGCGGCGTTGTACTCCCCTGGTTTGCGATCGGCGGCATCGACCTCAGCAACGTGGAAGAGGTAGTACGGGCGGGTGCCAGCCGCATCGTGGTGGTGCGGGCCATCACCGAGGCGGAGGATCCGACGGCGGCAGCCCAATCGCTCCTGGCTGCCCTCGACGCAGCGGCTTAGTAACACTTCCCGGGAGAACGACGACGGCGGCCTGTTGCCGGGGCGCTTGCGGCACCCAGGCAACGACCGCCGTCGTTGATTGTCAGCTTCTCAGCGCGCGGCGCCTAGGCGCCGTAACGCTCGCCATCCGGCTTTGACTCCATCACGTAGAGGAAAATCAGGATGATCCCACCCACCGCCGGAATAAGACCGAGCAGAATGAACCAGCCGCTGAACCCCCCGTCGTGCAGGCGTCGAACCGACACCGCCAAGCCGGGCACAATGTTGGCGAGTCCCCATACGAGCAACAAAATGCCGAAGAGACCAGCAGCGACCGGGTAGTTCGCAGCGGCAGCCTGCTGCGCTTCCAACGTGTCTGCCGCGCTAATCGAGGCGGCGTAACTACCAACGGCAATGGCGTACGGAATCACCAGAATGGCATTCACGATGGCGATGAACAGCACCACCCACCAATATTCGCTCCGGTTCGAGCGGCCGGTGAAAGTGGCGTAACGGCTGTAGAACTGCTTGATGGCATCAACGAAGCCGACTCGAGGCCGGGGACTGAATGCCTGCGGCGCGGCGTAATAGGACGGCGGAGTCGGGCCTGCGTAAGGCTGGCCCGCCTGGTTCTCGTAACTCATGGAGGAACTCCCTCTGATGTGGACGTGATGTTGGCGAGGGAGCGTACTTTTCCCCCATCGGCAACATTAGGCCCACCAGCAACAGAGGAGAATAGCCTTCACTCCCCATTAACGAAACACCTTGGGTTGGTTTCACGGCCTGCCCGCCGTAGCCAAAATCCAGCCGCCAATGCCTAGCGAGACGCCGGAAGATTTTGGAGTTACCCTGACTTTCGTGTCACATCAGCGGATAGCCCCGAATGTCAGTGAAACGTCGAACCAGCTCGCGGAAGCGCTGGCGGCGCTTCGGACTGAACTCGAGCTGCCCGCAGGCTATCCCGCTGAAGCGCTGCGCGACGCCGAAGCCGCGGTTTCCGGACACACCCTGCCAGCGCACGACTTCACGGACGTACCGTTCATCACGATCGACCCGGCCTCTTCCACGGATCTCGACCAGGCCCTCTTCATTGACCGCTCCGGCGATGGTTACAGGGTTCTCTACGCCATCTCCGATGTGCCCTCCTTTGTACCCCCGGGAGGAGCGCTCGACGCCGAGACCCGCCACCGCGGGCAAACGTACTATGCCCCGGACGGCCGCATTCCGCTGCACCCCGAGATCATCAGCGAGCAAGCCGGAAGCCTGCTGGCCGGCCAGACCTGCGGCGCGTTCGTGTGGGACTTCGAACTCGATGCCGAGGCGGAGTTCCGCACCGTCTCCGTGCGTCGGGCAAGCGTACGCAGCCGCGCCAAGCTCAACTACAAGGGCGTCCAGGCAGAGATCGATTCCGGGACGGCTGATCCCATCCTCAAGCTCCTCAAGGAAGTCGGGCTCAAACGGGTGGAACTCGAACGCCGCCGCGGCGGAGCAAGCCTGAACATGCCTGAGCAGGAAATCGTCCAACTGCCCGACGGTGAGGGGTACAGGATCGTCGCGGCTCCCTCACTGCCGGTGGAGGACTGGAACGCCCAGATTTCGCTCATGACCGGGATGGCCGCCGCCCAGCTGATGCTCGACGGCAAAGTGGGAATCCTGCGCACCATGCCCGCCCCCGACGAGCGCTCGCTGCTCCATTTCAAGAGGCAAACGGGGGCACTCGGCAAGCCCTGGACCGAGGGGACCAGCTATGGCGAGTACCTGCGGACCCTCGATGCCAAGGACCCCCGGCAACTGGCCATCCTCCATTCCGCGGGGCTGCTTTTCCGTGGTGCCGGCTACACGCCTTTCGACGGCGAGGTACCGGGCAGCGTGATGCAGTCCGCCATCGGCGCGCCGTATGCCCACGCCACCGCGCCATTGCGCCGGCTGGTCGATCGTTTTGTGCTGGTCATCTGCGAAGCACTGAGCAACGGAACAGAGATCCCAGCATGGGCCCGGGATGCTTTGCGGAGCCTGCCGGAGATCATGGCGTCGTCCGACCAGCTTGCCGCCAAAATGGAGCACCTGGCCTTGGACACCGTGGAGGCAGCGCTCCTGGTGAACCACATCGGACAGGAATTCGACGCCGTAGTGATTTCCGGATCGAAGCCTGCAAAGAACAACGGAAACGGCAACGGGAACAGCACCAACGGCAACAATGGCAATGGCAATGGGAACGGGGCCCCGCACGGTCCCTACGGCATGGTCCAGATCGCCGAGCCGGCCGTCACCGCTCGCTGCGACGGCGAAATGGAGTCCGGGACGAAGGTCCGGGTGAAGTTGCTCCACGCAGACATCGCTACGCGCGAAATCACCCTCGAACTGCTCCCGTAGCGCAGTCCGTTCGCGGTCCCGGGACCGCGATCCGGGGTTTGTTGCCCGCAGACGCTAGACTGTGTGAGTAGTAATGGATGCCCGGTCGTTGATTCAGTTAATTTTTTGACATCAACAAGCCCGCCCCTACGCGATCTTGAGATACACCAGCTGGTCCCCAGTGCCAGTATTTAGATAGCCCGCGATCGGCTTCCACTGGATTTGCTTGCGCGCCCATTCGTGCTCCGGAACGGCCCTGCCACAACCGTTGAGCACGCAGCGCAGAGCCCAAATGAATAAGGAAAACTCCACTGTGAGTGAATTGCACACCCATGAAGTTCTGACAGACGGAACCGAAACGATCGAACCCGAGGAAACCATTTCCTCGGATGAAACACCCCACGAGATCGCAGAAAAGTCCTTCGCCGACTACAACGTCCGCGCCGACATCGTTGAATCCCTCGCCGACGCCGGAATCACCCACCCCTTCCCCATCCAGGCCATGACCCTCCCGGTAGCCCTGGGCGGTCACGACATCATCGGCCAGGCCAAGACCGGTACCGGAAAGACCCTCGGCTTCGGCATTCCGGCGCTGCAGCGCGTCGTCGGACCGGGCGACGCCGGCCATGACAAGCTCGCTGTCCCGGGCGCACCGCAGGCCCTGGTGATCGTTCCTACCCGTGAACTCGCCGTTCAGGTGGCGAACGACCTCCAGACGGCGTCCCGGAAGCGCAACGCCCGCATCGCCACCATTTATGGCGGCCGCGCTTACGAGCCCCAGATCGAAGCCCTGCAGAAAGGCGTCGAGGTTGTTGTCGGCACGCCCGGCCGTTTGATCGACCTTTACAAGCAGAAGCACCTGAACCTCAAGAACGTCCGCATGGTGATTCTGGACGAAGCAGACGAGATGCTTGACCTCGGCTTCCTTCCGGACGTCGAGACCCTGATTGCCGGCACACCCGCCGTCCGCCAGACTCTTCTCTTCTCAGCCACCATGCCCGGCCCGGTCATTGCCATGGCCCGCCGCTACATGACGCAGCCCACGCACATCCGTGCCGCAGACCCGAACGACGAAGGCCTGACCAAGCGCGACATCCGCCAGCTGATCTACCGTGCCCACAGCATGGACAAGATCGAGGTCGTGGCACGCATTCTGCAGTCCCGCGGCCGCGGCCGGACCATCATCTTCACCAAGACCAAGCGCACCGCCGCCAAAGTTGCCGAGGAACTGGTGGATCGTGGCTTCGCTGCCGCGGCCATCCACGGCGACCTCGGCCAGGGTGCCCGCGAGCAGGCCCTGCGCGCCTTCCGCAACAACAAGGTTGATGTCCTGGTGGCCACGGACGTCGCCGCCCGCGGTATCGACGTCGACGACGTCACCCACGTCATCAACTACCAGTGTGTCGAAGACGAAAAGATCTACCTGCACCGCGTTGGCCGCACCGGCCGTGCCGGCAATAAAGGCACCGCGGTCACGTTCGTCGATTGGGACGACGTCCCCCGTTGGGCCCTCATCAACAAGGCCCTGGGCTTGAGCTCTCCGGAGCCCGTGGAGACGTACTCTTCTTCCCCGCACCTGTTCGCCGACCTGGATATTCCGGAAGGCACCAAGGGCCGCCTGCCCCGCAACCAGCGCACCCTTGCGGGCGTCGACGCCGAGGTCCTGGAAGACCTGGGCGAGACCGGCAAGAAGAACTCCCGTTCCGGCGGCGATTCCGGGCGTGGACGCTCCGGCCGCGACTCCGGCCGTGAAGGTGCACGCCGCGGTACCAAGTCCAGCGATGCTCCCTCGCGAGAAGGCGACGGTGAGGGCGGACGCAACCGCACCCGCCGCCGTCGTACTTCCGAAGGCGAAGCAGCCCCCGCCGAAGCCTCGGCCCAGTCTGCCGAGCCGCAGTCCGGAGAGGGCGCGGACAAGCCTGCCCGCGCACGCCGGTCCCGCACCCGCCGCCGCAACGGCGAAGTGGTGGCCGCTTCCGGTGCATCCGGCGAGAGCACCGAGGCTTAACGGCCTCAATGACTGACATTGTTTGGGCGCCGGACGGCAGCAATTTGGTGGTTCACGCGGACAACGCGGATTTCCTCCCGACGCTGCCGGACGGCGCCTTCACACTGATATACGTGGACCCGCCCTTCAATACGGGCCGCGTCCAGAGCCGCCAGGAAACGCGCATGGTCCGCAATGCCGACGGCGACGGCGACCGCGTCGGGTTCAAGGGCCGCTCCTATGACACCATCAAGGGCGCTCTGCACCGCTACGACGACGCTTTCAGCGACTACTGGTCCTTCCTGGAACCCCGGCTCGTGGAGGCCTGGCGCCTGCTCGCCGACGACGGCACGTTGTACCTGCATCTGGACTACCGCGAGGTCCATTACGCCAAGGTCATGCTGGACTCGATCTTCGGGCGGGAGTGTTTCCTGAACGAGATCATCTGGGCCTACGACTACGGCGCACGCGCCAAGAACCGCTGGCCTACCAAACACGACAACATCCTCGTGTACGTCAAGAACCCCGCCAAGTACCACTTCGACAACGCCGAGGTTGACCGTGAGCCTTACATGGCGCCGGGCCTCGTGACGCCAGCCAAACGCGAACTTGGGAAGCTTCCCACGGACGTTTGGTGGCACACCATCGTTTCCCCCACGGGCAAGGAAAAAACCGGCTACCCAACGCAAAAGCCGGAAGGCCTGGTCCGGCGGATCGTCACTGCATCGAGCCGGCCAGGAGATTGGTGCCTCGACTTCTTTGCCGGCTCAGGCACGCTCGGGTCTGTCGCGGCGAAACTGGAGCGCAAATTCGTGTGCGTGGACCAGAACGCCCCGGCTATCGAAGTGATGCGGAAGCGCTTGGACGGCAAGGCCACTTTCTACCCCACCTGACTCGCACTAGATGTCGTTTACACGCCTCTAAACGACAACAACTGCGAGCTAGTTGGGCTTCGCCGGACTTCCCTCAGCGGACCACGGAACTTCCCGTGCCCAGCTCCTCGATGCGGGCCAGGACATCGGGGGACGTCAGGTTCTCCCCAAGCAGATTGGGCTTGCCGGTTCCGTGGTAGTCGGACGAACCCGTCATGAACAACCCGTGTTCGGCAGCCAGGCGTCGCAGGAACACGCGGCCCTCCTCCGGATTGTCGCGATGCTCCACTTCCAGGCCGAGGAGGCCGGCGTCGATCATTTCCCGGTAAGTCCGTTCCCCAACCACGCGGCCGCGGGCCGAGGCCACCGGATGCGCGAAGACGGGGACACCGCCCGCCGCCCGGACGAGTTCGACGGCGAGCGCCGGGGCCGGTGCGTAGTGCTGCACGAAATAGCGCGAGTGCGAAGTCAAGATCGCGGTGAACGCCTCTGAGCGGCTCGCCACCGCACCGGCCGCCACGAGGGCGTCGGCGATGTGGGGCCGGCCCACAGTGGCACCCGGAGCCACATGATGGATGACATCGTCCCAGCTCAAGGGGTAATCCTCGGCCAAAAGCGTGACCATGCGTTTGGCGCGGGTGAGCCTCGCGTCTTTCGCTTTGGTGATTTCTTCGAGCAGGCCAGGGTGTTCGGGATCGTGGAGGTAGCTCAGCAGATGGACGCTGATCCCCTCCCGGGTGCGGCACGAGATCTCTATCCCCGGCACGAAAGCCACCCCGAATTCGAGGGCTGCGACAGAGGCCTGGTCCCATCCGAGAGTGGAGTCGTGGTCGGTCAGGGCCACCACATCCAGACCCGCAGCAGATGCGGAAGCGATCACTCCCGCGGGAGCCTCGGTCCCGTCGGAAACGTTGGAGTGCGCGTGCAGGTCGATCTTCACTTTCCAAGCGTATTTGATTAGAGGCGGCTTGGACCGTTGCGGCGTTGGCCTAGTGTCGGCCTTGATGGGACGATGGGACGGTGAACGATGCAGAAAACACCCAAAACGGTGAAACCACAGCCTCCCAGCCTCTGGAGGAGCGCGTCAACAACCGCTCCCAGCGGCCCACATCCGATGCCTTCAAGGCGTTCATGGCCAGCAATTGGGCGCCCGCGCCGCAGGTGACCCCTGCGCGTGACGCCGTCGCAGACCACGCCGCCACGCGTCGTCGGGCCATCTCCGACAAGTTCGCGGGCCTACGGCTCGTCGTACCGGCCGGCCCGCCCAAGGTCCGCTCGAACGATACCGACTACCGCTTCCGCCCGCACTCCGGCTTTGCCCACCTCACGGGCCTGGGCCTGGACCACGAGCCCGATGCCGTGCTGGTCCTGGAACCCGTAGAGGAAGGAACCGGCGACGACGGCGGCAACCACCTCGCGACTCTCTACTTCCGTCCGCTGGCCGGCCGGGACACGGAACAGTTCTACGCCGACTCGCGCTCCGGTGAATTCTGGATCGGCGCGCGTCCGACGCTCGCCGAATTCGAAGCGCGCCTCGGGCTCAGGACGGCGCATCTCGACGAACTCGAGATGGCCGTCACCAAGAACGTCGGTGCCCCGGAAATCGGTGGCATCTCCATCCGTCTGGTCCGCAAAGTCGACGAGAACATCGATGCCCTCGTTGACACCGCCCGCTACAACACAGCCAAGGATCCGGAGAACCTGGACCTCGGCGAACTCGACGCCTTGGACGAACTGCTCAGCGAGGCGCTCTCCGAGTTGCGCTTGCTCAAGGACGCCTGGGAAATCGAGCAGATGAAGATCGCCGTGGCCGCCACGGTGGAGGGTTTCGCGGACGTCGTCCGTGCCCTCCCCCGCGCCATGACCCACCACCGCGGCGAACGCGTCATCGAAGGCGCCTTCTTCGCACGTGCCCGCGAGGAAGGGAACGAGCTCGGCTACGACACCATCGCCGCCGCCGGAAACAACGCCACGGTGCTGCACTGGGTCCGGAACACGGGCAAGGTCAATGCCGGGGAACTCCTGTTGCTGGACGCCGGTGTAGAGGCAGATTCGCTCTACACGGCAGACGTCACGCGTACCATTCCGGCCAACGGAAAATTCTCGGACGTCCAGCGCAAGGTCTATGAAGCCGTCCTCGACGCCGCCGACGCCGGATTCGCCGCAGCCCAGCCGGGCGTGAAGTTCCGCGACATCCACACCGCCGCCACCACGATCCTCGCCGAGCGCCTTGCCGAGTGGGGCCTGCTGCCGGTCTCCGTGGAGGAAGCCATCAGTGCCGAAGGCCAGCAGCACCGCCGCTGGATGCCGCACGGTACCAGCCACCACCTTGGCCTGGACGTCCACGACTGTGCCCAGGCCAAGCGTGATCTCTATCTGGACGGCGTACTCACCGAGGGCATGGTGTTCACCATCGAACCCGGGCTCTACTTCAAGAACGAGGACCTCGCCATTCCGGAGGAATACCGTGGAATCGGCGTCCGGATCGAGGATGACATCCTGATGACCGCAGACGGTCCCGTCAACCTCAGCGCCGCTCTCCCGCGCAAGGCCGACGACGTCGAGTCTTGGATGGCGGGGATCTACCAGGACGTCGAAGCGTAACCACTGAGGCAAAACGCATGAGGAGGGCTGCCGGACGTTGATCCGGTAGCCCTCCTCTTTTGCTTAGCGCTGTCCTAGTAGCGGTGGCGGGCCGCGATGAGCAGGTGCTCCCGTGCCAGCTCCTACTGGAGGTCAAACACGTAGACGCCGGCTACCGTCCACTTAATTTCGGGTTTTTTACACTGAGATTTGCCGATTTGACCACTGAGATTGACGAAATCCACACGGAGACGCCCCTCGGCACTTGTACCCTCCTCCTAGGCGCAGCACCAATTGAGATCCCCCCTTTTGGTGCTGTTGCCATGAGTAGCCCGCCCTTGGCCGTTTGGGACGTCATCGAGTTGGAGCTTCTCACCGGAGACATCGGAGAATGGGAAATGTGGATTGAATGTGACCGGGTGCTCCCGCAGGTCTGGGCCGTCGAGCCATGACCGGCAACTTTCCCGCCATTTCCCTCAAAAACGTTCGTCGCCACTATGACGACGGTGCCGGAAACGAGAAAGCTGCACTAGACATTGTTGAGCTGGAGATCCGCCCGGGTGAACTGGTTGCCGTCATTGGCCCATCTGGATCCGGCAAGTCAACCCTGCTCCAATTGGTCGGTGGAATCGATTCGCCAACTGCGGGAAGTATCGACGTATCAGGCCTCTGCGTCTCGGGGATGGACGAAAAACAGAAGACAATCTTCCGACGGGAGAATGTTGGATTCATTTTCCAGGCATTTCATCTTGTTCCAAGCATGACGGTGGTGGAGAACGTCGCGTTGTCATCGATTGTTTCCGGTCAAAGAGGCCTTCGTTGGCGCCCAGATGCACTGGTGCTGCTCGATCAGCTCGGACTCTTTGAATATGCCGATAGATTTCCCGATCAATTGTCAGGCGGGCAACGTCAGCGGGTCGCCGTAGGTCGAGCGCTATTCGGGACTCCCAGCGTCGTCCTTGCCGATGAACCGACAGGAAGCCTCGACTCAAAGAATAGGGACATTGTTCTCCGTCTGATTCGCGACGCGATTGGAGACGATAGTCGCACCAGCGGACTGATGGCCACCCATGATCCACATGCTGCGAGTTATGCCGACCGGATCATTGCGCTGCGGGACGGGAAGATCATTGATCAACTTCACCTGACCCTCAATGCACCACATCAGGAGGGAGATTCTCACCATGATGAACGCGTTCGCTCGTGGTTTGCGGCAACTTCGCTTTGATTTTCCCCGATATGGAGTGGCAGCGGTTGCGCTGGTGTTCGGCGTTGCGCTCATTTTCGGCACTCTGCTCACATCGAAAAGCATCAACGATCAGCTCTCGCAAGGGATTGGTTCGCTATCAGGCATAGGCGACGTCGCGGTGGTGCCTGCTATTCCCGGGACCACGGTCCCGGAGAGCGCAGGGAGGGCCGTAGCGGATCTCCCTGGCGTTGCGACGTCGATTCCGACTCTGGCTCAGAAATCGAGCGTCCGGCCAGCGGGAACCCTTGGCACGAGCCACCCCCTGACGGTTACGGGTTACCCCACCACGTTCAACACAGAGCTTCAACTCATAAGGCTCGAGCTTCGGGGCGGACTTCCTGCCGTAAACAAGCCCGAGGCCCTGGTTCCGGCTGACATCGCTTCGCGCTTAGGTGTGGACGTAGGCGATTCTCTGGTGGTTGCGTCGAGCGACGGTACCACGCAACTTCGCGTCGCAGGCGTGTTCAAGAGCAGGGTTCTTGGTCCGTTGGCGTACGACAACATTTTTGTCGATTTATCCTACGCCCAGATGATATTCAACCAGCAAGGCCAAATATCAAGAGTTGACATCCAGTTGGCGGCGGGACACTCCGCGGAACGCTGGCAGAGCGAGTATTCGTCCAGCCTGCCTCCTCAGTTCAAATTACAGGACACTTCTGCCCTTGATTCGACCCTCGGTCCCCTCATCACGGTTGTTTCGCTTATCTTGATGATCGCGTCCGGCACCGTTCTGGGCATCTCGATCCTCCTATCAGCGACGGCCTTCCAGTCCGTCGTGAATGCCCGCCGGCTGACTTATGGTGTCATGCGAGCTGTCGGCGCGCGCGGTTCCTGGCTGGCAGCCGCCGTCTTGTGCGAGGCGCTGTTGCTCGCGTTCGCGTGCTCGTTGGTCGGGTTGGGGCTTGGGTTTGGCGTCAGCTGGATCCTCAACCAAGGCCTATCGTCGATCGGCAACATACCTCCAGCAACCGTGGCGGTCGAACTTTGGCAAGTTCTGCTTGCCATCCTGAGCGGGGTCGCTGCGGGCTGCGCCGGGGCGGCTCGGGCCATAGTGAAAGTGCTACGTCAGGCCCCTCTTACGGCCATCTCGCCTGAAGGCGCGGAGCGCAGGTCTGGGCAGAGACTCCGTGCCGCCGTCTGCATCATGCTCCTCGCATTCGGAATCGGCAGCTACTGGCTCGACTCCGTCGTCGTAAAGCTCGTAGGTTTCGTCCTATCGCTGGCCGCCGCGGGTCTCCTTGCTCCGATAATTCTCGTGGTCTTCACCAGGCTACAGATCTTCAAGGGGTGGACAGGCAAGGCTGCGGCTCAACGTCTCCGCAAACACGCATCGCTCGACTCCACGACGGCCATCATGGGCGTTGTCGTCTGCCTGGGTGCGGCCCTTGTGATCGGGGTCGGCTCTGTAAGGAGCGCAATGATGGAGCAGATTGGTCGTCAATTCGGGGCCGACATTCAAATATCGTCCACGACGCCCATCACTGAAAAATTGGACGAACGCCTGGGGTCCATTCAAATGATCAACAGGGTTTCAGACACAGTTTGGGACCACGGAGCATTGCAGTTCCAGGGAACCCCGAGCCAGGTTGCAATCCTGGCTGTCGATCCAAACAGCTACTTCGCCACGGCTCAGCTTCCATGGCGCCAGGGAAGTGACGGGTCTGCGCCCCTAGCCCTGAAGAAGGGAGGTGCGGTCATCATTCCAGAAGCTCTCGCCGCCAGCCGCGATATTTCCTTGGGCGACACCGTCAGATTAGATCGGGCGGGGAAGACCCTCTCGCTTCGCCTTGTCGGGACGTTTGCGTCCTTGGCAACCGGGAACCAAGTGGTGATGAGTCGTGACTCGGCAGCCGAGCTCGGAATTACTGGATCCAACGGCTGGAACGTAGAAGCGAAGCCGGGTGTCGACGTCACAGCGCTCCGGGACGTCATCGCTGATTCAGTTGCCGACATCCCCGGGGTCTCGGTGATCACGGCCGCCAAAATGAAGGAACGCGCAGAATCAGAGCTCGGTTCGTACGCCGGAGCTGCCTTCGGCATCGTTGTGCTTGCGCTCAGTCTCGGCGCGGTGGGCGCCGCCGGCCTGCTCTCAGTCGGCGTCGCTCGTCGGGAGAAAGAGTTCGGGATGCTGCGCGCGATTGGTGCCACCCGGGGCGACATAACGAAACTCGTTGCCGTTGACGCGATCTTGCTCGGAATTGCGGCGTTGGCAGGGGGTCTTCTCGTTGGTCAGTTGGCTGGGTGGGTCCTGGCCCAGCTCGTCGCCGGGGCACTTGGCGTGACGCTGAGTCCTACAGTTTCCGTCGTGGCATTCAGTGGAATCGCAATTGTCACCTTGACTGCGTTATGCCTGGCGGCGATAGGACCGAGCCGCAGGGCGGCTCGAATAGAGCCGGTAGCTGCCCTGAGCACCGAGTAATAACTACTGCTTGGCCGCATCCTCGCCGTTGGCAGCCTGCTCGCCGTTTCCGGCGTCGTCCACCCGGACGCCGTACTGCGGCCGGCCGTCGGGAAGGTCCGGGTAGCGCACACCGGTGGTTGGCCGCGCGGCCTCGACCGGGGCATCAGCAACAGGCTGGGCGGGCTCGCCGGCCGTTCCCTGCACTGCCTCGGGTCCACGCTGGCCGTAGGGGTCCTGCCAGGAAGCTGGACGTTCCGGGGCCGGGCCCTGTGGTGCACTTGGGTGGACCGGCGGGTTCCGGTAGTCCTGCGGCGTGTATGCCTGCGGCGGCCGGCCGAAGGCTGCCTCGGAGGGATTCATCGGCAATTGGTGAAGGAGACGGCGGGCTTCCTGCGATGCTTCGAGCGCGACAATGACGTCATAGTTCGTCGCCACTACCTGGCTGGTGGAGGTGAAGTCCCGCTTCCCGCGCTGGGCAGCGTAGGTGACGATCCCAAAGAGCATGAAGAATGCCGCACCCATGAGGACTGACGTCACAATCGAGAAGGGGCCGCCGGCCGGGGTAAAGAACGAAAGCATGACGCCCACGAACAGGCCGAACCACATACCGCTCAGGGCGCCGGACAAAGCTACCCGGGGGTAGCTGAGCCGTCCCGTTACCCGCTCCACCATTTTGAGGTCGTTTCCGACAATGGAGACATGCTGGACGGGGAACTGCTGGTCGGCAAGATAATCCACCGCCTTCTGGGCATCGAGATAGGAAGTGTAAGAGCCCACGGTGTCGCCCTTGGGGACGCTGCGGGATTCCTCCGTGGCCTTAGGGGCACCGAAAATGTTCGCCATACCCCCATTCTGTCCCATACACATGTGAACCGGCTGAAATTCAGCTAAAAGAGAGCAGACTCGGTAGCCTGTAAGGGTGAGCACAAATCCTTCACGCATCTTTGTTGCGCGCTTGCTCGGCCTCGACGTTTTCGACCCCCTGGGCGATCGCCTGGGCCGGCTGCGCGATGTCGTGGTGCTCTCGCGCGGCTTGCGCGGGGCCCCGCATGCAGTGGGTATCGTCGTCGAGGTTCCGGGCAAGAAGCGCGTCTTCGTTCCGATGACCAGGCTGACGTCCATGGACCAGAGCCAGATCATCTGCACCGGTTTGGTCAATCTGCGGCGCTTCCAGCAACGCGGTGCCGAGCAACTGGTGGTCGGCGAGCTCTTTGACCGCAAGGTGACCCTCAAGGACGGCAGCGGCGACGCCATCATCGAAGACATCGCCATGGACCAGCAGCGCAACGGTGACTGGCTGGTCTCCAAACTTTTCGTTAGACGCGGCACGTCTACCTCCAGGCTTCGGGGGCTGCGCCGCGGGCACACGCTGCTGGTGGATTGGGCGGAGACGCTGCAGGGCTCCGAGAACGATCCCCAGGGTGCCAGTCACTTCGTTGCCACCCACGAGGACCTCAAACCGGCCGATTTTGCGGACGCTCTCCAGGAGATGTCGGACAAGCGACGGATCGAGGTGGCCAGCGAGCTCCAGGACGAACGACTCGCCGATGTGCTCCAGGAATTGCCGGAAGAAGACCAGGTGACGCTCCTGTCCGCCTTGGACAACGAACGCGCGGCCGATGTGCTGGAAGAAATGGACCCGGACGACGCCGCAGACCTGTTGGCGGACTTGCCTTCCGCGAAGGCCGAGGAACTGCTGCTCCTGATGGAGCCGGACGAGGCTGACGACGTCCGCCGGCTCTTGCAATATGACGAAGACACGGCCGGCGGCCTCATGACCCCGGTGCCCGTTATCCTGCCCCCGGAAGCTACGGTCGCTGAAGCGCTGGCCCATGTGCGCAGCGAGGAACTCTCCCCCGCCCTGGCCTCGGCCATCTTTATCTGCCGCCCGCCGTTGGAGACCCCCACGGGACGATTCCTCGGCGTCGTGCATATCCAGCAATTGCTCCGCAGCGCCCCGCCCGAACAGCTGGGCAGCATCGTTGACAAGAACCTGGAGCCCGTTTCCGATCACGCCAGCGTCAGCGAGGTCAGCCACACCATGGCCTCCTACAACCTCAATTCCCTCCCGGTCGTGAACAGCGCCGGTCGCCTAGTAGGGGCGGTGACTGTTGATGACCTCTTAGACCATTTGCTCCCGGACGACTGGCGAACCCACGAAGACGGAGCCCCGATCATGAAACTAGGAGGCCGAATTGGCTGAGAAGCCCACCAGCGGAGGACTGGACACCCCGCTCGAGCTGCGTTCCCGCATGCTGCCGAATTTCGGCAGCGATCCCGATGCGTTCGGCCGATTTGCCGAGCGCTTCGCCCGCTACATGGGCACGGCGAACTTCCTGTTCTACATGACGATCTTTGTGATCGTCTGGATCGCGTTCAATGTTGTTGGCTTGTTCGGCTTCCAATGGGATCCCTACCCGTTCATCCTCCTCAATCTTTTCTTCTCGACACAAGCCTCCTACGCTGCGCCCCTGATCCTGTTGGCCCAGAACCGCCAGGACGACCGCGACCGCGTGACAATCGAGCAGGACCGCGCCCGTGACGAGCGCAACCTGGCTGACACCGAATACCTGACCCGTGAGGTCGCGGCTCTTCGCATCGTCCTGCGCGAGGTCGCTACCAGGGACTACGTGCGTGCCGAGCTCCGTTCTTTGTTGTCGGACCTTATCGAAGCCCAGGAAGAGTTTCGTCCGAACAATTCCGATGGCTCGAACAACGGCGAGAAAGCCAAGGACAAAGTCAAGGACAAGCGCAACAAACAGCGCAATCCCCCCACGCAGCAGATCCCCAAAATCCACCCTGCGCATTCCAGCGCCACGCAACCTGAATCCGGGCTCTCTACCGTCGGCACCTCGTCGGGCCCGCTTTCAGGTCCGCCCACCCAGCCTGAAAGCTGAACATCCACCCCATGAGCACACCATCTGTCGAGGCCCTCAACGCTGCCTTGGCAACCGTCATCGATCCCGAACTGCGCCGTCCCATCACCGAATTGGGGATGCTGGATTCGGTAGAGGCCAGTCCGGACGGAACCGTCCGGGTTGCGGTGCTGCTGACCATCGCGGGCTGCCCCCTGCGTGAAACCATCACGGCCGACGCCACGGCTGCCCTGACGCGGGTTCCGGGCGTGACGGGCGTCGAGGTCGAGCTCAAGGTCATGACGCAAGCGCAACGCGATGCCCTCAAGGAACGGCTGCGCGGCGCTGGCGGGCAACGCGGAATCCCCTTCAACGAACCGGGCTCCCTGACGAAGGTCTTTGCCGTGGCCAGCGGCAAGGGCGGTGTGGGAAAGTCCTCGGTGACGGTCAACCTCGCGTGTGCCCTTGCGGCGCAGGGGCTGCGCGTGGGAATCGTCGACGCCGATGTCCACGGTTTCTCCGTCCCGGCACTCATGGGAATCACGCAGCAGCCCACACGGGTGGACGACATGATCCTCCCGCCCGTGGCCTTCGGCGTGAAGGTGATCTCCATTGGCATGTTTGTTTCCGGGAACAAGGCAGTGGCGTGGCGTGGGCCGATGCTGCACCGTGCACTGGAGCAATTCCTCACGGACGTCTATTTCGGCGATCTGGATGCCCTGTTCCTTGATCTTCCGCCCGGCACGGGCGACATCGCCATCTCGGTGGCGCAGTTGCTTCCCAACGCCGAAATCCTCGTGGTGACCACCCCGCAGGCCGCGGCAGCGGATGTTGCCGAGAGGGCCGGAACCATCGCAACGCAGACGGGCCAGAAGCTTGCCGGAGTCGTGGAGAACATGTCCTTCCTGGAGATGCCCGACGGCGGCAGGATGGAATTGTTCGGAAGCGGCGGCGGGCTGGTGCTGGCTGAGCGGTTGAGCGCCGCCGTCGGAACCGACGTGCCGCTGCTGGGACAGATCCCCTTGGACATCCGTCTGCGCGAAGGCGGCGACGCGGGCCGCCCCGTGGTGTTGACGGATCCGGAGACGGCCGCCGCACAGGCACTTCAGGGCATCGCGGACAAGCTCAACGCCAAGCCGCGCGGCCTGGCCGGAATGTCCCTCGGGATCCAGCCAAAATAGCTTTTAGGTGGCCTCAGAGTCGAAGGGCGCCTTTTCACCGACGGAAAGCCGTTCAACAACCCGCTCGGGAGCTTTCGGCGCGGCGTCCACGGCTGCTACAGCGACAGGGGCACCGGCGCTGACAGGCTTCGTGTCGTCGTCGAGCAGCGCTTCCTTGATGATCCGGCGCGGATCGTACTGGCGCGGGTCATACTTCTTCCAGTCGACTTCATCGATATCGATGCCGACTTCTTCCTTGATCTGTTCGCGGGCACCGGACGCCATACGCCGCAGTTCCTTGACGATATTCGCCAACTTCCGCGTGTATTCGGGCAAGCGGCTGGGACCGATCACGATTACGCCGATGATCAGCAGGATCAGAAACTCCGGGCCATTGATTCCAAACACGTATCGAAGATTACCTTGTCCGTCAGCCCGCTCAGAAACCTGCCAGGCCGGCCAGGGCATGGAGTCCCCGCTGCAGCCGTTCATTCCAGGTCTCTGCGCTGTTTTCGGCGGGCCGGGCAACCACCAGCGAATCGCCCGCCTTCACGAGCTCAGGAACGGCTCCCGCAGCCTGATTGGCGGGCATGTCAGAGGAATAGCGCAGCACGGCCACGGGCGAGGAGTAGACGGCCTGCCACGGGGCCCCCTGGGTGATCGACAGTTGGGTCCCCGACGTGCTGCTGCCTTCCAGGTGCTGCTCCACCAGGGTGGCATGGTGGTCACCGTCGCTGAGGTACAGCTCAACGGCGGGGTGCCCGTCCTGCATCAAGGCCCGGGCGGAAACCACATGGTATCCCATGCTTGTCATTTCGGGACATGCCCAGCCGTCTTTCCGCAGTTCCGACAACTGCTGCTCGCTCAGGCTCACCGTCCCTGCCACACTGACGGGCAGACTCAGCTGCGAACCTGTAATGGGAAGTTGCTCTCCAGCGTTTCCGGGAACGGTTGCACTGACCAGGGTCCGGACTTCCTGCTCGCCGCGGTTCGACGCCTGCGGCGCAACTTCACCGCCGAGCGTGTAGGCCGCAACCGCCAGGATTCCGGCGCTCACGGCGAGTCCGCCGGCCGTGGCGCTGACAAGCCGGATACCGTGCCATACGCTCCGCTGGGGCGCAGGCCGCTCAGGAAAATCGGATTGCGCCAAGCGCTGGGTGTGTTCGATCAGCCTGTTGGTGAAATCCTGGCTGGCCTCGGGGACGGCGGCACGGCGAAGCCGTTCCAGGTACTGGCGTTCCCGCAGGACTGCGGCGTGGCATTCAGAGCATTGCTGCAGATGGCCGGGGGCGCGGCTGTGCCGGATATTTCCCCGGGGCAAACCACCGCGTCGTCCTTTCAGCAGACCCATCGGCGGCTAAAGGAGACCGGCGATGCGCGGCATCTTGAGCCGTGGTTTGCGGGCCTGGACGGGACGCGGATCCCGGTGCGCCAGCTTTTCACGGAGCATTGTCCGTCCGCGGTGGATGCGGGACCTGACGGTCCCCAGCTTCACGTCAAGCGCTTCGGCAACTTCGTCGTAGGAAAGGCCTTCAAGATCGCAAAGCACGACGGCGGCACGAAAGTCCGGAGGCAGTTCTTCCAGGGCGCGCTGGACATCGAGATCTAGGTTGTTCAGCTCGAAGCTCTGCTCCGGACCGGGTTCATGCCCGGGCAGCCGCGATTCGGCGTCTTCGGCCAAGGCATCGAAGCGTATGCGGCTCTTCCGACGGGCCTGGTCAAGGAACAGGTTGGTGGTGATGCGGTGCAGCCAGCCATCGAGTGTGCCTGGCTTGAAGTTTTCAAGCGAACGGAAGACCCTGACGAAGACTTCCTGGGTGAGGTCCTCGGCGTCGAACTTGTTTCCCGTTAGCCGATAGGCAAGGCGGAAGACCTTGGCGGAGTGGTTCTCCACCACTTCCTCCCAGCTCGGCCTGACCCATTCTTCGGCGGGCGGGGCCGTGTCGGTGGAACTCAGGACCGCTGCCGTTGTCTGGACTGGCGCAGCATTTGATGCCCGCATCGTCCGCTCCCCTCAAACTGTTTGTCATCCTGCCGGTCACTCAGGAATTCGTTGCCGGCCCTCACTTGGATGGCTGGATATACATCATCCCAGTGTTGCCTGAGATTTTGCTGATCGAAGGCACGCTTTTCCCGCAGAGCGAACATCGTCCGGAGGACAGCGGGAGGACACAGAATTGCGGGCCGCAGGCGTCCGGGCTGGGCGGCCCGTAGCCAGTAGTCTGGAAGCAATACCCCTCTGCCTGGAAAGCGAACCCCTCATGAGTGCCGACAAGTCAACAAGCTGGTCCTATGCAGAAGACCTGCCTGCCGAGGACGACGTGTTGCTTCGCGCCCGTGAACGCTCCTTCGAGCTGGGCGTTACTCCTGTCAGCCCGGGCGTTGGTGCCGTCCTGACCGTCCTTGCCGCGGCGTCGAAGGCCCAGACGGTTGTAGAGGTCGGATCCGGGGCCGGCGTCTCCGGCGTGTGCCTGCTGCGCGGCCTCAGCCCGCAGGCTGTCCTGACCACTATCGACGTCGACGTCGAGCACCTCAAGGCCGCCCGTGAGGCCTTCCTGGAATCCGGCAGTCCGGCGAACCGGACCCGGACCATCTCCGGGCGTGCAGCCGACGTCTTGCCGCGCCTCACCGATTCCGCTTACGACCTCGTGTTCATCGACGCCGACAAACCCAACTTTCCCGGCTACGTTGAGCAAGCCATCCGGCTGCTTAAGTCTGGCGGAACGCTGGTCATCAATGACGCCCTGGACAAGGACAAGGTTTCCAATCCTGCCGCCAGGGACAGCACCACCGTGGTGTTGCGCCAGATCGGCAAGGCCATCCGCGACGACGAACGGCTCTCCTCGGCGATGCTTCCCACCGGCGACGGCTTGCTGGTAGCGGTCAAGAAGTAACCGTCCGGCGTTCGCCTTCAGGGTTAAACATGAAAGCAGGGCGCCGGCTCTTCTGCCGGGCCCTGCCCAGTGAATCTATTCGGTAACGCCTACGAGGCATTCCTTGAGGTTCGCCGCCTCTGCTGCGTTGAGCTCGACCACCAGCCGTCCTCCGCCTTCGAGCGGCACACGCATGATCAGGCTGCGGCCCTCTTTGGTTACTTCCATAGGGCCGTCGCCAGTACGTGGTTTCATAGCCGCCATTAGGAAAATCCCCTCCAGTTGTCCCAAATCCCGCCAACCCGGCCGGGCTGGCTCCGCGTGGAATATACGGCGTCGACAGTCATGGCTGTTCAGTCGTCGTCGCCGGGCACCCGAGAGTGCCTTTGTCCTTGCTTGTGTCTATTATCTCGTAATTACCCGCCCGTAGCTAATTGATGGACTTTTCCCGGCGGGCCGCGATCGCGCTTGAACAGGCGAAAGGACGCGCGGCATCACGGAGGATAGTCGCCGCCGCCCGGCAGCTGTGCCCACGCCCACAGCCAGACAATCCATACGATCTGGAGGAGGAAGAACATGACCACCACGGTGCCGCGGTAGGCCTTCGAGCGGGACAACCAAGCGGCGCTGAGCGCCAAGGGGAACAAGGGCAAGAGCATACGGAACGTACTCGTCTGAGGGTGCAGGAAGACCAGAAGATAGCCCATGTAGCACGTGCACCACAGCCTCAGTTCGGTGCCCAAGGCCTGGACTGGTTTGCTCAACATCAGCAGGGTAAAGAGCGCAACGAAGACGAACGGCGCCAGAATACCGAGTACCGGGCCGAAGAGCATTTGACCGGTCTCGAACCATGGCTTGAACGGAACGAGGTCATCCCCGCGCCAAACTGTTTCGGTCTTGGTGTAGGCCAGCGGATCCCCCGTGACCGCCCAGGCAATGGCCGGCCAAGCGAGAGCCCCGGCAACGCCGACCACCACAAGCGCGGCCAGCGATCCAAGTTCCCGGAGCGTCGGAATGGACCCGGCTGGCTCTGGGCGGCGCCCAAACCTCTTCCACAGGTTGTTGAGCAAGAGCAGCCCCGCCATAGCCGCGAAGGGCACGCCGGTGGGTCGCGATAGGCACATGAGCAAGACCACGGGCATCGCGGCAAGGTACTTGCGGCGCACCACAAGCAGAAGCGAACCAGCCAGCAGCAGGGTATTGAGAGATTCCGCGTAGGGAACCTGCAGGATGGCTGAGACGGGGAACATCGAGAAGAAGGTCACTGCCCACAGCGCCGCGGTACGCCCGGCGAATTCCCTGAACAGTTTGTAGAGCACCAAGGCCGCCCCAAGCCCGGCCACCACGGCAATGAGCGTCAGGGCCGGCAGCGTCGCCAATCCGGTGAAGGCACCGAGGGCCCTGGCAAGGTAGGGAAACAGCGGATAGAACGCCCAGGAATTTTCCGCGACACCGCCGTTCGCATTGACCGGCAAAACGGAAGGATAACCGTTGTTTGCTGCTTCGGCGTACCAGCGTCCATCCCAGATCGTGATGAAGTTCCAGTAGTCGGGTGCGGGCGGAAACCACGGATTGACGCCCTGCTGCAACGCAGCAGCCATGAAGATACAAGCACTGACGAGTCTCGAGGCGATGAAGATGAGGGCGACCTGGACCCACCACGGCCAGCTCGCGGCATGGGCCACGACGCGGCGCAGTCTTGTGGCCAGGCGTCCCCTCGGGGTCCGCGTTTCGACTGGCTGGGTCACTCTTTTGGTTCTTCCTGGTTCCCTGCTGCTTCAAGGGCCAGTTTCAGCCGTTCGATTTCCCTCTCCTGGGAGGTCAGCTGATCCCTCAGCTCATCGAGCACCTCGTCCACTTGGTCCATCCGGTAGCCCCGCAGGCCAAGGGCGAAACGCACGCGGTCGACGTCGGACGCTTTGGCTCCGGCCGGTAGCAGGACCGGCGGCAGGTTCGGGACGGGTTCATCCAGGCCGGCGCCGGTGTCGCGGCTGGATCTCGCCATTCCGGCGCCGAGGAACAACACGGCACCGATAATGACGATCGCGAGAAAGACCAGAAAAAAGCTCACAACAACCATCGTGCCAGACTCAGCTGAGAGCTCAGGACTGGCAACGTTACTCGGGGCGCTGGTCGCCGTTGGTCGAGGGTGGCCGCGGGATTCCGTGCAGGACACGGTGAACGGCGTCCGCGGGATCGTCCACAAGCTGGATGAGGTCCAGGTCCTTTGCGGAGACCATGCCTTCGGCCACCAGGGTCCCCTTGATCCATTCGATCATCGGGCTCCAGAAGTCGACCCCCAGAAGGACGATAGGGAATGATGTCACCTTGCGGGTCTGCACCAGAACCATGGCCTCAAACAGTTCGTCCAGGGTTCCGAGGCCGCCCGGCAGGACGATGAACCCTTGTGCGTACTTGACGAACATGGTCTTGCGGGCGAAGAAGTACCTGAAGTTGATGCCAAGGTCCACCCACCGGTTGAGGCCTTGTTCAAAGGGCAGCTCGATTCCCAGTCCAACGGAAACGCCGTTGCCTTCGACAGCGCCCCTGTTGGCGGCTTCCATGGATCCCGGGCCACCGCCGGTAATAACGGCGACGCCGGCTTCGGCGAGGTGGCGGCCCACCTGCACGCCCATATCGTAATAGCCGGTGCCCGGCTTGGTGCGGGCGGAACCAAAGACGCTGACAGCGGGGCCGAGCTCAGCGAGCGCACCGAATCCTTCAACGAACTCACTCTGGATCCGCAGGACCCGCCACGGGTCGGTGTGAATGAAGTGGTCGGCTCCGCGGGTGTCCAGGAGTCGCTGGTCCGACATCGGCATTGTGGCCTGTTTGCGCCGAAGCTCCAAGGGTCCTTTGTGCTTGGCTGGCGGCTCCGGGGCAACGGCCGGAGCTGACGGCGCCGATCCGTTGCTCATCGCCTTGCCATTGGCGTCTGGACTAGGAACTTGGGGCTGGATGGTACTCATTGACCTAGGCTAGCGCGGATGGTGGCGGACTGTGCCGCAATCGTGGGCGTGGCCCGTGGGCTGGGTTCTGGAACGCAGCCCGCGGGCCACACCCACGATCCGAAGCAGAAAACTCAGTCAGCCAGCCACGACCGCAGCGCACGGAGGCACTCACGGATGGCGTCGGCGTCGACGTGTTCGTTGTCTTTGTGCGCCAGAAGCGGATCGCCCGGCCCGAAGTTGACCGCGGGAACGCCCAGCTCGCTGAAGCGCGCGACGTCGGTCCAACCGTATTTGGGTTTGGGCTCGGCACCGACGGCGGCAACGAAGGACGCGGCGGCCGGGTGGTTGAGGCCGGGCCGCGCTCCAGCGGCAGCATCGGTGCGGACGACGTCGAAGCCCTCCAATAGTTCGCGGACGTGGGCTTCGGCCTGGTCAGGTGTCTTGTCCGGCGCGAAGCGGTAGTTGATCTCCACGACGCAGCGGTCCGGGATCACGTTTCCCGCGGTGCCGCCGTTGATCTTCACGGCATTGAGGCTTTCCCGGTAGTCCAGCCCGTCCACGTTGACTGTGCGCGGTTCGTAGGCTGCCAAGCGGCTCAGGATGGGTGCGGCGGCATGGATGGCGTTGCTGCCCATCCACGCCCGGGCGGAGTGGGCCGCTTCCCCGACTGTGGTGGCTTCGAAGCGGCTCGTGCCGTTGCAACCGCCTTCCACCGTGCCGTCGGTGGGTTCGAGCAGGATCGCGAAGTCCCCCTCGAGGAGATGGCCGTGGTTCCGCACCAATCGGCCGAGACCGCTCTTGACCGCTTCAACTTCCTCATGGTCGTAGAAGACGAAGGTGACGTCTTTTCCTGGCTCGGCGCCGCCGTCGAACATGGTTGCGGCGAGCGCGAGCTGCACTGCGACCCCACCCTTCATGTCAGTTGCTCCGCGTCCGTACAGGTTTCCCGTCCCGGGGACGCCGGACTCCCACGTGGCGGGCACGGTGCCGAGCGAACCTTCCACGGTGGGCAACGGCACGGTATCGAGGTGGCCGGCCAAGATCACCCGCTCCGGGCGTCCCAGCTCGGTCCGGGCGATGATGGCGTCACCGTCCCGCACAAGCTGCAGGCCAGGGATCGTGCGGAGGGCGGATTCAACGGCGTCTGCAAGCGCGGCTTCGTCGCCGGACACGCTGTTGATGTCCATCAGCGCCGCGGTCAGCACGGCAACGTCTTGCCGGATGTCAAGAAGGATCGGAGTAGTTTCAACGGTCACCTGTCCACTGTATCCCGAGCGAATTGCGACCCCTTCGGTCCACACACGGTTTCAAAGGAACCAGCGGCTCTCGATAGACTTGCGCCATGACTGAAACCGCTGCCTCTGCCGCTCTCGATAGCGCTTCCGCAAACGATCGTTCCGCCTATGGCTTTGGCCTGGCCACCATCGCCACCTCCGACGCCGGAGAAGCGACAGTGCTGGACGTATGGTTTCCGGCGCCGGCACTGGGCGAAGCGGCCGAATCCCTGCGTGCCGTGGAGCACGCCGACGAATCGCTGACCGCACTTGCGGCTGACAGCCACGACGCCGACCGCCGGACCGAGCAGAAAGTGGTCTTTGCCCAGATCAACCTGGACGAGGCCCCCGCGGACACCGTTGACGCCTACCTGCGCCTGCACTTGCTCTCGCACAGGCTGGTCAAGCCCAACAGCATTAACCTGGATGGCATCTTCGGCAAGCTCCCCAACGTTGTCTGGACGAACTTCGGCCCCGCCGCAGTGGACGGCTTCGAATTGACCCGTGCCCGCCTGCGCAAGCGCGGCGCCGTCACGGTCTACGGAGTGGACAAGTTCCCGCGCATGGTGGACTACGTCCTCCCCACCGGCGTCAGGATCGCCGACGCCGACCGCGTCCGCCTTGGCGCTTACCTTTCCGAAGGCACCACGGTCATGCACGAGGGCTTCGTGAACTTCAACGCCGGCACGCTCGGCACGTCCATGGTGGAAGGCCGGATCTCGGCTGGCGTTGTTGCCGGTGACGGCACCGACGTCGGTGGCGGCGCCTCCATCATGGGCACCCTCTCCGGTGGCGGCAAGGAAAAGATCGCCCTGGGTGAGCGTGTGCTCCTGGGCGCCAACTCCGGTGTGGGCATCAGCATCGGCGATGACTCCGTGGTTGAAGCAGGCCTCTATGTCACGGCCGGCACCCGCGTGCGCATCCCCGGCCCGAAGGACGCCAACGGCGAGGACACCAGCAGCATCATCAAGGCTGTTGAGCTCTCCGGCGTGCCGAACCTGCTGTTCCGGCGCAACTCCACCACTGGTGAAGTCGAGGTCCTCCCCCGCAAGGGCCAGACGGTGGAACTCAACGAAGCCCTCCACGCCAACTAGCTGATATCTGGATGCGCCGTCTCCGACGCACCATCATCTTGTTGCTGGCACTTGCCTTGGTGGCTGGCGCCTTCTACGCCGTGGTGACTGTACTGCAGCGCTCCGACACCCTGGTTACGGAGCGCTGCATCGCCGTCGTCGGCTCGGATTCATACGAGTTGGCGACGGACCAAGCGGCGAATGCCGCCCTCATCACCGCCATTGCGGTGCAGCGAGGGCTGCCTCCGCGCGCGGCCACGATCGCTGTGGCCACAGCCATGCAGGAATCCAAGCTTCGCAACATCGGCCACGGTGACGAGGTCGGCCCCGATTCGCGGGGACTATTCCAGCAGCGCCCGTCCCAGGGGTGGGGCACCGAGGCCGAGGTCATGGATCCCGTCTACGCGACAAACGCCTTCTATGACCACCTAGTGAAGGTGCCCGGCTACGAAACCATGGCGATCACGGATGCGGCGCAAGCGGTTCAGCATTCCGCGTACCCCCAGGCGTACGCGCAGCAGGAAGCGATGGGCCGGGCCTACGCGTCGGCGCTGACGGGACATTCCGAGAGGGCTCTGGACTGCACGCTCCGCGCCGCGGACGCTGCCGGTGATCCGAACGCCGTTGTGGCAGCCCTGACGACGGCGTTCGGCTCCCTGCCCGCGGTGGCCCAGGGCCGCACGGTCCAGTTGAACATTACTGGTGCGCAGGCGTGGGCTGTGGCCCAGTGGGCAGTTGCGAATGCAAAGGACCTTTCCGTGACGCAGGTTGACGTGGCTGGTGCCACCTGGAACCGGCAGGACCACAAGGGCTGGCAGGATTCAGCGGCCGCATCGGGACCCGTGACCATTACGGTTTCGGCTCCGAAGACGTAATGCCTGGCTGCGGCCGGGCCGCGGGCTTCGGACATCGATTTCAGGCCGGGTGCCTCAGACCAGTAGCTCAACCACTGGCTGGACGTAGCTGCGGAAGATCTCCGGCTCGGACAAGAGCCGGTGGCTCATGATCATTTTGTCCGGCTCAAGGTACCAGGCCCTTGGCTCGTTGAGCGGCAGTTCGATGATTGTCAGCTCGAAGTCCCGGGAGCTCCGTCCGACTTCCAGCAGCCGGTCCTCCACCATGTCCCCCAGAAGCAACGTGGCGCCGCTCGCTTCGCGTTCGGCCTCCAGTTTTTCGTACTCTTCAAGGCGTTCACGGGCCCACGTGAGGGCGGCCCCGAAGTGTGCCTGCAGTACCCGGCGGAGGGCAGGCGAGTTGCCGAAGGCGTTGAATCCCGGGGGTGAGAGCTCCGGAGCGGCATCCGGATACGCCCTCAGCAGCTGCTCCCACCAAGCCTCCCACTCTGTCTTGAGGGCCGGCACCCCGCCCACCTCGGCAGTGAGGTGCGTGTGGTCAGCGTGTCTGACTTTGGGTGTGGCGTGGGACAACGTCGGCGTACCGGCTCCGTCCAATCCAGCAACGTCTCTCAGATACAAGGCAATGAGCATCGGTCCGGAGGTGTCCATTGTGATCCGCCACCCCTGACCGCCTGTGTCATGCATCCGATTGCCTCCCTTGGCAGGTGCCCGCTCAGGGTTCCAGTCTATTCCCGATGAGCCTTGACGTTAACGGTTGGACGGGAGCGCAACAAGAGTGTCCAGATGCGCGGTCAGAACGTCGCGGCAGACTTCGGCTGTCATCCACTCAGGCTGCAGCAGGGCATGCATGCACAGTCCGTCGAGGGTCGCCAGGAGGCGCTCGGCCTCGGTCACCAGACGGTCCTGGCCGGATCCGCCGTCGGGCATCAGTCGCATCACCAAGCGGCCGACGACGGCGGCCACGGCACGGTGGCTGCGTGCGGCTTCTTGTTCGAGCACCGGCCGGATCCGGGCCGCGTGCCGGAATGCCATCCACACGCAGGCATCGACGGCCAGTTCTTCGTCGAGCGGCAGGAATTGACCCAGAAGGGTTAACACGGCGGCGTCGTGTTCCGCCGAGCCCGACTCCAAGGATTCGACGACGGCGAACGCTTCTTCAAGCCGCCCGGCGATCCTGTCGATGACCACGGCAAAGGAATGGACCAGCAGTTCATCGCTGCTGGCAAAGTAGTGGCGGACCGAGCCAACGGCAAGCCCGGCTTCGTCGGCCACCTCCCGCAAGGAGGCACGCTCCAGGCCATCCGAGGCGATGATCCTGAAGACGGCTTCGACTACTTCCTGGCGCCGGGCTCCGGCATCAACAATCTTGGGCACAAATCTTTTTAGCACAAACGTGCTTGAACCGTGCCGTCCGGCGCACGGGAACTGCGGGACTGTGGCCTACGCAACACTGAGCGAGCATGTACCAAGTTCGGCTAGCGTTGCTTGCATGAGAATTCTTGTCACGGGTGGCACCGGCTACATCGGATCGCACACCGTCCTGTCCCTGTTGGAAACCGGACACGAAGTGGTCGTGGTGGACAACCTCGTGAATTCAAGCGAAGAGTCCCTGCGCCGCGTGGGTGAACTGGCGGGAAAGACCGCAGCGTTCCATCAGGTGGATCTGGTGGACGAGGCCGCGGTTGAGGCCGTGTTCGACCAGCACAGCATCGACGCCGTCATCCACTTCGCCGGGCTCAAGGCGGTGGGCGAATCCGTGCAGGAACCCCTGAACTACTACTACAACAACATCGTTGGCACGTTGAACCTGCTCCGCGCCATGGACAAGCACGGGGTCCGCTCGATCGTCTTCAGTTCCTCCGCAACGGTCTACGGCGAGCACAACCCCATCCCCTACATCGAGAAAATGGAGATCGGGGCGAACAACCCCTACGGCCGCACCAAGGAGCAGATCGAGGACATCCTCACTGACCTCGGTGCCGCGGACGAGCGCTGGCACATCGCCTTGCTGCGCTACTTCAACCCGGTGGGCGCACACCCCTCCGGCAGGATCGGCGAGGACCCGCAGGGCATCCCCAACAACCTGGTTCCGTACATCGCCCAGGTTGCCGTCGGCCGCCGCGAAAAGCTCATGGTCTTCGGTGGAGACTACGACACCCCGGACGGCACCTGCCTGCGGGACTACATCCACGTCGTCGACCTCGCCGATGGCCACGTCGCCGCCCTGGACTACGTTGCCGAGCGCCCCGGCGTGCACCGCTGGAACCTTGGCTCCGGGAAGGGCACGTCCGTACTGGAAATGCTCCACGCCTTCGAACAAGCCGTGGGTCACCCGCTGCCGTACGAGATCGCGGGACGCCGCGCGGGAGACCTGCCCGCATTCTGGGCCGATGCTTCCTCAGCCCTGGCGGACCTGAGCTGGTCCACCACGAAGACCGTGGACCAGATGTGCGAAGACCACTGGCGCTGGCAAAAGAACAACCCCCTCGGCTACAGCTCTTAAAGAGCAACGCGGGGTCACTTACGGCCCATAATGTCCCTCGGGACGGGCCGTAAGTGACCCCGCGTTGGCTTAGATCGCTTAGATCGCCGGGTAGTCGCGCTCCGGCTCTCCTGTGTAGAGCTGCCGCGGACGGCCGATCTTCGTCTGGGGATCGTTGATCATTTCGCGCCACTGGGCGATCCAGCCGGGGAGTCGGCCAATCGCGAACAGCACGGTGAACATCTTCTCGGGGAAGCCCATGGCCTTGTAGATCAGGCCGGTGTAGAAGTCGACGTTCGGGTAGAGCTTGCGCTGGATGAAGTAATCGTCAGCCAGGGCCTTCTCTTCGAGGCGCATCGCGATGTCCAGGAGCTCGTCGTTGCCGCCGAGCTTGCCCAGGATCTCGTGCGCCGTCGCCTTGATGATCTTCGCGCGGGGGTCGTAGTTCTTGTAGACCCGGTGTCCGAAGCCCATGAGGCGGACGCCGTCCTCCTTGTTTTTGACCTTCTCCATGTAGTCCTCGGGCTTGACTCCGTCGGCCTGGATCTGGCGCAGCATCTTCAGCACGGCTTCGTTGGCGCCACCGTGGGCAGGACCGAAGAGGGCGTTGATGCCTGCGGAAACGGAAGCGAACAGGTTTGCGTTCGAGGAGCCCACGAGGCGGACGGTCGACGTCGAGCAGTTCTGCTCGTGGTCGGCGTGCAGGATGAGCAGGAGATCCAGCGCCTTGACGACGACGGGGTCCAGCTCGTACTGCTCTGCCGGCAGGCCGAAGCTCAGGCGCAGGAAGTTCTCCACGAGGTTCATGGAGTTGTCCGGGTACAGCATGGGCTGGCCGATGGACTTCTTGTGGGCGTAGGCCGCGATGACCGGCAGCTTCGCCATGAGACGGATGGTGGAAACTTCCACGTGTTCCGGGTTGAACGGGTCCAGGGAGTCCTGGTAAAACGTGGACAGCGCGGAGACAGCCGAGGAAAGCACCGGCATCGGGTGCGCGTCACGCGGGAAACCGCCGAAGAAGCCCTTGAGCTCTTCGTGGAGCAGCGTGTGGTGGCGGATCCGCTGGTCAAACGCGTCCAGCTCGGTGGGCGTGGGAAGGTTGCCGTAGATCAGCAGGTAGGAAACTTCCAGGAAGCTTGAGTGCTGGGCAAGCTGCTCGATCGGGTAGCCGCGGTACCGCAGGATGCCGGCGTCGCCATCGATGTAGGTGATTGCCGACGTGGTGGCGGCAGTGTTCATGAAGCCGGGGTCATAGGCGACGGCGCCCGTCTGCTTCAGCAGCTTGGAAACGTCGTATCCTTCGTTCCCTTCTACAACCTTGATCCGCGGGAGCTCGAGCTCTCCGCCGGCATGGCGCAGGGTAGCGCTGGTGGTCTCAGTCATGGAGTCCCCTTCATGAGGCTCTTGGCCTCGGTCGAAAGCTTGATCCAACCAAAATCTGGTGACTCCAACCGGGAGCCTGCAGGTGCAGGCGCCATCGGCCGGACTGCCTTCGTGAAGAAAGCCACCATTGATAGTCAGTTAAAAGCTACCGCCAGTAAGCGGGACAAACTAATTCACAAACTACGGTTACTGGCGGAATGACGCGCCCTGTGCGGCAAGTCACATCATTGTTACCGTGCAGTGTTCAAGCGTTCCACGGCCGCATCGATGCGTTCGTCCGTGCCCGTGAGCGCCACTCGGATGAAACCATTGCCTGCGTCTCCGTAGAACACGCCGGGCCCGACGACGATCCCCAGGTCAGCGAAACGCTGAACTGTGTCCCACGTTGCCTCCCCCGCAGTAGACCACAAGTACAGGCCCGCTTTGGACTCGTGGATCTCCAGGCCGAAGTTCCGCAGTGCTGGCAGGAGCCGTTCACGGCGGCCGCGGTAGAGATCCTTTTGGGCGAGCACGTGGCCGGCATCGCCGAGGGCGATGCGCATGGCTTCCTGGACCGGGAAGGGCACGATCATGCCTGCGTGCTTGCGGCTGTTGACCAGATTCGCCACGATCGACGAGTCACCGGCCACAAAGGCGGCACGGTAGCCGGCGAGGTTCGACTGCTTGCTGAGGGAGTAGACGCACAACAGACCGTCCGTGGATCCCCCCGTGACACGCGGATCAAGGACGCTCGGCACTGCCTGGCCGCCACGCTGGGCATCCCATTCGCCCCAGCCGAGTTCGGCATAGCATTCATCCGACGCCACGACTGCGCCGATCTCGCGCGCCTGGGCCACGATCTGCCTGAGGGATTCGACGTCGCGCACGCTGCCTGTGGGGTTGCCCGGGGAATTGATCCAAATGAGCCGGACCCTGGCGCGGGTGGCTGAGTCCAGTTCGTCCAAGCTGTCTGCGGCGACAGCAGTGGGTCCGGCGAGCATGGCGCCGATGTCGTAGGTCGGGTAAGCCACGGTGGGGCGAACCACGACGTCGCCTGCGCTGAGTCCCAGCAGGAACGGCAGCCAGGCTACCAGTTCCTTGGAGCCGACCGTGGGCAGCACGTCCCGGGGATCGATCCCAGGAACCCCGCGACGGCTGGCAAACCAGCCCGACACTGCCTCACGAAGAGCTTCCGTTCCGTGGACCGTCGGGTAACCATGTGCGTCAGCCGCCCCGGCGAGCGCCTCGCGGACCAGCTCCGGCGTAGGATCCACGGGGGTACCGATGGAGAGATTGACTACCCCGCCCGGGTGTTCCGCAGCCTTGGCCACGTACGGCGCCATAGCTTCCCAAGGGTAGTCGGGCAGGTTGAGGCCAAAGGCGGGGGCCGCAGAAATCAAAGGAAGCAACCGTTCTTAGTGGTCTTGGTTCTGCGGAGGCAGCGCGGCGATGAAGGGGTGGTCCTTGCCGGTGTTGCCGATCTTGGCAGCTCCGCCTGGGGAGCCAAGGTCATCGAAGAACTCGACATTGGCCTTGTAGTAGTCGGCCCATTCCTCCGGGGTGTCGTCCTCGTAGTAGATCGCTTCCACCGGGCACACGGGTTCGCAAGCTCCGCAGTCCACGCACTCATCCGGGTGGATATAGAGGGAACGTTCGCCTTCGTAGATGCAGTCAACAGGGCATTCTTCAATACACGCCTTGTCCTTGACGTCCACACACGGCTGCGCGATTACGTAGGTCACGTCCCTTGCCTCTCCACAGTTGTCCCGGACAATTCCCGGGTAGTACCACCGGCCCTGTGGCCGGTACATCGAATTCTGTAGCCCTATTATCCCCTAGCCGGAACTTACCAAACTACAGGGCGTCATAGTATGAACAGGTGACCTTGCCCCGGCCCCAGGATTTCCTGCTCAACACCATCTCCGGAACACGTGTAGTTGTCCGATACCGGCTGGAAAACGGCTTCACCGATGCCCTCGGCTACTTGCTCTCCGTCACCGACGGTGCCTGCACCATCCGTACCCGACAGTCCGACGTCGAGATCCCGCTGGCCCTTGTAGTGGCGGCAAAAGAGGTCCCCCCTCCGCCGCCACGCCGGGGTGCGCGCACAGCCCGCGAGTAACCCCGCACTCCAACTGCCCCCACCCACCGCCTGCACCGACCAGCGTTGGATTCGCGCCCGGTCGGGCGTAGACACCGCGAGCCACCCGGGCGACCAGGCCTCTGGCCATCGCGGCCTTCAGCTGAAAATCGGACACCCCAGCCGCAGCGAGATGCTTAGCCCGCGCCACGCCGTCGTACTCTGAAATGACCTCACTGATGTTCACCATGCCGCCATCGTCCCGCGCCGTGAGCACCGCACGGAAGTTGCGAGTTGCCATATGTGGACAACTTTCTGTCCAGCCCTGGCTCTTAGCACTGCGCATGTTCCGCAATGACCAATGAGCATGCGCTCCCTAGTCGCTGATCCGTACGCATGTTGCCATTATGTCCAGCGCTGCGGGCCAAGGAGGGGCATGTCCCAAGGAGGTCAGGCGCCATGCACCTCGTCCGGCAGCCTGCGCATTCCCCAAAGCGGGGAGAACAGCACAGGCGCAACAAAAACAATGCTTCCGCCCAAGCCGATCCAGAGTGTCGGGACGAGGCCAAGGTTCTCGGCCAGGAGACCTGAGGCAAGGGCAGCGATCGGCATGACTCCCCACACCACAAAGCGGATGGAAGCATTCATGCGCCCCAGGAGCCTGGGCGGACACACGCGCTGCCTCATGCTCAGCTGCATGATGTTGTACACCAAGACTCCGAAAGCGAACCCAAACTCGGAGACGATGAGCATCACCAGGGACATCCATCGTTCGGGGGCCAGCACGCACAACGGAACCAGGAGGAGGAAGAGCGAGCTGATCATCGACGCCACGGGAATGACGGTCCCCTCGCCGATCCAGGCCGCGAACCTAGGCGCGGCAAGCGCTCCCATCAGTCCGCCGACGGCCCCAACCGCCATGATGAGGCCCATGCCCTCCGGACCGAGTTCCAGTTCACGGAGCACCAGTACCGGCATCAGAGTGAAGACAAGGGTGGTGAAGAAGTTGACCCTGCCCGTGCAGGCCACAATCCTGCTGATCAACGGATGCCTGACCACGAAGACCAGGCCTTCCTTGATTTCGCTTGCTAGCGGCTGCCGATCCTTGGCGGCCATGGGCCGTTCCGCATCGCGCGTTCCGAACAGGAAGACGGCCGACGCCAGATAACCAACTGCCTCCCCGACGAACAGCACCGGGGCGGACACGATCGCCAGCAACGCACCGCCCGCGGCAGGACCGCCGATCCGCGCGATCTGGGAGGTGGCTTCCAGCTTGGAGTTGGCCTGCGGCACTTTCAACGCATCCACGAGCACAGGCACATAGCTCTGGTAGGAAACGTCGAAGAAGACCGTTGCAGCCCCGACGACGGCGGCTACGGCGTACAAGTGCCAGATCTGAAGGATGCCGGCCCACCAGAGGATTGGTACGGTCGCCATAGCCGCGGTCCGGACCAGGTCCGCCACAATCATGGTGCGACGCTTGAGCCAGCGGTCCACCCAGGCTCCCGCCGGCAAACCGATCAGCAGGAAGGCCGCAAGGCTGGCGGCATTGAGTGCGCCAACCTCGAACTCGCTGGCGCCGAGCAAAGTCACCGCGAGGACGGGAAACGCCAATTGCCCCAGTTGCGCCCCGAGCTGGCTGACGGCCTGACCCGACCAGAAGGTGATGAAGTTCCGGTCCCGCCACAGCGAGCCCGGTTGCTGGGCTGTGTCAGTCTGATGAACCGTGTCAGCTTGCTGAGCGTTATCAGTGGTCCCGGCATTCACGCGCCCAGTCTGCTGCAGTGATTGGTATATGTCAATCACTCATGGATGGCTACACTGGCCACCATGACGGAACAAGAGCGGGAGGACGGCGACCTGGTGGCCAAGGGTCGCGCCTTGAGTTCGCCCCTGCGCCTAAGGATTCTCCGGCTCTGCCTGCACCACGCGCGCACCAACAAAGAGATTGCCGGGCTATTGGACATCAATCCGGCGTCGAGCCTCCACCATGTCCGGACCTTGGTCCGCACGGGCTTTCTCGTGCCGCAGGAAGGCCGGAAGGGAAAGCGGGGCGCCAAGGAAGTGCCGTACATCGCCACCCGCACCTCGTGGAGCACCCCCGTCGACGATATTTCCCCGGTCCTGATCGAAACCTTCGTCCAGGAGACCCGCGGACTCGCACCAGAGGACATCGACGTCTGGCGGCTTGGCGTGAAGTTCAACGCCGCACGGCAGCAGGAAATGATGGGCAAGCTGCGGGCCGTCGTCGAGGAATACATGCGTCTTCCGGCAGACGACGACGGCGAGGCCACCTCGCTTTTGATCGCCCACCACCGGGACCCAAGCGCAGACTAGCTAGCCGCGGGGCGGGCGCCTGTAGCGCAGGCACCACAGGAGCATCACGAGGGTCACACCCGCGCTCCCGTAGACCCACACATTGCCGGGGACGTCGGCGACGATCAACGCCTTGCCGGATCCCGCTGAAATAAGCGCACCGAGAGCTGCGTAACAAACAATGCCCACTACCGCCGTCGGGAGCAAAGACCGCGACCACGCGCCCAGCAGGAGCTGGAGGGACGCGAGCAGGAGCAATGCCGCTGCGGTGCCCCAATAGACGTCGACGCCGGCAACGAGGAGGGTCTGCCGGTGCAGAGCGGTGCCTGCAAGGGCAGCAAAAAGAGCCACCGGAACAGCAGCGGCAATACCGCGTGCTGTTCCGGTGGCTCCCTTATTCAATGCGTCAGTCCGTTCAGTGCGTCAGTACGCAATCAGCGCAGGATCAGACTTTGGCGCGGGCGCGGGTAGCCTTGGCACGCTCGTTGGCGTCCAGGATCACCTTACGGATGCGGATGGAGTCCGGGGTCACCTCAACGCACTCGTCTTCGCGAGCGAATTCGAGGGACTCTTCGAGGGTCAGGTCGCGCGGCGGCGTCAGGTTCTCGAAGGTGTCGGAGGAAGCAGCACGCATGTTGGTGAGCTTCTTTTCCTTTGTGATGTTTACGTCCATGTCGTCGGCGCGCGAGTTCTCGCCGACGATCATGCCTTCGTAGACCTCGGACGTGGGCTTCACGAAGAAGGAGCCGCGTTCCTGCAGGTTGATCATGGCGAAGGGGGTGACCACGCCGGCGCGGTCGGCAACCATCGAACCGTTGGTGCGGTATTCGATGGGGCCGGCCCACGGCTCGTAGCCTTCGGAGATCGAGGAAGCGATGCCGGCGCCACGGGTGTCCGTGAGGAACTTGGTGCGGAAGCCGATGAGGCCACGTGCCGGAACGATGAATTCCATGCGGCACCAGCCCGTACCGTGGTTGGCCATGTTGGTCATGCGGCCCTTGCGGGCGGCCATGAGCTGGGTGACCGCACCGAGGTACTCTTCGGGCACGTCGATAGTCATGTGTTCCATCGGCTCGTGGATCTTGCCGTCGATGGTCCGGGTGACAACCTGCGGCTTGCCGACAGTCAGCTCGAAGCCTTCACGTCGCATCTGCTCCACGAGGATGGCCAGCGCAAGCTCGCCACGGCCCTGGACTTCCCAAGCATCCGGACGCTCGGTGGGCAGGACCTTGATGGAGACGTTACCGATCAGTTCCTTGTCCAGGCGATCCTTCACCTGGCGGGCCGTGACCTTGGCGCCCTTGACCTTGCCGGCCAGCGGCGAGGTGTTGATACCGATGGTCATGGAGATCGCGGGGTCATCCACCGTGATGAGGGGCAGCGGCTGCGGGTTCTCGGCGTCGGTCAGGGTCTCACCAATGGTGATTTCCTCGATACCGGCAACAGCCACGATCTCGCCCGGACCGGCGGAGTCGGTCGGAACGCGGTCGAGAGCCTTGGTGGCCAGGAGCTCGGTGATCTTGACGTTCTTCAGTTCGCCGTTGGCACGCGCCCAGGCAACGGTCTGGCCCTTGCGGAGGGTGCCGTTGTAGATGCGCAGCAGTGCGAGGCGGCCGAGGAACGGGGAAGCGTCCAGGTTGGTGACGTGCGCCTGCAGGACACCGTTCGGGTTGTAGGTCGGAGCCGGGATGTGCTCGATGATCGTCTTGAAGAGGGGTTCGAGGTCCTCGTTCTCCGGTGCCGAGCCGTCGGCCGGCTGGTCCAGGGAGGCGCGGCCAACCTTGGCTGCGGCGTAGACCACGGGTACTTCCAGGATCTTGTCCAGGTCCAGGTCCGGAACTTCGTCCGCGAGGTCGGAGGCCAGGCCAAGGAGCAGGTCCATGGACTCGTGGACAACTTCGTCGATGCGGGCGTCGGGGCGGTCGGTCTTGTTGACCAGCAGGATGACGGGCAGGTGCGCGGCAAGGGCCTTGCGGAGCACGAAGCGGGTCTGCGGCAGCGGACCTTCGGAAGCGTCAACGAGGAGGACAACGCCGTCAACCATGGACAGGCCGCGCTCCACCTCGCCACCGAAGTCGGCGTGGCCGGGGGTGTCGATCACGTTGATGGTGATGGTCTCGCCA
This sequence comes from Arthrobacter sp. B2a2-09, assembly GCF_027587375.1. Lineage (GTDB taxonomy): Bacteria > Actinomycetota > Actinomycetes > Actinomycetales > Micrococcaceae > Arthrobacter. Next base: position 200,719 of record NZ_JAMXIC010000003.1, read on the forward strand.
TTGGACGACGGGCCGTTGTAGGCAACCGTGGTGTTCTTGGCGAGGATGGTGATGCCCTTTTCGCGCTCCAGGTCACCGGAGTCCATGACGCGGTCTTCCAGGTGGTTGTGCTCGGCGAAGGAGTTGGTCTGCTTGAGCATGGCGTCGACCAGGGTGGTCTTGCCGTGGTCAACGTGGGCCACAATCGCGACGTTGCGCAGATCACTGCGCGATGCAGTGGCCGCGGCGGTGTTGGTGGTGGTTTCAGACATGCGTAATGGCTCGATTCAGTGGTGAAGTCAGCTGTTGTATCGCGACATTTCCAACCGGAACGCACGACGGATTAGACCCTTTGACACAGGGCACCTTCCTAGAGTCTAAACGCTGTGGTATTTATTGGCCTAAAAATCACCCCAACGCTGCCGAATTGTGCCCTTCATCACATTCGACGACGAGTTCCGGACCATCCGCGGGAAGTCGCAAAAGAGCCGGGACCACTTCCCCCCACGGAAGTGGTACCGGCTCTTTTGCTCGCCTAAAAGGCATTGAGCGGACGCTTGCGACGCCGGGTCAGGCCACTACGGGCGGCAGCATCAGGCTGGCACCCGGGATCGCGTGGAGCAGCGCCCTGGTGTAGTCCTGCTGCGGCGAGTCGAAGACCTCGTCAGTGCTGCCCGTTTCCACGAGCTTGCCCTTCTGCATCACGCAGACATGGTCGGCGATCTGCCGCACAACGGCGAGGTCGTGCGTGATGAACAGGTAGGTCAGTCCAAGATTGGACTGCAGCTCGGCCAGAAGGTTCAGCACCTGGGCCTGCACCAAAACGTCCAGGGCGGAGACCGCCTCGTCGCAAATGATCACTTCGGGGTCCAGGGCCAGTGCCCGCGCGATCGCGACGCGCTGCCTTTGTCCGCCGGAGAGCTCGTTCGGATACCGCTGCATGGTGGACTGGGGCAGCGCCACCTGGTCCAGGAGTTCCCGGACCTTCTTCTCGCGGCTGACCTTGTCACCGATCTTGTGGGTCCGGAGCGGTTCCTCGATGGTCCTGAAGATGTTGTACATCGGGTCGAGCGAACCGTACGGGTCCTGGAAGATCGGCTGGACGCGGCGCCGGAACTTGAAGATCTCCCGGCTGTTCAAGGTGGAGGTGTCCACTCCGTCGAACACGATCCGCCCCGACGTCGGTGCGAGCAGGTTGAGGACCATCTGGGCCACCGTGGACTTGCCGGAACCCGACTCCCCCACGATCGCCGTCGTCGTCCCGCGTTTGACGTTGAACGAGACGTTGTCCACCGCTTTGAAGTCCGTGGCCTTGCCGACGCCGGAGCGGAGCTTGAAGACCTTGCTGAGGCTCTCGACCTTCAGGACGTCCTCGGACAACGCCTTTTCGACCACAGTTTCGGTGGGCGCCAGGAGTTCTTCCGTCTGGATTCCTTCGGCCTTGGCGGCCTGGATCCTCCGGGAGGCCAGGGATGGCGCCGAGGCCACCAACCGCTGGGTGTAGGGGTGCTGCGCGTTACGGAGCAATTCGAGGGAAGGACCGGCCTCCACCACGTTGCCGCGGTACATGACCACCACTTTGTCCGCACGTTCGGCAGCAAGGCCAAGATCGTGGGTGATGAGCAAGACGGCCGTGCCGAGCTCCGCCGTCATGGTTTCGAGGTGGTCCAGGATCTGCCGCTGCACCGTCACGTCCAGGGCCGACGTCGGCTCATCGGCGATCAGGAGCCGCGGCTGGCAAGACAGGCCGATGGCGATCAGGGCCCGCTGGCGCATGCCGCCGGAGAATTCGTGCGGGTACTGCTTGGCACGGCGTGCGGAGTCCGGCAAACCGGCTTCCCCCAGGACGCGGGCGACGTCGGCGGGACCGCTGGGCTTGCCGTTGGCGCGCAGTGTCTCGCGGACCTGGTAGCCGATCTTCCAGACCGGGTTGAGGTTGGACATCGGATCCTGCGGAACCATGCCGATCGTGTTGCCGCGCAGCTCGATCATGCGCCGTTCCGGGGCATGGGAGATGTCCTCGCCGTCGAGCAGGATCTGCCCGCTGGAAACCCTGCCGTTCTCCGGCAAGAGACCAATGGCGGCGAGCGCCGTCGTCGACTTTCCCGAACCGGACTCACCCACAATGGCGACGGTCTCGCCGGGCATGATGGTCAGGTGCGCGTTCTTGACGGCCTGGAATTCGCCGCTCGCCGTCTGGAATGAGATAGCGAGGTCCCGGATTTCCAGGAGCGGACGCTCTTCGGTTCCGGCTTCGTCGATGGTGATGTTGGACGTTGACATGATTGCCTCCTTCATCGCTTGCGGCTCTTGGGATCAAGGGCGTCACGCAGCGCGTCGCCAAGCATGATGAAGCTCAGGACCGTGATGGACAGTGCGGTTGCGGGGAACATCAGCACCTCGGGGTTGGTGCGCAACGTGTCCTTCGCCGCGGAAATGTCGTTACCCCAGGACATGATGCTGCCGGGCAGGCCGATGCCGAGGAAGGACAGCGTTGCCTCCGTCACGATGAAGACGCCAAGCTCCATGGTTGCCAGGACGATGATCGGCGCGAGGGCGTTCGGAACGACGTGCCGGACCAGCGTGCCGATCTTGGAGACACCGAGCGAGCGCGCGGCAGTGACGAAATCCGCGTTGCGGACCTCAATCACGGCACCGCGGGTGATACGGGCCATTTGAGGCCAACCGAGCATCACAATGACCATGACCACCGTGAAGACGCTCTTGTTCTCACGGAAGAAGGGGAGCTGGGTAACTACCAGCGCGCCAAGCACCAAAGGAAGGGCGAAGAAGATGTCGCCAATGCGGGCAATGACGGTGTCCACCCAGCCGCCGAAGAAGCCTGCCAGCGCGCCGAGCGTAACTCCGATGATCAGGACGAAGATCACGGAGACGACGCCGACGGTCAAGGATGCCTGCGTGCCGTGGATGACGCGCGAGTAGATATCGCAGCCCTGGAAGGTGAAGCCCAGCGGATGGCCGGCCGAGGGGCCCGCGAGGGAGTCTCCCAGCTGGCAGTTGTCGTTCGGGGGTGTCTGCGTGAACAGGCCCGGGAAGAACGCGACGACGAGGAGCAGCAGAATCATGAGCGCCGAGATAATGAAGAGCGGCCGACGGCGGAGCTTCCGCCAGGCATCCGCCCACAGGCTCAGGGGTGCTGCGTCGACCTTGAGGGTATCGGTCGCCAGCAGCGGTGTCTCGTCGATAGGGGCAACGTAGTGCTCGATCTGACGGTTACTTTTCATATCGGATCTACTTTTCATAGCGAATCCTGGGGTCAAGCCAGGCGTAGAGGAGGTCGACCAACAGGTTGGCGGCAACGAAGACCAGTACCAGCACGCTCACAATGGCGACGACGGTGGGGCCTTCGCTGCGGATCACTGCTTGGTAGAGCTTTTGGCCGACGCCGGGCACGTTGAAAATGCCTTCGGTGACGATCGCGCCGCCCATCAAGCCACCCAGGTTCGCGCCCAGGTAGGTGACCACGGGAATCATGGAGTTTCGCAGGATGTGTGCCAGGACCACGCGGGGGCGGGAGAGGCCTTTTGCGGTTGCGGTGCGGACGTAGTCGGCGTTCATGTTTTCGATGACCGAGGCCCGGGTCAGGCGCAGCACGTAGGCAAAGGACACGAGGCCAAGGACCGCGGCCGGAAGGATCAGGGTGCCCCAATCCGCATTGGATCCAACGGTCGGCTTGGCCCAGCCGAGCTGCACGCCAACGACGAGCTGAAGCACGAAGCCCAGGACGAACGTGGGGACGGCAATGACCACGAGGGAGGCAACCAGCACTGTGGAGTCGAAGATCTTTCCCTTGCGCAGGCCGGCAATCAAGCCGAAGGCCACACCGAAGACAGCCTGGATGGCAAGGGCTTCGACGGCGAGCATGGCGGTGACCGGGAAAACGCGGCCAAGCGTCGCGGCGATTGGCTGGCCGGTGAAGTCCACCCCGAGGTTGAACGTGAAGAGGTTCTTGAGGAACAGTCCGTACTGGACCCAGAACGGCTGGTCGAGGTTGTATTGCTGGCGCAGTGCGGCAATGACAGCCTCGCTGGGCGGCCGGTCGCCGAACAAGGCGCGGATGGGGTCGCCCGGGAGGGCAAAGACCATGAAGTACACGAGCAGGGTGGTTCCCAGGAACACGGGAATGACCTGCAGCAAACGCCGGAGGATGTACTGGGTCACAGCAACGGTTCCTGGGCGCTCTTGAAATTATGGGGATTCATAAGGGACAGCTTTCGTGCCGAATCAAGGCATGGGGGCCCGGTTTGTGGCCGGACCCCCATACGCTAACGAGCTTGGAACAAGTCCAGTAGGACTACTTTGCGGTGATGTTGTAGTAGAGCAAGACGCCGTTCCAGCCGGAGTCAACGTTGGTAACGTTCTGGCTCCATACAGCCTGGCGTGCCTGGTACCACAGGGGCAGGTTCGGAAGGTCCTTGAAGAGGATTTCCTGTGCCTGGGTGAACTTCTTGTTGGCGTCGTCCGTGGACTTCGAGGCCAGGCCTTCCTTCAGCAGCTTGTCGAAGTCCGGGTTGCTGTAACCCTCGTAGTTCGCACTTGCACCGGTCTGCAGCACCGGGCCGAGGAAGTTGAACAGCGACGGGTAGTCAGCCTGCCAGCCTGCGCGGGTGAAGCCTGGCAGGGTCTTGGCCTTGCGGAGGTTCAGGATCTCGGCGAACTTGGCGAACGGCTGGCCTTCTGCCTGGATGCCAAGGTTGTTCTTCAGGTTGTTGGCAACGGCGTCGATCCATTCTTTGTTTCCGCCGTCGGTGTTGTAGGCGAGCTGCAGCACCTTGCCGGCCGGCCATGGGCTCATGGCATCTGCCTTGGCCCACAGGTCCTTCGCCTTCGCGGCGTCGAACTTCAGGACATCGGAGCCCGCCACGTTGGCGTTGTAGCCGTCAACGGAAGGAGACGTGAAGTCCTTGGCCGCAATGCGGGTGCCGTTGAATACGACCTTGGTGATTTCGTCGCGGTTGATCGCCATGGAGATGGCTTGGCGGCGAAGCTTGCCGGCGTCTCCCTGGAACTCAGGCAGGTAGTTCGGGATGTTGAGCGTTGCGTTGCCGGCGTAAGCCTTGTTCAGGTTGTGGTCCGGGAAGTCCGTGGTGTAGGTCTTCAGGGCGTTCGTCGGCAGGACGTCGGTAACGTCCAGGTTGTTGGCCTGGATGTCGGTATAGGCGGGTGCCGGATCGGTGTAGAACTTGAACGTCACGCCACCGTTCTTGGGGGTACGGGTACCCTGGTAGTCGGCGTTCTTGACGAGGGCGATCTGGCTGTCGTGCTGCCATGCGCCCTTGGCGGCCATCTTGTACGGGCCGTTGCCGATGGGGTTTTCGCCGAACGCCTTCGGGTCCTTGAGGGCGTCGGACGGAAGCGGCATGAAGGCTGAGTAACCGAGGCGCTGCGGCCAGTCGGCTTCGGGCTGGGCCAGCTTGACCGTGATGGTCGAATCGTCCTTCAGCACCAGGCCGGACATCGTCTGGGCGGTCGGCGCGGGAGTCGAAGTGGACTTGCCGTCCGCGCCGGTCACCTTCTTGGTGGCGCTGACAGCATCGTAGCCTTCGATGGACTCGAAGAAGCTGCTGCTGGCCTGGGCGTTGGTGCTCAGGGCTGCGAAGTTCCAAGCGTCAACAAAGCTCTTGGCAGTTACTGCCTCGCCGTTGGTGAACTTGGCGCCGCTCTTGACCTTGATGGTGTAGTTCTGGCCGTCGCTCGTGTCAATGGACTGGGCGAGGGCGTTCACGGACTTGCCGTTTGCGTCGTAGCTGGTCAGGCCTTCGAACAGGAGGTCGACAACGCGGCCACCGTACACCTCGTTGGTGTTGGACGGCAGCAGGGGGTGCTGGGGTTCATTGCTGTATGCGGTGATGATTTTGTTCGGATCGCCGGCAGCGGTCTGGCCACTGCTTCCGGAGCCAGCGCTGCCGCATCCGGTGAGGGCAAGTGCGGCGACTGCCAGCAAGCCAAGAGCTTTGGAAGTGCGCGAAAAACGCATTCCGCCTCCTATGGATTCAGGGGGATGAGTCGGGGCAACTCATGGCTGCCCCCGGGGCCAGGCACAGAATTATCCTGTGACGCGGCCTACATGGATGTGTAATCCTAACCACACCTTGTCCGAAATGTGGAATCCCATTGGCACCCTTGGGGCAAGTATGCATGTGACAGTTTTAGTAATGAAGCAGTCATTTCAAGTAAATGAAGCGGTCACTTCACGTAATGGGCGTTCCCTTGCTACACTCGACATGCCTGATCCCTGTTTTTCCCCGGAAACCAGGGCTTTTTAGGGCACCCCAAAGGGGTGCACCAGGCAGACACAGTGCCCCAGATGACCACGAAAAAGAGCCCCCGCCGCCCATGGCGACGGAGACTCTTTTGCGGTTGCGACAGCCAGTTCATGCCGCTCGGAATGCCTCCGGGTTGCTACTCGATGCCGGCCGCCATGAGCTGGGCGCGCAGTTCCCGACGCTCGCGCTGCTTCTCAGGATCCGGAAGCGGCACTGCGGCCAGCAGCCTCTGCGTGTAGGGCTCCTGCGGATTGCGAAGGATCTGCTCCCGGGTGCCCTGCTCCACGATCCGGCCGCGCTGCATCACGCAGATCCGGTCCGCGAGCACATCAACCACGGCGAGGTCGTGCGTGACGAACAAGCACGCGAATCCCAGCTCCCTCTGCAGGTTCTGGAAGAGTTCCAGGACCTTTGCCTGCACCGAAACGTCCAGCGCCGACGTCGGCTCATCCGCGACCATGAGCTTGGGCTGCAGGGACAGCGCCCGGGCAATGCCGACGCGCTGCTTCTGGCCGCCTGACAATTCATGCGGATACCGGTTGCGGTAGCCGCGCGGCAGTTCCACCTGGTCCAGAAGGGTCTCAATCCGTTTCTGCAGGTTGACGCCCTTCGCGACCCCGGCAAGGAACATCGGCTCGCCGATGCTTTCACCGATGGGCAGCCGCGGGTTCAACGACGACGACGGATCCTGGAATACCATGCCGATGTCGCGCCGCACTTCGTGCAGTTGCTTTCCATTCCGTTTTGCCGCGGAAATGTCCTGCCCCACCACGCGCATGCTGCCGGCGGCTACAGGCAAGAGCCCGACGGCGGCGCGTCCAATGGTCGTTTTGCCCGAACCGGACTCCCCAACAAGGCCTACCACCTGGCCGGGGTAGATCACGAGGTTGGCTCCCTCGACAGCGCGGAACGCGGGAACCCGCCCCTGCTTGGGGTACTCGATGGCCACGTCGACCAGCTCAAGGACCGGTTCACCCCTGGGCTTGGCTGCTTCTTCCGCCGCTGCCTTCAATGCAGCCTGGTTCTCGCGTTCACGGCGGACCAGCTCATCGTGATCGACCGATTCCAGCTCGGTGTGGGTTGCGGCGGCCAATGCCGCGGTGACGTCGACGTCGGTGCTGTCCGCCCCCTGTCCCAGGTGGGGAACAGCGGCCAGAAGAGCCTGCGTGTATTCGTGCTGCGGGTTGCTGAAGATCTGTTGCGCAGTGCCGCTCTCCACGATGACGCCCTTGCGCATCACGGCAATACGATCGGCGAGGTCGGCCACCACGCCCATGTCGTGCGTGATCAGGACGATGGCGCTGTCCAGCTTGTTGCGCAGGTTGCGCATCAGATCCAGGATTTCGGCTTGGACCGTCACGTCCAAGGCAGTGGTGGGTTCGTCTGCGATCAGGAGTTTGGGATCGCAGGACAGTGACTGCGCGATCATGGCTCGTTGCCGCTGGCCGCCGGAGAGCTGATGCGGATAAGACTTGAAGGCCTTCTCCGGGTCTGGCAGCTCCACCAGCTCGAGCATGCGCACGGCCCGCTGCCTGGCTTCATCAGGGGAGATCGAGTTGTGTAGCCGGAGCGTCTCCACGATCTGCGCACCCACGGTGTACACAGGGTTGAGTGCGGTCATGGGCTCCTGGAAGATCACGGCGACATCCTTGCCACGGACCTCCCGGATGTTGCCTGACTTTTCACCCAGCAATTCCTTGCCCGAGAGCTTGACACTCCCCCGGACGCGGCTGTTGCTGGGCAGCAAGCCGAGCAGAGCCATGGAACTGGCGCTCTTGCCGGAACCGGACTCACCGACGATCGCGAGTACCTCGCCGGCCCTGACCTCGTAGTTCAGCCCGATGGCGGCAGGAACCCATTTCTTGTCCACACCAAAGTCGACGCTGAGATCGCGCACTTCAAGTACCACGCTCCCTGGCGCAGTCTTGTCCGAGGCAGTCTCAAGCCGGGTTGCCTCTGGTTCGGGGCTGGCGTTGTCAGTCATGTTGGGTCTTCCCTTCCACCCGGGCCACCCTCCAAGGGGTGATTAGTGAAGTAGCCCGGAATCCTGAATTATTAGGGGCATGAGCAGAGAGCCGTATGCCGGAAATGTCGAAATCTTCAAGGCCCGCACCAGCAAGCTGTTTGCTTGGATCTGCTGGGCCGTTGCGGTTTTCGGAGTGGTTGTTACGCTCGTGGCAGCCGGGCCGCGCGCCCTTCCGGGAACCACTCCCCTGCTCTTCGTTGCGTTCCTTGGTTGGTTGCTCTTCTGGCGCCCGGTGGTGGTGGTCCGGGATTCCGGCGTCGCGCTGGAGAATCCCTACCGGACCATCGAAGTTCCGTGGGACGCCCTGGTGCAGGTTGATACCCGCTACGCCCTCACACTCGTGACGCCTCGCAAGAAGTACCCGGCGTGGGCTGCTCCCGCACCGGGAATCTGGGGCGGGCGCAATGCCCGCCCCGAGCACCTCAAAGGACTCCCGGGCACCACCTACGGCCCCGGCAGCTCGGTTCGCCCCGGAGACCTCAAGAACACCGATTCCGGTGCCGCTGCAGTCCTCGTACGCACCCGCTGGCAGGACCTCGTGGAGGCCGGACGCATAGAACCCGGCCGGGCTGAGGACGCTTCCGTGACCGTGACCGTTGCTTGGTTCCGGATAGCGGCCACGGTAGCCCTGGCCGCGGCCAGTTACTGGGCGGTCTTCCTTTAGGAGGTTTTCCCGGACGGGTAGCACTCAGCTGCCTTTCGAGGCATCGGCAACCGGCGCCGTCGTGCTCGAGTGGCTTGAGGTTTCGACGGCGCTCTTGGCTTTGAACTTCTTCTGCCGCGGATCGAAGGCGTCCCGCAGGCCGTCGCCGATGAAGTTGATGCTCAAGCAGATGAGGATGATGAACAGGCCGGGGAACCAGAACAGCCACGGCCGTGTGGCGAAGGCTTCCTGGTTCTGGGCAACCAACAGGCCCAACGAGGTGTCGGGAGCCTTCACGCCGAGGCCCAGGTAGCTGAGGGCGGTCTCCAACAGGATCGCCGCGGACATCGTCAGCGTCACGTTGACGATCAGCACGCCGACGGCGTTGGGGAGGATGTGTTTGAAGATGATCCTTGCGTTTGACGCTCCGGAGATCCTGGCGGCGTCTACGAACTCCCGCTCCCGAAGGGTCAGGAACTCACCGCGGACCAGGCGGGCGAGGCCCACCCAGAGAACGAAGCCAAGGAAGACGCCGAGAATGACGACGCCGTTGTTGGAAGCAAAGCTTGCAATCCAGCTGCCTTCATCCCTGCGGTTGGCAATCTGGCCAACCACAGCCGCGAGGAGCAACACCGGGATGATGATGATGACGTCGGTGAGGCGCATGAGGACGGCTTCCACCCAGCCGCGGAAATAACCGGCAAGGCCTCCGACGATTGCGCCAACCGCGCCCGCGATGGCACCGATCAGGACCATGACTGTGATGGACTGTTGGGCGCCGCGCATGGTCATGGCAAACAGGTCGCGTCCAATCCGGTCCTGGCCGAACGGGTGCTCTCCCCAGGCAAGGGGCCACAACGACGATGTGGGGACACCATCATTGACGAGGGGTGAAACATCCGTGTGGTTGTACTTCCACCACCCCGGTATGCCAAAAGCACCCACGGAAGTGAAAGCAAGCAGGAAGATCGCCGCAAACACTGCGAGCCCGATCAAGGCGCCGGTGTGGCCAAAGAACCGTTTGCGGACAATCTGGCCTTGGCTGAGGCCACCGGTGGCTTCGCTGCCGGCCTCGGCGCCTGCGGCTTCAGCAAGCGCCTGTTGTGCCAGAATTTCTTCCTCTTGGGTTGGCTGGCTCATGCTTTGATCCTTACGCGTGGGTCGAGAGCGGAGTACGCGAGGTCCGCTACGAGGTTGAAGACCATTGCGGTGATGGCGACGCACAGGAAGACGCCCATAACGGGGTTCACGTCCGAGCGTTGCAGTCCGTCGATGAACAGGAAGCCCATGCCACGGACGGAAAACACCGATTCCGTGATGACTGCGCCACCGATCAATGCGCCGATGTCAAACGCTACGATCGTCGCGATGGGTATCAGCGCGTTCCTGAACGCGTGCCCCATGATCACGGACCGTTCGCTCAGGCCCTTTGCCCGCGCCGTCCGGATGTAGTCCATGTTCATGATTTCCAGCATCGACGAGCGCGTGAATCGCGTATAGCTGGCCAAAGAGACCAAGATGAGGGCGATCGTGGGCAATACGAGGTGGGTCAGCGTGTCGGTGGACATGATCCAGAAGTCACCCTGAATGTTCGGCGTTCCCGCTCCGATGGTGGCGATGGGACGTCCACGAACCCTGCTGTTATTGAAGTACGACGGCCACGCTTGCATGAAGCGGTCCATGACCACGAGCGCTCCGACCAGGAAGGCGGTGATGGCGGCGGCACGCATTGACTGCCCGCGGTCGTAGCCGCCCATGAAGTACCCGACCGCCAGGCCAACAAGGATGGTGGCGATGGCAAGCAGGAAAATCATGAGCCCGGTCGCGTCGTTGAGCAACGGTTGGACCGCGAAATAGGCGATCACGCCGATGCCCACCACGATCAGGCTCGATTGGAGGGCCTTGCGGTTCTTGAGTCCTGAAACCAATACCGTGACTCCGACGCCAATTCCCACTCCAATAATGGCGATGACGACGGGGCCCAAACCGGGATTGCGGAACCATTGCGTCAGGGAGAAGTAGAAAAGGATCAGGGAGACAGCCGCAAAGACTGAACCGCCGACGATCAGCCTGCGTTTGGCCGCTCCGCCGACAACCACGGCGGCGATGACGCCAAGAACGGCACCGATCCCCAAAGCCACGGTCGGCGGTATTTCCGGATTTCGGAGGAAGTCGTTGAAGCCGATGGCGCCGAATTCCTTGAGGAGGACGGCAACCCAGAAGATCGGCAGGGAGAAGAAGAGGAACGCCATGAACGTCACGCCGTAGTCCAACGCGCTGTACTGGCGGAGGGCTGTGACAATGCCGAGGGAAATGCCGATCAGGATGGCCAGGACTGTAGCGCCCGTGACGAGCGTGAGCGTTTGAACCAGGGCAAAGCCAAGAGCCTCCGTAATTGGCTGCCCAGCGATGTTCTTGCCAAGGTTGCAGGCGTTTCCAAAAGGCACAATACATTGGGCCGCGCCGCCAAGCCACTTGAAGTAGCGCAATGGGGGCGGTGTGTTCAGGTCAAGCAGATCGATGCGGGCATCCATCAGCGCTTGCCGGTTCGGCGCGCTGCTGGCTCGGAATTCTGCCAGGGGATCTCCGGACGACGCTGTCAGGAGATACACCAGGAACGATGCTCCGAGAAGAATGAATGCGGCGGTAACCAACCGCCGGACTATATAGGTCAACATGGTGAGGAACCTCGAAATCCAGGCCCGGGTTCGCCGGCGCCCATCGCAGAATCGTGCCCGTTCCCTTGATGAGGTTGTGGGAAGCGGACAATATGCCGGTGCACCAACCAAAGCGCCGGGACCATGGTACGTCGGTCCCGGCGCCTTGGCAGGTAATTTAGCTCAGCGAGCAAGGTTTACTTCTGAGCCCACTCCCAGAAGTTCCACCAAACACCAGTCTGGTTCGGCATGAGCTTCACACCGGTGATGCGGTCGCTGTAAGCGTCCACGTTCACTGACTGGAAGAGCGGAACACCATAAGAGCTGTCCCAGATCTTCTTGTCGATCTGCTTCTGGAGATCGTCCTGCTTGCTGCGGTCGGTAGTGACCACGAGCTGCTCCATCAACGCGTCAGCATCGGTGTTGCTGAACTGGTTGAAGTTGTTGCCACCGGCGGTCTTGAAGATCTGCGGAACGCCTGAGACTCCGACGCCCGGGTTGATCCAACCAAAGATGGTGGCATCGTAGCCGCCCTTGCCCAAGGCCTTGCCCCAGTCAGAGGCGCCCAAGCCGCCGTCGACGATCTTGAAGCCCGCCTTGGTGGCGGATTCGCGGATCAGCGAGAAAGCGTCAACACGGTTCGGGTTGTCCTTGTTGTACATGATGCGGATTTCCGGAGTAGCACCGTTCAGGAGCTTCTTGGCACCATCGATGTCCACGTCCTGGTAGGCCGAGGAGCCATTGTTCTTGGCGGAATCAGCATAGGCAGCCTGCTGGGGAACGAAGATCTGGGAGTCCAGCGGCTTCGCATTCGGATCAAGCTTGCCGATGATCTTGTTGACGATGTCCTTGCGGGGGACCGTCTTCATGAAGGCGGTACGCACGTTCTGGTCGGCCAGCGGGCCCGAGAAGTTCAGGTCCAAGTGGTCGAAGGCCAGCTGGTTGCCCTGATCGACGGTAACGCCCTGGCTGGAGAGTGCCTTCAACTGGTCGAGAGTGTCCGCGGAAGCCTGCGGGGCAATGATGTCCGCCTCGCCGTTCTTGAGGGCCTGGACCTGAGCCGGCGCCGAACCGATGTACCGGACGGTGATTTCGTCAAGGTTTGGAGTCGGTCCCCAGTTGTAGTCCTTGTTGCGGACCATGGTGAGGGATTGGTCCTGGTTCATGCTCTTGACGATGTAAGGACCGTTTGAGAGGAACAGGGTTGGGTCTGCGGGAAGCGTCTTCGTGTCGAAGCCGGTGTTCCACATGTCCGACATTGCCTTCAGCTTCGGGTCCGTAGGCAGCGGTGCCTTGGTATTTCCGCGAGGCTTGCTCTTGAAGAAGTCAATCAAGGCCTGGGTGTCCTTCAGGCCGGCCTTCTGCGCAAGGACGTGGGCAGGAACGTCAATGCCCGGACCACCAAGCACGATCTCCCAGTCAGCGAACGGCTTGGAGTACTTGAGCGTCAGGGACTGGTTGTTGTCGCCGATCTCCGGGAAGTCCGTCAGGCTGAGGCCCGTGTTGTCACCAGCGTAGGAGAAGTAGGACGTACCCGTCTTGGCCTTGGAGTCCGCGTCGTCGTAGTACCCGGAGAAGGCCGCCCACTGCAGGAGGAGGTCCGCGGCCGTAACGGGCGTGCCGTCAGACCATTTCACGCCACTGTTGATGGTGTACTTGACGGTCAGCGGATTGTCCGAGACCTTTTCCATCTTGCCGAACTTGTCGTTGTGGACGACGTTCAGCTTGTTGTCGATGTAGTAGAAGCCCGAGTGCGTGGCGTAGCTGACCTTGGAGTTGATGTCAGTGTTGCCGTCAGCTGTGTTGGGGTTGAACGTGTTGAAAGCGTTGACCTCGACCACGGTGGCCGTGCCACCCGTCTTGGCTGCTCCGGTGGATGGGGTATTGCCACCGGAATTGCCGGCACAGGCGCTCAGTGCGATCGCGGCGATTGCCGCAAAACCCACTGCTTTGGAAGTACGTCCGAAACGCATTCCGCCTCCTATTTTTTTGAGTGGAAAAAGCCGGCGCTGTTGACTCCGGCAGACTGCCACAACCCCCTCAGCAGGCTTGTGGCTCGTCTCACATGAGCAGTAGCCTAGCGTCCGGAACGGATGTTTGGGTCCAAAGTTTCCCGCCAGTAAAGTTTGTTATCGAGATGCAATCATTGAAGGACGTCCAAGTGGTTCCATAATCCACGCCAACATGACATAAGCCCCGATTCAAAGGCGAACCGGGGCTTATATCAGTTAATCCTCCATCACTAAGCTTCCCGGCGGGAACCCGGAGAAAGTGCCTATATGCGCCGTTTCAACCCTACGTGGGCCGTCCGATATCCGAGTCGGGTGTAGAAGGCTCGAGCCCGTTCCCGTGCTTCGTCGGTGGTCACCTGTGCCAGTTGCGCCCCACGCGCACGCCCAAAATTGTGTGCCCACTCAAGCATCGCGGTGCCCAAGCCATGTGAACGTTCCGCGGCCGCAACTCGCAGTCCCTCGATCTGCAGCCGGGAAGAACCACCCCGGGAAAGTCCTGGAATGACGGTCAATTGCATCGTGGCAACGATGCAATTGGAATCATTGCGGACGACCCCCAGATAGTTGGAACTGTCGCGAACAACCAGGTTGTAGGCCGCCTCGTATCGTTCAAGCTCGACGCACTCACGATCGGGACCGAACTGATCCTCAGACAGCAGCGCGGCGATGGCCGCAACGTCATCGCGGCTCGCCCGTTCCAGCCTGAAGGTCCGGCCCGCCACCCGCAGCAGCCCTTGAACCGAGGATCGTGCATAGGCCTGCAAACGAGCGACCAGCAGATCAAGCCATCCTCCGACGTTGGCTCGAGCCTCAACGGTGTCGGGATAACGGCATCTCAAGTGCAGACCGGACTCATCCAGGATGAACCAAAGCATGACGCCGTCGGTGTCGATTGTCGCGCTCACATATTGGGCGTCGAGTCCGACGGAGTCGATTCGCACCGGCAGTCTGCGCAGGTCCAGCCAGGAGATCGCGAACATACCAGGAGCCACGGGCATGCCGCCCCATGGAGCCAGCACGTCCGCGAGCGGCCACGAGCCAAGCTGCACGGCCTCTTTTACCGCGGCCGCCGCAGCCCGCGGCTCGGCGACCGCCGACTCAAGTACCGAATTAGTAATGAACCAGCCCACTGAGTCATGCCAGCGGTCGTCGAAGCGGCTATGCACGGGAAAAACGGCTCGCAGCGGGGTTCCCGCCAGCTCGCGGGTCACCGCTGTCATCGCAACGACAGCGAGCGCGAGCGTCGAGACACCGTCGTTGCGGGCCTGTGCAGCAAAGGCGGCACCGTCGTCGAGATCGAACACATCGCGGACTTCTACACGCTCGCGCTGCGGATCGGGCGCACCCAAGGGCAGTGGGAATTGCGGCATTACGCCCCCGCTGTCCCCGATGATGTCTTCCCATCGGTGACGCACGTGGTCCGGCGCGGTATTCCGATCTAGCAGTGCTTGCGTGTGTTCGACAAAAGCCGGCACTGGCCCGGGCAACGGTTCACGGCCCGCCTTCCCAGCATCGAGCGCCGACAGCAGGTCCCGCGCGATCACCAGCATCGACCACATATCGACGTGGGCGTGGTCGGCCGCAATCACCACCGTGAGTCCAGCAGCAGTCTCCAATACGCACAGCCGGTGTGAGGGGTGTTGGTATGGCGAACATGCGGCATCGAGAATGTCCCGCACCGCGTCATTGACGGCCTGGCCAGGAGCTACCTGATGCTCCACCCAGGTTCCCGGACCAATATCAATTTCGTGGAGCTCCGGATCACCATCCGCACCGGGCACGAATGCCGTTCGCAGTGTGCCATGACGGGCGACGACAGCCAGCCAGGCATCGGCAATTGACTCGCGACGAGTTGGTGTAGGCAGCCGGAAAGACAGTGCCATCCAGGAGCCGGGGCGGTGGCCTGCCCCCACATGGAGG
Organism: Arthrobacter sp. B2a2-09; assembly: GCF_027587375.1. Classification (GTDB taxonomy): domain Bacteria; phylum Actinomycetota; class Actinomycetes; order Actinomycetales; family Micrococcaceae; genus Arthrobacter. The sequence continues at coordinate 216,243 of NZ_JAMXIC010000003.1, forward strand.
CGCTGGTCAAAGGACACTGGAAGACGTCGGCGGAGCGCAGACGCACTGACGTCATAGCCCCAAAGTCGTCCGAACGGTAGGCGCAGGTGCGTGACGTTGGTCAGCCGCATGGCAGTATCCTATCGCCACAGATAGCCTGAATGTTCAACGCGGCCGCTCGACGTGACGCGGTCAGTCACGAAACGAGGAGCCTGATGCCCACTTTCGAGGTTCCCGGAGCCGAGCTTGCGGTTGCTTTGAGCGACGAAGGTGGACACCCAATTGTCCAACTGCATGGCCTTACCTCAAGCCGCGCGCGCGATCGGGTGCTCAACCTCGACCTCGGTCGAGGGCTTAGTGGAACTCGACTGCTGCGGTACGACGCACGCGGCCATGGCCGGTCGACGGGGCGGAAGGTCCCCGAGGAATATCAATGGCAAAACCTCGCCGACGACCTCCTGCGACTGCTCGATCACTGGTTCCCGGGCGAACGTGTCCACGGAGTTGGTCCCTCCATGGGTACCGGCACACTCTTGCACGCCGCTTCCCGCGAGCCAGACCGCTTTACTGGGCTAACGCTTATGGTGCCACCCACCGCGTGGGAAACCCGCGCTGCACAGGCTGTAAGCTACCGGGCTGCCGCGGAGCTTATCGAATCTGTTGGTGTCGAGGCATTCCTCGCCACCACGCGCGGAGCAACGCTGCCACCGGCCACAATTGGTGCGCCGGAGACGGTGCCCGACGTCGCCGATGCCCTCTTGCCGTCGTTGTTTCGAGGCGCGGCACTCAGCGATCTGCCTGCTCCTGAGGCCGTCGCGCGAATCGACGTACCGACGACAATCTTGGCGTGGATCGATGATCCGGGCCACCCGCTCTCAACCGCGGAATCCCTTGCCGCACTTCTCCCGCAAGCAACGCTGACAGTGGCCCGCACCCCAGGAGATGTCGAAACCTGGCCTAATATTCTGAGCCAAGATATCGCCCGTTGGGGCTAATCATCGCTACCCGATCAGGTAGACCATGCCGCGCCCCTCGTCGGCGAGATTGGTGGCGAAGACCCGGGCCCGTCGAAGATAGCCAACGGCATACTCGACGTCAAGGTCCCGGTTGACATATGGCGAATCCGGCAATCGCAGCCTCACCTCCGCGTCAGAGACATCGTCCAAGTCCTGAGCAATCGCCAAAACCTCGGACGGAGTCAGGGCCCGTACCCACGGCTCCCAACCTTCGTCATGCATGGTCACGTTGCCTTCAAACATACGAAAAGCGGGTCGCGCCGCCATCCCCGCCCGCAACGGGGCAGTGAGAACCTGCAGATGCCGCCACGCCTTGTCTAGATAGAGCATGTCGCGCTCAGATATCAATTGCCCGAAGGTGGTAACACGGGTCCCGACACCAGGTTCAAGGCCCCAAGCATCTGCAAGCGGATCGGCCGACACGACGCTCATCGGGTCGGAAAGCACTTGTTCAGTGGCGTGGCCGTCGAATGCATATGCGTAATATCTGATTCCCATTCACCAAGTATTGCCAAGGCGCAAGCTGCGCAGGACGGCCGAGTTGCGTTATGTGGATAACTCGCGAGATGAAGCGACCTGCATGTCGATGACCAGCCGCACCGATTTGTTCACGCGACCTTGAGAGGCGTGATCGCCGCGATCTGCTCGGCCACACGATCTTCGGCAAGGTCGAGATCATAATGCGTCTGCAGGTTGAGCCAGAACTGAGCCGACGTTCCAAAATACTTGCCGAGACGTAGTGCGGTGTCTGCTGTGATCGCACGCTTGCCGTGCACTATTTCATTGATTCGGCGCGGCGGCACATGGATGGCCACGGCCAGTTTGTTCTGCGTGATGCCAAAACCCTCAATGAAATCCCCCATGAGAACTTCACCTGGGTGAATCGGCACAAGGTAGTCAATGGTAGTCAACAATCTCCACCTCCTCTGGTCCAGCGTCTGTCCACCTGAAGCAGATCCGCCACTGGCCGTCGATCCTGATGCTGGATTGACCAGCCCGGTCAACTTTCAGCGCGTCGAGCCGGTTCCCCGGCGGAACGCGGAGATCCTCGATCGACTCCGCGGATCCCACCTGGCGAAGCTTGCGGAGGGCGGACCGAAGGATCCGTGAATCCATTGAAGCCACATGCTCACAACGCCACAGTCGTTCGGTGTCTTTGCTCCCGAACGACCTGATCATGGCATCTGGATATAACGCACAGCGTTAATAACGCTAGACGTTAAACCGGAACTCCACCACGTTCCGTCACGGAATAACCGATGCCTCCCCCACGACAGACCCCGCGATGAAAGCCCTGACCAATCCTCCTTGGAACTCCTCGGTCTGGGTGTAGCCGAGCGCTTCATAGAACGCTTTCTGCCTCGGCTCGTCGTCGGTGATTAGGACCTTCTGACGCACATGCCGGTACTGTTCGAGCGCTCGTTCAGCGAGGGCTCGTCCTATGCCTCTTCTGGATGCGACGGCCGAACGAGGATGTCCAGCACGGTATAGCTCAAGGACTTCGCTGAGTTGCAGGTCTTTGGCCTTCACGACTTTGATGGTGGTCATGCTTCATCCAAACACGCAGCATAGTCATTGGGGTGGCTACGAGATGCGTGCCCGTAAATCGATCCCTGACCGGGCTTCGCCTAAAGGTGTCGCAGGTATCTTTCAGGCGAATCCAGGAACGACCGCCAATTGGAAACCAGATCGAGGTCGGACCATTTCTGCTGCCGAAGTCCCCAGGGGCCGACTTCGAGAATCTGCGCTCCGGGAAGTGCAGCAAGAACCGGGGAGTGTGTGGACATGATGACTTGCGAGGAGCCTTCGGCGAGGAGATCTTTCAAGACCGTAAGGAGGCTGAGACATCCCGCGAAGGACAGCGCCGATTCTGGTTCATCGAGCACCCACAATCCGCGTCCGCGAAAACGATCTACCGCCAGTTCCAAGAACGATTCGCCGTGTGACATGTCGTGGAACGGGATGTCCATACCCGAGGTGCTCGGGTTCTTCTCGAGGTAGGTGAAGAAGCCGTGCATGGTTTCCGCGCGCAGGAAGTAGCCGCGTCTTGTGGCACCGGCGTTGCGGACAACCTGCAGGTGCTCGGCAAGTACGGACTCCGTGGATCTGGTGCTGTGGCAGGCCCCTGTAGATCCACCTTCAGGAGACAAGCCATAGGCCATTGCGATGGCTTCCACGAGAGTGGATTTTCCCGACCCATTTTCGCCTACGAATATAGTGGCCGGGCTCAGATCGAGACCTTGGTCTAGAACCTGGGCGACAGGGGGCAGGATACCTGGCCACCGGCGGCGGTCCAGAACGTGGGCCGGGTCTTCGGCTAACCGTCTGATGGGAAAGGTATGCGGGGGCATGCCCCATTCTTACAGGCAACGCTCGCTGTCTTGCTCCAACGCATGGGGGTCTGAACGGGGACCAAGAAGTGGCCCGAGCCATCGAAGGTGCCCTTCCGGACACCCACCACCGCTCGAAGCACAGCGAATCACGGTGCAAATATCGGCGCCACCGCAGCGAGCGGGTGGTTAGGCTGGGTGGATGGCGACAGTTATTCTCGTGCGGCACGGCCGCACCACAGCCAATGCCACTGGGCTGCTGGCCGGTCGGGCCGTCGGCGTCAGCCTGGACCAGATCGGGCGCGACCAGGCGGCTCTGACCGGAGACCGGCTCGCGGCCGTGCCCTTGGTCGCGGTGGTGTCGAGCCCGCTTGAGCGTTGTCAGCAGACCGCCCAGCTCATCCTCGATCGCCAGGCTGGCACGCCCTACGCGCCGGTCGATCTCGATCTCACCGAGTGCGATTACGGCCAGTGGCAGGGCCGCATGCTCAGTGATCTCGCGACCGAGGATCTGTGGCCGGTTGTGCAGTCCCAACCGTCCGCCGTCGTCTTTCCCGGCGGTGAATCCATGGCCGCGATGCAGGCTCGGTCGGTGGCAGCGATTCGACGCCACGATGCAGCCTTCGAAGCCGAGTACGGGCCAGGAGCAGTGTGGGTGGCGGTGAGTCACGGTGACATCATCAAGTCAATCCTCGCCGACGCGCTCGGCATGCACCTTGACCTGTTCCAGCGTATTACCGTGGGCCCGGGCTCCGTATCGATCGTGCGCTACGGCGGTAGTCGGCCGAGCGTCTGCGCGACCAACACCGACGCGGGTGACCTGTCGTGGCTGTCGAACGGCATCCACTCTGGCGATGCGCCGGTGGGCGGCGGTGCAGGGCAAGAGGCGCCATGAACCTCACGTGCCTAGAATACTGACATGCCTACACGTGTTCACGAGTTTGCCTGGCCTGATCGGGTCGTCGTCGGCACCATCGGCCTTCCGGGGGCGCGCACGTTCTACCTACAGGTGCGCGCAGGGACGCAGATCGTGAGTGTTGCCCTGGAGAAAGAGCAGTCGGCTCTGCTCGCGGAGAAGATCGACGAAATTCTCGACCAGCTCATCACCGTCGAGGGCAACCCCTTCAGCGTTCCCACGAGTACTCCCATTGAACTTGTCGACAATGACCAGCTCGAGGCCGTTCAGGAGCAGTTTCGCTCCGGCGCGATGAGCTTAGGCTGGGACCCAACCACGGCCCAAGTCGTACTAGAGGCCTACCCCATCACCGACGTCGATGCTGATGACGACGCATCACCTGATGAGGACGGCGCTAACGAGCCCGAAATGCTGCTGGTGCGAATGCCGGTCGGCACAGCCCGCGCATTCGCCAAGCGCACTCGTGAGATCGTGGGCGCCGGCCGTCCGACGTGCCCGCTCTGCGGTTACCCCATAGACGCCGACGGGCACATCTGCACCCTTCCCGAGGTCTGATGCCGACGCCGGACCTGGTGACCGCCGAGCTGACGCTCACCGGCCGCATCACGACGGCTTCAAACGCTACATTTCTGGGCAGCATCGGCGACGTGGTGGTCGTCTATAAGCCGATAGCAGGCGAAACTCCGCTGTGGGACTTTCCCCATGGCACCCTGGCTCAGCGGGAGGTGGCCGCCTACCTGGTCTCGCAGGCCTTCGGCTGGGACATCGTGCCGTACACCTGGCTGCGCGATGGGCCGATGGGCGAAGGAATGGTGCAGCTCTGGCAGGAGCAAGACCCCGCCCAAAACGCCGTGAACCTGGTCGCGACAGACCACGTGCCGGAGACGGGCTGGAAACACGTTCTCGAGGGACGAGATGAGACCGGACGGATGGTCACCCTCGTTCACGAGGACTCGCCAGCGCTCAGACGCATGGCGGTGTTCGACACGGTCGTCAACAACGCCGACCGCAAAGGCGACCACATTCTTGCCATGACGGACGGACACCGGCACGGCGTGGACCATGGGCTCACCTTTCACCGTGACCACAAGCTGCGCACGGTGCTGTGGGGATGGTTGGGAGACCCTCTGACCGCCGAGGAACGCGAGGGCATCGATCGTGTCAGCGAAGGACTGCACGGTGGGCTGGGCCGAAACCTGGCGGACTTGCTCAGCGCCGAAGAGATCGCATCGCTCGCCGCGCGCTGCGCCCGGTTGCGCTTGGCAGGGCGGTTTCCGGCTCCGAGCGGTGAGATGCCGGCGGTGCCGTGGCCGCTGTTCTAAGGGAATTGGGGCGGCATGGAGCGTTCGGCGATCCAGATGTAGACGGTCTCCTTGGTCACGCCGAGATGTGCAGCGATCGCATCGGCAGAAAGCCACGGTTCACTCACGACTGCACTCCTCGGGACAGTCAGCGGCCTACCAGTCGCTGACTGTCCCGATCTTACTTACGTCTACTTCTTGCCCTGGCCCGCAGGGGCTATACGTTGAAGCGGAACTCCACCACATCGCCGTCGGCCATGACGTATTCCTTGCCTTCAATACGAACCTTGCCGCGGGACTTGGCCTCGGCCATGGATCCGGCGTCGATAAGGTCATCGAAGGAGACAACTTCGGCCTTGATGAATCCGCGCTGGAAATCCGTGTGGATGACTCCTGCGGCCTGCGGGGCGGTGTCGCCCTGGTGGATGGTCCAGGCGCGGGCTTCCTTGGGACCGGCCGTGAGGTAGGTCTGCAGTCCCAGCGTGTGGAAACCGACGCGTGCCAGCTGATCGAGGCCGGATTCGTCTTGACCATTCATCTCGAGCATCTCGCGGGCTTCTTCTTCGTCGAGTTCGACGAGATCGGATTCCAGCTTGGCGTCAAGGAAAATGCAGTCTGCCGGCGCCACCATGGCGCGCAGCTCCTCTTGCTTTTCCGGGCTGCCCAGGATTCCTTCGTCCGAGTTGAAGACGTAGATGAAGGGCTTGGCGGTGAGGAGGCTGAGCTCCTTGAGGTGCTCCATCTCAAGCTTGTCGCTCTTGACCGAGGAGAAGATGGTGTCGCCACGTTCCAACACGGCCTGGGCAGCCAGGATTGCTGCCAATTCCGCGGCTTCCCGCTTCTTGATCTTGACTTCTTTTTCGATCCTGGGAACGGCCTTCTCGATCGTCTGGAGATCGGCCAGGATCAGTTCGGTGTTGATCGTCTCAATGTCCGAGCGCGGATCGACTTTGCCGTCGACGTGGACAACATCCGGGTCATCGAAGACGCGGATGACTTGGGCGATGGCTTCTGCTTCGCGGATGTTCGCAAGGAACTTGTTGCCCAGGCCTTCACCTTCGGAGGCGCCCTTGACGATCCCGGCGATGTCAACAAACGAGACGACTGCGGGCAGGAGGCGCTGCGATCCGAAGACCTCGGCCAACTTCTGCAGGCGCGGGTCTGGCAGGTTGACGACGCCGACGTTTGGCTCGATGGTGGCGAACGGGTAGTTCGCGGCCAGCACCTGGTTGCGGGTCAGTGCGTTGAAAAGAGTTGATTTGCCGACGTTGGGCAGTCCGACGATGCCAATAGTAAGAGCCACGAGCATTGATTCTACCCGTTGAGTGGCCTTGTCCGCTTTGCGTGGAGAACCCAGGACCCGCACGGCCGGGCGCTGTGACCCGGCTTCGCTATATTGTCGTGCCCCTATGCCAAGGTTGGAGACATGGATGGTTTCGCAGTAATACTCGCTTTGTTCATGCTTCTTCTCGGAGTGGCCGCCGGGGTGGTGGCTGGCTTCCTCCTGTTTCGGCGCCGCAATGCCGCCCTTGAAGAAGATTTCGACGGCGTCTCGGCCCGGCTTGCCGCGGTGAACGCCCAGTTTGCCGCCGCCGACGCCGAACGGCGCCTTCTGTTGTCACAGAACCGTGAACTGAACGAATCCAGGAACCAGGATGGCAGCGTGTTGCGCGCTCTTGCCCCCGTTGCCGAGAAACTGACTGCCGTCCAGCAACAGGTCTCGCTTCTGGAACGGGATCGTTTGGAGCAGTACGGCCAGCTTGCCCAGCAACTCCAGGAAGCCCGGCTGTCCGATGAACAACTCCTGCGCTCCACCCACGCCCTGGCCTCGGCCCTTCGGTCCAACAGCGCCAGGGGCCAGTGGGGTGAAGTCCAGCTGCGCCGGGTGGTGGAAGCCGCCGGCATGCTGCGTCACGTCGATTTTCACGAGCAGGTGCATTCCGCTTCCGCCGACAACGCGATCCGGCCGGACCTGGTGGTCCAGTTGCCGGGTGGAAAGCAGTTGGTGGTGGACGCAAAGGTTCCGTTGGCGTCCTACCTCGCTGCCCAGGAACAAGGCAACACCAGGCACCCGGCAGGAAACGGCGTGTCGGCGGGCAACAGCACGGATGCCTTGCTGCTCGCACATGCGAAGGCCCTCAAGTCCCACGTGGATGCCCTGGGGTCCAAGAAGTACTGGGACATCCCCGGCAACTCGCCCGAGCTTGTGATCTGCTTCTTGCCCGCGGAATCCATCCTGGCCGCCGCACTCGAAGCGGATCCCGCCCTCTTGGATCACGCCCTGTCCCGGAACGTGGTGCTCGCGTCCCCCGGCACCTTGTTGGCAGTTCTTAAGTCCGTTGCCTTCACTTGGCGCCAGGACGTCTTGACGGACAACGCCCGGGAGCTCTTCGAGCTCGCCCGGCAGCTGTACGAACGTATGGGCACTCTCGGCGACAACGTGGGCAAGTTGGGTTCGTCGTTGAAGACCTCGGTGGATCGCTACAACGCACTCGTCGGAACGCTCGAAGCACGCGTGTTGCCGACGGCACGGAAACTCAACTCCATGGACACCGACGGACTGGTGTCACCATCCGCAGTGGAAGCCATGCCGCGCGCACTCGCCGCACCCGAACTGCTTGAGCAAGACCCGGCGGCCTGATCGCATCCGGTAAGGACCTATGCACCTGGAACAACGGGGGCGCAGGTCCTTACCGGGTGCGTCAACTCGGATCCCCAAAACTACGAGGTTGGCCGGTTCCCGCGTCCGCCCAAGGCACGGGTGACGTCTCCGGCCTCTTTGAGGGTGGCGCGCAGTTCCTTCGGCAGCGAGAACAGCAGGTCTTCCTCCGCCGTCACCACCTCTTCAACCGCGCCGTAGCCGTAGTCGGCAAGCAAACGGAGAACATCCTGGACCAGGACCTCGGGAACGGAAGCGCCGGAGGTGACACCCACTGTGGCGACGCCTTCGAACCAGCTCTCGTCGACCTCGTTCGCGAAATCGACCCGGTAGGAGGCCTTGGCGCCATACTCAAGCGCCACTTCGACGAGCCGTACGGAGTTGGACGAATTCGCCGATCCCACCACGATCACCAGGTCCGCCTGCGGTGCAATCTTTTTGATGGCCACTTGGCGGTTTGTGGTGGCGTAGCAAATGTCATCGCTGGGCGGATCCTGCAAGGTGGGGAACCGCTCCTTGAGCATCCGGACGGTCTCCATGGTCTCGTCAACGCTCAGCGTGGTCTGGGAAAGCCAGATGGTCTTCTCCGGATTGCGCACAGTGACCTTGTCCACTTCGTGCGGACCATTGATGATCTGGATGTGGTCCGGGGCTTCGCCCGCCGTTCCTTCCACTTCCTCGTGGCCATCATGGCCGATGAGGAGAATGTCGTAGTCTTCCTTGGCGAAACGGACGGCTTCGCGGTGCACCTTCGTGACGAGGGGGCAAGTGGCATCGATGGTGCGCAGGCCGCGGTCTTCTGCCGACTGCACGACGGCCGGGGACACTCCATGAGCGGAGAAGATCACCAGGGCGCCTTCGGGTACCTCGTCCGTCTCGTCGACGAAGATGGCGCCCTTGTCCTCCAGCGAGGTGACCACGTGCACGTTGTGCACGATCTGCTTACGCACGTATACCGGCGGCCCATAGTGTTCCAGTGCCTTCTCCACCGCGATGACTGCGCGGTCGACACCTGCGCAATATCCGCGGGGAGCCGCGAGCAAGACTCGCTTGGGGCCGGAAACCGGAGCGGCGGCCAGCACCTCTTCCGGCGTCCGACGCCTACGCGGGACAGAGGGCATCGGAATGGAAACTGCTGAGCTGGTCATCCCTCCATGCTACCGGCAGCATTCGCCCGCACGCTCGGCCTGGATTTGCGTGAGAAGATCACACCGAGCAGGCCGAGAAGCGCAAGAACTCCCGCGGCAATCCAGGCGATGGTGATCCAGCCGGTGAAGTTGTCGACCGACGCTGCCAACAACTCCCGCGCGAACAGGCCGCCTGTGGCGGTTCCGCCCAGGCCCGCATCGCCTGCGCCCTTCAGCACCGTTGTAGCCACTTGCCACAGCGCCGCGACTGCGGCCAAGCCCAGCCCGGTGCACAAGAGAACCACGCCCCTGCGCTTGGCGGCGAGCAGCCCCAGGGCAAACAGCAGGACGGCGCCGAGGCCGGGGATCCACCACATCGGCGCATACGCGGCGATGGCATCTACCTGCTGGCGCTGGGCAGGGCCGCCGATGTTGATCAATGTAGAGTCCGGCGTCGCAATGGGGAGGCCGGTTGCCGCGTGCAGCCGGTCTCCGGCGAGTTTGGCCAAGGGCCCGACGTCGAGCACCAAGGACGTCCCCGAGGTCGAGTTCCCGGAGCCGGCGTTGCCTGCAAAATTCAGTTGGTGGCTCCGGCGTACGGTTTCATTCCACGCTTGCGGGTATTCGGGCCACGTGGACATTGCGGTGGCCGCGTCCTTGAGGAAAGAGGCACCAAGTTGCTCCACCGGCGCAGGTAGATTGATTTTGGATTCAAGGCTTGCGACGGCGGTGGCCGCCAGGCGGGCCTGGAACGCCTGGTCCTTCCCGATCGAAGAGGTGAGGGCCACAAACCCGTCTTCCCGAACGATGTTGGCGTCCGTCCATGCCATAGGGACGGCGATTCCTGTGAGCAGAAGGGCAAAGATCACTGCGATTGCAGAGACGAACGTGCGCAATGGATTCCTCAAGTTTGGAGTGCAGCAGTTCCAGGCGGGGCGACGACAAGTAAATGTCGGTCATGCGTGCTACAAGGTATGGATAGAGTTGGAAGCCCCTAGCAAAGTACCAGCGAGGACGGAACCATGCACAAGCCACCAGCAGGAGGCTACCCGCGTGTCCTATGATGCCGCACCCGGCGGCACCCCGGCGTTGCCAATTGCAGAATCTCCCGATGCTGCGTCCCCGGCTACAGAGTCAACCCTGCCCGCTACGGCGTCGGAGACAAGCCCGGACAATCCCTGGCCGCTGCAACTGCTATCCCGCAAGCTCAAGACCCACATAGAACGGGCCCCGGCCGCATGGATCGAAGGCCAAGTCATCGAACTCAACCGTCGCGGCGGCAGCGCTTTCGTGACGCTGCGGGACACCGACGCTGAAATCTCCTTGCCTGCGTCACTGTGGTCCAACGTCCTGGACCGCCAGAAGGTGCCGTTGGAGCGTGGCTCACGCGTCGTAGCCTTGGTGAAACCTGAATTCTGGCTCAAGACCGGTCGGCTCAACATGTCGATCAAGGACATCCGTCCGGTCGGCCTCGGCGATCTCCTCGCGAGAATCGAGCGCTTGCGCCAGGCCCTTGGCGCTGAAGGGTTGTTTTCAGACTCGAGGAAGAAACGGCTACCCCTGCTCCCCCACCGAATCGGGCTCATCACAGGCCGCGATTCCGACGCCAAGAAAGACGTCCTGCGCAACGCAGCCCTTCGCTGGCCCGCCGTCGAATTCGCCATCCGCGAGGTCGCAGTCCAGGGTGTCACCGCAGTGAGTCAGATCCTGGCTGCACTTAAAGAGCTCGACGCCGATCCGCACGTGGATGTGATCGTGATTGCCCGTGGTGGCGGAGCCTTGGAAGATCTGCTTCCGTTCAGCAACGAAGAACTGGTCCGCGCAGTTTCCGCAGCGGCCACTCCCGTGGTCAGCGCAATTGGCCATGAAGCCGACCACCCCATCCTGGACGACGTCGCCGACCTTCGTGCGTCCACGCCCACCGACGCCGCGAAGAGGATCGTGCCGGACGTCGCCGAGGAATTGGCGAGGGTCCGGCAGGCCCGAGAACAACTACACCGTAGCGTGGGCCGCCTGGTGGACCGTGAAACGGATCGACTCCACGCGTTGAGGTCACGCCCCGTCCTGGCGTCCCCCGAGGGAATGGTCACAGCGAGGGAAGAGGACGTCGAGCGACTCCGGAAACACGCACACACCGCGGTGAGCTCCGCCGTCGTCCGCGCACTTGACCAGGTACACCACCTCCGCGCCCAGGTAAGGGCACTATCCCCACAAAAAACGCTGGACCGCGGCTACGCGGTGGTCCAAGTGGTGGGAGCGGACGGCGTCGGTCACGAGGTAGTCACGAGCCCGGACCAGGCCCCGGACGGCACCGAGCTGACTCTGCGGGTCGCGGAAGGCCGCCTAGGCGCCGTGTCTTCCGGAGCTGCCGGCCAGCAAAGCAAGCAAGCACCAGCCACTGCAGAATGAGGACCAACAGATGACAGAGAACACTTCCCCTGAAGCCAAGGCCGCGGCGGAAAACCTGGACGCCCTCAGCTATGAGGAAGCCCGCGAGCAGCTCATGGCCGTGGTCAGCCGCCTAGAAGCCGGCGGAGCAAGCCTTGAGGAATCGCTCGCCCTCTGGGAACGCGGCGAGGCTTTGGCCAAGCGCTGCGAAGAGTGGCTGGAGGGTGCCCGCAGAAGGTTGGCCGCAGCCCGGAACAGTGGCGAGGGTGACGCGACCGCCGCCCGCTGAATAAACCCGGCCGTGACGGACGAATTTAGGACTCGACGGCCAATGCCCGTTGTGCAGATACGTCAAAGTCGGCTTTAGGCCAGCCCAGATCCAGCTTCTCGAGCGCCTCCAGGAGAAGCTCCTGGACAGCGATCCTCGCGAACCACTTCTTGTTCGCCGGAACCACATACCAAGGCGCCACCTCGGTTGACGTTTTCTCGAAGACGAGCTCATAGGCCTCCATATAGGAATCCCAAAACGCGCGTTCCTTGAGATCGCCCGTGCTGTACTTCCAGTGTTTGGACGGGTCGTCCAAACGTGCCAGCAGGCGTTCCTTCTGTTCATCGCGGCTGATGTTGAGCATGACCTTGACGATCGCCGTGCCTTGTTCGGCGAGGCGTGCCTCGAACTCGTTGATGGCCGCGTAGCGCCGTTCCAGTTCGGCCTCATCGGCCCAACCGTGCACGCGGTGAATCAGCACATCCTCGTAGTGCGAGCGGTCAAAAACCCCGACGAACCCAGCACTCGGCAAGGCCTTCTCGACCCGCCAGAGGAAATCGTGGGCTTTCTCCTCGTCAGTCGGAGCCTTGAACGGAGCAACCCTGACCCCCTGGGGATCCATCGATCCCACGACGTGCTCAACAATCCCGCCCTTGCCGGCGGTATCCATTGCTTGGAGGATCAACAGGACCCGTTTCGAGCTGCCAAATTTTCCCTCGGCAAAGAGCATCTCCTGCAGTTCGTCCAAGCGTTCGTCCTGGGCGGCCAGCAAGGCGACCCCGTCAGATTTCTTCCCCTTGTAGCCCGGCGTCGATTCCGGATCCACCCCGGACAGCAAGAAGCCTGACCCGGCTTTCAGTTCCTTTGACGGACTGTGCTTGAAACGCACTACAGCGGCCATTCGACGTCCCCTCTGGTCCGGCCGCATTCGTTGCGGCTTGCACAACAGGCTAGTTGCCTTGGTACCGCCCAAGGAAGTCCGCCATGCGGCCAATCGCTTCTTCAATATCCTTGACGTTTGGCAGGGTCACCATGCGGAAGTGGTCAGGACGCACCCAGTTGAAGGCCCGTCCGTGCGAGACGAGGATCTTTTGTTCCTTGAGAAGGTCGAGGACGAACTTCTCGTCGTCGCGGATGTGATAGACCTCGGGGTCCAACTTCGGGAACAGATAGAGGGCACCCCTCGCCTGTTGTGTGCTCACGCCAGGGATGGCATTGAGCAGATCGTAGGCCTTGTTCCGCTGTTCAAGGAGCCTGCCGCCGGGCAGGATCAGATCGTTGATGCTTTGGTGGCCACCGAGGGCGGTCTGGATGGCATGCTGTGCCGGCACGTTGGCGCACAGACGCATGTTGGCCAGCAGGTTGATGCCCTCGAGGTAGTCGGCGGCGTCCTTCTTGGGACCGGAGATGGCCATCCAGCCAGCACGGTAGCCACACACCCGGTAGGCCTTGGACAATCCGCTGAACGTCAGGCAGAGGACGTCATCGCCGGTGAGCCCGGCAAGATTCACGTGGACAGCGTCTTCGTAGAGGATCTTCTCGTAGATCTCATCGGCGAACACCACAAGGCCATGCTTTTCGGCCAGGGCCACGATCTTCTTGAGGGTCTCCTCCGGGTATACGGCACCCGTGGGGTTGTTGGGGTTGATGACCACGATGCCCTTGGTTTGAGGCGTGATCTTGGATTCCATGTCCTCAAGGTCCGGCTGCCAGCCCGATTCTTCGTCGCACAGATAGTGGACCGGACGGCCGCCCGCCAGTGCCACCGAGGCGGTCCAGAGCGGGTAGTCGGGGGTGGGGATGAGGATCTCATCTCCCACTTCCAGCAATGCCATGAGCGACATGGTGATGAGCTCGCTGACGCCGTTGCCAAGGTAGATGTCGTCAACGTGGATGTTTTGGATGCCGCGGGTCTGGTAGTACTGCGAGACGGCGGTGCGGGCCGAGAAAATTCCGCGCGAATCGCTGTATCCCTGGGCATGGGGCAGATGGCGGATCATGTCCACCAAAATCGCGTCCGGCGCTTCAAATCCGAACGGTGCCGGGTTTCCGATATTCAGTTTGAGGATGCGGTGACCCTCTGCCTCCATCTGCTGGGCGGCCTGAAGAATCGGTCCACGGATGTCGTAAAGGACATTATGAAGCTTGGTGGACTGCTTGAATTCTGCCATTCATCAAATATGCCATACCGGGGATGTACTTCAGTTGAGACATCACTCACATTCACGACGACGGCGGCGAGGCCCCCCGAAGGGTTCCTCGCCGCCGTCGGGCACTGCCGGGAAATCTACTTCACGATCCCTTTGTCCTTGAGCCAAGCGGCTGCAGCGTCCTTGGGATTCTGCTTTTGGTTGCCGCTGACAGCGCGGTTGAGGTTGATGAGGTCGTCCGTGGTCAGGATCTTGGATACGTTGTTGAGGGCTTCCTTCGCCTTGTCCGTCATCTTGGCCATGTTGTACAGCGGGAGGACCTGCTGGGCCTTGAAGTTGTTCTTGGGATCATCCAGTACCACCAGGGCGTTGTCCTGGATGGACGGCGTGGTGGTGTAGATGTCGGCAACCTGGACGTCGTTGGAGAGCAGGGCCTGCAGCGTGAGGTTACCGCCGCCGTCGCTAAACGGCTTCAGGCCCTTGAGCACGCAGTTGTAGTTGGCCTTGAGCCCCGGGAACCCGTAGGCGCGGGTCTCAAACGTTGCCGGTGCTGCCATCGTGAAGTCCCCGCAGACCTTGGCGAGGTCGTCGATGGACTTGAGCTGGTACTTCTCCGCCGTGGCCTTTGTGACAACCATGGCGTCCTTGTCTTCAGCCTTGGCGGGGTCGAGCACTCCCAGGCCCTGTGGAAGCTTCCCGGGCAGCGCCTTGAAGACGTCATCGGCCGAGACCTGAGTGGCGTTAGCGTCCAGGTAGGACAGCAGGTTGCCGGAATAGTCGGGGGCGAGGTCGATCGAACCGTCCTGGACAGCCTTGAAGTAGATTTCGCGGGATCCGATATTGGGCTTGGTGGTAGCAGTGACGCCGGCGGCGTTTAGTGCTCCGGCGTAGATTTCGGCGATGACCTGGCTCTCGGGGAAATCTGCCGAGCCCACAGTGAGCGAGCCGCCGGCCCCGGAGGGAGCGTTGGTGGACGGGGTGGACAGCGGGCTGCCGCCACATGCGCTCAGCGCAAGTGCAATGCCGACTCCGGCCGCTAGGCCGCCGAGCCCGCGGCGGGTCAGGGTGACGGGTTGCTTCATGCGGTACCTCCTTGAACGGCAGCCCCTGCTGGTGCGGCGGCTGCGAGATCTCCGGCGGCCTTATGGCCGCCGTTGGAATCGATGGAAAGGCCGGGCGGGAGGAGGATCCTCTGCGCCATGGCCAGGATGAGGTCGACGGCGATTGCCAACGCCGCGATGAGCAGTGACCCGCCGAGCATGCGGGGGAAGTCCTGAAGGACCAATCCGTCAAAAAGATAACGCCCCAAGCCTCCCAGCGGAAGGTATGCCACCACGGAAACCGTTGCGATGACCTGGAGGACGGCCGTGCGGATGCCACCGAACATGACTTGGAGTCCGTTGGGCAGCTCTACACGGAACAAGATCTGGAGTTCCGTCATGCCCATGGCCCGCGCCCCATCAACCACCGTTGGATCCACGCTGGAAATCCCGGCGTAGGTCCCGGCCAGGAGTGGCGGCACCGTCAAGATGACCAAGGCCCAGACGGGAGGCATGAGTCCGCTTCCAGCCAACAGTGCAAAGAGGACAAGCAGTCCGAGCGTGGGGAGGGCCCGCAAAGCGCCAGCGAACGCCACGGCAACAACGCGTCCGTGTCCCGTGTGGCCGATGAAGAGACCCACCGGCACGGCGATGGCCGCGGCAATCACCAGGACCAGCCCGGAATACTGCAGGTGTTCCAGGAGCCTCGTGGCGATTCCGCCGCTTCCTGACCAGTGAGCCGGATCCGTGAGCCACGCGAGGGTGTCAACGAAGATATTGCTCATCGACCTGCCTCCGCATGGATCCCGGCGTCCCCGACGAACTGCGCCGATTCGCTGTCTGCTTTGCCATCTTGCTTGGCGGTGACCGCACCGGCCCGCGTCCAGGGTGTCAGCAGCTTCTCCAACAGGACCAAGAGCGTGTCCATGATGAGGGCCAGCAGCAGAATCGCGATGATGCCCACCACCACCTCGGTGATGAACGACCGCTGCAGGCCGTCGGTGAACAGCATGCCCAAGTTCCCGACCCCCAGGAGCGCGGCGACGCTCACGAGGGAGATATTGCTGACGGACACCACGCGCAGGCCCGCAAAAAGCACGGGTAAGGAAAGCGGAAGGTCGATCTGCAGGAAGCGTGCCGTGGGCTTGAATCCCATGGAGACTGCGGCCATGCGGAGGTCGTCGTCCACGGAATCGAAGGCGTCCATGGCAGCCCGCACCAGCAAGGCAACGGCATAGATGGTGAGGGCAACCACCACGTTGAGCGGATCCAGGATCCGGGTTCCCAAGATCGGCGGCAGAATGATGAAAAGCGCCAAGGAAGGAATGGTGTACAGCAAGGAACTTCCCGTGGTGACCACGGCCCTGAGGGCACGGTTCCGCCGGGCCAGTTGCCCCAAAGGCACAGCAATGAGCAGACCGAGAACCATGGGAATCAAAGCCAGGATAAGGTGCTCACCGGCCCGTTCGAAGACCATGCCGCTGTTTGCCAGGAACCATTCCATCAGGGGGCGTCCTCCCTGTTGTGCCGGGTCTCTTCGATGAGCGCCAGCACTTCATCGGCTTTGAGGACGCCGGCGAGCCTGCCGTCGTCGTCCACTACCACGCCAAGGCCCGAAGGCGAGGACAAAGCGGCATCCAACGCCCGGCGGAGCGTATCCCCGCGCCGGAACAAAGAACCCCCGGGAATCAACCCCGCGCCGTCACGCGGGGAGGCCCACCCTGTGGGCCGGGAGCCGGCGTCGAGCACCACTGCCCATTCGCTGTTTCCCGCAGCAAGGTGCGGCGCATCCACGGTCTTCACCGGATGCACCCGTACGGCGTCGGCGGCGTTGAATGCCAGGTGCCGGAATCCCCTGTCACGGCCCACGAACGAGGCCACGAAGTCATTGGCAGGTGCCCGAAGGATCTCTTCGGGCGCCGCGTATTGCGCCAGTTTGCCCCCGACGGCGAAAACGGCCACTTTGTCGCCGAGCACGGTGGCCTCGTCGATGTCGTGGGTGACGAAGACAATGGTCTTGGCCAGCTCGCGCTGAAGCCGGAGGAGTTCCTGCTGGAGTTCGTCGCGAACCACAGGGTCAACTGCACTGAAGGGCTCGTCCATGAGCAGTACCGGCGGATCCGCTGCGAGCGCGCGGGCTACCCCGACGCGCTGCTGCTGGCCGCCGGACAATTGGGATGGGTACCGCTTGCCGAGCACGGAAGCCAGCCCGACGACGTCGAGCAGCTCTTCCGCCCGCTTGCGGGCTGCCGCTCTGGAAACGCCGTTGAGCCGCGGAACGGTGGCAATGTTGTCCAGCACCGAACGGTGCGGCATGAGTCCCGAAGACTGCATGACGTAGCCCATGGTGCGGCGCAACTGGGCGGCCGGTTCGTTCGAAACATCCTTGCCGGCCACGGTGATGGTGCCAGATGTGGGCTCTACCATACGGTTGATCATCCGCAGGGACGTGGTCTTTCCGCAGCCCGAGGGTCCGACGAATACGGTGATGGCACCCTTGTCGATGGACATGCTCAATCCATCAACAGCGGGTTGCCCGCCCTGATACTGCTTGGTGACGCTCTGGAACTCAATCATGGCTTCAGCCATTCCCGGGCTTACCTAACTGTTGGGCTGCAATATCAACGATGGAAATCAGTCAACAGTGAACTGATGTTTCTACAGCCTAGCCAGCACCACCGACGATGTCAGCGCAGGCGCGAAGACCGTAATGAATCGGCAATGCTCAGGGCCTCGGGAGTTTTCCGTTGAGGGGCCGCTCACCGTGCAAACGGAGGCCGATATCCACCAACGACACTCGGTTCAGTCCGGGCACCTTGCCCAACGGCACCCAGGCCGCGTGGGTGGTGCTGCCGTCTATCTCGTGTGTCAATTCGCCGCCCGTGATGCTTGCCTCGTAGACCAGCCGGATTGCCTGGAAATCACGGTCAGATCCGTCCAGCCGCTCCTCACCCGGCCAGTGGCCGACGTCGATGCCGAGCATCGCCCCGATATCAGCGTCGTACCCTGTTTCTTCCTGGACCTCGCGGCGGCAACCGTCCACGGGATGCTCACCCAAGTCCAGGCCTCCGCCGGGAAGGGTCCAGCCTTCTTTGCCGTCTTGCTTCCAATAGGCGAGAAGGATTGCTCCGTCACGAATGACCACTCCGTACGCGGCCGGGCGGGTGTCGAACTGGATGCTCATGGAGCCAGCCTAGGCCTAAGCTGGAAGGAACATTGTTCAGCACATGGAGTTGTATCGTGACCAACTTGGAAACGGCCCCGTCGCAGGAAGTCTGCCCGGCCGGACATCCCGGCCAAGGACCCTTTGTCCAGCTCTGGCCGGCCCGCGAGGTTCCCCTGGGCGGCGTGCGGGCCATGAATGTTTCCCGCACCCTCCCCCAGCGCGGTATGCCAACGGTAGGAGCCTGGTGCTTCCTGGACAGCTTTGGCCCGGACCGCATCGCGATGAGCGTCCTCCCCCATCCGCACACGGGCTTGCAAACAGTCACGTGGCCGCTCCAAGGCGAGGTGCGGCACCGCGACAGCGTCGGCAGCGACGTCGTGGTGCGCCCCGGGCAGTTGAACATCATGACCGCCGGCCGCGGCATCTCGCATTCCGAGTTCGGCGTACTGCCAGCAGGACTTCATGCCGACGCGCCCGACGGCGGCGCCCTCCTGCCGCTGTCCCGGGGCCTGCAGTTGTGGGTTGCTTTGCCCGACGCCGTAAGGCACCGCGCGCCGTCGTTCCAGCAGATCGTCGACCTGCCGGTGGTTGCTGCGGACGGTTTCAGGGCCACCGTGCTCGTCGGAGAATTCGCCGGGCATCGCTCTCCCGCCATCATGTATAGCCCGATTGTCGGCGTCGAAATCTCAGCCTCGGGCCCCATCGAGCTGCCGCTGAACCCCGAATTCGAGCATGCGGTCCTGGTCCTGGACGGCTCTGCCGTGATCGACGGCCAAGAAGTAGACCCCGGCCCCTTGGCCTTCCTCGGCATGGGTCGGGAATCGCTCCGCCTCGACGCAGCTCCTGGAACCCGCTTCATGCTTCTGGGCGGTGAACCCTTCGAAGAGGACATCCTGATGTGGTGGAACTTCGTGGGCCGGACGCACGAGGAAGTGGAGCAGGCCCGGGAAGATTGGGAAGCCCAGGCGCTCCTGAACGACGAGGACGCCCGCACCGCGCGATTCGGCTGGATCAATGGCCACGGGCCCGACGCCGGAGCTGAAGCCGGGCGTATCCCCGCACCGCCCATGCCGGGGGTCCAGCTCAAGCCGAGGACCCGGAACAGGGCTACCGACTAAGGGTCGCGACACCCAAAAGGCTTGGCGACTACCAGAAAGACTGGCGATACCGGTATTCGCGTGTCGCCAGTCTTTGTCCGTGTCGCCCAGAAGGTACCGCGTCGCCAGTCTTTCTCCGTGTCCGGCTAGGGCAGCTCCGCAACAATCCGCAGCACACCGAAAACCGGTTCCTGGTCCAGGACCCGCACATCGGTGATTCCGTGCGCGGCCAGTCCTGCCCGGAAAGCGGACTGCAAGGGCTCCACGTTCATGCCGAGCCCGCCACCCAGAATCACCGGTCCCGGCAGGCCAAGCTGGCGAACGGCTTGCGCCGCCAGCTCTGCGAGATCCCGGCCTGCCTGGTCCAGCAGCTGGCGGCTGATCTCGAGCCCTTCGCGCGCGGTCTCCACCACGGCGTTTGCGCGCTGGGCCCAGTACCGCCGGTCGGTGTCATCAGAGTGGAACAGTGCGATGAGATTGTTGGGGTCGTCCACCCCGCAGGATTCCAAGAGAGCCGCTGTAAGGCCATCGGGTTCCAGCCCTTTATTCATCCGGCGAAGGCTGTGACGCACCGCCTCCCGGCCCAGCCAGTAACCGCTGCCCTCATCGCCCAGGAGAAAGCCCCAGCCGCCGGCACGCGCTTCTTCCCCTTCGGAGTTCTTTCCCCACGCCGCGGATCCAGTTCCGGCGATGACAGCCACTCCCGTGCTGGCCCCGCCTGCAGCCAATAGCAGGCGGGAATCGTGGACCACCGTGACCTGTGCGCCTGGGACATGGGGTTCGATCAAATCGGCGAGGGCGCGGGCATCGGCATCGGTGTCAATTCCGCCTGCACCGGCAAGGACGCGGTCCACGTCGCCGCCACCGATCATGGCGAAGAGCTCGGCGAGATTCCTGGCAGCCGTCTCCCGGCTGACGTTCTGCACGTTGGAGCTGCCCGTGCTTTCGTCGCGGACCGGCTTGCCGCCCTCGAACCGGACACCGCGGGTCTTCGTGCCACCGATGTCGAGCCCGATGACCGTTGCCGGGGCGGCGCCGTTACCTTGCGCCCGCTCCCGGGCGGTGCCCTGAGCGGTGCCCGGGACCAATCCGTCGTCGGGCCGGGGGGTCGTGTTCTCTGCAGTCTCCACGTCCAAAAGCCTAGCGCGGGCGCAATGGGTGGTCCTATTGGGTTCCGGATCGCGCATTGGTTCCTGATCGGGCTTTGACGAGTCCTGCGAGCAGTCCCGGTCCTTCGGAAAGCACCAGTTCGCGGAAAAGCCTTACGGGGTCCGGTTCCTTGCGCCGTTCACGCCAGGCAATCCCTATCTCCCGGTATGCGAACTCCGAGTCGAGCGCTACTTCCACCCAGCCGAGGTCCGTGGAATCCAGGACCCCTTGAGGTCCCGGCCCTAGTCCCCCTGGCGGCAGGATGCTGTAGCCCAATCCAGCGGACACGAGCCCACGGATGGTGTGCGAGTCCTGGCTTTCGAAAGCGACCCTCGGGCGAAAGCCCGCATCCCGGAAGATCGCGTCGGTCAGCGAGCGCAGGCCGAAGCCTGGCCCCATGGAAACGAACGGCTCGTGCTTGAGCTCGGCGAGCCGCACGCTGGGCCGCTGGGCCACCGGATGGCGGTGGTGGACCACCAGCCGCAACGGCTCGCGGTACAGGGCCGTCGAGCCGAGGTTCCTGCCCGGGGCCGCTACGGGTGCCGTCAAGGCGAAGTCGGCGTCACCGGCAATGAGTGATTCAAGGCACCCGGCACGCGCTCCTTGGCTGAGTTCGAAAGCCGTGGAGGGATGCCGGCTCCGGAACGCGCTCATGAGCAGCGGCAACGTGTCCTCGCCGAAAGTGTGCTGGAAGGTCACCGCGATTCGACCGCGGACAACATCGGATTCGTGCCGGACCACGTCCAGGCCAGCCTGGAATTCCGCGAGCGCCGCCTCGATGTAGGGAAGCAGGGTCTTCGCGGCCGGGGTCAGGCGGACGCCGCGGCCTTCACGGACCAGGAGTTCGGTCCCGACGACGGCGCTTGCCCGGGCCAGCGCCCGGCTCACCGTCGATTGGGGTACTCCGAGCAGCTCGGCCGTCTCGGTGACATGTTCTGTCCGGCCAAGCTCAGCCAGCAGTGGCAGCAACGGCAGAAGCTGGACCAATTGCTTGTGTTCAATGTCCATTCCGGCCTCTCCTCAGATTGCCTATTTTCAAAATCATCCAGACCCGCTATCAATTCTAATGAAATCATGCATTGGAATCATCACTTCGGGTCGCCCTACTGTGGAAGCGTGAGTACAAGCGCAGCATTCAAGAGCCCCGTCGAGTCCAATTGGGAAGGCCACCTGAAGGGCTCAACTGCGTACCGCAGGATCCTCGCCGGCCTGGCCCTCGCGGGCGTGGCCACCTTCGCGCAGCTGTACTCCACCCAAGCCGTCTTGCCACTCATGGCGAACGAGCTGCACATCACGGCGGCAGAGGCGGCGCTCACCATCTCCTTGGCCACGGTAGGCCTCGCGGCAACGGTGTTGCCCTGGTCCTTCGTTGCCGACAAGATCGGCCGCGTGCGTGCCATGGCCATCGGAATCGCGGCAGCCACCGTCTTGGGCCTGCTCGTCCCCCTGGCCCCCACCTTCCCCCTTGTGCTCGCTTTGAGGGCGCTGGAGGGCATGGCCCTCGGCGGTATTCCGGCGATCGCCATCGCGTACTTGAATGAAGAAGTCAACAAGGTGCACACCGCGCTGGCCGCTGGCAGCTACGTGGCCGGCACCACCCTCGGCGGACTTGCCGGCCGCTTGCTCGCGGGTCCCATCGGTGAATTGTGGGGTTGGCGAGCCGCCGCTTTCGCAGTCTCCATCCTTGCGACAGCGTCGGCCGTCCTGTTCTTGCTGCTGGTCCCGAAGCCGCGCCGCTTCACCCCAAGTTCGGCTGGAGGTTTCCGCGGGGCCATGAAGACGCTGGCAGGCCATTCTTCCAACCCACGGCTGCTGGCACTCTATGTTCAAGCGTTCCTGTTGATGGGTGGCTTCGTGGCCGTCTACAACTACCTCGGATTCCGCCTCCATGCCGCGCCCTTCGGGCTGCCCGCCACCGTCGTCAGCCTGATTTTCCTGGCCTATTTGTCCGGAACCGTGAGCTCCCGCTGGGGAGCCGGCTTGTCCATGCGCTTCGGCCGCCGCACGGTCATGCTCGCCGGGATAGCGACCATGACGGCCGGCCTTGGACTCACCCTGTGGGACAACATCGCCGCGATTCTGGTGGGCTTGGTGGTCTTCACCGGCGGCTTCTTCGCAGCGCACAGCATCGGAGCAGGCTGGACCGGGACCATCGCGACGAGCGGCCGCGCGCAAGCTGCGTCGTTGTACAACCTCTCCTACTACCTGGGTTCCAGCATTATTGGCTGGGCCGGAGGACTCGCCTTCCAGGCTTTCGGCTGGACCGCACTCGCCTGGACGGTCATCGCGCTGGGGTGCACGACGGCGGTGATCACCGCCGTCGTGCACCGATCCCCTGCGCGCCAGGTCGCCGTCGTCGGCTCCTCTGTGTGACCGTGCGTGCGCCGCACGGCGCGGCAGATCGGCCCCAGGATGGAGCTACCTTCAGGCTGCCCGTTTCGGTTCGGACGCCGGAGGGATCTCCGCGCTGGCCCGTCCCGGAAGCGTGGGTTCCGCCAACAGGGTGCGCGCATGGAGCACGTCCCCGATGAACCAGTCGTAGACCAGCACACCGATCACTCCGCCGACGAGGGGGCCGACGATCGGGATCCAGAAATACCAGCTGAACGCTCCGTCAACGGTGCCCGGCATCGCCGTCTGCCCCCATCCGGCGAGCCACGCAAACAGCCGTGGTCCGAAGTCGCGGGCAGGGTTGATGGCGTATCCGGCGTTCGCGCCCACGGACATGCCGATCGCCGCCACGGCCAGCCCGATCATGAACGGGCCCAGGTTTGACTGCACGGCCGTGTTGCGCATGTCGATGATGGCCACGACGAACAAGACGAGGAAAGCCGTGCCAACAATCTGGTCGAGCAACGGACCCACGGGATTTCCGTTGAAGTACGGTGCCGGGAAGGTGGCGAAAATGGAGTAGGTCGCCAGCCCCTTTGGATCCGCGCGCCCGGTGCCGACAGCCTTGTTATAGGCGTCGATGGCATCGTGATAGAGCAGGTACACCAGCGCGGCGCCGGCGAAAGCCCCCACAACCTGGGCAGCGATGTACGGGCCTACCTTTTTCCACGGAAACTTCCGCCGGACCGCGAAAGCCACCGTCACGGCCGGATTGATGTGCGCACCGCTGACCCCACCGCCGACGTAGATTGCCATCATTACCGCTATGGCCCATCCCCATGTGATCAACAGCCAGTCGCCCGCGGCCATGAAGATCGTGGTCGACGTCGCGGCCCGTCCCGAGCCGGGCAAGGCGGCAACCGCCATAGCCACCACCCCGTCGCCGAAGGCGATCAGCACAAATGTGCCGAGGAACTCGGCAAGGAGCTCACCCCAAGTACCACCCAGTTGCTTGAGGCCGCTTCCTTTGCGGACTGCATTCCTTAGTGGACTGACATCACTCATTCCGAGTGCCTCCTTGAGTCATCTGATTCACCTTTGGAAATTGACAACCCCAGTAAGTTCATGGTATGTCGAACGGACCGCGGTAACTAGTCGATTGCCTTAGGTAACCAAGACTCAAATCAGCTCCGGGACGGGCTAACGGGTGGACTCGATGGCCTGGACCAGGTCGTCGATGATGTCGGCGGGATCTTCCAGTCCGATGGAAAGCCTGAGCATGCGCGCCTGGGGCTTGGCCTCCGGGGCCACCGGACGGTGGGTCAATCCGGCGGGGTGTTGGATCAGCGTGTCGATGCCACCCAGCGACACTGCGTGGGTGATGAGGCGGACCGCGCCGGGAATGCGCTCCGCATGCTCGGCCGATTCGAGGTCGAAAGAGATCAATGAGCCCGGACCGCCCATCTGTGTACCCACCAAGTGCAGCGGATCGCACTCAGGAAGCCCCGGGTAGTACACCTTGGCGACGAGTTCGTGACCCGCGAGCGCTGCCGCGATCTTGTGGGCGTGGTCCTGCTGGGCTCGCACCCGGATCGGAAGGGTCGCCAGGCCCCGGTGCAACAGATAGGCGGGCCACGGAGTCAGGATGCCCCCGGTCACGGCGCGGACCCGGCGCAGCCGCGTGGCCCACTCCGCACTTGTTGCCACCACGCCGCCCATCGCATCGCCGTGGCCGCCCAGGAATTTCGTGGCGCTGTGGAGCACCATCGCGACGCCGTGCTTGAGTGGCTGCTGGAGGATCGGCGTGGCGAAAGTATTGTCCACGAGAACCGGAACGTCTCCGGCGTCGGACACCAGGCGGGTGAGGTCCACCAGATCCAGGCTCGGGTTCGCCGGGGTTTCCACCACCACCAGGCCGGTGTCCGGACGAAGGGCATCCCGTACGCCGTCGGCCTTGACGAAGGTGACCTGGTTGCCAAGCAGGCCGCTGGCCAGGACGTGGTCCGTGCCGCCGTAGAGGGGCCGCACCGCAACCACGTGCGTCTTGCCTTCTGATTGGGCGGCGAGCAGCACGGCGCTGAACGCGGCCATACCCGAGGCAAAACCGACAGATTGTGCAGCTCCTTCGAGCGCCGCTACGCCGTCTTCGAACCTCGCTACCGTAGGATTCCAGAGACGCTGGTACACGGTGCTTTGACCTTCGAGGGGCACGCCGCCCGTGGCCATCTGCTCGTAGGCGAGACCGCCGTCGTGAACAGAAGGCAAAGGCGCAGTGGTTGAAAGGTCGATGGGAACGGCGTGTACGCCCTGTTCCGTGAGTCCTGCCCGGCCCGCGTGGACTGCGAGTGTATCGATGGCTGTCACTGCTCTCCTTGAATTATTCACCGTTGAATTCGGTAAGTATCTGGCAATAATTCGGAGATTTACAGTGCTAATGAATGGATTGAGCGGAAACTGGCACCTATGATGAATAGAAAGCACTTTCAGGAGGATCCGTGAGCACCACCCCGAAGAACGTTCGGCCCGTCGGCATCAGCGAGCCCTTGGATGCGATCGACGAACGCATCCTCGCAGCTTTGGTTGACGATGCCCGGATCTCCAACAAGCAGCTGGCCGAACTGGTTGGAATCGCTCCGTCAACGGCACTCATGCGCACGCGGTCGCTCTCCGAACGCGGCATCATCGAGGGTTTCGAAGCTGTCCTCAGCCTCCCGGCAATCGGCCGATCGGTCCAGGCCTTGATCGCCGTGCGCCTGCGCGCGCATGACCGCGACCAGATTGACCGCTTCACGGCCCGGGTTCCCGCCCTGCCTGCAGTTATTTCCACGTTCCACACTTCGGGCTCCGTGGACTACTTGCTGCATATCGCGGTAGCCAACACCGACGACCTTCGCGACTGGGTCCTGGACAATCTCGCCACGGACCCCGTGGTGGGCCATACCGAGACCACTTTGGTCTTTGCCCATATCCAGGGGAACCACGGGCCGCTGCCGGAATAGCGGTGGCTTCTGCCGGTTCCACCCGGCTCAGTAGCGCGGCTCGAGGCCCGAATGTGAAGCCCCCAGGGCGTCGCGGCGCAAATCACCGAGTTCCTGCCGGCGCCTGAACGCCGCCCGCTGCGCAGACTGGTCCACCGGCGGAATGTAGCGCCTGCGCTCGGCCCACGAAATCAGATTGGCTCCGATTCCGGCGGCTGCCGACTCAAGCATGGAGGGCCGGCGGTAAGTGCCGCATGATGCGGTGGCAGTGCTCATGACTCTTTCCCTTCGGTGGCTGCTACGTGCGACTTCGCGTCGCGGGATTTCTTGTCTCCGGCCCAAGCCGGGACGCCCAGGATCGGGAATGCATTGAAATGGATCTGCACGGGGCGGGCATCGTCCGCCTCGGGTTCGCTCCTGATTTCCTCTAGAAGCTTGCGGGCGAAGGCCTCCATGGAGCGGGCGTAGCGGCCGAGCTGCTCAGCTGACATCCGGGCGTTGGCGGTGTTGACGATGGCGGCGTCGAGCCAATCTTCGTCCAAGGAGTCCATGCCGTGTGCCATGAAGTCGGCGAGGACAGCCTGCCTGCTGCGTTCGAATTCGCGGGTGACTAGTCGCGATGCCTCCTGCGTTGCCGGCGAATGTGCCAGCTCGGGCGAAGTGATTTGGATGGCTCCCCTGGGCCGCTCCCACCACCGCTCCCGCGCCGTCCCCTTGCCTTGGACCTCGTGGACGAAGTCGAACTTGGCAAGCTGCCGCAGGTGGTAGCTCGTAGCACCACTGGATTCATCCAGGAGTTCGGCCAGGCTGCAGGCCGTCTGTGGCCCATAACGGGACAGCATCTCAAGGATTTGAACGCGCAGGGGGTGCGCGAGCGCTTTGAGGGATGCCGTATCGACCTTGCGGACGGGGAATTCCTGCTCTTGAAGCTTGTCCATGCCGGAAACGCTACTCTTGCAAAGAAACCTTTGCAAGCATTTCTTTGCAAATCAATCTTTGCGAACTTGGGCTTGCCGAATGAATCGCCGGTCAGCCCTTCCGGAGCACCCTACGGAGCGACAGGACAGCGAGCACCGCGGCCGCCAGCCCGCACACCACGGTGAAATAGCCGGCAGCGGCGCCGAGTCCGATCACCGAGGCAGCCAGGCCCAGTCCGATGACCGGCACTGCACTGCCAAGGTAGGTGATGACGTAGACGGTGCTGATGATCTGGGCATGCCGGGACGCTTCCACCTTGCTGGCAACGTCGTTGAACACCAGCCGGAAGGCGATCCCCTGGCCAACCCCGGCGGACAGGCTCGCTGCCACCAGCAGCACCGGACTGGACAGGGATGCCGCCGCGCCGACCAACACAATGGAAACCCCCAGGACGGCCAGTCCAGCGGGGACGGCGAACCGGCCGCGGACGGTCAGCAGTTGGCTGAGCGCGGACGCTCCGAGCGTCAGCCCGGCGAGCAGCCCCGTCATGGGGCGGGAATCGGCGTGCACGACGACGGCGAAGTAGCCGGGCGCGAGCGAGAGGCAGAATCCGAACACGGCAAAGCTGAGGAATCCCACGCTTGAGGCCAGCCAAAACGCTCCCCTGGCTTCCCGCGATACTGAGGGCCGTCGTGGGGCGAGCACCGTGTAGGGACGCGGACCTTCGGCCGGCCGAATCGCCGGGCGTGCCTTGAGAAGCCACAGCGGGACCAGCAAAAGGAGCAGGAGGGCGGCGTGGATGAGGAACGGCGTTGAGGTGGCACCCGGGAGCAGCGAAAGCAGTCCGCCGATGGCAGGACCGGCGGCCACCCCTCCGGAGGAAGACAGCAAGGTGAAGCGGGAAGCCCACTCAGGCCGGGACGGAAGCAATTCACGCAAAGCCGCCGAGCTCGCTCCGGTGGCAAGGCCGACGGCGACGCCCTGGAGCATCCGGCCGGCCGAGAGCATCAGGAGGTTGTCCGCGTTGGCGAAAACCAGGCCACCCGCCAAGCCCACGAAGACAGCCAGCACCAGCGCGGCACGCCTGCCGATATGGTCCGACCAGTGGCCTGCGAGCATCAGCACAGCCACCAATGCCAGGACGTAGCTTGCAAAGGCAATTGTCACGCCGAGCGAGGTAATTCCCAGTTCCGCCTGAAGCAGCGGATACAGCGGACTCGCCAGGTTGGCACCGACCAGCAGTGTGAACATGACGGCGCCGGCCAGGACCAGCCGTGCCGTGGTGGAAGCATCCCAGCCCCAGTGCCCGGCGGTGGCCTGGCGCATGCGGAGTTCGCTAAAGACAGTCATTTCCGTGCCTTTGCCTCAGCGGGCATCACGGAACCTGGCCTTGTGGGCCGGGACTGTACGGCCCAAAATATTGATGGCAATAGGATTTCGCAAGTCTGCCAGATAGATCAGATGTCCATGAAAGAATTGATCATAACAGTCAAAATTGACGTCCATCGATGACCAAAAATGAGCCGGAGTGATGATTTGAACACCCTCGATCCGACGGACCTGAAGATCCTGCTGGAGTTGATCCGTGATCCCAGGGTCCAGATCGGCGAACTCAGCGATTCCCTGGGGATTGCGCGCAACACCGCCCAATCGAGGATGCGCCGCCTGGTCCGCTCGGGCGTACTGAACGACGGCGGCCGCGAGGTCGACCTCGAAAAGGTGGGGTACGACGTCGTCGGCTTCGTGACGTTGGAGGTGACCCACCGGGAACTCGACGGCGTGATCGGAGCACTGCGCCGCATCCCCCAGGTCCTTGAGGTGCATGAAATTTCCGGGCGGGGCGATCTCCTGTGCCGGGTGGTGGCCACCGACACGCACAACCTGCAAACCGCACTTCGCTCCATCCTCCGAGTCAAAGGCGTCATCCGCACGGAAACGGTCCTTGCCCTGCACACCCATATCCCCTACCGGACAGAGCCGCTCATCGGCAGGCTCGTGGACGCCGCCGGGACGGCCGGCGCCACGAAACGGGTCAAAGCGCAGGTTTCCACTGATTCGCCAGTCAGGGAAGCCGACTAGGATTCCAGAATGGATTGGCTCTCTTCTCTTCCGCACCTCAACTGGCTGGCCATACTCCTGGCGTTCGTTTCCAGCATGGTCATCGGATTTGTCTGGTACATGCCGGCGGTCCTCGGCAGACGATGGATGCAGGCCATTGGCAAGACCGAGGAAGACCTCAAGAAGATCGACGGCGGCGCAGGAATCTGGATCCCCATGATGGTGGCCGCAGCACTCACGAGCATCCTGTTGGCCGTGCTTATCGGCAAGCTGGGCGTGCATGGAAGCCTGGCCGGCGGTTTCTTTGCGCTAGTGATTGCGGTCGTCTTCCGCGTCGGCGGCCACGTCATCCACAACGGTTTCGCGGGCAGGCCGTCCGCCGTGACCCTCATCGATTCCGGCCATGACATCGTGGCCATGACTGTCGCCGGGTCGATCATCGGGGCGTTGCAGTAGCGGGAGGAGAATAACCTCGTGACCATCATTGACAATGCCGTCTACGTCAACGGTATACGGACCGCCACTCCGGAAAGCCTTGAGCAAAGCGTCGAAACACTGGCCGCCCACGGCGGAATGGTGTGGATTGGACTTTACCGGCCGGACGAGACGGAAATGGCGTCAGTCGCAGCCGAGTTCGGCCTCCACTTGCTCGCCGTCGAGGACGCCGTCAACGCCCACCAGCGTCCCAAACTGGAACGCTACGACAACAACCTCTTCACAGTCCTCCGGCCCGCGCGATACCTAGACGCTACGGAGACCGTGGAGTTCGGCGAGCTTCACATCTTCACTGGGAAGAACTTCGTAGTCACGGTCCGGCACGCGGAGACACCCGGGGTGGCCCAGGTCCGTCGATATCTGGAACAACAACCGGAGCTGCTGCGCCATGGTCCCGAAGCCATCCTGTACGCATTGTTGGACCAAGTGGTGGACGACTACGGCCCCGTGATTTCCGGGCTGGAAAACGACATCGACGAGATCGAGGACCAGCTCTTCGGCGGCGATCCTTCGGTTTCCCGGCGTATCTATGAACTCGCCCGCGAGGTCATCCAATTCCAGCGCGCAATCAGCCCGCTCCCGGACATGATGGAGTCCCTCAAGCGCGGGTTCGTGAAATACGGGGTCGACATCGAACTGCAGCGCAATCTGCGCGACGTGGAGGACCATGTCCAACAAGTCATTTCCCGCGCCAGCGGGTTCCGCGACCTGCTCCAAAACGCCCTGACCCTCGATGGGATCCTGACCGCGAACCGGCAAAACGAGGCGAGCGCAGCGCAAAACGAACAAACCAAGAAGATCTCTTCGTGGGCTGCAATCTTCTTCGCGCCGGCCTTCGTTACCGGGCTCTACGGCATGAACTTCGAAGTCATGCCCGAGCTCCATTGGCTCTACGGCTATCCCATGGCGCTCGGGCTGATGGTTGGCGGGTCCTTGCTCATGTATGTCATCTTCAAGCGGAAGAACTGGCTCTAGTGCTCCCTGCCTCGGCTGGGCGGCGCCTTGATGCGTCCGCTCTCATGGCGGAAATCATCGCCGACGCAGATGCTTCAGGATTCGTCCTGGAGCCGGCCCAGGCCGCGGCCGCCGCCCGGCTCTGCCAGCTCGGCGAGGCCCTCACCGTCCGCCGCGCGGGACTCCGCCGAACGGGACTCCTACGACGGCGGACGCCGCGTAGCGTCTACCTTCACGGTCCGGTGGGACGCGGCAAAAGTTGGCTCATGGACAGCTTTTACCGTCAGTTGCCGGGGCGCAAAAGGCGCATCCACTTCCATGATTTCTTCCGTCAACTGCACCGGGGTGTGCATGCTTCGGCGGGGAGGCCCGAGGCCGATAGCACGGCAATCCAGCGTTCGGTGGATTCCTTGCTGTCCGACGTCGACATCTTGTGTTTCGACGAATTCCACGTGCACGATGTGGGTGACGGAATGTTCGTCGCGAAGCTTCTACGGACCGCAGCCCAGCGGCGGGTCCCGCTCGTGGTGACGTCGAACTATCCACCGGATAAGTTGTTGCCGAACCCTCTGTGGCACGATCACTTCGTGCCGACCATCGGGATGATCAAGGAGATGATGGACATCGTGGAGATCGACGGAGACACTGATTTCCGGCGTTCGCCGGTTCCTGGTTCCGCTGCGGCACGGCGCAGCGATTCGCCTGGCCTGGAGGCCTTCGGCAGGGGCAAGATCATTACGCCCGGAACGCCGGCGCAACTGGGAGCTTTCGGTTTGTTCCCGCCGTCGAAATCGCAAGAGCGGATCCTGACCCCCACAACGCAACGGCTTAGCGTCAAGGCGGCCGACGACATGCTCTGGGTCAGCTTCAGGGAATTGTGCGGCGGCCTGATGTCGACGGCGGACTACTTGGCTTTGGCGGAGGACTACGGAACCTGGGTGATCGACGGCGTACCCTCGCCAACGATGGAGTCGGCTGCCGGGTCCGCACCGGCCTGGCAACGGTTCAGCAATGTGGTGGATGTCCTGTACGACCAGGACATCACGCTGTTCCTTGTAGGGCACGGTCCCTTGGACTGGGACTTAGCCGGTGATCTTGCCCAGGATCCGGCACACCGGGCTGGCGCCCAGCCCGTTGACGTGGCCAGAATCGCGAGCCGGCTGTCGCTCCTGGGCCGTGTGGAAGCCTCGGCGCCCTTTGAAGAGGCAGAGGCCGGGGGCAGCTGACAGCTGTTATCAGTCCCGCACGCCACCTGTGTGTGCGGTGAGGTGCGGTGTCTCGACCAGAGTGTCGGGCCGAAGGCCCCATTCGGCCCAGGATCCGTCGTAGACCCGGACACCCTCGCGTCCGAGAATTTCGGTGAGGACGTACCACGCGGTGGCCGCGCGGCCCCCGACAGTGCAGTAGGTGATCAGCTCGTCCTCTCCTTCGAACTCCGGCACGGGGAACTCCAGGCGCAGCTCGTCGACCGGGCGGAATGCGCCTTTCTGGTCGTAGAGATTGCCGAACGGCCGGTGGACCGCCGTCGGGATGTGGCCGGCACGCCCTCCTGGCTCCATTCCGCCGGAGGGCCAGAACCGCTCACCGGCGTACTCGGGCTCGGAGCGGACATCCAGAATCGTTGTTCCAGGGCGGCCGATGGCCTGCCGGACGGCGGGCATGTCAGCGAACAGCCGAGCATTCCGTTCGGTGAGCTGGTGCGGTGCCGCCTCCACAGGGATCGGTGACGTGCCGTAGGGATGTCCTTCGGCGCGCCAGGTATCGCGGGAGCAGTTCAGGATGCGGACGTCGGCGTGTCCGTACAGCTTGAGCAGCCAATAGCCGAGTGCCGGGGCGTAGCCGTAGCAAACGACCGTCGAGGCCGGGCCGATGCCGGATCGGGCCAACAGTCCTTCGATGGTTTGTCTGCCGACCGGGCGATAGCGCTCGTCTTTGAGGTCGGCGTAGACGTTCCACAGCACGGCGCCGTCGATGTGCCATTCATTGTAGGCAGCGGCGGAAACGTCCACTTCGACGACGCGGACCGCGGGATCGTACAGGTGATTTGCCAGCCAGATGGGTTCGATGAGCATGTCCACAGTCTGCGCGCTTGTCGTTGGGCCAGAGTTGGCTCAAGGTTGGCGCTACCTTGGCGTCGGCGTGTCTGCCTATTCCACTTGGATCCACCCCAGCAGATCCTCGCGACTCACGGACCGGAGGAGCGCCGGGTGGTCGCTGGCGATGTGGCCGCGGATCGCTCCGATCACTTCCTCGTCGGTGTCGCCGCGGACGACAAACCCGCATTCGCATCGGATGAGCTTCGCCATAACGACCTCCCAAAACTGGTGGGGCCCTCTCCGGAATGATGGGGGCACATGCGATCATGGTGTCATGACCGTGCAGTCAGCGCTGCGTCTCCAGATCTGCGGGCCGCTGGTTGTGGAGCGGGACGGGCTCAGGCTCGATCGCAGCCTGCCCGGTCGTCAGGGGCGCCTGATGTTCACGTACCTCGTCGTCAACCGCCACCGTCAGGTGGCCCGCGACGAGCTCGTCGAGGCGCTCTGGCGCTCCCCCGATTCCGCCGGGATCGACGCGCGCCTCAACCCGTTGATCTCTAAGCTTCGCCATGTTTTCGGCCCGGATGCGGTGGATGGACGCGTCACTGTCCAGCTTCACCTCCCCGAAGCGTGGATCGATCTCGAAGCCGCCGTGGAGGCAATTCACCGCGCCGAGTCCGCCGTCGCTCAGCAGGACTGGACCCGTGCCTGGGGACCGGTTCTGGTCGCCTTGTTCGTCGCCGAACGCGGATTCCTGCCTGGCGAGGATGCCGATTGGATCGACCAGACTCGCAATCAGCTCGGCGAGATCCGGCTGCGAGCCCTGGAATGTTACGCGGCCACCGAGCTCGGCATCGGCGGCGCTGAACTCGCCGGTGCGCTCCGTGCCGGCCGCCGGCTCATCGCTCTGGACCCTCTGCGCGAAAGCGGCCATCGCTACCTGATGCAGGCTCTCGCCGCCCAGGATAACCTGGCCGAGGCGCTGGCCGTGTACGGCCTGCTGTCCGACCTTCTCCGCGAGCAGCTTGGCGTCTCGCCCAGCCCGAGGACCCGGGCGCTCTACCAGCAGCTCCTCGAACAGACCTGACCTCCGGGGAACCCTCCCCTTTATCATGCGAGCGATCAAATCCACAGGTCGGGGCGAGCCAAATCGGTCTGGATCGCGCGGATGATCGAGGCGAGGATCCCGGACGAGAGAAGTCCAGACCCCAGCGGACCGGAGGAATTCTCACCCAGCGGTGGCAAGCGTCGAAGCGCGGACCGCGCCTCGGCGCTCATGTGCTCGAGTTGCCAGCGGATCTCGTCGTCGACCGTCTGGGGCCGATCGGGTGCCGCCAGCCCGGCCGCTTTCGCGGCGTACGCGGCTGCCCCCAATGCGTGCGCGCCCATGTGAGCGACGGCCGCGGCTTGCGTGGCAGCCCGCGCGGCCGCGACCGCGGCAGGGCTACTCACCTCGCGTGCGGCCCTGCCAGCAACAAACCGCCGGCGGATCTCCTCGGCGGCACCGAGCTCGCCGCGAGCGAAGGCTCGGGCTCGGGCGATGGCGTCGCGGGGGCGACCATCTTCCGGAGCCTCCGCCTCAAATAAGGCCACGACTCGCTCAGCGCAGTCCGCAGCCCAAGTCGCGACGACGCGGCGCTCGGCCTCGCTTAGTGTCTGTGGAGACGCCATATTAGAACCCTACACACGACCCTCACCACCAACTGAATGTCACACCCCTGCAGTAGATCTCTGTCGAGCCCGGCACGGGGCAGATCACGGTGACCTCGATTCTGGTCAAGACGGATATCGCGACTTATTCGTGCGGCATCATGGGCGGCCCAGGCCTGATCCTGGACTCAAGCCCCGTCCGGTGAGGGACCGGCGATTGAGGGCGTTGACGCATCCCTCACCGGATACGCATCCTTGGCGGTGGTCAGTCGGTGCTGATGCGTTTCGCCGTGACCGCCACGGTGGTGTACGGCATATTGAGGCTGCCGCCCATTGCGTCGATTGCGGCTCCGACGCCGTCCAGTATTTTCGAAAGCTTGCCCGGCGTGAGCTGAGTGAGAGTTCCATGGGTGGGGAGCTGGTCCAACCATTCGTCCTTGGTGTAGGCGTGGTTCCAGTGGAACTGCCATTGCTCTGGTTCGCTGAACGCGCCCGCTTCTCGGATGCCGTCTGCGATCTTGTCGAACAGAGGCTGGTACGCGTCCAGTGCGGGCTTCGTCACCAGACTGCTTAAGTTGAACGGCGCGTCCCCGGCCACCTGCCGATAGGCGGTTGCGAGGGCTTCCATCACTTCAGGAGGGTACTGGAATACGTGGTGGAAAGGTGCGAGCAGGCCCTGCGGCTGCAGCGCCCGGGCAGCCTTGGCCGCTCCGGCGACGGGGTCCACCCAGTGCCATGCTGTGCCGGCAACGACCGCGTCGAAGCGCCGGCCGGCTGGGTTCCATGCCTCGAACGTCGCTACCTCGACGTTGACCCCGGTGCGCCGGGCGAACTCGGCCATCCGAGTGTCGGGCTCCACGCCGAGGACGGTGCAGCGGGCTGCTTGGAACTGCCGAGCTTCGATGCCGGTGCCGCACCCGACGTCGAGGATGTCTCGGCCGGGGCTCGAAGCGATGATCCGGTCGATCAGGACATCGGGATAGCGCGGCCGGGTACGGTCATAGCGTGCGGTGTCTGAGCCGAACGACTCGGCCGTCTCCCGGTGCCGATGAGGCTCAACCTCCGCAGACTGACTGTCATGGTTCATGCGAGCCAGTATGCATCCTCCACTCATGAGAGATGCAAGCCCCGGCAGTTTCTCGATGTCGAAGAGGTTGTCCGCGCACTCCGCAATAGAAGTGGCCGCCAGCTTTGGCACTTGGCGGCGGACAGCCGCCTCAGAGCAACAGGACCAGCCCGACGCCGGCTGCCGCGGCTCCGACGCATGCCGCCATAGTGCCCACTCCATTGAGGAGGGCCAGGCCGGTCCGGCCGCTCTGGACAAGCCTGACGGTCTCCAAGCTTGCCGTGCTGAAGGTGGTGTATCCGCCAAGGAATCCGGTGCCGAGAATCAGCTGAAGGGATTCAGGAGCCTGATGTGCCATGACCAGTCCCGCCAGGAGCCCCATGAGCAGCGACCCGGAAAGGTTGATGAAGATCGTGCCCAGCGGCAGCGCAGTCCGCGCCCAGGAACGAAACAGCCCGTCAACTATGAACCGGGCGGCCGCCCCTACGCCACCCGCGAGAGCGACCAGAAGGACAATCATGGTTGCGCCTTCCGCTTCTGTTGGGCCGTCCTGTGCCGGAACGCTCCAAGCCAAATCCCCAGGATTGTGGCCGCGGCACCGCCCAACAGGCTGGCTACCATGTACCACATAGCGTCCATCCCGCGTCCTGCTCCGAAGAGATGCACCGTGTCCAGAGCGAGGGTGCTGTAAGTGGTGTAGGCCCCCAGGAAGCCACTTCCGATACCCAACCGCGCAACCCGGCGGAGACCGGCGTCGGGCCCGCTCCGGGCGAGTGCTTCAAGGAGCCAGCCAAGAGCGAGCGCGCCAGACAGGTTGATAAGCAGGGTGGGCAGCGGCCACGCGTCTGGAGCCGGAACGGCCATCCCAAACTCGTAGCGGCTTAACGCGCCCAGGATTCCCCCGGCCGCCACGAGCAGAACAAACCGCCCGTGCAAATGGAGCGGGCGGTGCGAGTGCCGGTCGGCTGGCGCCGTCTGGGTTTGGGCTCCGGGCGGGGCGGTGCTGCTTTCCTTCATTGATCCCTGCTTGCGTCGTGACGGCCCAAGGGAACCATGAGCACGGGGCAGTTTTGGCGATGTGCCAGATGCAAGGCTACCGATCCGGTGACCAGTCCTTCAAACTTCGGGCCGAGGCCATGTTCCTTGGTTCCCACGACGATCATGGAAGCGTTGATACTCGCGGCATAACGGCCTAGTGACCGGGCAGGCTCGC
The DNA here is from genome assembly GCF_027587375.1 of Arthrobacter sp. B2a2-09. Lineage (GTDB taxonomy): Bacteria > Actinomycetota > Actinomycetes > Actinomycetales > Micrococcaceae > Arthrobacter. Next base: position 252,528 of record NZ_JAMXIC010000003.1, read on the forward strand.
CGGCGAGCGTCACAAAGGTCCACCGCACGCCCGTTCCGTCAAGTTGATCCGCGATGCGGGATTGGAGCGACTCCGCGATGGCCGCGGCGTCGTCGTCGATTCCGTCGGGGTCGATCGGTTGGGCCACCAGATGCCCATTCCGGTCCCCTGCCGCCGGGAAACTCGTGACATCAGCGAAGGCCAAGACCAGTTCCAATCCGGCGCTAAGCGCTACTTCCGCTGCTTTCTCAACCACCGTGCCAGGCTGGTGTGGGAGCACCCCTGCCAGCACCGGTCCGGTCAAGCGGGCGGAGCTGCCCTTGGCCAGCGGCGTGTCCTCGCCACGGGGGTTGCTCATGGGGCCTCCAAATGTCCGGGGTTGGCAGGATGTGGGTTCTTCCGCCTTGCTCCAGTATGGGCTTCGACGACTGGCGTTGTCCCAAGCGCTAAGAAAGAATGTCGATATGTGCGGTCGGTTCAGTGTCGGGTTCGAAGCAGACTATCTCTCGAGGAAGCTCGGTGCCGTGCTGCGCGGTGATACCGACTACCCTTCGCCAACGCTCCAGATCAACCCGACTGACCCCGTGGTCTTTCTGCGGGGACGGGCTGGAGACGGGTCAGTCGGACGGGAGCTCGCGGCCGGGCGGTGGGGCTTGGTACCAACATTCTCCAAGTCCTTCGATTCGAAGGTACCCACCTGGAATGCGCGCTCGGAAACCGCCGGGGCAATCCCGGTATTCAGAGCTTCCCTGCCCAAGTGGCGGGCTGTCGTTCCGGCCTCCGCCTACTACGAGTGGAAGAAATCGGGTCCAGGCCGCAAGGATCCCAAGCAGCGCTACATCGTCGAACCGAAGGACGAGCTGATTACCTTCGCGGGATTGTTTGCGCCATGGCGCGACGAGAGCATCGAGGACAAGTCCGCGCCCGGCGCATGGCGTTTGTCCTGCTCGATCCTGACCATGGATTCCCCTCCGGAAGGCGTTCACGAGAGACTGCACAATTTGCATGACCGGATCCCGGTTCCGATCTCTCCGGACATGATCGACGATTGGATCGACCCCAAGGAAACCAGGGGCCAGGCCCTGTTGGACGCCGTGCTGGGCGATGCGTACGGCTTGGCGTCGTCATGGACGATGAGGCCCGTGGAACTCGTGGAGGACAACACCAAGTTGGTGGACGTCGCGAACCCGGCCGCCTGACTCAACGCTCTCAGCGCTCAACGCTCGTAGCTCTCAACGTTCATAGCGCAGCTCGGCCCTCACGTCCGTATCCTTGAGCCAAGTCAATCTGGTAGCCGATCCGAAGGGATTCGGCCACCACTGCACCAGGACCTTGCCCTCCGACGTCCGGGTGACCATGGCCGGAACATATTGAAGGTACTTCGGCCAAACAAGCTTGGCGATAACGGGCACCCTTGAAACGGTTGACAGAGGCTCCGTTTGACGCGGAGGCGGGGCACCGACTGAATTCAACGGCGCGGGATATTCGGGCTGGTCAGGCATGCCCGAATACTACTGCGAGGCATCGACAATATGGAGGTCAGGAGATTCGAACTCCATAGCTCCATCATTCCGGGCACGGGCGTGCGGCGGCCACTCCCCATACCGCTGGGAAATGGCCGCCAAGGCCAAAGCCGGCCTAAAGCCGGGTGTCGAACGAATCGCAGAACACGTTCTCGTTGAACGTACCCTGGAACTCGGACTTGCCCTGGATTTTCTGGATGGTAGCCCGGATGGCCTCGCGAGTCCCTGCATGGGCGTTGATGGCGGTCTTGACCATCGGCACATCGATCAAGTGGTTCGGCTGGTTCAGCGAGACGAACACCGTTGGGACTTCCGTGACGTACCAAGGGATTTCCGCCGCCATGGGGCTGGACCACTTGATGCGGATCGCAGCCTCTTGGGCAAAGCCCTTAACGTTGGCGAAGACGAATGCGGCATCATACTTGTCCGCATAATCGCCGGTGGCTTCGTCGGAGATGACGCTCATGAAGTTCACGCCCGTCTCCCCCGCCGCTTCACGCTGTTCCGCCGTCTTGAAGAGGTGGACCTCGAAACCGGCGATTTCAAGTTCTTCCTTGACCGTATCCAGGTAGGCCAGCGGATCGGCCCGAGTGAAATCGGAACCGCCGGAGATTCCGTACAGGCGAATGCGCTTATGCGTTTCCGGCGTGATGGGCAGGTTGCCGGCAGTGTCCTTGATCAAGGTGACGGTCTTGTCGGCGATTTCGGCGGCGACGGCGCGGTGGGCGTCGCTGCCGACCAGCCGCAGCGCTTGGGGCGACGGCGTCAATTCTTCCGGCAGTTTCTTGTGCAGCCCCAGGCTGGCCTTCAACCCCAGGATCCGGCGCAGTGCGTCATTTAGGCGCTGCTCGGTGATCACACCGGATTTGTAACCGTCCATCATGTACTGGAAGTCCTCCGCCGGGCTGCGGAAGAACAGGAACATGTCGCAGCCGGCGGCGATGGTGGCTGGAACGAGGTCCTTGCGCTTCTTGGCCTGGGTGAGGCCGACCATCTGGGATGCATCAGTGAGGATCAGCCCGTTGAAGCCGAGTTCGCCACGGAGCAAGTCCTGGAGCAGCTCCGGAGCGAGGGTGGCTGGCAGGATGTCCTTGTCCTCGGTCCCCGGACGGAAATGCCGCGTGAGCTCAGGCGCCCCGATGTGTCCGGCCATGATCGACTGGACCCCGTGGCCGATCATTTCCCGGTACACGTGCCCGTAGCTGGAATTCCATTCGGCGTACCCGAGCGTGTTGTATGAAGTGACCACGTGCTGGTCGCGTTCGTCCACGCCGTCGCCCGGGAAATGCTTGATGGCACAGACGGTGGGAGACTCACTGATGCCGTCGAAGTACTCCTTGGCGCGCTCCACCACGATTTCCGGTGTGTTGCCGAACGCCCGGGTGGAAATGACCGTGTTGCGCCAGTTGTAGTGGATGTCCACGATCGGCGCGAAGGCCCAGTTGCAGCCCAAAGCCGCGGTTTCAACACCGGCCACCTGGCCCATTTTCCTGGCGATGGACTTATCCGGGTGGGAACCGGCCTGCAGGTGGGTCGACACGAAAGTTCCGTCGTCGCAGCTTCCTGCTCCTCCCATTTCCGGGTTGGAGGCCACCAGAAGCGGGATGCGTGTTTTGGACTGGGCATAACGGATGTGTTGCTGGACAGCGGCGGACGGACCCGGCCTGTACCGCATCCCACCGACGTGATAGTTCTCCAGTACACCGTCGAGGTACTCCGGGGAGTAATCGTTGTTGTGGTTGATGAAGAGCTGGCCGATTTTCTCCTCGAGGCTCATGCCGCGGATGGTTGAGTCCACCCACGCAACGGCGTCGTCGTCGAGGTTGAACGGAGCCGACTGAAGGTCGACGTCGAACGGCCGCGCTTGGATGCCCACCGCACCGGTGGCGCTGCCCGCCGGAGCTTTGGAACGCGCGACGGCGGCAATCCCGGCTAGCGCTTCCGCGACCACCTCGCTGACCGGGACGGCGATGTCGACGACGAACCCGGCCTCGTCGGCGTCGAGCGCTTCCAAGGTGGCGAGCTGCGAATCAAGGAGGGCAGGCGGCATGAAGTGACCGGAACGCCCTTCTGTCCGTTCCCTAAGCACCTCTTTGCTGCCGTGCAGGTGCAGGAAGACGGTGTCCGGGGCTTTCTCACGAATGGCATCCCGGTAGCTGCGCCGGAGGGCGGAGCAGGCGAGCACCAGCCCGCCGTCTCCGGCGTTGGCGAGTTCGGTGCCCACCGTCGCCAGCCACGGCCAGCGGTCTTCATCAGTCAGCGGGGTTCCCGCGGCCATCTTGGCGACGTTTTCCACCGGATGGAGCGAATCGCCGTCGAGGAACGGAACTCCCAGCGCCCGGGCGACGAGGTCTCCGATGGTGGTCTTGCCGCAGCCGGAGACGCCCATCACCACGATGCGGATCGGTTTGACCGACGCCGCGTTCGGGTCACCAGTCGTGGCCACGTTCCTACCAGTCATGAACTGTGCCGTCCACGAGGCGGTTGTAGGGCAGGTAGGCCTGCTGGTAGGGGAAGGAGTTGGCGGCTTCTTCGTTGAATTCGACGCCGAGGCCCGGCTTGTCGCCCGGGTGAAGGTAGCCGTCGGTGAAGGTCATCGACTGCTCGAAGACCGTGTTCGTCTTGTCCGAGTGCTGCATGTACTCCTGGATGCCGTAGTTGTGGATGGCCAGGCCCACGTGCAGCTGCGCGGCGAAACCGACAGGGGAAATGTCCGTAGGGCCGTGGAAGCCGGACTTGATCTGGTACTGGGCAGCGAAGTCCATGACCTTCTTCAGCGGCGAGATGCCGCCGAAGTGCGTGGACGCGGCCCGGACGTAGTCGATCAGCTGTTCCTTGATGAGCGTCTGGAAGTCATAGACCGTGTTGAAGATTTCACCGATCGCCAGCGGCGTGGTGGTGTGCTGGCGGACCAGGCGAAGCCCTTCCTGGTTTTCGGCCGGGGTGCAGTCTTCGAGCCAGAACAGGTCGTACGGTTCCAGGGCCTTGCCGAGCTTGGCGGCCTGGATGGGGGTCATGCGGTGGTGGCCGTCGTGCAGCAGCGGGATTTCCGGGCCGAATTCGTTGCGGACCGCTTCGAAGACGGTGGGCAGGTGGCGCAGGTAGGCGCGGGTGTCCCAGTCCTCTTCCTGCGGGAATGCGCCGCGGCCGGCGGGTTCGTAGTCATAGCGCTCACCTGAGGCCTGCGCCTGCGCGGCGACGCCGTAGACGGCCTTGATGCCCGGGATGGCTGTCTGGATGCGGATCGACTTGTAGCCCAGTTCCAGGTGCTCCCGGACCGAATCGAACAAGGAAGGGATGTCCGCGCCCGAAGCGTGCCCGTACGCGCGGAGCCCGTTGCGGGAGGCGCCGCCCAGGAGCTGGTAGACCGGCAGTCCGGCAACCTTGCCCTTGATGTCCCACAGGGCCATGTCGACGGCGGCGATGGCGGCCATGGTGACCGGGCCGCGGCGCCAGTACGAGGAGCGGTACAGGAGCTGCCATGTGTCCTCGATGCGGTGCGGGTCCTTGCCGATCAGCAGCTGCGCAACGTGTTCCTTCAGATACGCGGCCACGGCGAGTTCACGGCCGTTCAGGGTCGCGTCGCCGATGCCGGTCACGCCGTCCTCGGTGGTGATCCGCAAGGTCACGAAGTTCCGGGTGGGGCTGGTCACGAAGACTTCAGCGGCAATGATTTTCACAGCTGGTCCTTTCAGGGTTGCTGATCGAGGGCTGGCCTGGCCCGGATGCGACGTGCACCACAGGGCGGGTAAAGACGATCTTAGGATGGATGACAATTATTGGCAACCGGTTGCAGTATTATTTCGTGGAGATTTTTTCTGGTCCGGCGGTCTCCCGAGCCGTTTCCGCGGCGACCCGCCCGGCGAGGGTCGCGGCGGCGCCCTCCCCGCCGAATGGCGCCGCGCCGGACGCTTCCAGGGAACGACGGGCTTTGATCTCGCCCAGGATCTGGGCATGGAACGCGTCGGTCAGCTTGTACTTGGCCATGACGACAATTGCGAGGATGGTCATGATGGCGGGCAGCGCGCCTGCGGCAAATTGGATGGCCTGCAGGGATTCGGCGCTGTGCGTAGGGCCGGACTTGTAGCCGCCCGCGGCGAGTGCGTATGCGGCAAGGGCGCCGCCAACGGCTTGGCCCGTCTTGCGCGTGAAGGAGAACAGCGCGTAGGTGATGCCTTCAGTCCGGACACCGGTCTTCCACTCGCCGTATTCCACAGTGTCCGCCTCGAGGGCCCACACCACGATGTTGACGGCCATGACGCCAAGCATGCTCAAGAGCAGACCGGAGAACCCGACCCAGACCATGGTTGGCGGGGCGAAGAAGACGATCCCGCCGCCAATCGCGGAGAGGAGTCCGGCAGCAACGTAGATGGTCTTCTTGCCGAAGTTTCGAACCAGCCTTGGCATGAGCGGAGCGAGGGCAAACGTCACCACCAGTTGGACGATGGCGAGGACCGCGTAGAGATCAAGCCGTCCCAGGACGTCACGCAGGTAGTAGAGCTGTACCGACGACAACGCCAGGTAGCCGGTCAGGAAGAGGAAGGAGCTCAGGCACAGCATGAGCAGGGGACGGTTGGTCTTGAGCGTCGCCATGCTTTGCTTGAAGGAAACCTTTGGTACCGCACGGTGGACCCGCTCCTTGGCGGTCAAGAACGTGAAGAAGTACAGCGCTGCGCCGATCACGACGAAGACCAGGGTGATCGTCGTGAAGAGTCCCTGAAGGTTGGCGCCAGGTTTGATCAGCGGGGCAACGAAGATGCCCAGAGCGGAGGCGACGAGGAGCCCACCCACTGAACGGGCAGAGCCCAGCTTGGCTCGCTCCCCCGGGTCTTGGGTCATCGCGCCGGCCAGCGAACCGTACGGGATATTCACCAGCGAGTAGGCCAGGCCTAGGGCCGCGTATGTCACGTAGGCGTAGAGCAACATCCCCGTTTGGCCGATCTGCGGAATGGAGAAGGCTGCGACACTCAGGAGCAGCAACGGGATGGAGCCGAACATGATGAATGGGCGGAATTTTCCGAACCGCTTGCTGTAGGCGCGGTCAACCAATCGTCCGGCAAAGACATCAGAGAAAGCGTCGAAGATCCTGACAGTAAGCAACAGGGTCCCGGCGGCCGCCGCGGATATGCCCGCGACATCGGTGTAATAGACGAGCAGGAACATGGTGGCAGTAGTGAAGGCAAGGTTGTTGGCGGCGTCGCCCGCCCCATAGCCTACGATGCTGAGTTTGCTGAGCTTGTTCATTGCGGGCTCCTTTACCCTTGCCGGTACCCCATGTTCCGGCTTGCGATGATGGAAAGGCTTCGGCCGAACCAGGCCTGAAATTGTTGAAGCTTGATGTAATTCTAATCACCCTGGCAACTATTCGGCAAGCGGTTGCCAAATGTTTCCATAGAATTTTCCTGAGGCTCTCGCTCACATATAGCGCCTGCCGGCCAAACCCTCGCTCACAAACAGCGCCTGCCGGCCAAACCCTCGCTCACAAACAGCGCCTGCCGGCCAAACCCTCGCTCACAAACAGCGCCTGCCGGCCAAACCCTCGCTCACAAACAGCGCCTG
>NZ_JAMXIC010000003.1:259685-348022 GCF_027587375.1 Arthrobacter sp. B2a2-09
CTGCCGGCCAAATCCTCGCTCACAAGACGTGAGCGAGCCTTGGCGAAATGGCCGTCAGACGTGAGCGAGCGTTGTCGAAAAGACCGCCATAAGTGAGCGAGCGTTGGCCAAAAGACCGCCATACGTGAGCGAGCGTTGGGGAAAAGACCGCTATAAGTGAGCGAGCGTTGGTCCGGGCTTAAATGACGGCGCCCGTCGCCTTCACATGGAAGGCAACGGGCGCCGTCGAAAGTGCCTGCCGGATTAGCTGAGGTTGCCAGCGACCGCGAAGGTCTCGGCCAAACCCTCAACGAGGTCCACGATCGCCGCGTCGGCAATCAAATCCGGATCCACGAGGCCGAGCAGAGCCTCAAGCCGGGCACGGCCCGGGAGGAGGTTCGCGGCGGCGATCTCTGCCGCCTGCGGGTCCTGGAGGCCTGTTGCCGTGGCAGTGTAGGCAGCCCAGGCCGCGATCATCCGCGCAGCGGCTTGGCCGCTGCGGCCAGCGGCGCGCTCGGCGCGGAGCACCGGCAGAGCCCGCATGCGCAGCTTCGTACTGCCGTCCATGGCTATCTGGGCCAGATGGTGAGCGATCCGGGAGTTCCCGAAGCGTTCCAGTAGGGCAGCCCGGTACTCAGGGATGCGCAAGTCCTCACCGTGCAGGCTGGAGGCGGCCTCATCCCAAAAGTCCTCCACGGCCCGTCGGCAAAAATCGTCGGCGAGGGCTTCGGCCACGGTCTTGTGGCCGCGCAGCTGGCCCGCATAGGCGAGGAGCGAGTGTGCGCCGTTGAGGAGCCACAGCTTGCGGTTCTCATACGGCTCGATTTGGTCCACGAAGACGGCGCCCGCGTCTTCCCAGTGCGGGCGTCCCGCGGGGAAGTCCCCGCTGAGGACCCAGTTGTGGAAGGGCTCGGCGACCACGGGTGACTCGTCGCGGTAACCGCAGGCGGCAGCGACGGCGTCGATATCGGCGTCAGTAGTGCGCGGCGTAATGCGGTCGACGGAAGTGCTGACAAAACTGACGTTGACGTCAATCCAGGCGGCGAGCCCGGCATCGAAGGCCTTGGCCATCCCCATCACGGCGCTTCTGGCAACGGTCCCGTTGTTGGAGAGGTTGTCGCAGCAGACGACGGCGAGTGGGCCGGCGTCGGCGTCGCGGCGGGCGGAGAGACCCAGCACCAGGCGGCCCAGCGGCGTCGTCGGCTTTCCGGAAGAACCGTCAGCGAGCACGGCGAGGTCCGCGACGACGTCCGGCGCCTGGCTGTCCAACTTGCCGTCGACCCCGAGCCGGTAGGCGGCCTCGGTGATGGTGAGCGTGATGAGCGAAGTCAGCGGCGCGGCGACAAGCTCGACAAAACGCTCGACGTCGGCACCGTCAACAGCCTCGACAATGCTGCCGATGACTTCGAAGGAATCACCGGCGTCCGAACGCTCCACCACGGTATACAGGCCGTCCTGGGCGGCCAGGACCTCTGCTGCATCAGGGCGGCGGCCGGTGAAGGAGGCGATTCCCCACTCCGCCGCGTCGCCTGCATGCTGGGTGTACCAAGCCTGGTGGGATCGGTGGAAGGCGCCCAGTCCCATGTGCACAATGCGCACCGGGGCTTTGCCGATGGGCCTGATGGCACGGCTCAAGCGGGGAAGGTCCGCGGGTTGCTCGGGTTCGTTGGTCACAGCTTGAAAACCCTTCGTGGTGAGGAGTCGACGACGTCGACGATGATTTCGTGGGCGCGGTCTTCGCTGACACGATGCTCGGCAACGAGGCGGGCGAGGAAGGATGCTTCGATCCGGCGGGAGGCATCGTGCCGGGCCGGGATGGAGCAGAATGCGCGGGTGTCGTCGATGAAGCCCGAGGACCGCGAGAAGCCGGTGGTCTCGGTGACGGCGGAACGGAAGCGGAGCATGGCATCCGGTGCATCGAGGAACCACCACGGCGCGCCGAGGTACACGGACGGGTAAAACCCTGCCAGCGGCGCCAGTTCGCGGGAGAACACCGTCTCGTCCAAGGTGAACAGCACCAGGTGGAAGTCCTTGGCCGTGCCGAAATCCTGAAGCAAGGGCCGGATCGCTTCGGTGTAGTTGGTGGCGAACGGGATGTCGTGGCCGGTGTCCGCGCCGTAGGCGTCGAAGGTGGGCTGGTGGTGGTTACGGAAGGAACCCGGGTGGATGGTCATGACCAGGCCGTCTTCAACGGACATCCTGGCCATCTGGTACATCATGTGGGCTTCGAAGGTGTTGCGGTCCACGGCCGTGGCCTTGCCTGCGCGCGCAAGCTTAAAGATCCGCTCGGCTTCGGCCCGGTCCAGCTTGAGCGTTGCCGGGGTGAGGACGCCGTGGTCCGCGGAGACCGCGCCGTGGTCCACGAAATAACGACGCCGGTTTTCCAGGGCCTTGATGTAGCCGGTGTAGCCGGTAGCGCCGTCGCCGGCGGAATCGACAAGCCGCTCGACGTTGGCACCCCAGGCCGGGTGCGCGATGTTCAGGTACGCATCCGGACGGAAGGTCGGCAGCACGCGGCCGTTGAAGGAGGGGTCCTCGGCGATGGCCTTGTGGCTGGCGAGGCTGTCCAGGGGATCGTCCGTTGTGGCAAGGACTTCGATGTTGAAGTCCTTGAAGAGCTGGCGGGGACGGAAGTCGGGCTCGACGAGCTTGGCGGCAATGGCATCGTAGCTGGCGTCGGCGGATATCTCGCCAAGGTCCGCGCCCAGCTTGAACACGCTGTCGAATTGCGTGCGCAGCCAGTACCCGGAGGCAGTGCCTTCGAAGAGGGGCCAGGCCTGGACGAAAGTCCGCCAGATCTCCCGCGATTCGGAGGGGTTGGCGCCTCCCGCGAGCAGCTTGTCCATAGGGACTCCGCTGGCGTGGATCAGTCGGGTGACGTAGTGGTCCGGGCTGACCAGGAGCGCGGCCGGATCAGGGAACGGGGTGTTGTGCTCGATGACGGCGGCGTCAACGTGGCCGTGCGGGGAGATGATGGGCAGGTCCTGGACGCGCTCCAGCAGGGAGCGCGCAATGCTGCGCGTCCCGGGATCCGCGGGCAGGAGCCGGTCAGGATTGGCTGCGATCGACTGTGACATAGCTCAATTTTCAGTCGGAAGAGTCAAACTGTCAACCGGTTGCCAACTATTGCCATCTCGTTGCAACGTCCTCGCGGATCGACACGAAACTAGGCGATCAGCCGTCCGCTGGAGCCGCGCACCACGAGCTCCGTGTCTACGCGAACTGCTCCCGCGGGCCCATCGTGGCCGAGCAACATGTCCAGCAGCAGGGCTGCGGCGCGGGAACCGCACTCCCCCAACGGCGACCTCACGGTGGTGAGCGCCGGCGTCGTGAAGTCTGCCCCGAAGATATCGTCGAAACCCACGATGCTGATCTGGTCCGGAACGTGCATGCCGGCGGCCTGAAGCTCCTGCATGAGGCCTATGGCGAGGAGATCGTTGTAGGTGATCACCGCCGTCGCACCGCTCGCCAGGACGTCGCGCGCTACTTGGCGGCCGCCGTCGACGGTTGGCTTGGACGATTCCAAGCGAACCGCCCCCAACTTGTACCAATCGCAGGCAGCTTGGACGCCTTCCCAGCGGCGGCGCGACATCCAGGACTGCGGCGGCCCCGCAACATAAGCGAGCTCCTGGTGGCCGTTGGCGGCAAGGCTCCGGACGGCCTGGCTGATCCCCTTGTTGACGTCGGGGACCACGCATGGCACTCCCTCTATTTCGCGATTGATCACGACCACCGGTTTGTCCGCAGCCAAGGCCCGGATCTCTTCGTCGTCCATGCGCGGGCTCGCCAGAATGAGGCCGTCCACGGTACTCAACATCCTGCGGGCCGCAATGAGTTCGGTTTCAGGCGACTCCGCAGACTCGGCGAGCACCAGGGTGTAGTCCCGGGCGGATCCCGTGGTTTCCGCACCGCGGATGATGTCGAAGAACGTCGGGTTGGTGATATCCGCGACGATGAGTCCGATCGTCTGGGTGCGGCCGGTGGGAAGTGCCCGGGCGAAGGGATTCACCCGGTAGTTCAGCTGCTCGGCGGCATCCTCGATGATCTTCTGGGTCTTGGCACTGACCCGCCCCGGCTTGCTCAGCGCGCGCGAGACCGTAGACGGATTGACTCCCGCGAGCTTTGCGATGTCGTAGATGGTCGGCGAGGATCTCTCCCCGCGTCCGCGTTTGGCGGGGAGAGTTACTGCTCCGGAATTCGTCGCTTCAGTCACGGCTCCATCGTAATCTGGCATGGCAACAAAAAGCAGGACGGTTGCCGTGCCATTCGGCCGGCGACCGCCCTGCTTAATGCCCTGCTAGATGCCCCGCTTGAGTGCCTGCTGACTAAGAGCGTTCGGCGAACTTGCCTTCTTCGCTGATGCGCTTATTGAGCTCGCGCATGTACTCCTCCTCGTCAAAGTCCAGGGAGACTTCCCTGCCGGTCCAACTGGACAGGTGGATGGCGTTGGCCAAGCGGACGCCTTTGATGCCGTCCGAGCCGGGTGCCAACAACGGAGTGCCGTCCAGGATGTTGGCCGCGAAGTTCTCCAGGACGCCGGCGTGCTGTCCGCCCCAGGCCGACTCGAACTCGATGACCTCGGTGGTGTAGTAGTCCTCAGACTTCAACTCGCCCATGAAGAGCTTGCGGACATCATCCATGTCCATGCCGTCGCTGAGTTCACGCTCGGGCTTGACCAGGCGGGTGACTGTGGCGGTCTTGCTGTTTTCCACCACGATCTTGCCCTGATCGCCCAGGATCTCGAAGCGGTCCGTGCCCACGAGGTCGTGCGTGGCCGTGACGAAGACGCCCGTGGCGCCGTTGCCGTAATCCACGACGGCGGTGACCTCGTCCTCCACGGCGATGTCCCGCCGGAATCCGTACGCCACCTTGGAGTAGACCGACTTCGGCACGCCGCAGATCCACTGCCACAGGTCGAGCTGGTGGGGTGCCTGGTTGACCAGGACGCCGCCGCCTTCGCCGCCCCACGTGGCACGCCATTCGCTGGAGTTGTAGTAGCCCTGAGGACGCCACCAGTTGGTGATGATCCAGTTGGTGCGGCGGATGCTGCCGATCTCGCCGTTGTCGACGATCTCCTTGAGCCTCTTGTAGAGCGGGTTGTTGCGCTGGTTGAACATGATGCCGAAGGAAAGTTCAGGCTTGGAGGCTGCGAACTCATTCAGCTCCTTGACCTGCTTGGTGTAGACACCGGCAGGCTTCTCCACGAGGGCGTGGATGTTGCGCTTGAGCGATTCGATACCCATTTCCGGGTGCAGGTAGTGGGGCACGCACGTGACGATCGCGTCGACGTCGCCGCCTTCAAGCATGGCGATGTAGTCGTCGTAGAAAGGCGCATCAGGGTACAGGGAGGCTGCCAGTTCCTTTTTTGCGGGGTCGGTGTCGCATATGGCGCCAATTACCATGTTCGGGACCATTCCGTCCGTGATGAACTTGGCGTACGTGCCGCCCTGCTGGCCCAGGCCGATGATGCCAAGGCGTACTTTCTTGCTCATGAGTGGATCTCCGTTGTAGTGGGGTTAGAAGAGGTCGGCGTGGCCCATGGCCACCAGGTTGTCGTAGGAGGTCTGCAGCGCTTCCCACACGGTGCGGCCGTAGAGCTCGTCTTGCTCCACGAGCAAGTACTCCGCGCCGGCAGCCTGGGCAGCGGGAATGATGGACGGGAAGTCAAGGTTGCCTTCACCCACTTCGGCGAACTGGACCACGTTCTTGAACTCGGCCATGAAGCCCATGAAGTCCCCCGTTTCCAGGAGCCCGAAGGCCTGCTCCGGCAACTCGCCGATCCGGTAGTCCTTCAGGTGCACCATGGCAGTGCGTCCGGCGTACTTGGCCAGGGTCCGGACAGGGTCCAGGCCGCCGCGCTGCACCCAGTGCACGTCGATCTCCATGCCCATGGCCGGAGAGTTTTCGGCAATGATGTCCAGCATGTACTTGCCGTCGAACTTCGCGAACTCGATGTGGTGGTTGTGGTAATACAAGCCGATGCCATGTTCCCGGAGACTTTCGGCGTATTCGTTGGCTTGCTTCGCGAAGTCCACTACGGCGTCGATCGACTTCATTGCCGGAAACGGCATCATGCCGATCCGCAGGAGGTGGGTGTCCAGTCGCTTTGCGTCGTCAACGATCTTGTCGAAGTGGTCCTTGAGCGAGTCGCCCGGCATGCCCTTGGGCGTCTCCATTGCGACCGAAAGCGCCGCGATGTCCATGCCCAGTTCGCTGCGGGAGCGGTCCAATTCCGCGACGTTTTCGGGTGTCATCGGGATCTGGGAAATCTCGACGGCGTTGTACCCGATTGCGCTGACCTTGCGGAGCGTCTCAAACGCCCCGACTTCGGCAAAACTGCCCTTCAGCATCATTGCCTGTACGCCAATTTTGGCCACTTTGTCCTCCGTTAGTTCCGGGCCCTCATGGGCCGCGTGGTTAGCCCACCTGCCCGGAAATCTCCGGGTAGCTCTGGGCATAGATGTCTTTGACGATCCTGAGTGACTTTTCGGCTTCCGCGGGGCTGATCCAGAACGGAGCCGGATCCCCGAGCTTGGCGTAGAAGTCCTTGATCAGGAGTTCGTGGGATACGCCCCAATACGCGCGCCCACCCGATTCCAAGGCGCGTTCCGGGATGGTTTCCACGGTGCCGTCGGCGTAGCTGACAATAAGGTCGCCCCGGAGGCTGAGGGTGGCCTTTTCGGTCACGATGTCCAGCGTCACCGGCGCGTTGGTGGCGTTCGCCAGGGTGGCATAGAAGACGCTCGTCGCACCATTGGCGTGCCCGGCGATGAATTCCGCCGTATCCTCCACCTCGATCACGCCGCCCAGGGAGCGCGTGGAGGCGTGGCCCTCCACCTTGGTCACGTCGCCCACCAACCACTGGAGCAGGTCCACCGTGTGGATGGCCTGGTTCATCATGAGGCCTCCGCCCCCTTCAGCCCAGGTGCCGCGCCACGGCCTGTCGCGGTAGTACTCGGCCGTCCGGTGCCACATCACGGTTGCCGAGGCGCCCAGAACCTGACCCAGCCCGCCGTCGTCGAGCAGTCTCCGCATGGCCTGCGACGTCGCGTTGTAGCGGTTCTGGAAACATACGGCGATCTTCGCCGTGCTCCGTTCGGCCGCCTCGACCAGCCGGCGACCCTCTTCAAGGGTGTGGGCGAGCGGCTTCTCGACAATCACGTTGACGCCGCGCTCAAGGCAGTCCGCAGCCAGCGAAGCATGCAGGTGGTGCGGAGTGCAAATATGCACGACGTCGGGCCTCACCGCCTCGAGCATCTCCAGGTAGTCTGCGTACCCTGCAACGCCGTATGCGGCCGTTGCCGTCTGGAGGCGTCCGGCGTCGGTGTCGCAGACTGCCACGAGTTCAACATCGTCCATTTTGGCGATCGCGCCGAAGTGCACACTCGATACATCGCCGCAACCGATGACTGCTGCTGTAGGCATTCTTCTCCCTCGAAAGATGTTTTCCTTTGAACCTACAGGCCCTCAGGCGAGGGCAACACCGTTCTTGGCTGCGAGCGCCGCAAAGGCGCGCGCCGCCGAGCCGAAGGCGACAGGTCCGGAGAATCCGCCCAGCTCGTGGGTGCTTGCAAGGTGCGGTTCCAGCGAAGCGAAGCCGGCAAAGCCGTCAGCCTTGAGCGCGGCGATGGTGGCGTCCAGTTCGCCGTCGCCTTCACCGGCAGGCACTACTTCACCTGTGCCTGAGACTGCATCCTTGATCTGGAAGTACTCCAGGTAGGGACGCAGCACTGCGTAAGCCTCCGCGTAGGGCTTGACGCCAACCTGGACAAAGTTGGCGCTGTCCCAGGCAACGCGCAGGGCGGGCGAATCGACGGTCTCCATGATGTCCAAGACGCGCTCGGGTGTGTCGCCGTAGATGCCCTTTTCGTTTTCATGCAGGAGGACGACGCCGGACGCGGCCGCCTCGTTCGTGAGGGCGGTCATGCGCTCCATGACTGAGTCGCGGATGTCTTCCTGGCTCTGCCCTTCAGCCCGGTAAAAGGAGAAGATGCGGATGTACTTGGTGTCGAGGCCCTTGGCCACCGAAATGATCTGCCGCAGCCGGTCGAGCTCATGTTCCACGGGCACGCTGACGTCAATCTTGCCGATGGGGCTCGCGACCGCCGAAACCTTCAGGCCCTTCTCGTCCAGGATGGCTTTGAGCCGCTCGACAGCTTCCGGCTCGAGTTCGGAGACATTGGTGCCCCACGCGCTGCGCACCTCGATATGGCTGGCACCGAGGGCCAGCAGGACGGCGGCCTGAACCGCGGGATCGGGATCTACTTCGTCGCCGAAACCGGACAGGCTCCACACGGCATTGGTTTCAGTCACGGAAATCTCCTTTGGATCCGTTCGCCCGCATGGCGGCAAATAGCGCCAAGTACGTAATTCACGGGCATGCGTTCGCCCTCGAGTCTAGCCACCTCGGCATTGATTGACAACCGATTGCCAAATATTGGCAACTTGCAGTGGCCGCCAAGCAAACTAAGAATCGGGTCGAATGGTATGTTTCGCGGGAGCGGTGTCCGTATCCTCTCAAACACGGACAGGGGGCCTCTCATGACTGATCAAATAACGCACAGCTCCACAAAGCTTTGGACTCGCGACTTCAGCACGCTGTGGTGGAGCGAAGCGGTGTCGTTCTTCGGAAGCCAACTCACCCTGTTCGCGATTCCCATCGTGGCGCTCCAGATCCTCGGCTCTTCCGCCTCGGACGTCGCGTGGATCAACGCGGCAGCAGGACTGGGAACCGTGGTCTTTCTCGGGCTTCTGGGGCCATGGACTGACAAGGTGCGCAGGACGCGGTTCATGTCCCTGATGTCGGGGCTTCGAGCATTGGTTCTCGGTGCGATGGCGGTCCTGTTCCTCACGGGAAACCTGTCACTGTTAGCCCTCGTGATTGCGGCTTTCGTGGTGTCGGGGCTGACCGGGCTCTACGACAGCGCGTTTGCAGCCCTACTCCCGAACGTCGCCCACCGTTCCAAGCTGACGACGGCCAACACCTGGGTCGCCGGAGTCCGATCCGCTGGCGACATTGGAGCCGGAGCGACTGCCGGAATACTCCTGCAGCTGCTCTCACCTGTGGCCCTCTTTGTTTCAGATGCGATCACGTACCTGTTGTCAGCCCTGGCGATTGGCCGGATGCGGGAAGATCGGCAGGCGCCGCCGGAGACATTCACTTTCAGGGATTATTTCCTGTCGCTGGGTTCAGGATTCGCGATTCTCGTCCGGGATCGCGTGATGTGGCCAGTCACCTTGTCGATTGCCCATTTCAACCTATTCACCACGGCGATCCAGTCGGTTTATGTCACTCATGCACTGCGGACTGGATCCATGACGCCGGCCGAGATCGGAATCGCCGGAGCTGTCGGCGGAATCATCGGCCTGCTCTCCATGCTGCTCGCCCCCTGGGTCTGGGACAGGTTTCGGCCTGTCCGGGCTCTGGTGGCAACCTTCATGTTCCCTGCTCTTGCCGGGCTCGGCATGCTCTTACTCACTCCTGGACAAGCCGTCGCGAACGTACTTCTCCTCGGGCTTTCGCTCGGTTTCTGGGCGTCTTGCGTGATGGTCAACATCACCGGAACCGAAACACTCAAACAGCTTCTTATTCCGCAGGAAGCCCTCGGGAGATTCTCTTCCGCCAGCAGGGTCCTCACGTGGGGCATCGACCCGGTAGGCGCAGCTCTGGCCGGAGTTCTGGCCCTGTTCCTTCCGACCGGCGCCGTACTCGCCGTCGCTACCTTCGGCGTCGTGACTTCAGCATGCTGGATTGTCGCCTCCATAGCCGTTCGAGCCTTGCCGCTGCTGTCCGAGATCGAACAGCGCCCCGAATGAGCCGTCGGCAGGCCAGCGCGCCCTCCGTCTGGGCGGGGAAGTCCGGCTGCGATTCGCTATGGCACAGAGGCGCACGTACTGCCAAGATGGGCTCCATGGACCCTCTGGACATGGCGACGCCCCCTCTGACCGAACCGGTTGTGCTGGTTGTCATGGGCGTTTCCGGCTCCGGCAAGTCCACAGTTGCCGCCCTCCTTGCGGGGCGGCTTGGCTGGTCCTTCGAAGAAGGTGATGCCTTGCATCCCCAAACAAACATCGACAAGATGGCAGCGGGACATCCGCTCACGGATGAGGACAGATATCCCTGGCTGGAGAGGGTTGCCGAGTGGGTCGACCGGAGGCTGGATCATGGGGAAAACGGCGTCATTACTTGTTCGGCACTCAAACGGTCTTACCGAAACATCATTAATCGCCGGGGTTCAGGTGTCGTCTTCGTTTTTCTGCACGGGACGCCCGAGGCTATCAGCGCACGGCTGGCCGAACGCCACGGCCATTTCATGCCCGCCAGTATGTTGGGGAGCCAGTTCGCAGACCTTGAGGAGCTGTCCCCGGGTGAACCCGGAATCCGGATCGACGTTGGTCCGGGTCCAGGGTTGATTGCCCAGCAAATCATGGACAAGTTCGGCCTGCGGCCGAGCGGAACAGGACGAGAACCATGAACGGAATCTCCATCCTCAGCAGGCCCTTCGCCGGGGTCGCCACCGACGCCACCACAGACGCGATGAATCAGCCATGGAACGGCCATGACACCCAAGTGCTTGTCGTGGCGGCCATCGGTATCGCGATCGTCGTCTTGCTGATCGTCTGGGCAAAGATGCATGCTTTCCTGTCACTCAGCATCGGCGCCCTCTTCGTCGGCATTGCGTCCGGCATCGCCTTGGACAAGGTGACCACCTCCTACGAAAATGGCGTCGGCGGCGTACTGGGCTACGTCGGTGTCCTCATCGCATTGGGAGCCATGCTTGGCAAGCTGTTGGCTGATTCCGGCGGTGCGGACAAGATCGTGGACACACTTCTCCATGGCCGGCCTGCAACGCTGCCTTGGAAGATGGCGCTGATCGCAGGCATCATCGGCATCCCCATGTTTTTCGAGATCGGGCTCGTGCTACTCATACCCGTCGTGATGCTGGCCGTGCACCGTTCCAAGGGTCCGGCGATGCGGCTTGGTATTCCGGCCCTGGCGGGCCTGTCCGTGCTCCACGGGTTCATCCCTCCGCACCCCGGTCCGCTGGCGGCAATCGGCATCCTACACGCCAATGTCGGCGTGACTCTTGCCTTTGGCCTGCTTATAGCCATTCCCACTGTCATCATTGCCGGTCCGTTGTTTGGCCGCCTCGCCGCTCGAATGGTGCCGATCGGCGCCGCTGGCGCTGGCTTGGCAGTCACCGTCGGAGCTGGCGCGAACTCCCAGCCAGCCGGCTCCAAAGGCCCTGGTGCAAAAGCCGCCAGTTCGCGCGGCGACGCGCCCGTAGGTAAGGCACAGGATCCGCAAGCCACGCGCAGCCCGTCTTTTGCCTGGACCCTGGTGACCCTGCTGTCGCCGTTGGTGCTCATGCTGATAAAAGCCGGGGCAGACATCTGGATGGACAAAAGCGCCGCGCTGCGCCCCTTGCTGGACTTCATCGGTGATCCGGTCTTTGCGCTGCTCGTAGCGGTGCTTCTGGCTATGGTGACTTTCGGTACAAGGGTGGGCTTCTCCGCCTCCACCCTGACGAAGAAGATCGGCGAGAGCCTGTTGCCGATTGTCGGGGTCATGCTCATCGTCGGCGCGGGCGGCGGCTTCAAGCAGGTGCTCGTCGACGGCGGCACCGGAACCGCGATCGCCAAGATCGCGGTAGCCGCCAGCCTGTCGGCCCTCGTGCTGGGGTGGATCATCGCGGTGCTGATTCGTCTCGCCACCGGCTCGGCGACCGTTGCTACGGTGACAGCGGCCGGGATCATCGCCCCTCTGGCAACCGGCCTGGCGCCGGCTCAATTAGCCCTAGTTGTACTCGCCATCGGGGCCGGATCGCTATTCTTCTCCCATGTGAACGATGCCGGCTTCTGGCTGGTCAAGGAATACTTCGGACTGACGGTCGGGCAAACGATCAAGACCTGGTCGGTCATGGAAACCATAATTTCCGTCGTGGGATTCGGATTCACACTGCTGCTATCCGTTTTCGTGTAGTCAAGGCACCTTTAAGACGAAGCCGGGATCCACCGCCGTGAGCGACACGACGGGGCGAATTTCGTTTCTTGCATGGAAAATGCCACTTTTATCCTGTAGTACTAAGTGGACTTATCAATCGCGAGCGTCCCATCCCGGCTCTCACATATTTTGGGGAATAGTTTGAAAACCATTCGATCTCTTGGCCGTTCGACTCAGGTGGGCTTGGCCGCTACGCTGCTTCTGCTGATTTTGACCTTTACAACAGGCGCCCCCGCCGTATGGGTCCTGTTCCTCTTCCTTTTCCTCCTCGTCACGACCCTGTACACAATGGTCACTGGACGGCGGTCCTGGGCCCACCTCCCGAGCCGCAAGATAGGCCTCGCGGCATTTGCGGGAAGCCTGGTTATTGGTTTCGTCGCTATGGGCGGAGCCGTCGCTGCCACCCCTATTGCGCCGGCTTCGCATGTGCAGCCTTCCCTCCCAAGCCAACCCTCCACCGCGTTGGCAAGTTCCGGCCCTTCGCCTTCAGCTACTTACACGTCGACTCCGAGTGTTGCACCCAGCGCTTCGCCCGCCCCGACGCCGACGCCCACTCCGACGCAGCTCGTCTCGGTCGAGCCAACTACAGCCGCGGTCATACCCGCAGCGCCTGCGGTACCTGCCGCACCCGCACCCCCGGTGGTAGCACCAGCGGCCCCCGTGGCACCGCCGGCGCCCATACCCGCCGTGCCCGCAGCACCGCCGGCTCCGGCCCCGGCTCCGGCTCCGGCAACAAACGTCGTGCAAGGCGTAATCCCTGGCGCCTTCTGCCCCAATGCGGACGTAGGAATGCAAGGGGTCTCGGCCGCCGGCAACATCTACGTCTGCGGCGGCAAAGGCCCAGACAGGAATGGCCACTACCACTGGAACTCATAAGGGGATTCGGTGCCCGGGAGGATCAGGCCAGTCACCGTGAATAGCAGAGCTCGAATCGCGGTGTGGCTCTTTCCATCCCGGTCGGCCCCGACCACCACTAGAGGGCGGCACGCGCCTCGTCGGCGTTCAAAAGCTTTCCACCAAGCCCGCCATTCTGGTGAAGGTCGCCTCGCATCAGCTCGAGCCTGCCGGCCGCCTCGATTCCGCCGGCTTTGACCGGATCAAAGCCAGCAGCAGTAATGAGCCTCTCCACCGTTTCGGCCGCTGCGTCGTCGTCGGTTGCGTAAAACAGGACTGCCCGCCCGGAGGGCCGGTTGGCTGCCGAGCCCAGCGCATCGGCACCCAACGAGCCGAAAGCCTTCACGAAGTGCACACCTGCAGGGAGCAGATTTGCGACGATCGAGGCTGCTGATTCGCCCTCCGCAAGCGTATTGGTATATCCGCCGCGGCCATCAGGCCCGATCGGGTTGGTCGGGTCGATTACCACCTTGCCGACCAGTTTCTGTGACAAGTCGGAGATGAGTTCCTTCTCAGTGTCCAGCCACACGGCCATCAGGACAGCGTCAGCCTGTGATACGGCATCGGCAACGCTTGCCGAGCTCGCGAGCGGACCCAGCTCAGCGGCCAACGATGCAGCACCGGATTGATCGCGGGCGGCCAAGACGACCGGCTCGCCGCCCTGAACAAGATTGCGGGCGACCCGGGACCCGATGTTACCGATTCCAATGATTGCAGTTGTCACGTCAACCTCCAGATTATGGTGATAGAAAGTTTGGCCCAATGGTTCATTTGTGGAGAGACTGGGTCACTTTAGGTGAGACGGGACATCACCCAGCGCACTTTCGGCAAAGTGCCCTGTCCTGATGGTAAGGCCTTCTACTAATGGCCAACATAGGGTGTGCATACACGCGGTCCTCGCCGTTGAAGCCTTGCCTTGAATAAACCCATCAGCAAGTAAGCCCCCGAACTCCAAACCAGCCCGACGCCGGTTGGAACGCGAGTACTTTCGTCGAAAATTCACCAAATTCACCCAAATTCACCTGAGGAACGTGGCCCACCGGGACACCATCGTCTTACAAGCCCAAGATGGGATCCGTGAGCAGGCGATCGAGTGTGCTCCGCCCGAGTGCGCTCATTGTGGGATTCGAGTCGGCGTAGTACCAGACGAGCCCGATCGCTTGTTCGTAGGCCCAGGCGGCGCCCCGCCTCCATTCGAGGTCCCCGAGCGCGAGATTGGTGCGGAGGGTGTCCCGTTGGCTGAAGTCGAGCATGTGCCATGCGGCAACGAGGTCGAGCGCAGGGTCGGCAGGGCCGAAGCCACCGGTGTCGAGGACGCCCGCGAGGCGACCGGACCTAAGGATTACGTTTCCGGGAATGAGGTCTTTGTGGGACATGACATCGTCACCGTGGCGAGGCAGCGATCTGAGCGATGCCCAGGCCCGTCGGAGCCGATCCACCGGCAAGAGTCCTTCGCTTTGTTGCAGGCATTGCGAGATCCACCCATCATGCGCAACCAGCTCCCCTCCGCGACCCTCGCCAGAGAACGAGCGACCCTTTGTGTCCGCCTGACGAAGACTCGCGATGAGCGCTGCGAGGTCCAGGGCGAAGGATGCCGACGACGCGGCCGAGGCTGGGGTCGCAATCTCGCCCTCGATCCAGGTTTGGACAGACCAGGGCAACGGGTATTCTCCGCCAGGCTCACCAATCGCAACTGGCAAAGGGGACGGCACGGTGCTCACTGCGGCGAACTCGCGCATCGCAGCGTGTTCTGCAAGAAGGACTGCGCGGGCTTCGCCAGCGTCCCCGCCTTGCATCGGGAACTTGGCGGCGCACCTTGTTCCCACCCGGTACAGGTAATTAACCGTCCCGGCACTCTCAACGGCGGTGACTTCCGATTCGGCGACCGAAGGAAACAGCCCCCGCACCAGAAGCACAGCTTCAGACCGACCCAGACTGCGCTGATCCTCATGCATCGCCACTCCCCAAGCCTACGCACAGGCTGTGCCCGCCAACCGGCAAGCGTGCCGGGACTCCCCCGGGCCCTCCATCCTGCAAAGCGTCCCTACCCGCACACGGACTCCCGCCCAGTTCAGCAAGGAGTCTTTCTCCCGGCGTGAAACCGACGTAAAGTCCGCGGTAGGCTCCCTCCCGGGCCGGTAAACGAACAGCCGCGTAAACGAACACTTGGAGGGCTTCCCATGTCGCGCATCATGCGGTTCGACCACGTCGGTGTCACCGTTGAAGACCTCGACCACGTGACGGCGTTCTTCGTTGGACTCGGGCTCGAGATCGAGGGCCGGACGTTCGTGGAGGGCGAGTTCATCGACACGGTCATAGCGATCCCGGATTCCCGTACAGAGATCGTCATGTTGCGGACACCTGACGGAGGAACAGGGGTGGAGCTTTCCAGCTTCGTCCGGCCAGACCCGTCGCCGGGATCGCCTGCCGCCATGGCCAACGAACTCGGGCTGCGCAGTTTGTCCTTCGAAGTCGATGATCTCCAGGCGCACGTCGACCGGCTGTCCGCCGAGGGGTATGGGCTGGTCGGTGGCATCGGCCAGTATGAGGGAGCGTGGCGGATGGCCTACGTGCGTGGTCCAGAGGGAATCACCGTGGCCCTCGCCGAGCGGATCAGCTGACGCAGCCACCTCGTAGCGGCATCACCGTTCGCTCGGACGTCAGGCCACAGCGCGCAGTCGCACGGCTACGTACTGCCTGCCCGGCAACTCGATCCTGAACCGGCCGGAGAACGTGCCGGGAAGGGTGTCCACGGTCATGTTCCAGGTATCGATGATGTCAATCTCATATGTCAGGTCCTGCGGTTTGACGAAGCGCCGGTAGGTGGGTTGGTTGAAACCGAAGTAGATGAGTTCGTACTCGTTCTCGATGCCGGCGCTGGGCACGTCCCAGCTTCCTTCGAGGGGCTCGAGTCGTCCGCCCGGGGCCTCATCGAGGATCCGGCGAAGGAAGCCGATGCGCTCGGGACTGGTTCCCTTGAGCTCCCCGCCCTTGGCCCACCAAAGGATGTCATCGGGATCCATGTAGGTTTCGCCGTGGCCGACGTACCCGCCCCGGACCGCCCCCTCCCAGAACCTGCGCGTCATTTCCTCGCCGGTGATGTTTCCCCAACCTTGATCGATGTTTCCTTCGTAGGCGCATTCGTCGATGACGATCGGTTTGCCGTACTGCTCCCGCCATTCGGTGGTCATTTCGGCAGTCTTGTAAATATCGCGCCGTTGGATGCTGCAGTGGGTGACCCAAGGACGGGAGTGGTCGTAGAAGTCCCGGCAGTTGTGGATGGAGAGGAGATGCTGGTTGGGATCGTTCTTGGTGACGATGCCCGCGAAGCGCTCCCAATCATCGGTTGTTTTGTCGAACATGAGGTCGTACTCGTTCGCCAGGGACCACCAGATGTTGCGGCGGGACGCGAGGCGGGCGACCGCGTACTGGACGAACAGATCGTCTGCGTCCGGGCCCATGGCGGAGAAACCCCACCGGTCGTAGGCATGGAAGAGGATCAGGTCCGCTTCGATCCCCAGCTCCTCGAGCTGATCGATGCGACGCTCCAAATGCCGCCAAAACGCCGGGTTGGGTCGCAGGTAGTCGAAGCCGGCTTCAACGGAGCCCTCGTAGGGGTAGATCTCGGGTTCGTTCTCGTTGAACAGGTAGGACTTGGGGAAGACGCACATGCGCATTTTGTTGAATGGCCCGGCCGCGAGGGACTTCAGGGTCTGTTCCTCCAAAGCGTTGCCTTGGTGGGTCCACACGTAAGAGGTCGTTCCGATCGGAACGTAAGGGGCGCCGTCGTCGTACGCGAAATGGAACTGTTCGGCGACCCGGACAACGCCGCGGGACGCAGCCGCACCGGCGTCGAAGGCGCCGCTGATGCCGTTCAGGGAACGGGCGTTGCTAGCTGTGGTGAATGACCAGGTTCCCGATTCGGGAACCAGGAACCGGATGCGGTAGGTGGCGTCGCCATCGTAAAAACCAGGGACGGTGAGCGAGGTGCCGCTGCTGCAGAATTCGGCGCTGAGTTCGACGTCGGTGAACGGGTTGCCGTGGCGGGGGCCGATGAGCTCGATCTCGAAGGCGGCCCATTTGGCGCCCGACGACGGGAAGGTCACCTTGGCGCTGGCCTCCGTGGTGTCCTCGGGCTCGTAGTCGGAACGTGCGCGGGAACGTGTCGGCTTGCTGTTCGCGTGGGCGCCGGGGGCCGGTGTCAGGGCGGTGATGCGTGCGAGGATTTCCTCGCGGCGGGCGACATCGCCCTGCAGCCGTTCCTCGGTTCCCAGGATGAGGCCGAGTGGGTAGTGGTACAGCGTGTGCAGGATCGGGTTGTTTGCGAGCTCGGGGATTTCCGCGGAAATGATCCCGTGGGCGGAGGGGTCGCGCATGACTTCGAACAGCGGCGTCGTGGTGGTGAAGGTTTGCATCGTTTCTCTCTGGGTTGTGGTGGGTCGCTGCAAGGGGGCGCTTAGCCCTTGACTGCGCCGGTGAACATGCCTTGGACGAAGTAGCGCTGGAAGAGCAGGTAGATGATGACCACAGGAAGGATGGACATGAGCGTGAAGGCATTGAGCGGCCCGTACGAGCTGGTGAACTGCGACTGGAAGCTCTGAATGGCCAACGGGACGGTCTGTGAGGCCTTGTTCTGCAGGATCACCAGCGCGATGGCGTATTCGTTCCACGTGGAGACGAAGTCCAGGATGAACAGTGCCGCGAGGGCGGGCTTGGACAGCGGCAGGATGATCTGCAGGAACAATCGGAGGTTTCCGCCGCCGTCGACCCTGACGCTTTCGTCGATTTCCTTCGGTACGGAGGTGAAGAAGCCGTAGAGGATGAAGATCTGGTACGGCAGGCCGAAGCCGATGTAGGGAAGGATCACCCCGAGCGGGTTGTTCAGCAGCCCGAGGTCAAGGATGGTGCGGAACAGCGGGCCGAGTGCCACCTGGATCGGGACCATGGAGCCGAGCGCGAAGGCCGCCAAGAGACCGCGGCTGAACTTGAACTTGATGCGCGAGAGGGCGAAGGCCGCCGCGGCCGAGATGAACAAGCCGATGGGGACTTTGATCACCGCGATCAGGAGGCTGTTTCCGCCGGCCGTGAGCAGGTTGCCGGTGGCGAGTGCTTTGGCGTAGTTTGCCCATTCGGCGCTGCTGGGCAGGGAGAACGAGGACGTGGAGAAGATCTGGTTCTCGGTCTTCAGCGAGGTGAGCACCACGAAGATCAGGGGCATCGCCCACACGAGCATGCAGATGGCCAAGGCGATCCAGAGGCCGACGCGGATGTAGTCGACGTTCCGGCGGGGGCGTGGTGTGTGGTCGACCCTTTGGGTGCGGCGTCTGATGGTCAGGGTGGACATTAGTCTTCGTTTCCTTTGGTCGACCAGATCATGTAGGGGATCACCAGTACCAGGGTGATGAGGAGCAGCACGGTTGCGGTGGCGTTGCCGAGTCCGAAGTCGTGGTTGAGGAAGGACTGGGTGTAGGACCAGAGGGCCAGGACCTGGGACTTCTGGGCTGGCCCGCCGCCGGTCATGCCGACCACCAAGTCGAAGACCTTGATGGAGTTCACGATCGTCAGGACCAGGACGACGACGACGGTCGGCCGGAGTGCCGGAAGGGTCACGTTCCGGAACACTTGCCACGCGTTCGCGCCGTCCAGCTTCGCCGATTCGACGAGTTCCTTCGAAACGCTTTGGAGGCCGGCGAGGAACAGCACCATGTTGAGCCCGGCGACCTGCCAGACGAAGGCCGCGAAAACGGCGTAGATGGCCACCTTGGGGTCGCTGAGGAACGTCACTCCGGAGCCGTCGCCGAGGTGCAGCGTCTTGGAGATGTCCGAGAAGATGCCGTAGTTGGGGTTGTACATCCAGCGCCACATGTTGGCGATGGCGATCGGTGCGAGCACACCGGGGATGTAAAAGACCGAACGGAACACGTTGCGGCCAAAGACCGGGCGGTTGAGTGCCAGCGCCATCATCAGCCCAAGGCTGGTGGGGATGACGAGTGACAACAGAACCCAGATGATGCTGTTTTGCACTGCCGTCCAGAACACCGGGTCTTTGGTGAACAAGCGGACGTAGTTCT
This sequence comes from Arthrobacter sp. B2a2-09, assembly GCF_027587375.1. Taxonomy (GTDB): domain Bacteria; phylum Actinomycetota; class Actinomycetes; order Actinomycetales; family Micrococcaceae; genus Arthrobacter. The sequence goes on from NZ_JAMXIC010000003.1 coordinate 278,634, forward strand.
GGAAACCGACGAAAACCTGCTGGTCGGTGGTGAAACCGGACCATTTATACAGGCTCAGGCGGACGGCGCTGAACATGGGGCCAATGACGAAGACAACGTAGGCTGCCAGGGCCGGGGCCAGGAAAGGAAGTGCGGCGACAAAGCCGCCTTTGGCGATGCGCTTCAGCAATGGTTTCTTGAGCAATGGTTTCTTGCGTGAAGGCCGCGGATTCAGCCCCGGTGTTTCGGAGAGCCGCGTGGCTGTGAGCTTGGTCAAGGGTTTGCCTTTGGTTCGTGAAAACGGTGTGGAGCGAGGGGGTGCGGCCGCGGCGGGCGGCCGCACCCCGCCGTCGTCGGGCTAGTTGTTCGAGTCCAGGAATTTCTGGAATTCGGCGCCAGCCTGGTTCGGGTCCATGCCCCCGGTTGCCACGAGGTTCTGGATCCGCCAGTACTCAGTGGTGCTCGACTGGGACAGGTTCTGGTCATTGTTCATGTACAGGCCCTTGGCATTCTTGAAGATGCTGTCCCAGGACGTGCTCAAGGCGTTCCCGCCGGACTTGGGTGTGACTGCCTTGTTGACGGACTGGGTGGCAAAGGTGCCCAGAACTTCCTGTTGGACCTTTGTGGAGGTCAGGTAGTCGAGGAACTTGGCCGCGGCGTCCTTGTGCGGGCTGTCCTTCGTAATGTATTCGGCTTCTTCGAATCCGTAGAGGCGTCCGGTGCCCGTGGGGAGCGGGAAGACGCCGAAGTCATCCATGTTGACCTTCTGGTCGCTGATGTTCTTGTTGAACCAGTCGCCTTCGAGGGCCATGGCGGCTTTGCCGTTGTAGAACAGGGCCGAGGATTCGTCGTTGTTGATTCCGATGAAGCCCGGGTTGAGGTAGTCCTTGGACCAGGTTGCGAGGTTGGTGAACGACTTCGTCACGCAGTCTTCCTGGCCCCAGTTCGCCTTCTTAGTGACCAGCTGGTCGAACTTGGCGGAGCCGCAGTAGCCCTCAAGGAAGGTGTCCAGCAACCGCATGACGTGCCAGTTGACGGTTCCGCCGAACTCGATCGGGGTGATCCCGGCAGCCTTGAGCTTGGCGGCCGCGTCGTTGAGCTCATCGATGGTGGTCGGAAGCTTGGTGATGCCCGCCTTGGCGAACAAGGCCTTGTTGTAATAGAGGGCTTCGCCGTTGAGCTTCCATGGCACGCCCTGGTAGCCACCGTACTGGGTGACCGGGTTCAAGGCGGCCCCGGTGAAGCGGTCTTGCCAGTTGTACTGCTTGTAGTATTCCGTGAGGTCCGCGCTGGCGTTGGCCTTCACCAGCTCCCCACCGAGGCCCGGGCCCGCCCAATAGTTGTAGATGTCAGGGGCGGCGGAGGTGCCTATGGCTGTACGCAGGGCGTCCTTGTGGGCGTCGACCGCCCGTGACGTCCGCTCGATCTTGATGTCGGGGTTGGTTGCCTCGAAGTCGGTGATGATCTTGTCGATCTGTGCGTCGGCACTGGGGGAACTTTGGTTGATGGTCCACCACGTGACGGTGGTCTTTCCGGAATCGTTCGAAGTGGTTGACGCACTGGCACCACAGCCGGCAAGCAGCGCGACGGCGGCCAATGCTGCTACGCCTTTGGCTAGCAAACGCATCTTCGCGTCCTTTCGTAGTTTGAGTTGAGGGTGCTCTGTCACGGGTACCTCGGCCAAAGCGCCTTGTTGAGGAACGCTGCCGGGTGTGACCTAGCCCATAACGAGTATGTGGGTTATCGATAACCCACGTCAACCGGTTGACCAATTATTTTGAAGTTGACCCGGCGTAGGCGAACGTAAACTTACAAACAAGGTGTCGGTGACGGACTGCGTGAAAGAAGTAGGCATTTGGCGAAAGCAAAGACGGCGGCACGGCCCAGCATGGCGGACGTCGGAAGGCTGGCCAACGTCTCGACCCAGACGGTGTCGCGCTACTTCACCGGTGTCGGTTACGTGCGGGCCGAGACCCGCGAGCGCATTGCCGCGGCCATCGAAGAACTGGGGTACGTGCCCAATCAATCCGCCCGCACTCTTCGCACGAGCAGGACGAACTCTGTAGGCGTCTTGGCCATGGGCGCCCTCAACTATGGGAGCGCAAGCGTGCTCACCGGCTTGGGACTTGCGGCCCGCGAGGCCGATGTCACGCTCACAATCGCCCAGCTTGATCTCGACTTCGAAGCAAAGAACTGGGAAGCCGAGGCGCGGCAAGCGCTCGCCCACTTCAAGTCGGTGCAAGTTGACGGAATTGTGTTGTCGACACCGGTGCCCGGTATCGACAGGCTGCTCACGGATTGGGACCAATCAACGCCTTTGATCACGGTTTCCGAGCTTCCGCTGACGGAGGAAGGCTCGGCAGGTGCCCACTCGCACGCGGCGGGTTGGGAAGCCACCCATCACCTCATCGCATTGGGGCATCGCGACATCCTGCATGTCGCCGGCCCTTCGACCCGCAATGAAGCACGCGAGCGTGAGCGCGGCTATCGCGATGCCATGCAGAGCGCGCGCCTTAGCCCCCAAGTGCTCGATGTTGCGGACGACTGGTCCTCGATTTCCGGATTTCGAGCGGGCGAACTCGCGGTTCCGGCCACGTTTACGGCTGTCTTCGCGAGCAACGACGAGATCGCGCTCGGCTTCATGAGCGCCATGGAAAAGCGCGGCAGACGGGCACCCCAGGACTTCTCAATCGTGGGGGTTGACGACATGCCTGCAGCCGCCTACTTCTCACCGCCCCTCACCACCATGCGCCTTGACTTCCGGGCGTTGGGCATCGCGACCTTCAAAATGCTCCACCATCAAATCCTCACGGGCGAACCCGCCCAGCACTTCGTGGTCGAGCCAGAACTGGTGATCCGCGAGTCGACGTCACGCATCACGCGACATTGAAATCCTGGACGGCCGCCGCGGCTTCGCCAAGTTCGAAGGCGTCAAGCTCTCGTCGCCAAGCATGTCAGCCGAGCCCCTTCAACACGGCCGACACCCGGAATACCATGAGTGGAAGGCGCACACCCCGGCTCGGGCACCGCATCAGGGAAATCCGCCAACAACACCGCCAGGAATCAGGTCAAGACAGTGGATGAAACGACCGCAAACGAGAATGTAGTCAACCGGCTGATCGGTTGTATCAACGACCGTCAAATTGAGATCATGGACGAGCTGTTCCACGACGATGCGGTCATGCACTGGCCGCAGTCCGGAGAGATCGTACGCGGCGCCGGGAACCGGAGGGGAATCTACAAAGCCTTCCCGCAATTGCCGACCATCACGCCGCGCCGAATGCTCAGCGCCGGGGACCTGGTAATCGCCGAGGCGTCGTTGGATTATGGTGGCCCACAGTATGAAACAGTTTTCATCTTTGAATTCCGGGCAGGCAAGATCGCCAAGGAAACCGCCTACTGGAGTGAGGCCTTCGAAGCGCCCGCGTGGCGCGCGCAGTGGGTTGAAAAAATCTAGCAATCTCAACGCGACGGAGGCGAAGCGATGACCCGCACCGCATCGCACAGGGGTGCCTTAGCGCCGGATCTGCTCTAATTTTCGTGAGGGGCATTGGACGAGGAGCACGGTGAGTCGAGAGCAACAAGCATCCTCTACTTCCACGGTGGCTCGTTCTCGCTAGGATCCCCTCAGCCCGCGTTGGGCCTGACGGCGAGCCTGGTCACGCGGACAGGCATGCGCGCCATCTCCTTGGACTACCGTCTCGCGCCCGAGCATCCGTTCCCGGCGCAGTTGTCGCGTTTTCTCCCGGCCTGGACCACACCCGCTCAGGCCGCAGCATGGAAACCAAGACCGGGATCGACCCGTTTTTCACCAAGGAAGGAATGGCGCATACCGGGGACTTCTACCTGGATGGACAAGACCCGCACCAGAAACTTCTCGCGCCCGCGGCCCTCGCTGACATGACAGGTTTCCCGCCACTACTACTCCAGGTCGGCACCAACGAACTACTCTTGGATGACTCGGTCCGGTTGGCCGAACGAGCCCGCCACGCCGAAGTAGACGTCATCCTCGATGTCACAGCAGGCGTCCCACACGTGTTCCAATCATTCAAATTGGCTTGTAATGCTCCCCGCACTCAATATTGCCTTCCGATGATCAAGTCTCTCGTTGTCCGCACCCAGGCGACGGGCAGACAAGCCATTGTTTGGGCGCAGGTCGACTGAAAGGCCACCTATCGCCGTGTCACCCCGCAGATCCTCAGTTGGGGGTAAGGTCATACCTATGACGATTGATCCGATGGCAGTGACCCGCCTCATCCCCCAGCGGCTTCCGGCCGGACGCCTTGGGGTCGCGGTCGTGGCCGAGCTGGTGGATTTGATCGTGACTGGTCAGCTCAAGGAGGATGATCTGCTCCCGCCTGAGGGGCCTCTCAGCGAGCACTTCGGCGTGAGCCGTACGGTGTTGCGCGAGTCGGTGAAACGACTTGAGGAGAAAGGGCTGGTCATCGTCGCGCAGGGCCGGGGCACGCAGGTCCGGGCGCCCGGGTATTGGAACATGCTCGACCCGGTTGTACTCTCGGCGTTGATAGACAACGATGAGACCCTTGGCGTGCTGGATGAACTTACGGTGGTGCGAGCGAGCCTCGAGTCGGCAATGGCCCGCGCGGTGGCCGGAGAGAGGACAGCCGAGGAACTGCGTCGGCTGGAGAATGCGCTGACGGCCATGCGGGAGAGCGAGTCCGAGACGGATTCCTTCCGCCAGGCCGACGTGGTTTTTCACTTCGCGGTCATGGAGATCTCCGGCAACAGGCTGGCTGAAAACATCGCAAAGCATCTTTATAAGAGAGCCGTCGAGTCGAGTCGGTATCAGGGGATCAACACGCCGGACGCTGTTGCGCGGACGCTGGAGGAGCACGCGGCAATCCTAGACGCCATCGAGCGCAAGGACGTCGTCGCGGCCGAGAAGGCGATGAACGACCACATCCACATCGCGTGGGAGCGCCGCCGGCTTCCCGATCATGCTCCCCGGGCCCGAGGCGTCGCTGCGTCTCAGAAGGCCAAATAGGACTTCTGCGGCGTCCGGCTGTCGCTAAGGCTTACCGCAGGCGAAGTCCCGCCATGCCTCCGTCGACGGCCAGAAGGGTTCCCGTGGTCGAAGCCGAAAGTGGGGATGCCAGGTAGGCGATTGAGTGCGCGACTTCGGCCGCGCTGACAAGCCTTCCCATGGGTTGCCGTTCCCGCAGTGCCGCGGCAGCGGCGTCGGGGTTATCGGCACTGTCCAGTAGGCGGCCGACCCAGGGCGTGTCTGCCGTTCCGGGGGTTACCGCATTAACCCGGATTGCCTCTGACACGTGGTCCGCGGCCATGGAAAGAGTCATGGCCGCCACGGCACCCTTGCTGGCTGCGTAGAGCACGCGGTTGGGGACTCCCACTGATGCGACCACGGAGCACGTGTTGACGATGGACGCGTGCGAGGATGCCCGGAGATGGGGAAGTGCCGCCCGGGTGACACGGGCAATTCCCACCACGTTGACATCCAAAACCCGGTGCCACTCTTCGTCGGCATTGGCGCTGACGTCACCAACCGCACCGATGCCGGCATTGTTGATGAGAATATCGATGCCACCAAATTGCTCGGCAATAGTGGCAACAGCAGCTCTGACCTGTTCGTCATCGGTGATGTCGCACCTGACGCCGAGCTGGCCGTCCGGGACGGACTCGACGTCGCGATCCAGAATCGCGACGGTGGCTCCGCGCTCGACCAGAAGGTCTGCTGTGGCGGCCCCGATGCCGCTTGCTCCTCCTGTGATGATGGCGACTAAGTTCTTGAAGTCGTTCATGTTGCTTCCTATTTTTGTCCGATGACGGTCTGGCGTTGGCTGCCGAGACCGGTAATGCCAAGTTCCATGACGTCCCCGGCTTGTAGCCAGATGGGAGGGTTGAAGCCGAGCCCGACTCCGGGAGGTGTCCCGGTGTTGATCAGGTCTCCTGGCTCAAGGACGAGGAATTGGCTGAGGTAGTGAACGATGAAGTACGGGTCGAAGATCATTGTGGACGTGGATCCTTTTTGGCGGCGGATTCCGTTGACGTCCAGCCACATGTCCAGGTTGAGGACGTTGTGTATTTCATCCGGGGTCACGAGCCATGGGCCCGTCGGGTTGAAGGTCTCTGCAGATTTTCCCTTGGACCACTGTCCTCCACGCTCGATCTGGAAGGCGCGTTCGCTGACATCGTTGACGACAGCGAAGCCGGCGATCGAATCGCTGGCCTCCTCGACCGTGTCGAGGTAGCTTGTCCGCTTTCCGATGACAATACCCAGCTCAACCTCCCAATCCGTCTTCGTTGATCCGCGGGGGATTCGAACGTCGTCATTGGGGCCAATCAGGGTGTTTGGCGACTTCATGAACAGGATGGGTTCGTCGGGTACGGGTTGACCGGTCTCGGCTGCGTGGTCGCTGTAATTGAGCCCGATGCACAGGATTTGATGCGGGCGTGCTATCGGTGCCCCGATCCTTTCTCCCCTGAATTCGCTCACCTCTCCGGCCGCGATCCGTGCCGCGGCGATGTCCTTGACTTCCTCCAGTCTGCCGCTGGCAAAGAAGTCTTCGTTGAAATCGGACACTACGTCCGAGAGGTCAACGTAGGTGTCGTCATCGACTCGAGCGACGGGCTTTTCACAGCCGGGCGCTCCGATGCGCATGAGATACATGGACGGTCTCCTGATGAAATGGGTGGTTCGGTAAGTAGGAGATGGGTTTTCCAGCGGGCATCTACCGTGCCGCGGGTTGCCCATCAGGGTTTTGCTGCAAATAGACCTCGACGGCGGTCGTCCCGAACAGCCGGTCGTAGGCGTCCTCGCTTGCTCCTTTTAGCAGGGTCTCAAGAGCCGTCTTCCAGATGCCGGCGCCTCCGCCGAGTTCGGCCAACGGCCAGTCGGTACCGTACATCAGCCGTTCGGGACCGAACACCTCCAGCGCGGTCTCGACGACGGGGCGAAGGTCGCTTGACGTCCAACTCCCCGGTACGAGACCGGAGGTGAGCCCCGAGACTTTCGCCACGACGTTGGGAAGACCGGCGAGATCACGGAAGCCCGATTCCCAGGCAGTCGCGTCCGTATCCGGCGGGGGTGGGCCGCCGAGGTGGTCGAGGACGAGCCGCAGCCCTTGATGACGGGACGCCACATGGGCTGCTTGCGAAAGCTGCCAGTGGCGAAGGACGAGGTCGAAGCACAGGCCGGCTTGTTCCAGCGCGTTCAGGCCTCGTGCAACGTCCTCCCGAAGCAGCCATGCGGGGTCGGGGTCGATGTGGGCGAGGTGACGAACACCGACGATAGGAACGGACGCGGTGGCGAGGATCCTCTCGAGCTGCGGGCCGACGTCCTGGGTGAGGTCCACCCAGGCGACCAGCCCGGCAACCACGGTCGGATCCGACTGTGCAAGCCGGATGCTTTCGTCGACGCTGTTGCTCGCCTGGACAACGATCGCCTTATCCATTCCGGTCTCGGCGAGCATCGTCGCCAGCTCCCCGGTGCCGAAATCCTGGTCGATCGGCGCCATCGTCTCCGGGTCGATCCAGTCCTGCGGGTCGAGGGCCCGGTTCCACAGGTGCACGTGCGCGTCGAGACGGGAGGTCATTCGAGGTGCCATACTTCGTCGATGGGCTGCCAGAGTGACCCGGGGTTCCGTTCCTCCGCGATTCTTACCTGGCACGGGTCGGTGTGCGTCCACCATTCCTGGGAGACGGGGTCAGCGGCGATCCGTTGCATGTCGGCCTCGTGGTCCTCGCCGATGTATTCGTAGTACGCGAACAGGACGTCGCCGAAGACGAAGATGCTGTAGTTGCGCACGTTGCATTCGAGCAGTTTCTGCTCGACCCCGGGCCACACCGAGCCGTGCAGCACCAGGTACTCCTCCCGCTTGTCTGGCCGGACACCGACCACGAAGGCGTGACGTTCGGGTGTCCGGGTCACAGGGCCGGCCTCACGGAAACAGCGGGGACATCGATGATGTCCGGCTCAGCAACGAGCCTGAGCGCAGCACGTTCGGGTCGGATGTGCGGCCCGGTTCGCGCGAGGAGTGCCGGGGCGGAGCCGGCGGGTGACATTTGTGACTCGTCCACGATGATGCCGAGTCCGGGGCGGTCGCCGAGGATGATGCCTCCGTCGTCGAAGTACTGGTCGACGTCCAGGCCGACGGGGAAGTGGAGATCCTGCACTTCGAAGGTCAGGAGGTTCGGGACGGCGGCGGCAGCATGCGCTACCGGGTTGGCGTTGAATGCGACAGGACTAACCGGCAGGTCCCGGCTGTGGGCCAGTGTTGCTACGCGGAGGAAGTGGGTGATCCCCCACACGTTTCCGACCTGCACAATGTCTACCGCGTTGGCGTCGAGGAGCGGCCGGTATTGTTCCAGCCCGGTCAGGTTCTCGCCGGTGGCGATCGCGGTGCGCACCTTGCCGCGCAGGGAGGCCATGCCGGCCGCGTCCCAGCGACGCAGCGGTTCCTCGATCCAGGTCAGGTCCATGCGTTCCTCGATGGCGGCAATGTTTCGTGCCGCCTGCGCCAGGTTCCACGATTCGTTCACGTCCAGCATGATTGCGGGCCTGCGGGCGTTGCGGCTGAAGATGTCGCGGGCGATTTCCAATCGCGGTATGTCACGGTCGAGGTCGCGGCCGCCTTTGAGCTTCGCCGCTTTGAACCCACGATCAGCGAACTGTTCGAAGAGATCGGCGAGTTCGGGGCCGCTGAGGCCGTATTCAAGGCCGGAGGCGTATCCGGGTACGAACCGCTCGCGTCCACCGAGCGTGCGCCATAGCGGTTCGCCGGCCGCTTTTGCTTTGATGTCCCAGAGGGCCATATCGACGGCCCCGATGGTGCCGAAGGTGGCCCCTGAGTGGCCGGCCTTGAAGACCCAGTCGAGCATCCGGTCGTAGAGGGCGACGACCGATCTGGGATCCTCGCCCTCGATGGCGGGGAATACCCGCGCGACGTCGGTGTGCGCGCCCAGGCCCACACCCTCGATGCCGCTGTCTGTCTCGATGATGAGCACGGGGACGGGGGTCGTGTTGCCCGTCTGTACACCGTTGACGTCGCCGGTGATGCGTCCCCAGTCGTGCACTGTGTGCAAACTGCGGTATCCGGTGATTTTCATTCGTTGTTCTCCTTGAGTGCGGGGGCGCTCATTCCTTGGTTCCTCCGGCGGTCATTCCCGAGACCAGGAATCGCTGGGAGAAAAGGAAGACGATGAGCACTGGGAGGATCGACACGATCGTCCCGAGGGCCAGGGTTGGTAGCTGGATGGAGTCGGATCCGGCCGAGCTGGGGTTGAAGGCCGGGGTGGCCGCCAGCAATGAGGTGAGGCCGACCTGGATGGGGTACCCGTCGCTGGAGGGCAGCATGATGAAGGGCAGGAAGAAGTTGTTCCAGTTCTGCACGAAGCTGAAGAACGCGACGAGGGCGACGACCGGCACGGCCAGCGGCAGGGCAATGCGGGTGAAGACCTGGAGTTCGGTGCAGCCGTCGATCCGGGCGGCGGCCAGCAGGTCGCGGGGGATGCTCGTTGAGAAGTAGATGTAGGTCAGATACACCCCGAACGGGAAGAAGGACATCGGGAGGATCACCGAGAGCGGGGTGCCGATCAGACCGACGGTGTTCAGCTCCAGGAATATCGGCAGCACGAGGGCGGTGCCCGGGATGAGCATTACGACCAGGGTCAGGATGAGCAGCGGGTTCCGCAGCTTGAACTCGGTCAGGGCGAGGGCGTACCCGGCCGGGATGCTCACGAAAAGCGTGATCACCAGCGCGCCGACCGAGTACAGCGCCGAGTTTCCGATCCACCCCGTGACCGCCCCGCCCTGGAAACCGAACAGCTGATTCCAGTTGGCCGCGAAGTCCGCCCACGAACCGGGCGAGAACGGGTTGCTCACGATGAGGCCGTGCGAGGACTTGGTGACGGCGAACAGAAGCCAGACGATCGGGATGAGGAAGAACAGGACAAAGACGATGAGGACGATTCCGGCGAGGGAACGCCCGCCCCATCCGCGCAGGCCCGCTTGGTTGCGGCGTTCGCTTGTGAGTGATGTCATGGGTCATTCCCTTTCGAACAGGCCGCCGCGGGTCACGAACACCCAGGACAGCAGCAGCGCGACCACCAGCAGGATGAGCGAAATCGCGGCCGCGCCGTTGAAGTCGTTTTGCTGGAAGGCGTACTGGTAGGCGAGCTGGTTGAGCGAGTAGTCGTTAGGGACGACGGCGTTGCTCGCTTGGCTGAGGAGCTGCGGTTCTACAAACAGTTGGGTGCCTGCCGCCAGCGACATGACTCCCATATACGCGACCCACTTGCGAAGCATCGGGAGCTGGATGCGCAGCGCGATTTGAACGGTGTTCGCCCCGTCGATACGGGCTGCCTCGATCACGTCCGTGCTGATGTTGTTCAGCGCGCCGTACATGATCACTATCCATCCCCCCGCCCCGGTCCAGAACGCGATGATCGCGAAGACCGCCGGCAGGTTGCCAGGTTGGATAACCTGGACGAAGCTATTGAACCCCATCAGCCGGAGCAGGCCGCTCACCGGGCTGGCTGTCGGGTCGAGGACGAACAACCACAGCAGCACGCTCGACGCGCCGGCCAGGGCGCCCGGCAGGTAGTAGAGGAAGCGCAGTGTTGTGCTCGCCCAGCGGACCCGCACGGCGTGGACGATCAGTGCGAGGGCCACAACGAAGATGACAAGGCCGGTCAGCCAGATGACGAGGTAGAGCGTCACATGAAGGACGGCCGGCCAGAATCGGAAGTCACCTATGACCTTGACGAAGTTGTCGACGCCGGCGAAACCGCCGGCAGGGTTGGTGAATGCGAGAAGCACGGCATAAAGGGACGGAACGATTCCGAAAGCAAGAGCGAGCAGGGCGTAGAGCGATACGAAGACATAGCCGATGGGCAGGCGTCCCGATGCACGTCCACTGCCCCGGGCTGGCCGCCCGCGCCGGGAGGCGGTGGCGGCCAGCTGGTCGCTCGGAGGAGCGAGGGTCATATCAGTTCACCTTGTATCCGTTGACCTTGGCTTGGTCTTCGATAGCTTGCTGCCAGGTCGGTAGTAGCTCCTCGATCGACTTCCCCCCGGTGATCGCGGGGGTCATGGTCTTCGCCCAGACCGCTTCCTGGCTGAAGTTCCCGTATCCCCATCCGTCCCACACCTGGGTCGCGGCGGTCGCGACCGGCTGCAGCGGCGTCGCGAAGTACTTGCTGGATTCCTGCTTTGCTATCCACTTCGCGGCTGCCGGCGCGTAAGCCGGGTATCCGGGAGCCGACTCGACCTGGTAGTCGTCTGCCGTGGTGGCGAACTGGACGAATTTCTCTGCCGCTTGAAGGTTCTGGGAGTGGCTGGAGATGAACCAGGTCCCGCCACCGACGTTGCCGGTGACGGCTTTGTCGTCACCCTTCCACTTGAGGGGAGTCGTCACGCCGAGCTGGCCCGCGGGGACATTGAGGGATTGCGTGTTGTTGAAGATTGCTCCGGCGTACCAGTTCGGGCCGGGCATCATCAGGACTTTGCCTGTGTAGTTCTTGACGAACTCAGGCGTGAACACACTGACGCCCGGGACGGTGCCGTTGTTACGGAGCGTGTCGAGCATCGACGCCGTCCGCTTGCATTCGGTTGTGTCTGTATTCACTGTCACGGCCTTCGGGCCGGTCACGCCGTTGGCCTGGCACTTGCTCGCCCACATGAAAATTTCCGGCGTGTATGCGTCTCCGGCTGTGCCGATGATGTAGCCGGGGTGTTCCTTCGCGACCTTCTCGCCCAGTGCCTGGTACTCCTCCCAGGTGGCCGGGACCGAGTAGCCGAATTGGTCCATGAGCGGCTTGTTATACCAGAGCACAGTCTGGGCGAGGTCGTTGCGCAGGCAGTAGACCTGTCCGTTCACCGTGCACGGGTTGAGCGCACCCTGGGTGAAGTTGTCGAGCGTGTCCTTCGGAACGAGACCTTTGTCGAGCACCGCGGCGAAGGCCTGCTTTCCCCCGTTCTCCTGGCTCGCCCATGCCGCGTCGTTGTTCTGGGAAGAGAAGACCACGTCCGGCCAGCCGCTTCCGGCCCGGTCGAAGAGCTGTATCTTCGTCTGGAACGAGTTCGAACCGTTGGCCGATCCGTCGTAGGTCACAACATTGAGTTTCGCGTCCGGATTCGCCTTCTGGAATGCCTTCACCGCGGCCTGGCGGTCCGCGTCCACCCAGACGGTGATCGTGGAAGTCGTGTCCTGTTTGGCTTCGGGAAAGCCGTTCGAGCTGTTCGTTGAGCTTGCGCCGGTGCTGCAGGCACTGAGGGCCAGGAGCGCCGTCGCGGCGCCGAGAGCGGCGGCAGTCAATGCCGATCTGCGGCGTGAACGCGCCGCAGTGTGGATTCCATCCATGTGAGATTTCCTTGCCTTGTCGACTTCGTTGACGACTCCGAGGAGGCGTAACTCCAATATAGAACATACGTATTATGTTTGCCTAGTGGCTCACACTATCGTGTCACCGGATCGTTATTTTCATCGCCCGAGCCACCCGCCATCGACGGGCAGGATCGCCCCTGATATGTAGGAGGCGGCATCCGAGGCGAGGAAGACAGCGGCGCCGCCAATGTCGTCGGCGTGGCCCCACCGGCCGGCCGGGATGCGCTCCAGAATGGCCCGCGAGCGATCCGGATCATTCTGGAGGGCCCAGGTGTTGTCGGTGGCGATATATCCAGGGGCGATGCCGTTGACGGTCACCCCCCGGCCGTCCCACTCATTCGACAGGGCGCGCACTAGGCCTGCCACCCCGGATTTCGCAGCCGCGTAGCCGGGAACGTTGATCCCGCCTTGGAACGAGAGCAACGATGCGGTGAAGAGGATCCGGCCGTGCCCGGCCTCGAGCATGCGGCGGCCGAGGATCTGGCTGAGGAGGAAACCGCTTGTCAGATTGACCTCCAAAACCTCGTCGAACCAGCCGAGCGGATGTTCGGAGGCCGGAGACCTCCGGATGGTCCCGGCGTTGTTGACGAGAATGTCCACGGGCCGGTCGTTCGCCGCGAGCCGGTCGGCGAACGCCGTTACCTGCGCCCTGTCGGCGAAGTCGACCCGGTGCCCTGAGAAGTCGCGTCCAAATTCGCGCACCCGGTCTGCGATGGCCGAGGATTCCGGGTCGAGGCTGGCGGACACCCCGATGATGTCGGCGCCCGCGGCGGCCAGGGCCTGGGCCATCGCGAAGCCGATACCGCGTTTGGCGCCCGTCACCACGGCCAGGCGGCCAGTCAGGTCGAAAGGGTTCATCGGGCACCCACCTGGACGAGGAGCTTCATCGCCTGTCCTGCCTCAAGGGCATGGAAGGCGGATGCCACCTCCTGCAGCGGCACGACCCCGGTGATCAGCTTCTGCGCGGGTATCGTCCCGTCGGCCACGAGCTCGATGGCACGCTCGAAATCGCGTCGTTCGTACACCCTGGCGCCGAGGATCGTGAGTTCCCGCCAGAACACGCGGTGCAGGTCCATGGGCCGCGGCTGTGAATGGATCGCCACTACCACCAGCGTTCCACGCACCTTCGCCAGGCTCGTAGCGGCCAGGACGGCGGTAGCTGAGCCGGAGACCTCGAAAACCACGTCGGCCCCTGCGCCGCCGGTCCAATGATCCACCCAGGCGAGCTGATCCACGGAGGAGGGATCCAGTGTCGCCAGCCCCATCTCTTCGGCGGCAGCCCGCCGGCCCGGGTCGATTTCAGAGACGGCGACTTCCGCGCCGAATGCCGATGCCACCGTCGCGATCAGGACCCCAATTGGGCCGGCGCCGATCACGACCGCTTTGTCGCCTCGACCGAGTCCCGAGCGGCGTACGTCGTGAACCGCGACCGCGACCGGCTCCACCAGGGCGGCATCGCGCAGGGAGATCCCGGAAGGCAGACGTACCAGCGTCCTCGCCGGAACGTTCCAGAACTGCTGGAGCGCCCCGGGGCTGTCGATGCCTATAAAGTCAAGGTTCTGACAAATGTGCTCGTTCCCGGCCAGGCACGCCGGACAGGTCCCGTCCCAGGCCAGCGGCATCACGGTCACCGCGTCACCAACCGACCAGCCTTCAACACCCGCGCCAAGTTCTACGACAGTGCCCGACATCTCATGGCCTATGGTCGCCGGTTTCGTGACACGGGAATCCATGTCTCCGTGGAACACATGGAGGTCCGTACCGCAGATCCCGACGTACGCGACGGCCACCCGGACCTCCCCAGAGCGCAGTTCTTGCGGGTCGCGCTCCTCCACACTTATCGTTCGCTCACCCAAATAATTCGCAGCCAACATCGCCGACCCGTCCTTCCTCGCCTCGGTGCCGGAGGCAAATCCGCATCCGGTCCCGAATAGCTTAAACGAAATCCGCGCGAAACATAATACGTATGCTGAAAGCAGATAGACTGTGCACGGAGCCTCTTTCCCCGCATACTCCCGAACGAAGGATCACCCAGCGATGGCACGACAACCGGCCCTTCCCACCCGGTCGCTTCGGACCGGCCAGCCGATCAACGAACTAGGCCTCGGCGCCGCCCAGTTCGGAAACCTCTTCAAGGAAACGACCGACGACGAGTCAGCGCACGCGGTAACAGCCGCTCTTGACGAAGGAATCCGCTACTTCGACACTGCCCCCCATTACGGCCTGGGGCTCTCCGAACAACGGCTGGGCCGGGCGCTCAAAGACACCGGCCGCGACAGCGTCGTCCTCTCGTCAAAGGTCGGCCGGCTTCTTCTCGACAGCCCCGAGACCGCCGATCGGCTTGACGACGACGGATTCATCGTCCCCGCCAGGCGCCGGCGGGTCTGGGACTTCAGCCGGGACGGCATCCTCCGCTCCGTGGAGGAGAGTCTCTCTCGCCTCGGAACGGATTACCTGGACATCGCCTACCTGCACGATCCCGACGACCACTGGAAGTCCGCCTCGACCACCGGCATGGCAGCCCTGGTCGAACTGCGGGAACAGGGCATCGTCCGCGCCATCGGCGCCGGAATGAACCAATCCCCGATGCTCGCCGACTTCGTCAGGAACACCGACGTCGACGTCGTCATGATCGCCGGCAGGTTCACCCTCCTGGACCAGACAGCCCTCGCGGACCTGCTGCCGCTCGCGCGGGAACGCGGAGTGGGAGTCGTCGCTGCGGCCGTCTACAACTCCGGTCTGCTCAGCAGCCCGACCGTCAACAGCTCCGCACACTACAATTACAGCGAGGCATCCAGCGCGGTCCTGGAGCGAACACGGAGAATCGCCGAGGTCTGTGCCCGGCACGGCGTGAGCTTGCCCGAAGCCGCCATCCAATACCCCCTGCGCCACCCCGCTGTCGTATCCGTCGTGACCGGGATGCGCACGGAGGCGCACGTACGAAGCACCGTGGACCGCTACCGAGCGCATATCCCCGGCTCGCTCTGGGACGAACTTCACCAGAGCGGACTCGCTCCCGATCCTGGACGCATCGACTGACAGGGCAGACCTCACGCGTTCCAGGCCGGGTCAATTCGATGGTCAGTCAGTGGCCTTGGAACGCCTCCGCGAGCCACCAGGATCCGCCATCCGAGGCGATCTTCGCGTCGATCACGAGAGGGCGTCCCTGCTTGCCGTCACGGTACAAAGCAACCCAGTCACGCACCGGCTGGAGGTCGTCCACCGTGCGGACCGTGACGCCATCGGCGCCGTATCCCCTGGCGATGGCCGCGATGTCGGTTTCCGGGAAGCACACGGAGTCCAGCTCTGCTTCCTCGTGGTGTTCGGCGAAGTGATGGACCTCGGCACCGTAGGCGGCGTCGTTGTAGATGATGCAGACGAGAGGCAGCTTGAGACGCACGGCTGTTTCCAGTTCCCCGATGCCCATGAGGAATCCGCCATCGCCCGCGCCGAGGACCGGCAGGCGGTCCGGGCGGGCGACGGCGGCCCCTATGGCCGTGTACAGCCCCAGGCCGATCGCCTGGAAGGCTTGGGTGAAGCAGAAGCCAAACTCGTCCGGCACTGCCAGATATTGACTCGGGTATCCCATGAAGTTGCCCGAGTCGACGGCCACGATCCTGTCAGCCGGCAGAATCGAATCGAGTTCCCGGCTGATCACGCGCGGATCGATGGACGACGCCGTGGACAGATCAGGGGTTTCAACATCCCGCCACCGTGAGCCTTCCTTGATGATCAACGCGTTCTGCTCGGTGCGGTACTTTTCCGCGGCGGCTGGCTGGATCCTGCGCAAGGCCGCCACAGCGTCGTCTGCCACGAGGGCAGAGTCGCCCATCACGCCGAGGGTGATCGGCCGGTTGGCGCCGAGCGAGGCGTCTTCGACGTCGATCTGGACCACTTTGGTGCCGGCGGAGATCAGCCGGCCATGCCGCATGGTCCACATGTTCAAGGCGCAGCCCCATCCGACAATCAGGTCCGCGCCGCTGATCAGCTCCGCAGTAACCGGCGATGAAAAACCGCCCGAAATGCCGAGGTTGTGGGAATCGCCGTTGAACAGGCCGCTGGCGACGGCGGAAGTTGCCACAAGCGCTCCCGCATGCCGGGCCAATGCCAGGATGGAGTCCCTGGCGCCCCTCCCGCCGCGTCCCGCGACGAAAACGGGACGGCGGGCCTCGGCAATAAGGGCCACGAGTCTTTCCACGGCCGCGGCATCAGGCCTGATCCGGGACGGTTCCTGAATCCCGACTGGGTCAACCAGGTCCGCCGCCGTCGCGTTTTGCACGTCAAGGGGCAGGTTGAGGACAACGGTGCGACGTTCATTGACGGCGGTCCGGAAGGCCCTCACGGTGTCTGCGATCGCGGTGTCGGCTGAATGGATCCGTTCGGCCACTGCCCCGACGCTGCGGGCAAGTGCGTCCTGGTCTATTTTGAAGTTCGATCGGATCGCAGCCGCCTGGGTGTCAGCGGTGAGCACGATGAGGGGCGTGCGGCTCTTCGCCGCTTCGCCGATTCCCGTGATGGCATTGCTCAGACCACAGCCTTGGTGGGTTGTCACCACGCCCACCTTCCCCGACATCCTGGAGTACGCGTCAGCCATGGTGGCCGCCCCGCCCTCGTGCCTGGCCGCGGTGTAGGGAACGCCTTCCTTGATGAGGGCGTTGGTGACCTCAAAGTTGCCGCTGCCAACTACACCGAAGACATGGCCGACTCCCAAGCTGGCCAGGGTCCTGCCAACCAGCGCGGATACTTGAACCTTCCCGCTCATGAAGCCTCCACCAATGCGTAGACACGGCTCGGGCTGCCGGTTCCGCCGACGATCGGCAACGGCGCAACCACCAGAGTCGCGCCTACTACCGGGAGACGGTCAAGCTGCCGGAGCGATGTCAGCCCGTATTTGTCCGCCCCGAGCAGGAAGGAATGGACCGGGAACATGGGGTCCATATTTGCGGCCTGGCCGGCGTCGATGCCAACGGTTTCAACCCCGAACCCGCTGATTCTGTCGTTTCCGGCAATCCACTTGGCGCCTGCAACAGAGACGCCGGGAGTATGCGGACCACTTTCGTCAGCATTGACGAAGTCCGCCGCAATTCCTCCGCGCGCGGACCAGCCGGTCCGGAAGATCACCCAGCAGTTCTCGGGCAATTGCCCGTTTTCTTCTTGCCACTGTTCGAAGTGCTCCGGTTCGAGCAGGAAATCAGGGTCTTGCGCCGCCTCGGCGCTCTTGTCTATGACGACGGCGGGGCCCACCAGGCGCCGGGGCTCGATCCGGTCCACCGACTTTCCTTCGCGGCCCGTAATCCAGTGGATGGGTGCATCCAGGTGGGTGCCGGCGTGCTCGCCTACGGTGACGTCGTTCCACGCCCAGGCGGGTCCGGCGTCGTCGAAATTGCTGACCGGCAAGAGTGTAAGACCTACCGTGTTGGCGAGCGGCTGCGGCAGGCTAAGTACCGGGGTGTCACCGCTGAGCGGCGTCGTAAGGTCGATGACTTCGATGGAGCCATCGGACAGGGCTGCCGTGAGCCCGCTGAGGACAGACATTTGTTCTCCTATGGGTTTGATTACTTGTTCAGCCTTTGGGCTACGAGGTGTCCCGAGCCGCCGGAAAGCCCCGGACCGGGGTGGGTGGAAGCTCCTATGTGCCATAGCCCCTTGATTGGGCTCCTGTGTCCCGCCGCCTCCGGGAAGGGACGCCACAGCAGATTCTGGAACAGCTCCGCAGATCCCCCATAGGGGTCCCCTTTGACGGCGTTGGGGTTCTCGGAGGCCAGATCAGTTGGTGCCAGGATGTCCCATGCCAGGACAGAGTCCCGCGTTCCAGGCGCGAACTGTTCAAGCCTGGACAGGACCCGTTCCATGTACTGTTC
This sequence comes from Arthrobacter sp. B2a2-09, assembly GCF_027587375.1. Classification (GTDB taxonomy): domain Bacteria; phylum Actinomycetota; class Actinomycetes; order Actinomycetales; family Micrococcaceae; genus Arthrobacter. Next base: position 296,839 of record NZ_JAMXIC010000003.1, read on the forward strand.
CTTCAGCTCTGCGGACCAACCGTCGTCCACGCAAAGCACCCCTGCCGCATCCCCGGTTGGCGCGAAGGGCACTTCTTGCAGCTGTAACCAGAGCGTCGCCTTGCCATGGGGAGCCCGCGACGGGTCAAGCACGCACTGCTGGCCAACCACTACAGTTGGCTCCGCCGGCAGCAACCCTGCCTCGGCCTGGGCGCACGCTATGCCTGTACTGTCGGAGCCGTTGCTCACGTGCACGAGGGGCACCACGTTCAGCCTGGCGTCCAGCCATTGCACGGGCTTGTCCAGGGCGAGGTGGATCTGCATCGCGCCACGACCGTTCTGGTACCGCGCGGCAGCTTTGGCTGTGCTATCCGGTGTTTGGCTCAGTAGTCGGGAGTACAGGGCTTGCGGAGAGACGTTGGCAAGGACCGTGCTCGTCTCGATGGGGCCGTTGGAAGTCTTCAGGCCCACAACCTTGCCGGCTTCCACGAGGACTTCGTCCACATCTGTCTCCAACAGAATCCGTACGCCTTTTTCACGCAGCAGGGACTCAAAGGCGGCAACAAAGTTCGAGGCACCCCCCTTGACCACGGGAAGGCCGTGACCGTGCATGCTCATGGCCATAACAGGCAACATGACGCCGCCGGTTGCCTGGTCCGGGCCAAGGCCGGCATGGAGCAGCCAGGGGGACCAGAGCTGGTCCGCCTCCCACCCATCAAACCGGCTCCTGAGGTAGTTGCGACCGCTCATCACGGAGTCCCGGACGAAAGCTTCGGTGCCCTTGAACCGCTCTCTCTTCAAGGCGCCGAAGGCGATTTTCAGGACCTGCTTGAAGGATCGAAGTTCAGCGCCGAACGCACCGAAAACGGTGCCGGCATTACGGCCGAGGTCTTCCAACATCGTGAGGTAAGCGCCCTCATCCTCCGGGGTATGGAGGCCCGCCGCAGTGACACTCGGGTCACGGTGGGCGATGACAACCCGCTGCGCGCCGGTCCGGGGGTCGGCAGCCACGCTGGCTGTTACGGCGTCGTCGGTGTTGCAGTATTCCAGCCCCCTGGCGTGCAGTTCCTGGCCCAAGGACTGATAGGCGGCTCCCGAGACGAACAAGGGATGCCAAGAGGAGAAGGTGTCGTGGACAAAACCTGGCAGTGTCCGCTCCGAAGAGTGGATGAAGCCGCCCAGCCTGTCCTGCCGTTCGATCAGGCACACCTGCTTCCCCGCAAGCGCGAGCTCCGCTGCCGCCACCAGGGAATTGATCCCTGAACCGATGATCGCTATTTCGCTGGAGGTCATGCCGTGCCTCTCCTCTCAGAAGTCCGGATGGCTGGCGGTTGCGTGGTACTTCCCGCCATGGAAGACCAAGGGCGCCCCGCCCGGGTTTTCGTATTTCTCCACCTCACCCACGTAGATCACATGGTCGCCGGCGTCGTGCCGGGATACGGTCCTGCACTGGAACGTGGCCACCGCCCCATTCAGCAAGGGAACTCCTGCAATTCCTTCCGATGTCTCGGCTCCCTCGAATTTGTCGATCGAGGGAGTGGCGAATTGCCGGGACAGCACGTGCTGGTCGCTCGCAAGAATGTTGATCGCGAAATGCGTGGATTCCTCAAAGTCGGTGAGGCTTGGAGCCCGCTTGCTGGGGCACCACAGCACCAGAGGGGGTTCCATCGAGACGGAGGTGAAGGAGTTGGCGGTCATGCCCACCTTTCGTCCGTCAGCCGCAAGGGTGGTGACCACCGTGACGCCGGTGGCAAACTGTCCAAGCGCGCCCCTGAAGTCCCTGAGGTCAAAGGCGGCGGAATCTTCCGATTTCCGGGCCTCCACGAAGTCCGCCGCTGCCGCGGGGTCGAACCACCATGGATAGAAGGTTCGGGGATCATCAAATCCGGCCGCGATGCTTGAAGCCAAGGCAGGATGCGCCGAGGCATCGCCAAATGCCGCCCTCTGGTGTTCCCTGCGTGGCTTGAGCATGTCATTCGTCCAGGTGACCGCCCATTGTCCCCAGCCACGCCAGAATTCGTCGAAGGTTCGTTCCATCCATTTCCGGTCGAAGGGCTCCTGCCCCCTGCGAATAATGGATTCCAGGTAGTATCGGGAAGCCAAAGTGGCGTTGTTTGAGCCCTGTCCCGTGAGTGGGTCGTTGAGCAGCACCGCATCTCCGAGGCCGAACACCAGTCCCCCGCTGCCCAAGTCTCCCACTGCCGAACGCACCGTCGGGGTGATGCGTCCCAAGAGAGTCGCACCTTCGTCCGTAAGGACTGCATCCGCGAAGTTCTTCGCTTCGTGCGGGAAGTGTTCCTCCAGGATTTCCAGCGAACGCTGCAGTTGCTCCTCTGGGGTGTGAACGTCTGTCCAGCGGTCCATGGGACCGCCCACCACGCCTTCGAAGACCATCATTTGGCAGGGGCCGGAGACGGTCAGCCCGGGAAAGGTGAAGAATTCACCGACGCCGGGGACCATGGACATGCGGATGCTGTCACCACGCTGCCCGGGCAGCTCTTCGGCGCCGGGCTCTTCTTCTGCCGCAGGCTGCTCCCCACCCGGGTTGCCGACTGTGACGTAGTTGAGTGCGAGGACCCGCTGCGGACGATCGAAGGGCGACTTGGCCTTGTCCTTTGGAAAAATCTGGCCGATCTCGCCCTTTCCGGTGCTGACGATGACCAGATCGTAGTCGCGTGCGAGTTCCTCGAGCATGCGCGGCGTGACTTTCTCGATTCGAAAGTCCCCGCCGGCGGCTACGAACGCCTCGATCCAGGCGGCACTCTTGATCCGCTGGTCGATCGAGCGTGCCGGCGCATCCAGGGGGGCCTCCCAGTCAATCGGATCCGTGGAGCCCTTGTCATCGACCCGCAGGCGTATGGCATTGATCGCAGGCACCGCCCCGCTGTCGTAGAGGCCGCTTAGCGCCGGGCCTAGCTGGGCCTCCGCGGCGAGGGCGGTGGCAAACATGCACTGACTGGACATAACTTTGCCCGTCCGGATTTGGGTGGCTGAGCGATCCGAGAAGAGCGTAATCGCGTACCCCTCCCGTTGCAGGCCCAAGGCCAACTGGGCGCCGGATTCACCGGCACCGATAATTGCAATCTTTCGCATTTCCAGGCTTCCTTCAAACGACGTGGTTCAGTAAATTGCCAGGGGGCGGCTAGGAGACTCTGGCGGCGTCGACGCTTGCCAAGTAGGCGGCGGCCTTATCGGGGGACATGAACCACTCCTGGAAGTCCGGCGGATTGTTGAATCCGTTCACGAACCGGTTGGCGATTTCCGTTGACTGGTTCGCTGCGCCAAGAAGCTCCAGAACATGCGGCGGGGGTGGCGCCAGGAGGGCATTTGTCCATTGGGCTACGTGCTTCGCGTAATTCCAGTAGCTTTCGAAGGTGGCCTGCATAAAGGCAGCGTCGAAGCCGCTGTCGCCGTGTTCCTTGATGCTCTTCAGGTAGGAAGCTGCGCACTTGCTGGCGTTGTTGGATCCCTGGCCGGTAATTGGATCGTTGAGGACCACGACATCTGCCAAGCCCAGCACCTGCCTGCCGCTAGGCAGCGTGGCGATGGGGTGGCGGACCGTCGGCGGGAACCGTCCCTGCAGGAAACCGTTCGAATCAGTGAGTTCGACGCCGGAGGCACGGTCTGCTTCCCATGGGAGGAAGGTTTTGAGGATGTTCTTGGAGGTTTCCAAGTGTTCCTCGGGCGTGAGGCCTTTCCAGCAGTCCATCGGGCCACCGGGAATGCCTTCGAAGACCATGATTTCGCAAGGTCCGGTGGTTGTCAGCGCGGGGAAGGCAAAGTATTCGCCGACGCCGGGAATGAGGTTGAAGGATACGGCAGAATATTCCTCCCGGGGCTTCATGCCGTTCACGTACGTCAAGGCAAGTGCTCTCTGGGGTGCGTCATAGGTGCTTCGCTGGTCGTCGCGCGTGAAGAGTTGCGCAATTTCGCCCTTGCCCGCAGCGACAATGACGAGATCAGATTCCTGGGCGTACCGTTCGAGATCCTCGACTCCTGCGTCCTCAAATAGGAGGTCTCCCCCGCGCTGAACAAAGGCTTCCATGAATCGAGGGAATTTCACTCGCTGGTCAATCGACTTGGCGGGGTTGTCCAGCCGGGAGGCCCAGTTGATTGCCTTTTCTCCCGGCGTTTCAGGATGAGGGACGGTGAAAGAGATCCCGTCGACAGTGGGGGCGTCCGGCCAGAAATCCAGTGCGAGGCTTCGTTCGTGTTCCAGGGCATCGTGGAAAATGCACTGGCTGGAGGAGACCTTGCCCTCTCGGATTTCCTCGGGAGTTCGGTTGGAAACCATGGTTACTGCCAACCCGGCGTCCAGCAATCCGATTCCCAGCTGCAGCCCTGACTGCCCTGCTCCAACAATGGTGATGTGGCGTTGTGTCATGTTGTTGCCCCTTTGTGCTTAGATTTTCTCGGCATGCCTGGATGACTTGGGTCCGGTCGCCGGCCAGCCCTGGCGCGGTTCGTGAACAATCTTGACGTTCTTCACTTGTACTCACCTCTCTTGAGCTGCGAGCAGGGGTATGGTTTCCTCGGCGCGTTCCGGGCCCAGAGCGGAATACCCGCCGTCGACCGCCCAGTCAGCACCGGTGACGAAACTTGCCCGATCGCTCGCGAGGAAGGCGACAACGTCTCCGATCTCCTCGGGCCGGCCAACCCGCTTCAGAACATGGAACGGGGCGGCAACAGAATCTGTCTTGCCGATGTTTCCGTTGCTGAGGGTATCCATGATGTTGCTCCAGACCCACCCCGGACTCACCGAGTTGACCCGGATACCGTCCTCCGCGAAATCAACCGCCATGCTCCTGGTCAACTGAACAAGGGCCGCCTTGCTGGCGGGATAGAGCCACCTCCCCGTCTGGGCAATGGAACTGGAGATGGAAGTGAAGTTAACGATGGCTCCGCGCCGGGAGGCCTTCAGGTGGGGACGCGCGGCCCTGGCAGCCATCACCGCACTGACCAGGTTGACGTTAAGCGCCTCAAGCCAGTCGCTCCGGCCGGATGCTGCACCGTCGTCGTTGTAGGTGCAGGCAAGGTTGACGAGGATGTCGATGCTGCCATGCAGCTTGACGGTTTCGTCCATGAGACGGGACAGCGCCCCATCATCGGTGATGTCGGTCTGCGAAAAGTGGATGCCGCGGCCCAGGGCATCAAGCTGGGCGCCTCCTGCGGCATCAATATCGGCGACGACGACGGCGGCGCCCGCGTCGCGTAGGGCCGTAACAACGCCTTGGCCGATCTTTGTCACGCCTCCGGTAACGATCGCGGTCCTGCCTGAGAGTCCGGACATAGCCAAACCTTTCATCGGTAATCAGTGGATGGTGATTGCTTGGGTCGGACGGTCGCTACTTCGCGGAGGGCCTCGGGATTGGCCGGGGGTGAGTCCGTTCCCACTCCACGCGCCGCTCATGCACGAGCTTGACGTTCTTCACTTCCGCTCACCTCACTAGGGTGGATTCGTTGTTGCTTTTGTATGACGTACGTCATACTTGTCCTAGAAATGACTCTATTCACACCCTGAAAACCGGTATATCCACTTGGCGCAGGGCCCATCCAAAAAGCGAAACCCTGGGAAGTCAGGTGCCAATGGTCAGGATTCTTCCGCGCGACGTCTTGAGGGGCCTCCCCACGGTCGCCACGACCGACGTCGATGACGCCCACCAAAAGATAGCCGAGCTGTTCTGCGGCCATGACCTCGTTCCTCGCACGCGTGGAACATCCGTGGACATGAAACTGCGCTCCCTGCACCGAGGCGACGTCGGAATCGAGTACTTGGACTACGGGGCCGACGTCCGGATCGACCCCCAAGGATTGGAAAGCTTCCATCTGATCCAGATTCCACTGGCTGGGCACGCCCGCATGGACGTCGGCTCAAGCACCGTGGATTCCAGCCCGAGGGTTGCGACCGTTCCGCCCGTCGATCGCCCCTTTTCAATGGCATGGGATCAAGGAACCCCGCATTTGATCGTCTACGTGCGCCGCCTGGCGCTCGCTACCGTAGCCGAACAGGTCTATGGCGAGGCCGCTGCGAAAGCAATGGACCTGGGCTATTCGATGAACCTCGCCACGGCTGCTGGGCGAGCCTTCCTAAGATCCGTCGTCGAACTCCACGATGACATGATCAGCGAGACCCCAGGCGCCGCTCCGGTTTTTGTCCAAAAGCTTCTGGTGGACACCATGCTGTCCCGGCTGCTCTTGGCAATGGACGACGCGCCAGCGGAAGGCGGGGACCGCAACCCGGACGCTGAAAGCCGGTTGATTCAGCGATTCAGGGAACTCCTGGAACATCACGCATCAGAGGACCTCGCCGTCCCTGACATAGCGGAAAACCTTGGGGTTTCAGTCCGAACCCTTCAACTCGCCCTACGCTCCGAGACCGGGGCAACACCGACGGAGCTGCTGCGAAGGGTCCGTCTGGACCGCGCCCGCGAAATGCTTCTCGAGTCGGAGCCGGGCCAGCAAACCATCATTTCAATAGCCGAGCGCTGCGGATTCTCACACCAGGGACGCTTCTCAGCCTTGTACCTGGACACATTCGGGGAACTGCCCTCGGAAAGTCTGCGGCGGTAACCCCAGGGGCGCGGGTCGTTGTGCATCTTAAAGGTCCCAGGCGCAGAAGGCCGGGCTTCCGGACTTCTGCGCCTGATCATTTGCGAGGAGGCTGACCACACGAGCGACGCCGTGTGCGACCTGCGCCTACCAAGTGTCGGGTGCCGCACCAAAGGGCACAACGGCTGGCCTGTCGACCGTGCTGTCGACTTCAATGACCCGACGCTCCCCACTCGCACGTGCGATGGCATCCATGACCTCGAGGATGTGGAAGGCTACCCGCCCGGACGCCCGATGTGGGCGGTTTGTCTCGATGGCTCTGGCCATATCTGCGAGGCCGTAACCTCGCCCGGCATCCTCGTAGCCAGCAGAGGTTGGCGCCTCACGCCGTTCCGGTTCTTCGCGGGTCGCCAGTTCGACAGGGTCGGAGAATCTGTTCGGGTCGGGGACGCCAATGGTGCCATCGGTGCCATAGATCTCGAAGAGTGGTGTCCGGGTGGCCCAGACTTCGAAGCTGACCGTGATCGTGGTGGTCACCCCGTTCGCGTGCTCGAGGAGGGCGCTGACGTGGGTGTCGATGTCCACGGGGATCGGTGTGCCGGCCAGGGGCCCGGTCTCGACGGTTCGCGCACGGTCGGACCTAGTGGACACTCCCGATACTCGAACGACGGGGCCGAAGAACATGACGAGGCTGGTCAGGTAGTAGGGACCCATATCGAATAGCGGGCCGCCGCCGGGTTGGTAGTAGAAGAGTGGTGACGGGTGCCAGCGTTCGTGTCCGGGTGCGGACCAATGAACTTGCGCCGCTATCGGTGCGCCGATTGCACCTTCGTTGAGTAGCTGTAAGGCAGTTTGGACGCCGGTGCCGAGGACGGTATCGGGCGCGCTCCCGACTCGAAGTCCCAAAGAGTCAGCAAGCTCCAGCATGGGGAGGGCCTCTTCCGGGGACAGCGCCAGGGGCTTCTCGGCAAAGACGTGCTTGCCGGCGCGGAGCGCCCGCGTCCCGACTTCGACGTGCGCGGCAGGGATGGTCAGGTTGATGATCGAGTCGATTCGGTCGTCGGCGAGGAGCTCATCGACCGTCAGGGCTTCGACGCCCTGCTCGGCCGCGACCTCGTGCGCACGTTCTTCGTTGATGTCTGCGACAGCGACGAGCTTGAGGCCGGGCAGCTTCGGGAGGCTTTCGAAGTACTGTTCGCTGATCTTTCCGACGCCGATGATTCCGACGGTTAGCGGGACGCCCACAGCAATCCCCTTTCGATGATGGTTTTGACGTTCGGGTTCTCAAGGATGTCGACATGGTGACCGGGCGTAGAAACGAAGATGCGGCCCTTGCCCCACTGCCTGGTCCAGATGGCGGGTGAGGTGATTTCGCGGTTCCACGGATCCCAGGGCCGGACGGCTTGGGTGGTGGTCGCGAGCACGTCGTTGTAGCTGTCGTGGAGTACCCAGTACTGCTCAGTAGTCAGCTCGAAGTTGACGATGCCTTCGGTGATGGGGTGCGAGGCTGCCGCTTCGGTCATGTTGATGGTGTGGGGGCGGTAGTTGTCGGACTGATCGCCGGTGAGCTCTTCGGGAGCTTTGCCGGGATGCGCCGCGAACTGGCCTCCGATCAACTGCAGATAGTCGGAGTTGTTGCGATAGGAGTCGGCGATGCCGCCGTGCCAGCCTGCGAGACCCGTTCCCGCGTCGACGGCGGATCGGAGGCCTTCAAACTCTTCCTTCTCGATCGAGGTCATCGTGTTCGACTGGACGATGAGGTCGACGGAGGGCATGTAGGAGCTGTCAGCATAGACGGCGGGTGATTCCTCCACACGCACCGTGTAGCCGCGCGTCTCGAGGAACGGGATGAAGAGGTTGGTGGCCTCGACGGGTTGGTGCCCGTCCCAGCCGCCGCGGACGACAAGTGCGGTCTTGGTCGTGGGGGTACTCATGTTTTCCTTGCTGCCGCCATGCGACGTGGTTCGTGAATGCGTTCTTGCGGGGGTCACTTAGCGGCTAGAGAGCGACCCGCCGATTCCGCCGACTGAGAAGTGCTTGTTAAGGAACGCGAACAGGATGATCGGCGGGAGCATCATCACGACGGCGACCGCCATGACGAGCCCCCAGTTGGTGGCATTCTGCTGGAAGAAGGATTCCAGGCCGACCGGAAGGGTGTAATTCGGGTCGGACCGGAGGAACACGACGGCGATGAGGTAGTCGTTCCAGGCCAGGAGAAACGAGAAGATCGCGGTTGAGAGGATTCCGGGCAGTGAGTTCCGGAGGACGATGCGGGTGAACGAACCGAAGATCGAGGCACCGTCTATCCAGGCGGCTTCTTCGAGAGCGATGGGGATGGAGTCGTAGTATGCGGCCATCATCCAGATGGCGACGGACATCGTGGCACCGACGTAGATGATCACGACGCCAAAGAGGCTGTCGACCAACCCGAGGTTCGCGAACAAGATGAAGAGCGGGATCGCCGAGGTGACGACAGGCAGGGACTGCACGACGAACAGGATGAGCGAATATCCCGACACGAGCCGGTTGCGGGCCCTGGACAGAACGTAACCGGCGGGAGCCGCGACCGCGACGGCGACGACGACGGTGAAGGCGGTAATGACAAGGCTGTTGCCGAGCCAGGTCAGGACGGCCGTCTGCGTGAAGATGTTCCCGAAGTTCTCGAAGGTGAGACCTTCCGCGTTCGAGCCGAGGGACGGTGTCAGCGACAGTCCGAAGACGGCGACGATCGGGACCAGGACGACCGCGGTCATGAGCAGGATCAAGACGAAGCGTGGCCACTTGCCTCTCTTACGGATGTCCTGTGAGGTCTGGCGGTCGGACGGAGTCCCGGCCCTGTCCCTGGGTCCCGTTCGGACTTCTTCTCGGGGAGCACTGGTCGTGATCATTCGACGTTGACCTTTCGGATCTGGCGGTAAAGAACGACCGAGATCACCACGAGGACGAACGTCATCAGGAACGCGATGGCGACACCGGGGCCGGTCTGGAAGTTCTGGAAGACGGTGAGGTAGGCGAGGAGGACCAGCGACGTCGTCGCGTGTGCCGGGCCCCCGCCGGTGAGCAGGAAGATCGTTGGGAAGTCGTTCACGCAGAAGATCGTCATTAGAATCCAGGACACGAACGTCGTGCGCGCAATCAGCGGGAGCGTTATGAGCCGGAACGACTGCCACCCTGTGGCACCGTCGACCTTCGCGGCCTCGTAGACGTTCGTGTCAACCGAGGCGAGAGCCGACGACATCATCATCATCATGAACGGGAACGAAATCCACACTTTGAAAAGGCAGACGATGACCTTCGCGAGCATCGGGTCGGCCAGGAAGAGCACGTTTCCGAAGCCTAGATGCTCCGCGATCACTGGAAGCGGGCTCTGGGGTGTTGCCACCAGCCAGTTCCACGACGTCGCGGAGACCACCGTGGGAACTATCCACGGCAGGAGAAGCAGTACCTTGAACAGTCCGCCGGCCGGGATATGGGTGCGCAGCAGCAGGCTCATCGCGAGTCCGACGAGCCACGAGCCGAACACACCAACGACGGTGAAGACAACGGTGAAGGACGTCGCTGACCAGAACGAGGGCTGGGCGAGTACGTCGCCGAAGTTCTTCAATCCGACGAAGGGCCCGGTTTCGAGAAGGGTGCCGTCATGGAGCGCTTGAATCAAGGCATACACGAGCGGGTAGACGTTGAGGAGCAGGAGGAGGATGAGGGACGGTGCTGCGAATGCCATGAGGGTCCAGGTCCGCGGTGTAAACCGCTTCCTGGCCCGACCAGCGGGCGCCGGACCGGGCCGGCGTCCCGCCCCGGCCGGCCCGACCCCACGGCGTGCACGTTTGACGCTCTCGGCGATGCTCGTGGATGTCATGGATCAGTCCTTGATGAGCGACGTCAACGTCGTCTGGAATGTCGTCAGGGCATCCTTCGAAGACTTACCTGAGAGAACGTTCTGGCCGAAGTCGGAGATGGCAGGCGTGCTGTCGACGTAAGAAATGTTCGAGAAAAGGGCGGTTCCGCCGGGCGCTGCCCAGGTCTTGGCGATGGGCTGCCACATCTTGACGATCTTGACTGCGTTTGGGTCCGACTGGAATTCCGGGGTCGCCGCGATTGATTTCAGTACCGGGAGGCCGATGCCGGTATTCTGGGTCCAAAGGGCCTTCATGTTCTGGTAGTAATAGGTCATGAACGCCTCTGAGCCCTTCTGGCTGGGGGTGTTCTTGTACATCATGATGTTGTTCGGGAAGTACAGGGCGCCCTTTTTGCCGCTGGCGCTAGTGAGCGGATCGCTGACGACCAACTGGGACGCGGCGGCTCCGCCGACGTTGGCCGCGAGGTTGGGGACGTCGAAGCCCATGCCGAACTTCTCTGCCTTCCACTGCGAGTTCGCGTTCGTCGCCGTGTAGCTGATGGCGGCAGGGTCCATGTAGCCCTTGCTGATGTTCTCGCGCACGAACTCGAGCGCTTCGATGTTCGCGGCGGTCACCAAATTCGGCTTGTGCTCCTCGTCAAAGATGCCGCCACCGTTGTTGATCATCAGGCCCACGATCATCTGGAAGGCGTTGCCGCCACTAGCGTTGCCGTTGGCCGCGAACCCGTACACGTCGATCTTCTTCAGAGCGGCCGCGGCGTCGAGGTAGGACTGCCAGTCGGTGGGAGGCTTCGCGCCCGCCTTTTCGAGTAGCTCCTTGTTGTACCAGTTCACCCGCATGTCAAGGTTGTACGGAACGGCGACGTATCCGGCGTCGGTCTTCATCGTGTCGAGGACTCCGGGGAGGAAGTCATCGTAGATCCCGTTGGATTTCCAGCTCTCGATGAGGCCGTCCGCTGGGGCGATGAAGCCTTGCTTAGCGAACTGGAACGCCTGGGTTCCGCCGCCCGAGGAGATGGCGGGCCCGGTCTTCGATGCGAGGGCCGACGAGAAAGTCTGGTTGAAGTTCGCCCACTGGATTGCCTGATAAGTCGCCGCAGGAAGCCCCGAGTCCGCCTTGTAGCCAAGGGTGATCTTGCTGTCGAGCGTGTTGAACGCGGGAGTACCCCAAGGCATGTTCCAGAACTTCAAGCTGCTGCTTGCCCCACCGCCACCACCCCCAGTCGAGCAAGCCGCAAGAGCGGCGACGGCCGCGCTGGTACCGACAAGGCCCAAGAAGCCCCGCCTCGATGTAGTAAAACGTGAAGTCTCCATCGACTTTCCTCCTCGACCCGCCACCGGGCCATCGAAATTTGAAAAGTTGCGCAATTTTCAAATATCCTTTTGCGCAGAGAGAGTATACATATCGCCATTTGGAGATCAAAGGAAAACTTTTTTGCGCAAAAATATCAGTCCCGCACCGGATGGCAAGAACCCGACCTTGGCCGACGTAGCAGCCGCGGCCGGCCTCAGCACACCGACAGTGTCAAAGGTTCTCCGCGGAGCGACAGACGTGTCCTTCGCAACGCGTGAGCGCGTGGTCCGGATCGCACAGGAGATGGGTTACGCGAAGGCCAAGGGATCACGCCCGGTGGGTCGCTCGCCCGGGAACACGCCTCGCCTCGTCGACCTTGTCGTGAGCAACATCGAAGGCTCATGGGCCAACAGCATCCTCACCGGCGTCGAAGAAGCCGCGGCGGTCGCGGACTGCGACGTGGTCCTCACGATCGCCCGCGCGGGCCGCGACTGGGTGAGCCGGCTCCTGCGCCGCCCGTCAACCGGAGCCATCGTCGTCCTGGTCGATCCCACCTCGACACAGCTGAGTGCACTCGATACGGCTGGCATACCCGTCGTCCTCATCGATCCGATGAGCCCCGCTCCGCGTAATGCCGCAAGCGTGGGCGTGGCGAACTGGGAAGGTGGACGGATTGCGGCCGAGCACCTACTAAGCCTCGGGCACAAGCACTTCGCCCTCATCGGCGGAGTAAAGAATCACCTCTACAGTCGAGCGCGCCTCGACGGTTTTCGCTCTGCCCTGTCGGCCGCGGACCTGCAAGTCGAGCCTCGGTTAATCGGTGCCGCCGATTGGAACCGCGACGAGGCACGCGATTTCGCCGTCGAAATCCTGGACCGCGAGGACAGGCCTACGGCCATCTTCGCAGCATCGGACATGATGGCTCTCGGCGTCTACGACGCCGTGCGCTACCTCGGGCTCAACATCCCCGGGGACGTCAGCGTCGTCGGATTCGACGACGTTCCCGAAGCAACATGGGCGAGACCACAACTGACCACTGTCAGGCAGCCCATTCAGGAAATGGGAGCGACCGCCTTTCGCATGCTCCTGCGCCTAACGAATCAGAGAGAGGGCATCGACGCAAACACAGTGGGGCCCAGGATTGAGCTCGCAACGCGGCTCATCACACGGGACTCAACCAGCGCCCCCCGGGCTCAGGCGGACACGTAACTGACGGGCCTAGCCGCCGCCAATCCCTGGACTGTGGAAATAAAGGTGGGCGAACTTCCCTCACCGCCCCACCTCAAAGCCCTCAACAATCGCCACTGCCGCAGGGCTTCGTCTGAAAGCACGCGAGTGTTTCCGGCTCAAGATTCCACCGATCGCCGTGCACGGACGGGTGGAGATCGGCTGGCATCGAACGGCCCGCTCAGGTCAACTCCCGCTGCCGGGCCAGCCCGAATGGACTCCGTTTCGAGTGCACAGACTGTGGCGGGATGTTCGAGGACGCCAACGGAGGCATTCATGCCGACGCGCGCTGCCTCATCCGCGGTACGAGGAGTTCAGGCTGGCAGTAGCCCCACTGGGCCATTCGGGGACGGCATTTCGGGTCATGCCCATTTGGACAGGAGAGCCTTATTGGCTTCGCGTCGAAAATGCAGATCTTCCGGAGGAGTTTGACGCGGGGCTGCCCACCAATCGCTGAGGTTGTCCACGGCGACCATCTTTCGGCCTGCGTCGAGTGGGGTGACGCGCCAGCGGTCGGCCGGCTGCAGGTCCGGGTGACCGGGCCCGAGGACCTGCACGGCGAAGATCCCGGGAATGGATGTCCTCACGAATCCGTGGTCGGCGCTCAAATCAGGGTCGTTGGGGGTGGGGACGAGGACCACTCCTGGCTGGCGAACATAGTTATCCGGGATCTTGTGTCCTGGTCCCGTCCGTTGGATCATCACGCTCCCGGGGGTGACGAGCCCGAAGGTAATCCGGGACATTTGTGCGTAGTCGTAGAGCGGTGCGAGGTCCGCGAGGAGCCGCATGAGGGCCTCGCCTGCATCGTCCTTGCCCTTCTTGATCTCGGTGCCGGCGAGGACCCACCCCTCGCCGGTGAACTTCACGTACCAGTCTCCGTTGGCTGTGGGGAACAGCAGGTCGGCCCATCCGATGTCCTCGCAGCAGCGGGTCAGGAGCCCTGCAACCTGGTGTGGTTCACATTGGGTCATTGTGAAGTGGAGCCCGGCGAGGATCGGGCCGGTCGCGTTGGCTGCTGCCCAGCCGGTGATCCGTTCCACGACTTCCTTGAACGCTGGGCTGTCCACTGCCCACCGGTCCAGGTTCTTTTTCACGGAACGGAAAGCGAGGGGGGTCTCGTTGTTGTCCAGGGCTGCGTCGACGGAGCAGATGGCGGCACAGTAGGCGTACCGGTTCGTGCGGGGTCGGGGGCCGGGGCGGTCGGCACATGCGGTGATGGCGCCGGTGAAGCCAAGGGGCGCGATCGCATCGGCGATCATGTGCGCAATCTCCACGGCATGCCGGGGCACCAGGACGGGGTGGAAGTACATTACTGTTCCCTTGCTCACCTCGACCGCGTGGAACCGCTGGTCGGGGTGCCCGGGCATTCTGATGCCGGCAATGGCGCGGTCGATGTCTTCGGCCGAGGGCTGGTTCGCTCCGCCATCAGGTACGCAGAGGAACCCTTGGGTGGATAGCGCGTCCGTGTTGACCCTGCGGATCTTGACCTCGTCTACGGTGATGCCAGCATGATTACCCATTGAGTGCCCCTCGGAAGCTGTATGTGCCGTAGGAGTTGCGGGTTATGTCGGTGGCCATCTCGAGCCGGCAGTCCCCGGCCGCCAGGGTCAGGGTCTTGTTTCCTGAGGCGCAGAAGTCCCCGGCGACTTTCGCCCCGCTCGCCACGGACGTGACTTGCCAGGAGAGCCCGTTCGCGTATGGATTGGCGGGGTTCCTCAGACACGTCACCCAACTGATACTAAGGGTTTTGCCCCCGGTGGGTACGGTGAAGGTGTAGAAGTCCGTGGACCCCTTGGTTTCCAGGTTCCCCGCACCGGTTCCCGGGACGCCGTCACTGATTGCACTGCCGTCAAGCGGGAGAGAGAAGGTCTGCGGATCCGGGACGAAGAACGCCGCCAGACTATACGTGCCGTAGGAATTCCGGCTGATGTCGGTGCCGGCCGAAGACTGGCCACTGCATCTACAAAGGACTACGATCATTAAAACGAAAAAAACGAAAAACCTAAACGACTAAGAAGTGAGAACCATGCGTACGAGCGCAGCTACGAAGGAAACGTTCTTCGCTCCAGAACCTCCTCAAACCGGTGAGCTTTACGACTTCATCGAAGCACACTCTGCAAGGAACGGTTCCAAGCCCATCCCCCAGTTCTTTCTGTCCGGCATCGAATCCGGCGATCAAGTAGAGATCCCTCATGAGATCTACGAAGTCCTGGTTAAGGCCGTGGAGGCCATGCGCAAGGGGCTCGCCGTAACCATCACCCCAAGTTCGCTTACCCTCACTACCCAGCAGGCGGCTGAGATCTTGGGCGTGACTCGCCCAACGATCGTTAAGCTGTTGGACGCAGGCAAGATTCCCTTTGAAAAGCCGGGCTCTCACCGCAAGGTCCACCTCGAAGATGTATTGGAGTACAAGGAAGTGCGGAAAGCCGAGCAGTATGAAGCCCTCGAGTCCATGACAGCACCGGAGGACGAAAGCCCCGAGACGGCCAACGACCGGATGAAGCGCGCCCGCAAGGAAGCGGCACGCCGACGCCGCGCGCGGTAATGGCACGATAGGGCACATGTTTACCGCTCTTCTCGATAGCTGCGTGCTTTGGCCTAGCCTCCAGCGGGATTTCCTCCTGTCCCTGGCCTTCGAAGGCGCGTACCGCTTCATCTTCAGCGAAGCGATTCTAGAAGAAGTCGAAATCAACGAAGAGCTCAAACTTGTAGAGCGCGGAGACAGCGAGGAAACCGCCCGAGAGAAGGCGCGCCACCTCGCTGATCAAATGCGTGCAAGTTTCGGTGACGCCCTGGTATTCGGATGGGAGGGACTGGAAGGCACGTACGGTCTCCCGGACCCCGACGACGAACACGTCCTCGCTGCCGCAGTCCTCGGGGGCGCCGGCAGCATCGTGACCGACAATGTCAAGGACTTTCCTTTGGATAAGATCCCCAACGGGATCCAGATCATCAGCGCAAAGGACTTCGCGTACGAAACGGTAGCCATGCGTCCGGATTTAGGGCTGGCTGCGGTGGTGGCAATCTCCCAAAGGATGGGCCGGAACCATCCCCGCCAATCTCCCGAGAACATACTGAACAGCTTGGACAGTATCTACGGCATGGACTCCGCCACTGGCCTTATCCGGACCCTGCTGGAACCTGGGACTGGAAACCAGAGATAGCTCAAAAGTTCGACGGCGCTGCCCCGGTGCGTTCCATGGACCTGCTCATCATCATGTTCAGGAGCACGTTCCTGGACCAGCCATATTCGACGGCCGTCGACGCGTACCGGGCCTGTTCGTGCAGAGCTGACACCTTTGTCCAGCAACACCAATCGGAGCCTTCGGATTCCTGTGGCATCCCGATCATTGCAGTTACGGTGGCGCCATGAGGGACGGGATGCTGCTGATGAGGTGCGGGGCGCCAGTGTTCCCGTGCCGTGCCGGTCTATAAGGTGGGTACCGACTGACGGAAGGGTGGCGCCGTGCGGAAACTGATCTACGGCATGAACCTGTCCTGGACGGCTACATCGCCGCGGCCGGCGACGACATCGGCTGGAGCGGGCCGAGCGATGAACTGTTCCAGTGGTGGCTCGACCAGGAGCGGGCGAGCGGCCTGTCGTGGCGCGCGTTCCCAAAACGTGTGGTTTCCGTGGAGTGGGTTCAGAACTGGCCAGAAGAAACGCCCTCCAACCCAACGTTTCCGCAGGTCAGAGGGCCTTCACTGTGGAGCTAAGGAGATTCGAACTCCTGACCTCTTCGATGCGAACGAAGCGCTCTACCAACTGAGCTATAGCCCCTAGTCAAACGTGCGTTGCCAGTGCCCCTAGGCTACAAACTATCTTCCCGCTTTGCCAACCACGACTCGAACGTGTCGGTCCCGGTCCGCTGGCTTGGGACCAAATTCAGTCCGTTTCGAAGATATTTGCCCATCTCTCCCGGCAACGGCACCTCCACGATCCGCCCGGCATGTCCCGTAGCTTTTCGCCAGATCCCAGCGAGTTCACGCATGGTCCGGATGTCCGGTCCGCCAATGGTTCGTGTCCGGTGTCGCTCTGCGGAAGGCTCCCCCAGTGCTTCGGCAAGCAGCTCAGACGCCACGTCTGACGGCGATATCGTTTGAAACCGCGCGCCCTTGAAGACCGGGATGAGGCGAACTTTCGCCCCGGCCTGGAAAACCGCCGTCACGAGGCTGTGGAACTGGGTGGCCCGTACAACAACCGTCTCAAGCGCTGAAAGTGCGTAAACCCGTTCCTTGTCCGCCTTGGACACATAAAAGGCCGCGTTGCTCCGGTCGCAGTTGATGATCGAGAGGAGAACCGCCTTGCGGACGCCGGCACCGGCGGCCGCGGCGAGCAGGCGCGCGCCGCCGTCGGCGAAATTCTTGCGGGCCTTCCCGAACTGCCCTTCCAAGCAATCAATGACGACGTCGGCCCCCTGCAGGGCTTCCGCCAGCCCAGCGCTTGTGGTGACGTCAGCCCGAAAGTAGCGGGCGCCGTCGTGATGGACTGGTGAGGTGCCCGACGGCGGGCGGCGACTCAGCACTATTACGTCGAGTCCGGCGTCGAGCGCCAAACGGACGACTTCACGGCCCACCTGTCCCGTGCCACCTGCCACGCACACGGTAGTCAAGGGAGGTTATGCCCGGCGGCGCTGCAAAACGTCGTCGAGGTTGCTGAGGGCGCTCTGAGGCTTGCCGTGCTGCGCCTGGACTGCCACGCCCGCTGACGGCGCACTGGCCGGCTTCAGCGTCGGCTTGCCGAGGGGCTTGGGAGCCTCAGGCAAGTCGAGGGGTTCGGGTGCCGGTCGAGGCGCCTTGGCGGCATCAACGTATGTTGGTTTGGGAACGTCCACCGGCTGCCATTCAGAATCCTTGGATTCCGCTGTAAACCGGACCGTGTTGTCGCCGGCGGCGACAGCAACGTTGAGGGCAGCCTGGCGAAGTTCGACGGCGGTCAGGCGCGTTGCTTCACGGGCTTGGGCTTCCGCGTCGAAAATCTTGGTGGCCGGGCGGTCCGATGCTGGAGAACTTTCGCGGGGACTCTCAACCGTGGGACCCATTGCGTTGCGGAAGGCCCTGTTCATCTTCGCCCTGCGGTCCCTGATAGCCAGTCGGCGAAGCAGGAAAACAGTCCCAACCACGCCGACTATGGATACCAGCGGCAACCAGGCCGAAACGAGGCCAAGAATGCGCAGCACACCGGAAACGGCTGCCGTAAGCAGCAGGAGAAGACCGGCGAGAGCAAGGGCGCAGCGCCCGTATCTGACTTTGAAGACCACTGCATCCGATGCAGCATCACGCCGTTCGCCGGCGCCGGCCGATACCTTGGGCAATGCGGTTGCGGTGCTCTGCATGGTTTCCATTGCTTTCTCCTGCCGAGGGGTGATTGACAGAACCACCCCGGCTTGCAGTTCATGAGCGTCTTCGTCAATAACATCTACTGGGATGTCACCGGCCAACTGGACGTGCTGGCGGCGGTTCCGCAGTATGTATGGCGCAACCCAAAAAATCCACAGCGCGACAGCAATGACCAATATCACCGAGCTGCTGAGAGGGAAGTCCACAATCAAAACCGTAGAAGCAAATACGCAGAGGCCACCGCATTGCCCGCGGTGTGTCGTCGGAGAGTCGGCAAATCAATGGATTTACGACCCCCATTCACCCAAACGGACTAGTTGGCTTCGCGTCTAAGCCACGCAGCCAGCAAGCCCCCCGGGACCTCCTCCGAGGTCAACGCAAAACTTCGATGGTCAGCCCATTCTCCGTTGATGTGAAGGAAACGCTCACGGCGCCCTTCGTCGCGGAATCCCAGCTTCTCCACAACACGTAGGCTCGGCCCGTTCTCGGGCCTGATGTTGATCTCCATCCGGTGCAAGCCAAGGGCTTCGAAGCAATGGTCGGTCGCCATGGCAACCGCAGTGGGAGCTATTCCGCGACCGGCTCGGGCCTGGTCAACCCAGTAGCCAAGCGTGGCCGTCATCGCCGATCCCCACATAATCGAGGAGACCGTCAGCTGCCCTACGATCCTAGGCTCGCTGAACCCAGGAATACGCTCCGTGATCACGAACGGAAGGGCACTCGCTTGCCGAGCCTGGGTGTTCAGGGAAGCCACCATCTGCCGGTAGTTCGGCAGGCGGCCCCCAGGGGCCGGGTTGGAGGCTTCCCAAGGCGCCAGCCAATCACTGTTGCGTGAGCGGACCTCGGTCCATTCCTTCTTGTCCCGGTATTGAATGGGACGCAAGATGAGGTCGCCACATTCGAGCGTCACCGGCCAGATGGCCGCCCTCCACACAAGGAGCTACTTGCTGAGGCCAGCGGCAAAGCCCGGCAGCCATGCACGCAGGCCGGGCCCGAGGTCTTCACTGTCGCACGCAAGCTGGACGCAGGCTTTGAGGTAGCTGAGCTTGTCCCCGGTGTCGTACCGACGGCCGCGGAAGACGACTCCGTAGACGCCGCTGCCTTCACCCTCCCCGGCAGCTAGTACCTGAAGCGCATCCGTCAGTTGGATCTCTCCCCCACGGCCCGGTTCGGTTTTCTCGAGAACGTCGAAAACCGAGGGGTGAAGGACGTAGCGGCCAATCACGGCCAAGTTGGACGGAGCTTCATCGACAGCGGGCTTTTCCACAAGTTGCTTGATGCGGACGTAGCCGTCTTCGCCGATGTCCTCGATGTCCGCACAGCCGTAGGCGCTGATCTGGGAGGGCTCGACTTCGATGAGGGCTACAACGGATCCACCCGTTTTGTGCTGGACCTCAATCATGTCGCTGAGGAGCGTATCCCGGGCGTCGATGAGGTCGTCACCGAGAAGAACGGCGAATGGTTCGTACCCGACATGCTGCTTTGCACGCAACACTGCGTGTCCCAGCCCCTTGGGGTCACCCTGGCGGACGTAGTGAATGTCGCCGAGGTTGCTGGTGGCCTGCACCGAGTCCAGCTTGGTGATGTCTCCCTTGGCCTCCAGGGTCGCTTCCAAAGCAGGTACCCGGTCGAAGTGGTCTTCCAACGCACGCTTGTTGCGGCCTGTGATCATGAGAACGTCATTGAGTCCCACGCTCACGGCTTCTTCGACAACATATTGGATGGCCGGCTTGTCGACTACCGGGAGCATCTCTTTGGGCATGGCTTTCGTTGCAGGCAGAAACCTGGTGCCAAGTCCGGCAACAGGGATAACGGCCTTGCGGACGGTGCAGTTTTTGGAAGTCACCGGACTAATCTAACGGAAGGAACTGGACAATGGGCAAAAAGGAACGTGCTGGGCTCGGGAGAACCCGCCGGTCCCTCCCCATCCTCAGAGCCGCAGAGCAGCGGGAATTGGAGCAAAAGTGACTTTGAAAGACGATATCCGCCGGGACAACCGCAACCGCCGGCTCGCCTTGACCGGGCAACAGCGCGCCGACGCCGGATCGGGGATTGCCCGCCGTGGCCTCTCATGGGCGGATGCCGTTGCACACGGGAAACCGGCGACTTTTGCGGCATATGTCGGAGTAGCTGCCGAACCGCCGACAATGCCGTTGCTTGCTGCGCTCCATGCCGCCGGGCACAAGGTCCTTCTTCCCGTCTGTGAACCGGAACGGCGTCTGAGCTGGGTCTATTGGACACCGGAGACGGCTTTTGTTCGCTCGAGGTATGCCCCGATTGACGAGCCTGTGGGCGAACGATTCGACAGTGACGTCATCAAGTATGCGACTGGAATCTTCCTCCCGGCCACCGCCGTCGATGAAGGTGGAAACCGCATCGGCCAAGGCGGCGGTTACTACGACCGGCTCCTCGACAAGCTCGACGCCGACGGGCAGCGTCCGCCGACTGTGGCCGTCGTATATGACCACGAAGTGCTGCCGGCGGGGACGATCCCGGCCGAACCGTTCGATAAGCCCGTGGCGGAGGCACTTACCCCACACCGGGTCGTCCGGCTAGTTCCGGCTGGCTAACCGGGCTGCCGGCCTGTCTTCTCCGCCACATTCTGTGGTAACGACCCCGACGCCGGATGATAGAATTGGCACTCAGGCCCTGGGACTGCTAATGGACGGAACAATCCTCGTTGGCAGCACAGGACCTGTAGCTCGTCCCGGAGGAGGATCACCAGTGCCCACATATGCCTATGCCTGCAAAGACTGCGGACATGCCTTTGACATCGTTCAGGCTTTCACCGACAGCTCCCTGTCCGACTGCCCTGAATGCCAAGGATCGTTGCGCAAGAAGTTCAACAGCGTGGGCGTCGTCTTCAAGGGATCGGGCTTCTACCGCACCGACTCCCGGGACTCCAAGGGAAGCACCGTTTCGGCCGCTCCCGCCGCACCAGCTGCGACCCCGGCTCCAGCGTCGGTTCCGGCGGCTGCCGCGAGCTGATTGCGGTTTTCCAGCCGCCGCAGTTTTCCAGCCGTTCAGCGTTTTTCCACATAGCTCAACGTTTCCACATAGCTCAACAAGGCCCTGTTACGGGCCTGCGTGCCCGGTTAGCGTGGCAGCATGCCAGCAACCCCGGACCCGTCCCAAGGCCCAAATTCAACCGGACCTTCGTCGATTCCACGCAATAGACTGCCCGCGCCGATTTCCACTCCCCGCACCCGCGGACTTCAGGCTCTTCCCTTCAGGGCTGGCGGGCACTTGGGCGCTCCCACGGGACAATCCAAGCACCGCAGCTTCGGTAGCTGGCTAAACCGCAACCGCCGCCTCGTGGTGGCACTCCTGCTATGCGTGGCCGTCGGGATCGCCGTCCATCAATTGACCCCCGCTTCGGAGCAGCGAGCCACGGTCCTGGCCGCCGCGCGGGATCTTCCGGCCGGGTCCAGTTTGACGGATTCCGACCTCAAACCCCTGGAGGTCCTTCCTGGCGGAGTTCCGGCCGGAGCACTTACCTCCAGCACTGGATACAAAGGGAAACAGCTTGCCTCGCCGCTGCAGAAAGGGCAGATCCCCACAGACGCCCAACTCCTGGGACCGGGCCTGCTGACCGGCACCGCACCCGCGACAGCGGCCGTTCCACTACGCATGGCCGATCCCGCTTCAATTCAGCTCATCTCGCCGGGCCAGTTGGTCAACGTTGTGCTCACTGCAGCAGATGGACTTGAAGGGCCCGGCAAGAAATCCGAACTCTTGGCAGCCGCAGTCCCGGTTTTGTGGACGTCCGCGCAAGGAGGCAAGGCCAGCCAATGGTTGGGCACGAACGAGGCGGACGGCCTCGTGGTTGTCGCTGCCAATCCGCAACAGGCCGGAATCCTGGCAGGAGCTTCCACACGCGGGAAACTATTCTTTGTCCTCGTCAATCCCTCTGACAACCGGCAACTCGAGACCCCCGCCGGACAATCTCGGCAATCATGGAACGTTCAGCCCCAGTGCGGGGGCCTTTGCTCCTTCAGCCAGGCGTCGTGATCGTAGCCGGGCTCATCGCCCCAACGGCGTGGATCATCTTCGGAGGCTGTCTTAGGCAGAATGCCTTCGCCTGCCGGCTTCCGTTCCGGTGTCGGCTTCACTTCTGTTTTCTCCTGCTTGTCCAACCCGGTGTCAGCTTCACCTGCATCGGCACTGGTGTCCGCAGGGTGCTTGGATTGAGTGCTTTTGCTTTCCGCCATTGCGCTTCCTTTGGGGACAGCCGGTCCCGAGCCAGTGTCTTACGTACGGCCGTGCTTGGCCGCGGCCGGCTCCGCCTGACTGTCCAGTTCCAATTGTTCAACATCAATGTCCAGGAATCCATCCTGGACGGCACCATACGAGGGCGCTATCGGTTTCTCCAGTCCCAGATAGGACCCGATGCGGTCAGCGCAGGACGAGGGATCCGTGAACACTTCAATGGTCCACAAAGACATGTAACGCCAGCCAAGGCGTTCCAGGAGCTGGGGCCGGAGCCTGCTGCGTTCCCTGACGCTCATGCGGCGGTATCGTTCCGTGCCATCCGATTCGATGGCCACCGGGGTGGGCATTTCAGTGTCATCACGGCCGATGGTGTGCACGGGATCGGCCGCTGCGGCGATGTCCAGGACTCCGTCATAGTGGTGCCATACCCGGGCTCCACGGGCACGGAGTCGCTCGCCCAGATCCGCCACCAACGGATCCTCACCGAGCGCTTGCTCGCTGGCTGCGGCCCTGGTGGCTGGCGTCCCCAGATCCGAGTTACCCGACAGTTCACGGTCGAGGAGTTCATGGAAATCAACGGCGCCGTGAGCCAGCCTGTCCAGATCGAGGTCCTCCGGACGGAAGCAGCTCAGGACGTGCAAAGATCTCCGGGAGCGGGTCATTGCCAGGGCAAATTTGTTTCGCCCGCCTTCGACGGACAGGGGCCCGAAACTGTGCAGCGCCCGGCCATGCGGAGTGCGTCCAAAGCCCAGGGAAAAGATGATGTGGTCGCGGACCAGTCCTTGCGCGCGCTCCAAATCCACCACGCGGAAGGACTCCGCCCCGGCGTTGAAGAAACCCGACAACAGCGGATAGTTGGGAAGCTGGAGCCTGATGGCTTCGCCGATCCTTGCGGCATGGCGCAGGCTTGCGGTGACCACGGCCAGCGAGGTCCGCGGCCTGAGACTGGCGTGTTCAAACACCAGATCAACCACGCGGTTCACTTCGGCGGCCACCGATTCAACACCTTCGTGATCCGCCCCCGGCAGGCCGGTACCATCCGGGATGTACTCAACCAGTACCGAGCGGTCCAGCCCCGTTACAGATTGGCCGTCCGGCAGCCGACGCAGGCCGCCGTCGTAGTAGTTCTTGCTCAGCTGCAGCACGAGATCTTCATCAACCGCGCGATACACCCAGTTCAACTGCCACGTGGGCAAGACCCGCGCCAAAGCGCTGAATGCGCTGTCCACTGTGTCTTGGCTCGCGGCCCCGGCCATGGGAGGCTCCACGGCAACGCTGAACGTGCGGGCATTGGCGATCTTTGCGTCGCCAAAGGCAACCACTTGGTGTGCCCGGGCGATGGCCGGCAGCACAGCCTGCAAGGAGGTGCTCTCGGCATCGAGAATCACCACCGCATCGAATTTCTGCTCTGCGGGCAAGAGGCTGGTCAGCAGGTACGGACTGATGGACCACACGGGAACCAGCCGGGAGACAAGGGCAGGCGCCTGGGCGCTGAGCGCCGAAAGGGTAACTCGGCCATCCTTGATCAGGTTGCGCAGGAGTTCCGATTGGCGGGAATGTTCAGCGATTCCAGCCCGCCACATCTCGGCGAGTCTCCACCGCAGCCGTGCGGCTCCGCTGGCGATGTGCGCGTGGTCCGCCAGGCGGTACTCCGCTTCGAGGCGGCGAAGGGATTCGCCGTCGGACATCGCGAGGTAGTCGTCGCCGCTGATCATCGCTTCCAGGGCGGACTGCCACCAGGCAAGGTCCAGTTCCGCGGCAACCGACTCGGCAGGCACTTCGCGTTCAGCCAAGTCCGCAAGAAGCTCGGCGAGTCCATGCTCGCGCATATTCTCGACCAGAAGCGTGCGCTCCGGGAGCGTTTCCAAGGTTCCCGTGTCGGCGACAAGGCGCTCAAGACGCTCCATGAGATCTTCGTAACGGGTCGCGTGGAGGTCGCCGCCGCCGGCAGTGTGTTTGAGGCAATCGCCCAGACGGCGGAGATCCCGGTCCAGTTCGCGGTAGCTGGCGCCCATGTCCGCGAGTCCGGACGGCACCGCCGGATGGCGCTGGGTGGTGGCGTACTGGGCCCACAGCGCCCGCTGTTCCTGAACGAGCGCCAAGGAGCTGTGCAGATCAGCAATGTGGACACCGGGCCGGACATATTCTTTTGCCACGCGACGCAAGCGGGAGCGCTGCATCGAGGGCATCTCGAGGCCCCGCTCACGGCGCCAAGCGGAGGTAGCGGTAGCCGAAATCAGATCGTGGACTGGCCGGTCAAAAATATCCGGGGTGAATTTGTCCAGGCTTTCCCGTACCGCCATCAAGAGCTCAAGCTGCGCGCCCCATTCGGCGAAGTTCGCCCCAAGCCGGATTTCGGAGTGCTCCGCAACTTGGTTCATCCGTTCCCGCAACTGGGGAAGTTGTTCCGCGGCACTACTGGCCAGTTGCTGGGCTTCCTCGGTCTCCTTGCGAGTGACCAAGCGCGCTCCGTACCAGGGGCTCGACGTCGATGCTCGGCTGAAGCTGCCAAGCTCGGCAGCGCGCCGCAGTCGTTCGGCCAGCTCGGCACGGTCTTTGATATTGTCCAGCACGCTGCGCTTCAAGCGCACCGTCGTGGCGGGGGCAGGCTGGATGGAGGTCAGCTCTGCGAGCGACTGCATTGCCTGATAGGGCGAGCATCCCCAGCGCTGGCGTACGTTGTGCAAAGACGCGACATGGTCCATGAGGGCATGGCGGTGCTCGGTCAGGGTCTTGTGGAGATTCGCGAGTTGCGGCTCCAGCGACTTTTCGTTGCGGATGATCGCGCTGACCAGCTGGCCCTTGAGCTGCTGGGGCGTGGCGCCATTGCCCGGCCTGAACAGCATCGATTCGAGGCCCAGGGCTTCAAAATGGGCCGCCAGGCCATTGAGGCTCGCTCGCCGGTCGCCCACGACAAGCACCGATTTGCCCTCGTTGACGAGGGCACCGATGGCATTGATGGCCGTTTGGGTCTGGCCGCTGCCTGGCGGGGTGCTGACCACCAGCGAATCGCCTGCCCGGACGGCATCCACGACGTACTGCTGATCCGAGTCCGCATCGAGGAGGAGCGATTCTTCGGCGGGGTCGCGCTCGTCGAGGTTCGGGAACCGTCCGGACTTGATGGGTTCGGGTTCCACGTCCCCGCCGTTGGCGGCTTCAAACAGGGAGGCAACGACGTTGCTGTTCTCGTTGATCCATGGGTCTTCCAAGTTCCCGGACAGGTCCGCCAACGTTGTTATGAGGAGATTGGGGGTTACCTCGGCACCGTGGATCGGCTGCACCAGCGTGGCCAGGCGGTCGAGGACCGGTTGGGGGTCAAGGCGCGCGGTGTTGTATGCCATACGGCTCACGGCATTGACGTCAAAGACGATTCCATGGACGGTCTTCAAATGCCGGACCAACGCGGGGTTGATGCCCGCTTGCTCGGTGAGTTGCAGCTCGTAGTCATCTTCGCCCGGCCGCGCAGTGAGTGAGACGGCGGCCAACATCACAGGGGCGGAGACGCGTTGGGGTTTCCCTCCGACCGCCGACGTCCACACAACCGTGCCGCAGGACAGATAACCGGCGTCGATCCCCCGGTCGTTTCCCAGTTCGAAGATCTTCGAGCGAAGGTTCCTGGCAGCACGCGCGGCAACAAGATACTGCTGGCGATCCCGGATCAGGGTGGAAAGCCGGGTTCGGCGCCCGGCGAGGAGCTGTGCCAGTCCCGAGGGGTGGCCGTTGCTAAGGTCTATCGACCCCTCCGGCGTCTTGACGAAGCGCAGCATGGTGTCCGCGCCAGTCACGGGCTTGAGCCCGGACAGCCATTTCCGGAGCTCTACGGAGCTCTCTTCGTGGCTTTGACCTACTGACACCGCTGCCTTCTTTTCTGTTCTAGCTCGAGACGACTTGGACCAAATCGGCATACTTTCGAGGGTAGCGGGAATCGACCGGCAGTCCGCACCGCAACACTGGTGGAAAGGCAAAATACCCCTGATTTCAGGGGAAATACAAAGTGACCGGCCTCTGGAACAGAGACCGGTCACTCAGAATGCTATTCCCACTCGATGGTTCCCGGCGGCTTGCTGGTGACATCGAGCACCACACGGTTGACCCCGTCAACCTCGTTGGTGATCCTGTTGGAGATCCTGGCGAGGAGGTCATAAGGGAGCCTGGACCAGTCGGCAGTCATGGCGTCCTCGGAGGAAACGGGACGCAGCACGATCGGGTGTCCGTAGGTGCGGCCGTCGCCCTGCACGCCAACGCTGCGGACGTCGGCGAGCAGTACGACCGGCATCTGCCAGACGTCGTTGTCGAGTCCGGCCGCAGTGAGTTCGGCACGTGCGATTGCGTCTGCCTTGCGGAGCAGCTCGAGTCGTTCCTTATTCACTTCACCGACGATGCGGATGCCCAGGCCGGGTCCGGGGAACGGCTGGCGTCCGACGATTTCCTGCGGCAAGCCGAGCTGCGCGCCCACGGCACGAACCTCGTCCTTGAACAGGGCGCGGAGCGGTTCAACGAGTTCGAACTGCAGGTCCTCGGGCAGGCCGCCCACGTTGTGGTGGCTCTTGATGTTGGCAGCGCCCTCGCCGCCGCCGGATTCGACGACGTCCGGGTACAGGGTGCCCTGCACGAGGAACTTGATGCTCTCGCCTTCGGAGGCAGCCTCGGCGATGATGGCTCGCTCTGCTTCCTCAAACGCACGAATGAACTCGCGGCCGATGATCTTGCGCTTGGTCTCGGGATCGCTGACCCCGGCCAGGGCGGACAGGAATCGCTCCTGCTCGTTTGCGATGTAAAGTTTCACGCCGGTTGCGGCAACGAAGTCACGCTCGACCTGTTCGGCTTCGCCTTCGCGCAGCAAGCCATGGTCCACGAACACGCAGGTCAGCTGATCGCCCACGGCGCGCTGCACGAGGGCTGCGGCAACGGCCGAGTCGACGCCGCCGGAGAGGCCGCAGATGACCTTGGAATCGCCGACCTGCCGGCGGATCCGGTCCACTTGCTCTTCGAGGATGTTACCGGTGGTCCAGTTCGGCTTCAGGCCGGCCCCGTTGAACAGGAAGTTCTCCAGGACCTGCTGGCCGTGGACCGAGTGCTTTACTTCCGGGTGCCACTGCACGCCGTAGAGATGCTTCTCTTCGTTCGCGAAAGCAGCCACAGGCGCGCCCGCGGTGGTCGCCAGGACCTCGAAGCCTTCAGGAGCCTCATGAACGGAGTCTCCGTGGCTCATCCAGGTGTTCTGGGAGTCCGGAACGCCCGCAAGGATGGAGCGGGCCTCGCCGACGATAGTGGCCTCGGTGGCGCCGTACTCGCGCAAACCGGTCTGCGCGACCTTGCCGCCGAGCGCGTTGGCCATGGCCTGGAAGCCGTAGCAAATACCGAAGACCGGGACGCCGGCCTCGAAAAGGTCCGCGCCAACGCTCGGGGCACCCTCGGCATAAACGCTTGAAGGTCCGCCGGAGAGGATGATCGCTGCCGGGTTCTTGGCCAGAAGCTGCTCGGTGGTGAAAGTGTGCGGAACAATTTCCGAGTACACATTCGCTTCACGGACGCGGCGGGCAATCAGCTGCGCGTACTGGGCACCGTAGTCAACAACCAGCACCGGCTTCTGGGAAGTCTGAGCTTCAGAACTGAAGGGTGCGGTGGGAGTAGTCACCGTAACAGCCTACTTTGCCGGGATGCCCCGGTGCACCTTGAAGCCGGTCGTGAAGCCGGGAATCAGCCCACAAACCGTCCCGACGTTAGCGATCTCACAATGCCCGCCGGGGCCCGACCATCAGTAGCGCTTGGACGCCTGCGGATTCGCGGCGAGTTCCATCTCGACCTCCGAGTGGAACTTCTTCTCCACAATGAAGGACATGAGAGGTACAACGCCGCCCAAGGCGAGCAGGATGAGCTTCATGAACGGCCAGCGCATGAGCGACCACAGGCGGAAGTCCGAGATGAGGTACAGCACGTACATCCAGCCGTGGACGATCAGGACGGCGATGGAGACGTTGACGCCGCCCAGGACCGCCTTGGACTCAGCGTCTGCGAATCCGAAACCGAAGGGCTGACCGGTGATTGCGTTGGTCCCGCCGGCGAAGAGATACACGCCGAACACATAGCGCGCAACGAGCTCGGCGCACAGGAGCAGCAGCATGGTGCCGGTGAGGTAGGCCATGACTTTGTAGAACTTCAAGGCCGAGCGGATCTGGGCCGTGGTTCCGCCAAATCGCCGTTTTTTGGCTGAACCGGTCTTGGCCGCGGTTGGCTTGGCGGCAGATTCTCCGGACTGTTCGGGCTGGATGGCCGGTTTGGGCTCAATCATGGCTTTACCTGTTCTGGCTTGGTAATTGCTGGCAAATCGTCTGACGGGAACTCGTCGTCGGGCTCTTCCTCTTCTTCTTCGAGGCTGCGCCGGTAGTCGTCGGCCACCATGCGCCACCAGATGTAGAGGGCGAATCCTGCAAAGACCACCCATTCCACGGAGTAGAAAAGGTTGAGCCAGTTGATCTGTTGGTTGGGGGGTTGGGCCGGGATATTCAAGGGCTTCAGCTGCGCCGGAAGTGCGAGGGTCTTGCCGGCCGATACCTCCGACGTCGCGGCGACGAAGCCAGGATAGCTTGAGACTTCCCACGTGTTGATGAGTTCCGCGACCGAAACCGCAGAGGCGCGGCCCGCTCCAGCGTCGACGTTTGGCACTGGTGCCTCGGACGGCAGGAGCCGTCCGGTCAGTTCAATAGTGCCCGACGGCGGCGGCCCGGCTTGGGCGGGATCGGCGACCCAGCCGCGGGCCACGGGGATCCAGGTCTTCGCGGATGCGCCAACGCCGTGGAGGACGGGGGCGCCGTCGACCGCAAACGCGGTCACTACCCAGTACCCTTTTTGTCCGGCCAGCAGCCGGCCTTCTACAAGGACCTGCTTGGCGGGGTCGTAGCTACCCTTGGCACTGACCATTTGGTCCGATGCGGAACCCGGGAAGAACGTGCCGGGCTGCAATGCCCCGGTAAGCGGCTTGACTTGCTCCACCGCGGGGTCGTCTACTGGGGCGTCGCTCTGGGTGGATCTGCCGAACTGCCACTGGCTGAGCAGCACAAACACCCCGGAGAGCAGGAGCGCGAAGACAAGTCCTGCGATCCAGCGGGGCTTCAGAGCGGTTTTCAACACCCCTTAACCGTACTTCGTCAAGCTGTAGAACAGCTAAACGAGAGGACCCACCCATAGAGTGCGGTTGCTAGTGGTCGAAGAACACCAGGCTGGAGTTGATCAGTTCGGCGATGACTTCCGGATCGTGGGCGCGCCGGAGGGATTCCCTGAACGATTCCTTGGACAGCGACCGCGCCAAGGTCGCAAGGACTTCCAAGTGGTCCGAGAATGAACTGGCGGGCGTAGCGATGAGCAGGACCAGGGTTGCCGGTCCGTCGCTGGCGCCGAAGTCCAATGAGTGTCCGAACTTCGTGACACCAACGGCGATGGAGACTCGGGAGACAAACTCGCTGCGGGCGTGCGGTAGGCCAATGCCGCCCGGTAGCCCGGTAGCAAGTTGGTGTTCGCGCGAGTTGACGTGCTCGAGGAAGCCCTCAAGGTCCGTGATGCGCCCGGCGGCGTAAAGCCGTTCCGCGAGCTGGCCCGCGGCATCTGTTTTGTCGACCGCTTCCATCTCAAGGATGACGGTCTCCGGCGTCGTCAGTTCGGCATCATATGGGTCCAGTGGTTCCGCCAAGTCGTTTTCCCTCCAGTGTGCCCAGCCAACCCGGGCCGCTCAGCGGAGGGGAACGATGTCATCGACACCCATGCGCGCAGCATCGGCCGATTCGTCGTCGGGCTGCTGTTGGCTGAGCCGTTCAGCTTCCACCCGGGCCAGGTAGTGCTTGATTTCGCTTTCCCGCTGCGCGTCGCTCCAGCCAAGAATTTCTCCCATCAGCTTAGCGACAACGGGGACCGCGGAAACACCTCTGTCCCACGACTCGATCGAGATGCGGGTGCGTCGGGTCAGCACATCATGGACATGCCGTGCACCCTCATGGGTCGCGGCATAGACAACCTCTGCCGAAAGATAGTCGTCGGCCCCCGGCAGCGGCTCAGCCATGGCCGGGTTGTCTTTGATGATGGCCAGGACGTCCGGCGTCATGGAACCGTAGCGGTTGAGCAAATGTTCCACCCTGGCGACGTGGACCCCGGCCTCATCCGCGGTTCTTGCCCGGCGGTTCCATGCAGCCTTGAACCCCTCGGCGCCCAGGAGCGGGATGGTGTCGGTGCAGCTCGCGGGTACTCGCTCGTCCATTGCCCGGGTCGCTTCGTCCACCGCGTCCTTCGCCATGACCCGGTAGGTGGTGAACTTGCCGCCGGCAACCACAACCAAGCCTGGAACGGGGTGCGCCACCACGTGTTCGCGTGAAAGTTTCGCCGTGGAGTCGCTCTCCCCCGCCAGCAGCGGACGGAGGCCCGCGTATACGCCCTCAACATCCTCACGGGTCAAAGGCCGTTTCAAGACCCGGTTGACGTGTTCAAGAACATAGTCGATGTCCTTCGTGGACGCGGCTGGGTGCGCTTTGTCGAGCTTCCAGTCGGTGTCCGTTGTGCCGATGATCCAGTGCCGCCCCCAGGGGATGACGAACAGCACGGATTTTTCGGTCCTCAGGATCAATCCCACCGTGGACTGGAAACGGTCGCGCGGGACCACAAGGTGTATGCCTTTGGAAGCCCGGACCTTGAGCTGGCCGCGATCCGTCACCATGGCCTGGGTCTCGTCCGTCCAGACTCCCGTGGCGTTGACCACTTGCTTGGCGCGGACTTCGATGATGCTGCCGTCTTCCTGGTTTTCCACCTTCGCGCCCACCACGCGTTCGCCCTCGCGCACGAACGACACCACGCGCATCCTGTTCACGGCATGCGCTCCGTAATGTGCCGCGGTACGGACGAGATTGACGACGAGCCTCGCGTCGTCAACCTGTGCATCGTAGTACCGGATCGAACCGACGAATGCATCATTCTTGAGGCTGGGTGCGGCCCTCAGTGTTCCGCGCCGGAAGAGGTGTTTGTGCATGGGCACCCCGCGGCTGTGGCCCGAAGTAAGGCCAAGCGTGTCGTAGAGGAAAATGCCGGCACCAACGTAGGGCCGCTCCCAAAAACGCCGGGTCAGCGGGTACAGGAACGGGACCGGCCGGACCAAGTGCGGTGCGATCTGTTGGATCAGCAGCCCGCGTTCCTGGAGAGCTTCCTGGACCAGCGCGAAGTCCAGCATTTCCAGGTAACGCAAGCCGCCGTGAATCAGCTTCGAGGACCTAGACGAGGTGCCCGAAGCCCAGTCCCGGGCCTCGACAATGCCCACGGACAAGCCGCGGGTCACCGCGTCCAAAGCCGCACCGGCTCCGACCACGCCTCCCCCGACAATCAGGATGTCGAGTTCCTTGCCAGGCTCGGTGGTGCCCTTGAGAACTTCAATGGATCTGGCCCGCGCCTGCGGACTCAATGCACCTGCTGACGCATCATCCCTTTGCGAACCATCTGCAGCACTGCTCATTGGACGCCTCCCATCGCACAAAGCCCGTAGTTCCCCACACTACTTCTTGTCCGCGGGCTTGGGCAGGGTTTTGCGCGACTGCTAAGCAGCCCGAACGGGAGCTATTGGCCCGAGTAAGGCGAGACCACGACGTCGACCCGCTGGAACTCTTTCAGGTCCGAATAGCCGGTGGTGGCCATGGAGCGGCGGAGCGCGCCGATCAGGTTGGACGTGCCGTTGGTGTGGTGGCCCGGTCCGAAGAGTACTTCTTCGAGGGGACCGACAGTGCCGACGTTGACCCTGTCGCCGCGGGGCAGCTCAAGGTGGTGGGCTTCCTGGCCCCAGTGCCAGCCCTTGCCCGGGGCTTCTTCCGCACGGGCCAAAGCGCTGCCGAGCATGACGGCGTCGGCGCCCATCGCGATGGCTTTGACGATGTCACCCGAAGAACCCATGCCGCCGTCGGCGATCACGTGCACGTACCGTCCACCGGACTCATCCATGTAGTCGCGGCGGGCGGCAGCGACGTCGGAAATTGCGGAAGCCATGGGCGAATGGATGCCGAGTGCACGGCGCGTTGTGGTCGTTGCACCGCCGCCGAAGCCGACCAGGACGCCGGCAGCGCCGGTACGCATGAGGTGCAGGGCCGGGGTGTAGCCGGCGGCTCCGCCGACGATCACCGGGACGTCGAGTTCGTAGATGAACTGCTTGAGGTTCAGTGGCTCGTGGTTCTTGGAGACGTGTTCGGCCGAGACCGTGGTGCCCCGAATGACAAAAATGTCGACGCCGGCGGCAACCACGGTCTTGTAGTGCTCCTGGGTACGCTGCGGCGTCAGCGAGCCGGCCACCGTCACGCCGGAAGCACGGATTTCCGCGAGCCTGGTGGTGATCAGTTCGGGCTGGATGGGGGCCTTGTAGAGCTCCTGCATGCGCCGCGTAACCGCCGGGCTGGCCGTTTCGTCCTCAAGGGCAGAGATCTCGTCCAGTACGGACTGGGGGTCCTCGTAGCGGGTCCACAAGCCCTCGAGGTCCAGTACGCCCAGACCTCCGAGCCGGCCAAGTGCGATGGCCGTTTCAGGCGACATTGCAGAGTCCATGGGTGCGGCGATCACTGGCATCTCGAACTTGTAGGCATCAATCTGCCATGAGACGGAGACGTCCTTGGGGTCGCGCGTCCGGCGGTTGGGGACGATCGCGATGTCATCCAGGGAGTAGGCACGACGCCCACGCTTGCCACGGCCAATCTCAATCTCATAAGTCACTGCTCTAGGTTATCCCAGTGCGGCGTGATGTACCGGCAGGGTGACGTGCAGCATGACCACGGGCTGGCCTGATAAATAAGCGAGCCCGCCACCTCCCTGAAGGAGATGGCGGGCTCGCCTGAAACTGCCTAAGACAGGAAAAACGCCTAGCGGGAACCGTAGTTCGGAGCCTCGACGGTCATCTGGATGTCGTGCGGGTGGGACTCCTTCAGCCCGGCCGCAGTGATGCGCACAAACTTGCCGCGCGCTTTGAGCTCGGCGATGGTCGGAGCACCCGTGTAGAACATGGTCTGGCGCAGGCCGCCGACCAGCTGGTATGCCACTGAGGACAGCGGGCCGCGATATGCGACGCGGCCCTCGATGCCTTCCGGGATGAGCTTGTCATCGCCGGAAACGTCCGCCTGGAAATACCGGTCCTTCGAGTAGGACGTGTTTTTGCCACGGGACTGCATGGCGCCCAGGGAGCCCATGCCGCGGTAGCTCTTGAACTGCTTGCCATTCACGAAGATCAGCTCACCCGGCGACTCGTCGCAGCCAGCCAGCAAAGAGCCGAGCATGACGGTGTCGGCACCGGCCACGAGGGCCTTGCCGATATCGCCCGAGTACTGCAGGCCGCCGTCGGCGATCAGCGGAACACCGGCAGGGATGGCGGCCTTCGAGGACTCGTAGATGGCCGTGATCTGGGGGACGCCCACACCGGCAACAACGCGCGTGGTGCAGATGGAGCCCGGGCCCACGCCCACCTTGATGCCATCGGCACCGGCGTCGATCAGCGCCTGGGCGCCTTCACGGGTGGCGGCCTGGCCACCGATGATGTCAACGTGTGCAGCAACGGGATCGGACTTCAGGCGCGTGATCATGTCCAGGACACCCTGCGAGTGGCCATTGGCGGTGTCCACGAACAAGGCGTCGACACCGGCGTCGATCAGCGTCATGGCCCGTTCCCAGCCATCGCCGAAGAACCCGATGGCGGCGCCAACGCGGAGACGGCCTTCCCCGTCCTTCGTCGCGAGCGGGTACTGCTCGGCCTTGGTGAAGTCCTTGGTGGTGATAAGGCCCTTGAGGCGTCCCTGCTCGTCAACGAGGGGCAGCTTCTCGATCTTGTTGGTGGCCAGCTTGTGCGAGGCCTCTTCGCGGCTGATACCGACGTGGCCCGTGATGAGCGGCATCTTGGTCATGACGTCGCTGACCAGCCGCAGCGGGAAGTCGGACTCCGGCACAAAGCGGGTGTCGCGGTTGGTGACAATGCCCAGCAGCCGGCCATCGGGGTCGATGACAGGCAGGCCGGAGACCCGGTAGCGCGAACACAGTTCATCCAGTTTCTGGAGGGTGGCTTCCGGGTGGATGGTCAGGGGGTTGGTGATCATCCCGGACTCGGAGCGCTTGACGCGGTCGACGTGGTCGGCCTGGTCTTCGATCGACAAGTTGCGGTGGATGACGCCAAGGCCGCCCTGGCGGGCCATGGCGATGGCCATGCGGGACTCGGTGACGGTGTCCATGGCGGCGGACAGCAGCGGGGTCTGGACCGAGATTCGCTTGGAGATCCGGGAGGAGGTGTCAGCTTCGGACGGAATGACGTTGGTGTGGCCCGGCAGCAGCAGGACGTCGTCATAGGTCAGGCCAACAAAGCCAAAGGGATCGTGTTCGGGCTGGGTCATGAGTGCGCCTCTTACCTTGGTTCTTGGGGGTTGCTCTGGTAGGGGTTGCAGCTGATGACCAGCCCGTCATTACGGGACTGGCCTGTGCAGAAAGGTTCTGAATAAATAGTAGAACCTCGCCGCCGATCCCCATATTCCGCAAGGGTAATGTGAGCAACGGCACCCGGGGCTTCCCGCCGTCGAGCCGCCCGGCCGCCTAGCTCCAGCCGGTGGCGGCCAGCCATCTTTCCTTTAACATGGGCGCCATGCTCGCAACATAGGTCTTGGAGAGGTGGTTGTTGTCCAAGTAGACAAAGGTGTTACCCACTACCCCGGGACACTCGCCGCCGTTGCAAATCAGATCGGTCATATCCAGTATGGACAAGCCCGGATACTTCCCCTGAAGCGACGCGAGCGGGTTTTGGGCCGCGAGCAATTGCTCCTGGCTTGGATTGCAGTCGGGGCTGTGTTGACCTTTGACCGCGACGCAATCAGCCATGTTGAAATCGAATCTCGGGTTGTCACGTACGGCGATGACGTCGATGCCCTTCCCCGTGAGCATCTTCACTGTGTCTTCAAAGCCAACCGTCAGCTTTTCATCGGGCGACGAGGGCGATGCTGCCGTCCCCACGAGGAACACGGCACTCGGTGGATGCTGGTCGATTTGCTGGACGACAGCGTCGTCGAAGGCCTTGCATGGCGCGTCCAGTCCGGAGGTATCCACGGTGAAGGGACACGCGCCGAGCAACAGCTGGTAGGCGCGCCATTGCTCCTGTTCGGCCACCGGGGCCACCGCGGCCAGCCATTGCTCCGCATGGGAGTCACCGAGCACGAGAATGGTCCGATCAGCTTCGGCCGGCTGATTGTTTTGAAGGCAAACCCCTTGGAGGAGTTTGGATGCAGGCACCAGATCTCCCGCACACTTGCTGGGCAGATTTGCCCAGTCCTGGGCCAGCTTCTCCGCGGTGGGAAGCAGGACAGCGTTCGCACTTACTTCATTGACGTAGCCGGGGACCAAGGCAGCAGCTCCAGGGTTGTCCTTTTGTGCTTGGTCCATGGCGATTTTGGCGGTCACGTTCTGCTGCACACTGAACCCGAGCAACGGCACAATCGCGATAGTGAGGCAGGCGACGATCGCGACGGCGGCACGTCGCCGGTTTACTTCGGGCCACTTCCATTCCCTGAACGGCTTCTCGACGAACTTGGTCGTCAGGAAGGCCAAAACCAAAGCGGTTGCAATGATGACCGTCCCGGAAAGCCAGCCGGCATGATCTTTTCCAGTCCAGATGAGGGAGATGACCAGCAATGGCCAATGCCACAGGTACAGCGCGTAGGAGTTGTCGCCCAGACGGACAAGAAGCTTGGAGCTGAGGATCCGGTCCACTCCGAAACGGCTACCGGTCTGGCCCGCGGCAATAATGCAGGCCGCTGCCAAGGTGGGCCAGAGGGCCACGAAGCCCGGGAACGCCGTCTGGACCTGGAGCACGATCCCGCAGCTCAACATGGCGACAACACCAACCCAGCCCATCACCACCCGGACGGACTTCGAAATTTTCAGCACCGGCAGGACGAGGGCAGCCAGTGTTCCGAGGGCGAACTCCCACAGCCTGGCGAAGGTATCAAAGTAGGCAGTGGTTTGGTTCGACGCCGTCGCAATGATCGAGTACGTGAGCGATACCAGGAAGATCAGCCCGAACACGTACGTCAGGGCGACCCTGTAGCGGAGGCCATACTTTCTGCAGACCAAGGCGGCGA
This sequence comes from Arthrobacter sp. B2a2-09, assembly GCF_027587375.1. Taxonomy (GTDB): domain Bacteria; phylum Actinomycetota; class Actinomycetes; order Actinomycetales; family Micrococcaceae; genus Arthrobacter. The sequence continues at coordinate 333,416 of NZ_JAMXIC010000003.1, forward strand.
TGGCGAAAATGACCGGCCAAAGGATGAAGACCTGGCCTTGAATCGAGAGCGACCAGAAATGCTGCAGCGGACTCGCCTGGCTGCGGTCGGTGGCGTAGTAATTGACGGCTTGTCGCTGCAGGAGCCAGTTCTGGACGTAGAAAAGGGACGCCCAGACCTGGTCAACCAAAGCTGCCCAACGAGTCTTGGGGAGTACCACGAAGATGGCAGCCAATGTACCCAGGAGAACCACGACGGTGGCCGGAAGCAGCCGCCGGAAAAGGTGAAGCCAATGCCTCAGCAGATCCATGGGCCTGCGCTGCGTATAACGGTTTGTGAACTGCAATGTCATCAAGAAGGCAGACACCAGAAGGAATACGTCTACACCCCCGGAAACCCTGCCGAACCACACGTGGTAAGTAACCACCATGAGTACCGCAAGGGAGCGCAGGCCCTGAATTTCGGGACGGAAATTCGACTTTCTCCCGGTGTCACTGGAACGACGCTGCTCCTTGGTAGTAGCCGTCGTTTGCGCAGTTGACACAACAATGCCCCTCAATGACCTAGATCGAACCATAAATCTTACTGATTCGTAATGTTCAGTGCCAATCGAAAATCCATTCGAGAAGCATCCATCCATCAATTAGGTCATGCCCGGCTGGACGTTCACAGGACGATTGCCGAGTGCCAACTGTGGGCTCGTCCATGCGGAAACGAACGTGGTCGGGAGCCACATGCAGGAGGCCCGGCCCCCAAAGGGGACCGGGCCTTCTTTCACGCCGGTGTGGGCCCACAGCGCCCGGGTTCCCTGGCCGAAGCGAAGCGAGGCTAGGGAGGCGGTGGGGATTAGTGGCTGTGGCCTGCGTGCTCGTCTTCCTCGGCCGGCTTCTCGACAACCAAGGTCTCGGTGGTGAGAACCAGGGCTGCGATGGACGCGGCGTTCTGGAGCGCGGAGCGGGTGACCTTGACGGGGTCGATCACGCCAGCGGCGATCAGGTCCTCGTACACACCGGACTTCGCGTTGAAGCCGTGGTTGTCTTCCAGCTCGGCAACCTTGGCGACGACGACGTAGCCGTCGAAGCCGGCGTTCTGGGCGATCCAGCGAAGGGGCTGGGTCAGGGCGCGGCGGACGATGCCGACAGCAGCAGCCGCGTCGCCTTCCAGTGCCTTGACGGCAGGGTCCTCGTCCAGTGCCTTGAGGGCGTGGATGAGGGCGGACCCACCGCCGGAGACGATGCCTTCTTCAAGGGCAGCACGCGTGGAGGACACTGCGTCCTCGATACGGTGCTTCTTTTCCTTGAGCTCGACCTCGGTGGCTGCGCCGACCTTGATGACGCCGATGCCACCTGCCAGCTTTGCAAGCCTTTCCTGCAGCTTTTCCCGGTCCCAGTCGGAGTCGGTGCGGGTCAGCTCGGCACGGATCTGGGCGACGCGTGCTGCGACGTCCTCAGGCGTGCCAGCGCCGTCAACAATGGTGGTGTTGTCCTTGGTGACGGTGATCCGGCGGGCACTGCCGAGGACCTCGAGGCCAACCTGGTCCAGTGACAGGCCGAGCTCCGGGGAGACAACCTGCGCGCCGGTCAGGGTGGCAATGTCCTGCAGCATGGCCTTGCGGCGGTCACCGAAGCCCGGAGCCTTGACGGCAACGACGTTCAGGGTGCCACGGATACGGTTCACGATCAGCGTGGACAATGCCTCGCCGTCGATGTCCTCAGCAATGATGAAGAGCGGCTTGGCGGCCTGCAGGGCCTTCTCGAGGAGCGGCAGGAATTCCTGCAGCGAGGAGATCTTGCCCTGATTGATCAGGATGAGCGCGTCTTCCAGAACAGCTTCCTGGCGTTCCGCGTCAGTGACGAAGTACGGGGACAGGTAGCCCTTGTCGAACTGCATGCCCTCGGTGAGGACCAGTTCGGTCTGCGTGGTGGAGGACTCTTCGATGGTGATGACACCATCCTTGCCGACCTTGCCGAAAGCCTCGGCGAGGAGCTCGCCAACCTCATCGCTCTGGGCGGAGATCGCGGCAACGCTGGCAACCTGGGTGCCTTCTACTTCGCGGGCGTTCTCCAGGAGGCGGGCAGCCACGGCCTGGACGGAAACCTCGATACCGCGCTTGATTTCGCCAGGGGCGGCTCCGGCGGCAACGTTGCGCAGGCCTTCCTTGACGAGGGCCTGTGCCAGCACTGTAGCCGTGGTGGTGCCGTCGCCGGCAACGTCATTGGTCTTGGTGGCGACTTCCTTGGCCAGCTGCGCGCCAAGGTTCTCATACGGGTCGTCGAGTTCGACTTCGCGGGCGATCGTCACGCCGTCGTTGGTGATGGTGGGAGCTCCCCACTTCTTGTCCAGAACGACGTTGCGGCCACGCGGGCCAAGGGTGACCTTGACGGTGTTGGCGAGCTTGTCAATGCCTGCTTCGAGCGAGCGACGGGCAGCGTCGTTAAACGCAAGCTGCTTTGCCATGGTTGTGTCCTTTCAAGACGGAAAACCCGCACCGCTGATTCAACCGGAAGAAGTCCGACTCGATCTGCGATGCGGGATCCAGGGAATTACTTAACGACGATCGCCAGAACGTCGCGGGCGGACAGAACGAGGTATTCGTTGCCGCCGGTCTTGACTTCAGTTCCGCCGTACTTGGAGTAGATGACGACGTCGCCAACGGTTACGTCAACCGGAACTCGGTTGCCGTTGTCATCGAAGCGGCCGGGGCCAACTGCAACAACTTCGCCTTCCTGCGGCTTTTCCTGTGCAGTGTCCGGGATGACCAGGCCGGAAGCCGTGGTCTGCTCTGCTTCGAGCGGGCGGACAACAATGCGATCCTCGAGAGGCTTAATGGAGACCGACACTCGGATCTCTCCTTTACGTGAGGTAGTACATGGACTATCAAACCAGGGGTGCCGTGGCGTGCTTACCGTCGTCGCGGTGCCGGTAAGTGCCTGGCGGCATGATTAGCACCCGCCTAGGGAGAGTGCTAATCAAGACTCTATGTAAGCATTAGCACTCGGTCAAGGCGAGTGCCAGAATTCCGTCACGGGTGAACGGCGGAAGGCCGCTCCGGACTCAATCAACTCATTGCCCGGCGAGGTCGTCGAAGTCGACGTCCTCGCCGTCGTCGTACTCTTCCTCCGGTGCGCTTCCGCGGTTCAGGTAGAGCACCACGCCACTGGCGAGCGCGACGACGCCGAACACCACCAGCCCGACGATCGCTCCGATACGGGCGCCGGCATACGTGTCCCGGATCTCCCGGGCTTCGTCTGTGGCGTCCTGGACGCTCTTTCCGGTCATGGAGTAGGTAGCCGCGTTGAAGGAGTCGAGGAAGAAAATAATGATCAAGAGCGCGATGCAGACAACGGCAATTGAAGCACCCACGATGAGCGCGGGGCGGGCGTACTTGGAGAGATTTCCGGCGATGGGATGTCTATCGGAGGCAAAGGGAGAACCATTGGCGTCGTCAGGCTGGCGTACTGGGTTGTCTTCCATGGCATCAACCCTATCCGCCCGAGTGGTCCCGAATCCCTCTCCGACGTGTGTGACGGGCGAGCACTAGGCTAGTTCCCATGGCTGACACACCCCAGGAACAGATTGCCCCCTTGCTGACAACGGAGGGTTGGGAACTTCTGGCGTCCTTGGGACCGTACCGCGACGATGAAGCGTTCGCCCTGAATGCGCGCCTGCGCAAAGACGGCCACTCCCCCGCGCTCGTAGCCGCCGTCCTCACCCAATCCAGGCTCCGCACCCGGGCCGAGGCCAAGTTCGGCGAATTCGCCCGGCAGATGCTCTTCACCCAGGCCGGCCTGGAACAGGCCACCCGGCTCAATGTGGCCGCCAGGCACGCCGAGCGCTTCGCCAAGGCGGGCACGCAGCACGTAGCGGACCTGGGCTGCGGGCTTGGGGCCGACTCCATGGCCATGGCTTCCATGGACATCAAGGTCACTGCCGTGGAACTGGATGAGACCACCGCTGCATGCGCCACCATCAACCTCATGCCTTTCCCGCACGCGTCAGTGGTGCACTCGGACGCCACGTTGGTGCCCCTCGACGGGGTCGACGGCGTGTGGCTCGATCCGGCGCGCCGCACGACGTCGTCGTCGGGGACCAAACGGATCTGGGATCCGGAGGCGTTCTCGCCGCCGCTGTCCTTCGTTGAATCGCTGGCCGCTACCGGCAAGGCGGTCGGGGTCAAGATGGGTCCGGGAATGCCACATGAATCGGTTCCGGCCGGCTGCGAGGCGCAGTGGGTTTCGGTGGGAGGGGACGTCACGGAAGTAACGTTGTGGTTCAACGACGTCGCCCGTCCGGGCATCCGCCGCGCTGCCCTGGTGCTCGGACCGCAGGGCGCAGCCGAGATCACCAGCGGCGAAGATTTCGACGGCGGCCCGGTCCCCGACGTCGGGCCCGTGGAGGGATACCTTTACGAACCGGACGGCGCGGTGATCCGCGCGGGCCTGGTGGCCGACGTCGCGCTCCGGCTCGGCGGCCACTTGGTGGACCCGCACATTGCCTATATTTGCGCTCCGGAACTGGTGGAGACCCCGTTCGCCCGCGCCTACAAAGTCCTGGAAATCATGCCGTTGAACGTCAAGGCGCTCAAGGCCTGGGTGAAGGCCAACGGCGTCGGTGTCCTGGACATCAAGAAACGCGGCACCTCGGTCACCCCCGAAGAGCTGCGGAAACAATTGCTGCCGGCCGGAAAGGGCTCGGCAAAAGCCCGGGGCAACAAAACAGCCACCTTGGTCCTCACGAGGATCGGCGAGGAAAAGGTGGCTGTTGTGGTGGAGCCGGCAGCTTCCTGAGCCGGCCTCTGACCTGTAGCGCCCTACTGGGCGCGCGTGAACTCCTCCGCAGCAGCCACTTGCTCCGGGGTTGGCGTGATGCCCGTGTAGAGCACGAACTGTTCGAGCGCCTGGATGGTGGCTACCTCGGCGCCGCTGATCACAGTCTTTCCAGCCGCACGGCCGGCCTTGATGAGCGGGGTTTCGGCGGGGAGGGCGACGACGTCGAACACTACCTGCGCCGCCGCCACCGCCGTTTCGGGGAAGGACAGTGAGCCGGACTCCGGTCCGCCGGCCATGCCGATCGGTGTGACGTTGACGAGGATGTCCGCCGTCGAGTCCCCTATTTCGGCTTGCCAGCCGAAGCCATAAAGTCCCGCGAGGGATTGCCCGAGCTTTTCGTTGCGCGCAACCACCGTGACGCGCGAGAATCCGGCGTCGCGGAAGGCGGCCGCGGTGGCCTTGGCCATGCCGCCGGAACCGCGGAGCAGCACGGACGACGCCGGGTCGATCGCGTTGCGCTCGATCAACTGGGCGATCGCGGTGTAGTCCGTGTTGTAGGCCGTCAGTACGCCGGCGTCGTTCACGATCGTGTTGACCGAATCGATAGCGGCGGCCGAAGGGTCCATCCGGTCGACGAGGGCGATGACGTCTTCCTTGTAGGGCATCGAGACGGCGCAGCCGCGGATGCCCAGGCCGCGCACGCCCGCGATCGCGTTGGCCAAGTCGGCGGGAGCGAAGGCCTTGTAGATCCAGTTCAGGCCGAGCGCCTCGTAAAGGAAATTGTGGAAACGCGTTCCGTTATTGCTCGGCCGGGCAGAGAGGGAAATACAGAGCGTCATGTCTTTGTTGAGGATCGGCATAACGGGGCTTCCTTCGCGTAGCGGGTTCTCTGCCCAGCCTAGACGGGGAGCTAGCCTTGGCGCGCCTTGAAGCGCGGATTCAGTTTGTTGATGACAAAGGTGCGGCCACGCCGGCGCACCACTTGCGCGCCGGGGATCTTCTTGAGGGCACGCAACGAATTCCTGGCTTTCATGGTGTTCTCCTTCCGGGGTTTGACTTGAAGTATATATGCAAACCATTCTCATTAGCAACTGAATTGGTTTTCCTTAGGTTTCCATCCATGCGGTACCGTACCGCCCCTGCATTAGACTTGAGCCAACCGCTGACGGCCCCACGGCGGGCATTGCTCAGGGCGTTTTTGGCAAATACCGAGGGGACCCACGTGCAGATTGATTTCGCTCCATCCAGGCAGTCGACCCTGGGGGTGGAATGGGAGCTCGCGCTCGTCAACGCACGCACCGGCGAATTGGTCTCGGTGGCGAATGAGGTCCTGCGGGGTGTGGCATCCCGGCATCCGGACTTGAACGAAGACGACGAGCATCCGCACATCAAGCGGGAATTGCTCCTGAACACCGTGGAACTCGTGACGGGCGTGTGCAACACCGTCAAGGAAGCCAAGGAAGACCTGGCCCGCTCGCTGCAGGCCGTCAGGGAAGTCACCGACCCCATGGGTGTGGAGCTTTTCTGCGCAGGCAGCCATCCTTTCAGCCCGCCGCAGCTTCAGCCGGTCTCGGACAAGGAACGCTACGCCAAGCTGATCGACCGCACCCAATGGTGGGGACGGCAAATGGTCATCTACGGAGTCCACGTCCACGTCGGCCTGGACCGGAGGGACAAGGCCCTCCCCATCCTCGATGGGCTGGTCAATTACTTCCCGCATTTCCAGGCGCTGTCCGCTTCGAGCCCGTTCTGGGGCGGCGAAGACACCGGCTACGCGTCACAACGCGCCCTCATGTTCCAGCAGCTGCCCACGGCCGGATTGCCTTTCCAGTTCCCGAGCTGGGCCGAATACGAGTCCTATGTCCAGGACATGTTCACTACTGGAGTTATCGACACCCTGTCTGAAATTCGCTGGGATATCCGTCCCGTGCCGAATTTGGGGACCATCGAGATGCGCATTTGCGACGGCCTGGCCACCCTCGAGGAAGTCGGCGCTGTTGCAGCCCTGACCCAATGCCTGGTGGACGAGTTCTCCACGATCCTGGACAACGGCGGCAGCATTCCGACCATGCCGCCATGGCATATCCAGGAAAACAAGTGGCGCGCCGCCCGTTACGGCATGGAAGCGATCATCATTCTCGATGCCGAAGGCAATGAGCAGCTCGTCACTGAGCACCTGAAGGAAACGCTGCTGCGCCTGGCGCCTGTCGCGGAGAAGCTGGGTTGCTCGGAGGAACTGGCCGACGTCGAAAAGATCATCCTCCGCGGAGCTGGCTACCAGCGCCAACGCCGCGTCGCCGCCCAGCATGACGGCGATCTTCATGCCGTCGTCCAGGATCTGGTACAGCAAATGCGGTCCGTTCCGAGCGCCTAACCCTGCCGCCTAGCCTCCGGCCGGATTCCCGCGCCTACACGGAAACCGTGGTCACAGGCAGGGAAGAGTCCGGAGCAAAACTGACGCCGCTGGGACCGATTCCCGCCATGATGAGCTGCGAGCCCAAGGCCGCGACCATGGCGCCGTTGTCGGTGCAGAGCGCCAGCGGCGGCACATGCAGGGTGATCTCCGCAGAGCTGCAGCGCTGCCCCGTCAGCTCACGGAGCCGGGAGTTCGCTGCAACGCCGCCGCCCAGCAGGAGATCGGTGATGCCGTTCTCCTTGCAGGCCAGCACAGCCTTGGACGTGATGACGTCCACTACCGCTTCCTGGAATGCGGCGGCGATATCGGCAACGGGAACGTCCTCACCGCGGGCTTCGAACTGTTCCACGCAACGCGCGACGGCGGTCTTGAGCCCGCTGAAGGACCAATCGTAGCGATGGGGTCCCGGCTCCTCCGCGGTTCCCATGTACTTGGGTTGCGTCAGGCCGCGCGGGAAGCGGATGGCCTTGGCGTTGCCTTGCTTGGCGAGTTTGTCGATGGCCGGTCCGCCCGGGTAGCCAAGGCCGAGCAGCCTCGCCACTTTGTCGTAGGCCTCGCCCGCGGCGTCGTCGATCGTGGAGCCGAGCATCTCGACGTCGTCGGTGATGCTGCGGATGCGCAGGATTTCCGTGTGTCCGCCGGAAACCAGCAACGCACCGAGATTTTCCGGCAGCCGGCCGCCCGAACCGAGTCCCCCCTTGCCGCTGCGGGCGGCGCCGCTCTCTTTTCCGTCAAGGAGCCCGACGCCGACATGGGCCACCAAGTGGTTGATCGCGTAGAGCGGCTTGCCCGTGGCCACAGAGAGCGCCTTGGCCGCGCAAACACCCACCATGAGCGCGCCCGCCAAGCCAGGCCCGGAGGTCACTGCGATGGCGTCGATTTCGTCCAGCGTCACCCCTGCCTCGTGCAAGGCCTCCTGCAGGGTGGGAACAAAAGCGTCCAGGTGCGCACGCGAAGCGATCTCCGGAATGACGCCGCCGAAGCGGACGTGCTCGTCCATCGAGGAAGACACCGTGTTGGTCAGCAGAGCGGTGCCCCGGACAATCCCGACGCCGGTTTCGTCGCAGGAGGACTCGATGCCCAGCACGAGCGGCTGGACTGGATTGAAGTGGTTCACGGTGCTTAGCTGGTTCACGCCGGTTTTCCTTCAGTCAATGTCAGCCTCATGATGAGGGCGTCCGTGCCGTCGCGGTAGTAACGCGGCCGGACATGGATCTGCTCGAAGCCGAACCGAACGTACAGTGCCTGCGCTCGTGGATTGTCGGCGCGGACCTCCAGGAGCACGTCCACGGCGCCGCGTCGCCGGGCCTCTTCGATAAGTTCCGTGAGGATGGCAGAGCCGATTCCCTTGCCTTCGAATTCGGGCACGACGGCGATCGTCTGCACGTCCGCGATCGGCTCGATGCACATGAGCCCGGCGTAGGCCACAATCTGCCCGCCGGCTTCGGCCACTACGTAGCGGCGGGTATCAACCTGGGCAAGTTCATCGAAGAACATCTGCATCGGCCAGGCGTCCACCGGGAAGAGCCGGCGCTCCAAGACCTCAACCGCCGTGACGTCGTCAGCGGTCATGTCACGCAAGGTCACGCCGTCGAGCTTGAACTGGTACGAGGGGTTCACAGGGCACGCTTCCTCGGGCCGGGCACTTGCGCGTCGGATTCCCGCAAGTACAAGGGTGTGGAGTCCGGCAGCTTTTCGCCGGCAGAGAGGAGGGCCATGGCGAACTGGCCCAGCGACGCGGCGTCGGGCTGGGTGTTGCTGAATTCCTCGTTCGCGTTGACCACGTCCGCGTAGATGCCGCCGCCAGCGCCGAAAACGGGGAGATCGGGGAGCTCCGAGGCGAACCCGACGTGCGGACCGTCCACCAGTTGCGGTAGTTGGCCATCATTGAGCGTGTAGCGCGCCCAGTAAACCTCCTTGCGACGGGCATCCGTGGCCACCAGGAACTCGGCCTGCGCCTCCGTTGACTCGGCCACTTCCAAAGCGATCGCATCCAGGCTCATGAGGCCGAAAAGAGGTTTGTTCCACGCAAATGCCAAAGTGCGGGCGGTTGCAATCCCTGAACGAAGGCCCGTAAACGGCCCAGGGCCGACGCCGGTGACGATGAGGTCGATGTCCGCGCCGCTCACACCGGCGTCGGCCAGGAGTTTTTCAATGCCGGGCGCCAGTACCTCGGCGTGGCTGCGGGTGTCCTCCGTGGCGAAGGATTCCACCACGCCCTCCATGGCATCGTCCGAGATCAGCGCCGCACTCGCCACGGCCGAAGTATCAATGGCCAAGATCAGCATCAGGCGTTCTCCTCCAGTATTCCGGGCACGGCGCTCCAGCGTGGGCCAAAGCCGCGGAAAACGATGGTGCGGGGTTCGTCGTCGTCCTCCGGGTCGAAGTCCAACACGGCATCCTCGCCCGCTTCCGGGCGGGTTACCACCCTCTCCGCGCCGCCCACCGTCCGGTGCATCTCGATGTCCAGGCGACTATCCGAAAGGTGTTCCACGCGCTCGCGCCCCCACTCGACAACTGTCACCGAGTTGTCCAGGGTGTTTTCGAGGTCGATGTCGTCGATTTCCGCGGCGGACGCCAGCCGGTAAGCATCAACGTGGACCAGATCGGGGCCGCCGGGGCGCGGACCGTCCGGCAGGTTAGGGTGGATGCGCACCAGGACGAACGTGGGTGAGATGACGCCGGCACGGACGCCCAGTCCTTCGCCGAGTCCCTGCGTGAAGGTGGTCTTGCCGGCACCTAGTTCGCCTGTGAGGACCAGCAGGTCACCGGGCGCAAGAACCCCGGCCAGCGCGGAGCCCAAAGCATGCGTCTGCTCCGCCGTCGCGACCTTGACGGTCCGTTCCCACAATGCCCCACTCAACGGGGTCTTACTAGGCGGGGTCTTACTAGGCGGGGTCTTATTCAACGGGGCCCCGCTCACCGGGCATCCGCCCCCGGGGTCTCGTTGATGTAGATGCGCGGGACGCGCGGGCTGATGCGGGTGACAATCTCATAGTTGTTGGTTCCCGCGGCGGCGGCCCAGTCGTCCGCCGTCGGGCCGCCGTCGGCGCCGTCACCAAACATGACCGCTTCGGCCCCCAGCCAGCCGGCTTCGTCCGTCACCGCATTCCCAAGGTCGATGACCATCTGGTCCATGGCGATCCGGCCCACCACGGGGTAGTTGACTCCGTTGACCCGCACCGGTCCGCCGGTGGCGACGCGCGGCACGCCGTCGGCGTAACCGAGCGGGATGAGGCCCAAGGCACTCTCGCCGGAAGTCCGGTAGTTGAGTCCGTAGGACACCCCCTGGCCTTCGGGCACCCGTTTGCAGTTGGAAACAAGGGTGCGCACCGTCATGGCGGGGCGGAGACCGAGTTCCGCGGAGCTTTGTCCTTCGAAAGGGGACAGTCCGTAAAGCCCTAGCCCCACGCGGACGAGGTCGAAGTGGGCATCCGGGCGAGAAAGCGTGGCGGGCGTGTTGGCCAAATGCCGGACTTCGGTATCTACTCCAGCGTCCTCGGCCACGGCAATCGCTTCCCGGAAGGCTGCCAACTGCTCATCGGTCTCGGGACGGTGAGGTTCATCGGCCACGGCCAGGTGCGAGAAGATACCCACCACGCGCAGGAGGCCCGCGTCCTGGTACTCCATGGCCTGGCCCACCAATTTATCCCATTGGGCGATGGTGGAGCCGTTGCGGCCCAGGCCGGTGTCAACCTTGAGGTGGATGCGGGCCGGACGTTCCTGTTCGCGCGCCGCGGCGACCACCGCGTCCAGCTCCCAGCCGGAAATCCCGACGTCGACGCCGGCGGCAACTGCCGCTTGGAAGTTGCTTTGGCTGGTGTGCAACCAGGCCAGCATGGGGGCATCAATTCCAGCAGCGCGCAGCGCCAAAGCCTCCGAAATATGGGCAACGCCGAGCCATCGGGCGCCGGCATCAAGGGCCGCCCGCGCTACCTGCACCGCGCCGTGCCCATAGGCGTCGGCCTTGACCACGGCCATGACGTTTGCAGGCGAGGCGATAGCCACGAACTGGCGTACGTTGTGCCGGATGGCGTCCAAGTCAATGACGGCTGATCGTTCGAGGACCGTTGCCGAACCCGATTTCGTCGAGGGCTCGAAACTGGCAGCTGCTTCGTAAGTCACCTCACGATTCTAGTGCCGCGACGGCGTGCGGGTTGACTGGCGGGGTGTGCGGGTTGGCTGGGTGGGTGGGCGCCGCTGGCGGGGTGTGCGCCGCTCAGGCGTCGGAGTTGTGGGCGATAGTGGCTGTTGCTCGACGTTGGGCCCCGGGCGGTACGTCTCCCACGATGTCTTCGAGGAAGGCGAACCGTTTGAGCCACTGGCTGGACTGCCGCTCCCTCCGGGCGTTGGCTCGCTGCCACCAATCGGCGATGTCTCCCCAACCAGGCGCAGCCAGCGAACCGCCCACCTCCTGCACCGCCAGCGAGGCACAGAGATTGGCAAAACGGAGCCGGTCTCCCAAAGGCCACCCGGCCAGGCAGCCCACAACAAACGCCGCACCGAAGCAGTCGCCCGCTCCCGTGGGGTCGTACGCCGTCACAGGAAGGGACGGCACCCACTCCTCCTCATCGGTTTCGGAATCCACGGCCATGGCTCCCTGCGCTCCCAGCGTCACTACAGCCACCGGAACGCGATCGGCGAGCGCGTAGAGCGCAGACCATGGGTTGTCCTTGCCGGTGAAGGCCATTGCCTCCCGTTGGTTCGGCATGAAGGCGTGGAAATTGCTGAGTTGGTCCAGCCGCTTCGACGACCATTCTCCGGTCGGATCCCATCCGGCGTCGCCGAAGAGTTTGACGCCGGCTTTCCTCGCCGCCAGCATCCAGGGCTCTGGCTCCTCGCCGAGATCCGCGACGGCGGCGAGCGCCTTGGGCGGCTCCCCAATCAGTTCCGAAGCGCTCATGGGCGGGGGGTGGCCGTGAGTGACCATGGACCGATCGTGATCGACGCACAAGGAGACGGTGACCGGAGAATGCCAGCCCTCGAACCGCCTGGACAGGGAGAGATCCACATGCTCCTGGCTTTCCAGGATCCGCCAGTTGAAGTCCCCGTACCCGTCATCCCCGAAGGCCGCCGCGAGGCTGGTCCGCAGACCGAGCCGGGCAGCCGCGATGGCTTGGTTGGCGACGCCGCCAGGGCAGGTCCCCATGCCTTGGCTCCACACTTCGGTACCCGGTTCAGGGCTGCGGTCCAGTCCGGTAAAGATAATGTCCTGGAACACGGTGCCTGTCAGCAGGAGATCGCAGCCTGAATCGGCCCCCTCCCCCGGCGCATCCCCGCGGATAGCGGCGAGGGGATCGAATCCAGCCCTGGGCGTTGCGTCCATGCACGGCAGACTACGCCGCGGCCACGATTGTGCATAGCTTTTAGAGCTCCTGGTACATGACGTGCAGCCCCACGTAGCCGAGGGTTGGATGTTGGAAGGCCTCGGGGATAGTCGCCAGGATGCGGAAGCCCATGGACTGCCACAGGCCCACTGCGCGGACGTTGCTTTCGACGACGGCGTTGAACTGCATGGCCTTGAACCCGGCATCCCGGGCGGCAGCCAAGGAATAGGCACAAAGTGCTCGAGCGATTCCCTGCCCGCCGTGATCGGCATGGACCATGTAGCCGGCGTTGGCCACGTGGCTTCCGCCGCCGCCCTGGTTGGCGTGCAGTTCACCGGTACCCAGCACTTCGCCGTCGCGCACTGCCACGAAGGTCAGGCCGGGCGCTTCCTTGAACCATTTGCTCCGTGCTGTTTCCTCGGCAGTGTCGCGGTCCCAGGTGAAGGTCTCCCCTGCCCGGATCACGGGTTCCAGGACGGCCCAGATCCCGGGCCAGTCGCTTGCCTGGGCGGGCCGGATCTCGTAGCTAGCGGCGGACGGCGTTCCTGCTTCGCTGTTTGAGTGCCTCACGTCCGTTACGGTATCAGCCCGCCATGCGCTGCTGGCCCGGTTGGGTTGGCTGCAATGCCAGGGAGGTCAGGAGTAGTGTTTTCGCTGGGACGCAGAGGATTATTCACTTTGCGGGGCTTGTTGAATTGCGTTGGATACAGGAGGTAGCGGTGTCGTTGATCCGTCGCGTGGCCTTCCTGTCACTCCACACTTCACCCATGGAGCAGCCGGGTTCGGGTGATGCCGGCGGCATGAACGTCTACGTCCGGGCGCTGGCCATGGCGTTGGCGGATCTGGGCGTTGAGGTAGAGATCTTCACGCGTTCGACGTCCGCCGAGCAGCCCGCCGTCGAACATCCCGGTCCCGGCGTGTGCGTCCACAACGTCCTGGCAGGCCCGCCGCGGAAACTGCCCAAGGAGGAACTTCCGGAGCTCCTCCACACCATGGTTGCCGAAATCGAGAGGATCCGGCAGCGGCAACCGCACGGCCGCTACGACGCCATCCATTCGCACTACTGGGTATCGGGTGTGGCTGGCCTTGAACTCTCCGCATTGTGGAACGTGCCGCTGATTCACACGATGCACACGATGGCGAAGGTCAAGAACCTGGTTCTCGAATCCGGAGAGCGGCCCGAGCCGCGCCTGCGTGAAGACGGCGAACAGAGGATCGTGGATGGAGCCACGCGCCTCGTGGCCAACACTCCCGCCGAAGCCCAGGAGCTTGTATCGCACTACGACGCCGATTTCGACCACATCGACATCGCTCCCCCCGGCGTTGACCTCACCGTGTTCACTCCCGCGTTCCGGGCCCGGTCCCGCGCCGAGCTAGGCGTACGGCCCGGCAGTTTCCACCTGCTCTTCGCCGGACGCATCCAGCGGCTCAAGGGCCCGCAGGTTTTCATCGAGGCTGCAGGCATCCTCCGCAAGAGGCGGCCCGACATCGACCTCGAACTGACCATCCTGGGTGCCTTGAGCGGCGCCAAGGACTTCAATCTGCAGTCCTTCATTACGGCCGCGGGGCTCGACGACGTCGTAACGCACCGTGCTCCGGTCAAGGCGCCGAAGCTGGCGGGCTGGTTCCGTTCGGCCGACGTCGTCGTAATGCCCTCCTTCAGCGAATCGTTCGGGCTTGTTGCCCTTGAGGCGCAGGCATGCGGCACTCCGGTGGTGGCCACCAACGTGGGTGGCCTGTCCCGGGCCGTTGCCGACGGGCGGACGGGTATTTTGGTGGACGGCCACGATCCCTCCCGCTGGGCCGACGTCATCGAAGCCCTGTACGACGATCCCCGCACCCGCGAAGACATGGGCCGTGCCGCTACCGTCCATGCGGAGGCCTTCGGCTGGCAGAGGACGGCAGCCATCGCGCTTGAGAGCTACCACGCAGCCATCGGTCCCGTCCTCGTCGGCCCAAGCTAGACGCTCGCTCACTTATGCGGGTGTTTGGCCGGACGCTCGCTCACCTATGAGCCCCATCCCGACGACGCTCGAAAGTTGTCAAGCTGTGTGGAGTCACTGGGCTGGTTTTTGGGGTGTTTTGGTCTTGGGGAGGTTGATTCCGGCGTGTGTGG
>NZ_JAMXIC010000040.1 GCF_027587375.1 Arthrobacter sp. B2a2-09
TGGGAGAGTAGGACACCGCCGGACAACCATTCACGGTCAGGCCCCGACACCACATGTCGGGGCCTGACCCATTTAAACCCCACCTCACATATGTGGCCGTTTCCGGGTTATAGGACAAAACGTGTGTAAATCCCGCGTGTGTCACGTGCGTCCTGCCCAGCCTTTGCGGGCCCAGAGGCCTTCCTCGGCGGTGGCTGTGTTGCCGTATTCCTCGGGTCCGTGTGGGGGCGATATTCCAACACCACGCCGTGAGGCGCCGGAACGACCGGGCCGTACCGAACGAGTCAACCAGCGCTTGGCTGCCGGTACCTAGCAGCCAGCCCAGAAACGCATCCAGCTCCGCACGCCGGCTCACATCCGGGCGTTCACCCGAGCGGCTCGCCCCGCAATCCAGACACCGGTACCGCTGCTTGCCCGCAGCCGTCTTCCCGTTCCGAACCAGCGCCCGACCACAAATCAAACATTCCAGAGATATACAAGCACCCCAGCCACCCTAAGCTTTCAAAGCTTAGCTACCCCCGGAATTTCCCCGCCGCCACTGGGAAGCAGGCACAATCCATACACACGTTTTGTCCTATAACCCCCGTTTCCACCAACGCCCGCTCACCTATGTGGCCGTTTCCACCAACGCCCGCTCACATATGAGCCCAAAATCCCAAACCCTCGCCCACATATCCACGGTTGTGGGCGGACGCCCGCTCACCTATCCACGGTTGTGGGCGGACGCTCGCTCACCTATCCACGGTTGTGGGCGGACGCTCGCTCACATATGTGGCCGTTTCCACCAACGCCCGCTCACATATGCGCCCGTTTCCACCAACGCCCGCTCACCCATGTGCCGGAAATCCCGAACCCCCGCTCACCTATGTGCCGGCCCGGACCAAACCCGCCGGAACCCGGCATAGGTGAGCGAGCGTCCCGCCGGAACCCGGCACAGGTGAGCGAGCGTCACCGGGAAACCCGGCATAAGCGAGCGGGCGTCCGGCCGAAACTCGGCATAAGTGAGCGGGCGTCCCGCCGGAACCCGGCATAGGTGAGCGGGGGTTTGAGTGGGAGCGCGTTGGCTCGGAGGCGGGCGCGTCGCTGGGCGGTAATGGCGGGGCGGTAAAGTTGGTGCACATGGAGAGCCTCTTTAGTCACCTCGCGCCGGACTCCGAACCTCAGCCAGAGCAATCCGGTGAGCTGGATCCCGTAGTGTGCAGGGTCGTCGTGCCTTCGCCGGTGGCGCATGCCTTCATGGGCTTTACCGATCACCCGCATCTCTGGTGGCCGATGGAGGACCACAGTGTCTACGGGGCGGGCTCGCACGTTGAGTTCGAGGAGAATTTGATCCTGGAGACGGCGGACGACGGCCGTACCTCGATATGGGCGACCATCGACGATTGGCAGCCGCCCTTGTCCTTCCATGCGAGTTGGTATCCGGGCAGCACCGCGATGTGGTCCACTGAACTTCGCCTGGCCTTCCGGGCGGTTGACGGGGGTACGGAGGTTCGCCTGGTGCACGACGGCTGGGAAGGCGCCGAACACCCCGCGCAGAGCCGTGCAAACTACGCGGCTGACTGGCCTGGAGTCCTTGAGCGCTATGTCCGATTCATGGGCGGCGGAAGTGAATAGAATCCGTCGCCTCCAAGCGGCTGACTGGCGGTTGCTTCGTGACGTCCGCTTGGAGATGCTGTCGGACACCCCGATGGCCTACGTGGAGAGCCTCGCGGCCGCTCGGCGCCAGACTGACACTCAATGGCAAGAGCGCGCAGCCACGATGTCGAGCGACTCCAGCATCACCCTTGTGGCGGATGACGGTACTGACGGTAGCCGGATCAGTGGACTCATGCGCGTGGTCATCAAGCAGCCACAGGATCCTTCCCAGGCTCTACAAGCCATGCTGATCAGCGTCTACGTTGCACCTGAACACCGGGGCCTGGGCCTGGCTGACCAGTTGTTGGATGAAGCTTGCTCCGTTGCAGGCGCCGAGCTCGGAGCCGGCGTGATCGAATTGGGTGTCCACGAGGACAACGCCCGCGCCAAGGCTTTCTACGCCCGGCATGGATTTGAATACACCGGTGGCAGCCGGCCGTATCCGCAGGACAAAGCCAAGTTGGAAATCGTCATGGCCCGTAGGATTCCGCTCGCAGGACCGACCCAGCAAAGCAAAAGCCCCGGCGGGTTCATCGATGAGCTAGCGGCCGCGCTTACTCCGGGGCAAGTCGCCGTCGACGAACACACGCGCACCACCTATGCGGTAGACCAAGGACCAGTCCTGGACTTGCAGCTGCCCCTGGCCGTGGTGTTTGCCGAATCCGTTGAAGACGTCCAGCACGTGGTGCGCAGCTGCGCCAAGCACGGGGTTCCGATTGTTGCCCGCGGCGCCGGAACCGGGGTTTCCGGTGGCGCCCATGCCAGCCATGGGTGCATCGTGCTCAGCCTGGAACGCATGAACCGCATCCTGCAGCTCAACGCGGATGATGAGACTGCCGTCGTCGAACCTGGCGTGGTGAACGCTGACCTGAACGCCGCCGCGGCTGAACACGGCCTGATGTACGCGCCGGACCCCGCGAGCTACAAAGTGTCCACGATCGGCGGCAATGTGGCCACGAACGCGGGTGGCTTGCGCTGCGCCAAGTATGGCGTGACCCGAGACTCGGTGCTGGCGCTCGACGTCGTCCTGGCCGATGGCTCGCTCGTCCACACAGGGCACCAGACCTTTAAAGGTGTGGCCGGGTACGATCTCACGGCACTGTTTGTGGGTTCCGAGGGCACCCTGGGGATCGTGGTGGGCGTGACGGTGCGCCTGCGCTACCTGCCCCGCGAGGTACAGACAGTGGCGGCCTTCTATCCGGACTTCCGTGGCGCCGCGGCGGGCGTCCTGGCGGTCGGAAAGGCGCGCGTCCAGCCCGCCATCATGGAAATGCTCGACGCCGGAACGCTGGCCCAGCTCGACGAACTGTACGGCTCGGACCTCGGAGAACGTGGCAAGGCGCTGCTGCTGATCCAGACAGACGGTTTCGGGGCGGCTGCGGAGGCGGCGCTGGTGCGGGAGGTTCTCGCGGCCAGCGGCGCCACGGTGACGGCGGAATCGAACGCGGAAGCCGAACGCCTCATCGACATGCGGCGCTCGAGTCGAGGCGACGAAGTGGACAACGAATACCGGGTAGGCGAGGACGTCGCCGTTCCGAGGTCGCGGCTTGTAGACTACGTGGCCGCGCTCGAGGCCATGGCCGTCACCCACGACGTCCAGCTCAAGGTGGTGGCCCATGCTGGCGACGGCAACCTGCACCCCACCTTCTGGGTGGACCGTGTGGACATGGAAGTGGACGCGGATGCCATGTCGCGCCTCAATAGCGCCCTGGACGACTCCATCGATGCCGCGCTGGAGATGGGCGGAACAATCACCGGCGAGCACGGGGTGGGGCAGTACAAGCTGCGCTGGCTCGGCCTTGAGCAGCCCGGGCCCATCCGCGAGTTGCAGCACCGCATCAAAGAGCTTTTCGACCCAGCCGGAATCTTCAACCCCGGTAAAGCCATCTAGGATTTTGGTATCCCAAATTTGATCGTCAAGATCTCGCGTCACACTTGGCCTCCATTCTCACGCCGGTTTACTTTGTCACAAGATACCCATAATCTTATTTGGTATACCAAGTGAGATTCAGGGAGGCAATCAATGGGACAAGCACGCCCGCCGCGCCGCGGTTCTTCCGCGAAGGCCGGTCGGAGGACCGTCTGGGTACTCGTTGCATTGGCGATTGTCTCCATCAACCTCCGTCCGGCCATTACGACGATCGCCGGCACCATGGGGCAGCTGCAGGCAGGATTCGGACTCGACGCGCATTTGCTGCCGCTGCTTGGTGCCCTGCCTGTACTTGCCTTCGGCGTCTCGGCTCCTTGCGGTCCGTGGCTGGCCCGTCGGCTGGGCACCGGCAGGGCCATGGCGGCGGCGCTCCTGGTACTTGCCGCCGCGCTGCTTGTCCGCGTACTCGTGCCCGGACTGTTGCTGCCCGGAACGTTCCTGGCGGGGGCATCCATCATGACCGCCAGTGTGCTCGTGCCACAGATCGTCAAGGCCAACCGCGGTACCGGGTGGTGGACGGGGCTGTGCACCATGGGCTTCGGGCTGGGCGCGGCGCTCGGCGCAGGACTCGTCCAGCCGCTGCAGCAAACGTTCGGCGGAAGCCTCGCCTGGGCACTGGCCGTCTGGGCCGTCCCCGCCTTGCTGGGGGCCGCGCTGATCCACCGCGCCGGTCAAACAGCCCGGCGTCCCGACGGGACCGGCGAAAACAACGGAACCCGCGGACCGGCGTCGGGCGCTGGATTACAGGAGACGACGACGCCGGGCGGCGCCACGGGGGAATCCGGCACCATTCCGCTGCGGAAGCAGCGGACGGCCTGGGCAGTGACCGCCTTCTTCGGGCTGCAAGCAATGCTGTATTTCGCCATTACCTCGTGGCTGGCGGTGTTCCTGGTGTCGAAGGGCCAGACCGCGGCCGACGCTGCCGGGCTCTTGGCCTGGTTCAGCGTCGCAGGACTGCCCGCGAGCCTGCTCGCCCCCGTTCTCGCGGGACGTCGAGCGATCCTGAAGTTTATGGCCCCGGGCTTGGGACTGCTCGTCGCGGCGGCATTGATAGGAGTCTTGACGGCGCCCGCAGCTTTGCAATTCCCGATGGTAGGTCTGTTGGGGATCGTCCAGAGCGCCGGCTTCGGGCTGGGAATGGCGTTGGTCGTCATCCGCTCAGCAGGACCAGAGAGCGCCGGTAGCCTGTCCGCCATGAGCCAGGGCTTGGGCTTCGCGTTGGCCTCCCTGGGTCCCTTGGGCGCGGGATTCCTGCATGAGTGGTCCGGCGGCTGGGACGTTCCCTTCTGGGCCTTGGCTGTGGAAGCGGTGCTGCTCGCGGTTGCCGGTTTCCTCGCGGTGCGCGGGCCCGCCGTGTCGGTGGCGGCCGCCGAGACGGAGCACCGTGGCGAGCCCGCCGCCGTCGGGCGCTAGCCAATGGGGCCAGGGCGCTAGCCAAACCACGCCTGGGCCTCCCGCCCGGCCCATCTGACTTGCAGTAGTTGTCGTTATGAGCCCACATAACGACAACAAATGCTTGGGCCCACGCCGCCAGGGTTCCCTGGCCGAGCTTGCGAGGCGAGGGTGGCGGTGGGGACCAGTTGGGCAGACGCCGCTGTCGCCCTCCGACCCACGCGAACCAAAAAGTGGCCGGTCCCTCCACGAGGGACCGGCCACTTTTTTGGCGGGCTTAGACCAGCTCGAGCTGCTCTGCCACGACCTTGCCACGGTGGATTACCGTACGGTCGGTGCCTCGGTCCATGACGGCGGAGGCAACCGTTTCGCCGTCGAGCAGCAGGAGTTCGGCAGGATCGCCGACCTCGACGCCCGGGCGGTGTGCCGTGCCCTTCAGGCGGGTGGCGGACGGGTCAAGGATGCTGGCGCCGCCTACCGTGGCGATCGCGAGGCAGTGCTCGATGAGCTCGTCCTTGCGGAAGCCGTGGGTGAAAGCGAGCTGCCATGTGCGGTCGAGCATGTCCGTGTTGCCGTAGGGGGACCAGTAGTCGCGCTGGCCGTCCTCGCCCAGGCCCATCCGGACGCCGGCTTCGGCGAGCAGCGGAATGGGCAGCTGGCCCGCCACGCCGGCGGAGCCCGGCGCCACGGACGCCATGGAGATGTCCAGCTCGGCGAAGTCCTCGATGAGGCGGCGCGTGGTGGCCTCGGAGACGCTGCCCAGCTGGTACGCATGGGACATGGTGACCTTGCCCTGCATCCCCAATGCGCGGGTGCGCTCGATTACCAGGTCCGTGCTGAAGACACCGAGCTCGCCGGGCTCGTGGAGGTGGATATCGATGGGGACCTGGTACTTCTCGGCCAGTCCGAAGACGATGTCCAGATGCCGGGCGGGGTCGCGGTCCAGGCTGCAGGGGTCGATGCCGCCCATGACGTTGGCGCCGGCCTTGAGAGCCTGGTCCATGAGGGGTACGGTGCCGTCCTCGAGGAGGAGGCCGGCCTGCGGGAACGCGATGATGTCGACGTCGGCCTGGCCCTTGAACTGCTCCTTGGCGGCCATCACGGCATCGAAACGCTCAAGGCGGCAATCGACGTCGATCTGGGCATACGAACGGACGCGGGTGGTGCCGCGCGCGATCATCCGGCCGAGCGTGTTGTTGACCCGTTCCTGCAGCGGAACCTCGGCGTTGCGCCAGTTCTGCCGATCGTTCATCATCATGGTCCACACGCCCGGACCGCCCGTGTGTTCGCGGAACGGCAGGCCGATGCGGGTGGAGTCCAGGTGCACATGGACATCCGAGAACGACGGCACGAGCAGGCGGCCGCGGCCCTCGACGACGGTGACGTCGCCAGTCGCGGCGGCGCGCGCAGGGTCATGGGGTTCGACGCCGGTGATCTTGCCGTCCGTAATGAGGACGTCGCTCAATGCTTGACCCCAGGGGCGGACGGCGCGAATCAGGGTGTTCAATGTATTGCTCCTTTGATAGTGGATCTATTGCACACCAGCGAGGGCCGCAGAATCCAGACCCGCGTGATGGCAGGCCGGGGCAGCCGCGCTGGCTGGTAGGGGGATGTCGCTGATGCAGCGCTGCTGCTGTTCCACGCCCAAGGTGCCGAACAGGGGACAACGCGTACGGAAGACGCAACCGCTGGGAGGATTGGCCGGCGACGGGAGATCTCCCCGGAGCCGGATCTTTTGTTGCTGGCGGGCTGCCCGGGGATCCGGCAGGGGCACTGCGGACAAGAGCGCTTGCGTGTAGGGATGCCGGGGATCCCGGAACAAGTCCTCTCGTGGCCCTTGTTCCACGATCTTGCCGAGGTACATCACCGCCACCTCATGCGAGATATGGCGGACCACGGAAAGATCGTGCGCGATGAAGATGTATGCCACTCCGGTGTCCCGCTGGATTTCCTGCAGCAAGTTGACCACTTGGGCCTGTACTGAGACATCGAGGGCGGACACGGGTTCGTCGCACACAATCACGGAGGGGTTCAGCGAGATGGCCCGCGCGATTCCCACGCGCTGGCGCTGGCCGCCTGAGAACTCGTGCGGGAAACGGTTGTAGTGCTCGGGCTTGAGGCCCACTTGTTCGAGGAGTTCCTTGACCCGGCTCTTGAGGCCGCCGGCCGGGTTGATCTTTTGCGCGAGCATCGGCGCCGCGATGGCCGTGCCCACGGTTTGCCGCGGATTGAGCGAGGCGAAAGGGTCCTGGAAGATCATTTGGACTTTGCGGCGGAAGTTGTAGAGATCGCGGCCGCCCAACTGGCTGATGTCCACGCCGTCGATCAGGATCCTCCCGCCGGTGGGATCCATGAGCCGAGCAACCATGCGTCCAGTGGTCGACTTGCCGCAGCCGGACTCACCCACGAGCCCCAAAGTCTGGCCGCGCGCGAGACTGAAGGAGACGCCGTCTACCGCTTTGACTGTCTTGGATCCCTTGGGGGAGAACAGCCCGCCCTTGATGGGGAAATGCTTCTGGAGGTTCTCCACCTGGAGAATTGCCTGCGTGTCCATGACGGGTCCTAACGCGTATTCCGAATGGTGACGATCTGTGGGCCTCTCAGGTGGCAGCGCTTGCCATGGCCGTCCTCGACCACGAGCTCCGGCCGCTGGCTCGCGCACACGCCGTCGCCGGCGAGGGCTGCGTATTCGCACCGTGCGCTGAAAATGCAGCCTTTCGGGAGGTCAAGGAGCGACGGCGGCTGGCCCGGAATGGGGTTGAGCCTGCCCGAGGAACTGCTCAGCGTGGGCATCGATTTGAGCAGGCCCAGGGTGTAGGGGTGTTGTGTGTCGTAGAAGATCTCGTCCACGGGGCCGGATTCGACGCACTGCCCGCCGTACATGACCAGCACCGAATCGCAGATTTCGGCCACCACGCCAAGATCGTGGGTGATGAGGATGAGTGCCGAGTTCGTTTCTTCCTGGAGCTCGGACATGAGGTCCAGGATCTGTGCCTGCACGGTGACGTCCAGGGCAGTGGTGGGTTCGTCCGCGATGAGCAGTTCCGGCTCGCAGATCAAGGCCATGGCGATCATGGCGCGCTGGCGCATGCCTCCGGAGAAATGGTGCGGGTATTCGTCGTAGCGCTGCTCGGGGCTGGGAATGCCCACTCTTCCGAGCATGTCGACGGCGGCTGTGCGGGCCTGCTTCTTGCTCGCCTTGTTGTGGACGAGGTAGGCCTCGGCGATCTGGTGACCCACGGTGTAGAAGGGGTGCAGGGCCGAGAGTGGATCCTGGAAGATCATCCCGATGTTCCGGCCGCGAAGCTGCCGCATGCCGGACTCGGGCAGCGTCACGAGGTCCTTCCCCTGGAACAATGCCTGGCCGGTGACGCGGGCGGAGGTCCCCTTGAGGAGTCCCATGAGCGCTTGGCTGGTGACCGACTTTCCGGACCCGGATTCTCCGACGATGCCGAGGGTCTGCCCGCGCTCCAGCGAGAAATCCATCCCGTTGACGGCCGAGACAAGGCCGTCGTCGGTGGGGAACTTCACCGAAAGGTTGCGGACGTCCAGGAACGCGCCGGTTCGAGTGGCCGGCTGCGCGGTTCGCGTGGCTGGCTGACCGGCCGGACTGGGTTGGAGCTGGGTCATTGGAGCCTCACTCGGGGATCGATGGCAGCGTAGGCGAGGTCGACAACGACATTCGCGACGATGACGAAGAAAGCAGCCAGCATGGTGATGGCCATGGTGACGGGGAGGTCGCCGGAAATGGCAGCCCGGACGGCCGTGAAACCGAGCCCCGGGACGGAGAAGATCTGCTCGGTGAGGACCGCGCCGCCGAGAAGGAGTCCAATGTCCATGCCGAGCATGGTCACGACGGGAGTGATACCGGCCCGGACGCCGTGCTTGAACGTCACTGTTCGGGGCGCCAGGCCCTTGGCACGGGCCGTTCGGATGAAGTCCTCGCTGAAGGTCTCGATCATGTTGGTCCGGGTGACCCGGATGTACGCGGCGCTGAAAAGCACCGCGAGGGCGACCCAAGGCAGGAGGTAGTTGAGCACCCAGGCCCACGGGCCCTGCGGACCGAAGGGGCTGTTGATCTCGTTCGTCGTGAAGGGTAGGAGGTGCAGCTGGTTGACGAAAACCAGCAACAGGAACAAGCCGGTGACGGGGATCGGCAGCGAGACACCAACGGACGCGGCGCCGACGATGAACTTGTCCGTGGCGGATCCCTTGCGAAGGGCGGCGAGCAAACCGAGCCCGACGCCGGAAACGGTCCAGAGCACGAGCGCGCCGACCGCCATGGAGAGCGTGTAGGGCAGGGAGCGGGCAATGATGTCCGAGACGTTTTCATTGGTTTGGAACGATTTGCCGAGGCACGGCCACTGGCAGATCGACTCGGCTCCGGGAGCCCCGATCATCCGTGGCGAGACCAAACCGCGCATGTAGTCGATGTACTGGATGAGGAAAGGATGGTCCATGCCAAGGGCCACGCGGGCTTCCGCGACGCGTTCGGGGGTGCACTCCTGGCCGCAAGCGGCGGACGCGGGATCGGCTGGTCCCAGCTGGAAAAGCGTGAAGGTGATGAAGCTGACGGCTACGAGAAGCAGGATCAGGGAGCCTGTCCGGCGAAAGATGAATCTGATCATTGTGCTGGTTGCGGGCCGCCCGGTAATCGCCGGACGGCCCGCCTCCCTTCTGGACTAGCCTGATTGGTGTGGATAGGCCTGGTTGTGTGTATTAGGCACTGGTTAGTGCTCGACGCCGACGATCGAGAGGTCGATCCCGCCGAAGAAGTAGCCCACTTGGGCATTGCGGATGTTGGACCCCACCACACTGTTGGTGTGGCTGCGGATGAGCGGGATGATCGGGTAGGTCTTCAGGGCCTTGCCGAACTCCTCAGACCACTTCTTGCCGAGTTCCTCCGAGGTCCCGGCTGTGTTCCGGAGCTCGAACATGGCCTTCGAGATCTGCGGATCGAAGTAGCGCGAAGTGTTGGAGAAGCCGTAGCTGGTGCCGTCGTTGTTCGGTCCGAGGATGGGATCGGCTGACGTACGCACTGACGCGGGGTCGGCACCGCCGCACCAGCCTGAGCGTGCAATGTCCGGCAGCTGGTCACTGGCCAGGACGGAGTAGTAGTTCGGGGCCGGGATCGGCACGAGCTGGACGTCGATGCCCAAGGCCTTCAGGTTCTGCTGGATCACGGTGCCCGTGTTCTTGTAGGCGTCCCGGTTGTTGGCATACCCGTAGGTGAGGGTTTTGGGGTAGTTCTTGCCTTCGAGGAGCTTCTTGGCTTCCTCAAGCTTCGGCTTGCCGGTGGGGTCGATCTCCAGGTCCTGGGCTACGTAGCCGCGCATCTTGGCGTTGAGCGGGGTCTGGGTGAGTTCGCCGAAGCGACGTCCGCCGTACTGGACCAGGATGGACTGGCGGTCCAGGGCGAGGGCGATTGCCTTGCGGACATCGGGATCGGAGATCTTCTCGGTGTTGAGGCTGAGGACGTCGTTACAGCCGAGCAGGCCCGAAGCAACACGGTCTTTGACCTGGGCATCAGCGAGCTTGGCCGAATCCGAGGTCTGCAGTGCACCGTTGGAGTCCAAGGTGAGGGCATTGGGGTCGGAATTAGCAAGGAGCTGCTGGCTGATGGTGGCCTGCGAAGTGGAGAGTGAGAAGCTGAAGGTGTCCGGAAGTGCCGTGCGGTTGGGGTCGGTGGACGGATCCCAATTCGGGTTGCGGACCAGTTTGAGCGACTTTCCGCGGCTGTACGAATCAACCATGTACGGGCCCGAAGACACGGGGTGGTTGGTGTAGTCCAGCTTGGTGTCCTTGTCCTTCGGGACAGGCGAGGTGTTGGAACGGGAGGCCAAAGCCGGGAATTCGGCGAACGGCTTCTTCAAGTGGAAAACGATGGTGCGTTCGTCGGGCGTTTCAACGGCCTTGAGGTCAGCGGAAGGATCCTTGTACGGCCCTTTGTAGCCACCGGCGTCGAGCGCTGCGTTGAGCTCTTGCGGGGCCTGGGTGTAAACGTCTTGCGCGAAGGTGCGTTCAATGCCGTACTTGACGTCAGCGGAGGTGATGGGGCGGCCGTCTTCGAACTTGACGCCCTTCTGGAGGGTGAAAGTCCAGGTGAGTCCGTCTTTGGACACCTGGCCCGTGTCTGTGGCCAGGTCCGGAACGATGGTGGGCGGCTGGCCGGCCGTCTCCTTCGCCATGGTGAGGTTCCTGTAGTACAGCTGGCCGACGTTGGCTGTCTGGACGTAGTTGCTGTTGCCCGGGTCCAGGGTTTGGAAGTCCGAGGACATCAGCACGTTGATGTTGCCGCCCTTGGTGGTGAAACCGGGCTTGACCACTTCGGGGGCCTGCTCGGTGCTCGAAGCGCCTGACGCGGCAGTTCCGGGCTGGTTTTGTCCCGCCGCGCAGCCTGTAGCAGCGGTGGCGATCAGCACGGCAAGGGCCAGCGCTCTGGTGGGGGTATTCATTGTGCTCCTCATAGGGGTGGGTGAAACGGAGGTTGAAGGGGGATTAGTGGCGTGACGCCTTGGGGTCCAGGGCATCGCGCACGGCGTCACCGAGCAGGTTGAACGCCAGGACAGTGACGATGAGCATGGCGCCGGGTACGGCCAGGAACCAGGGATCGCTGAGGTACCAATTGCCGGATTGGGCGGCGTTGAGCATCTGGCCCCACGACGGCGTGGGGTCCTTGACGCCGACGCCGAGAAAGGACAGTGCGGCTTCGGCGGAGATATTCGTGGGGATGAGCATGGTGGCGTAGACCAGTACGACGCCCATGACGTTGGGAATGATCTGCCGGAACAACACGCTCAGGTGCGAGGCGCCGAAGGATCGCGCAGCCTCGACGAACTCGCGCTCGCGGAGGCTCAGCACCTGGCCGCGGACAATGCGGGCGAGATATGCCCAGCCGAAGAAGCCCAGGATGATCACGAGCGAAGCCATGGGGAGGAAGCTGCCTTGGCCCAGCGGGGTGTCCCGCAGCCGTGACTGCAGGATGGGTGTCAGCGAAAGGACCAGCAAGAGATGCGGGAAGGCAAGGAACAGATCCATGATCCGGCTGATGATGGCGTCCGTTTTGCCACCGAAGTAGCCCGCGGCTGCACCGATCACGGTTCCCAGGACCACCGATACCGCAGTGGACAGCAAAGCAATGGTGAGGGATACCTGGCCGCCGTAGGCGAGGCGTGCAAACAGGTCACGGCCCAGGCCGGGTTCCACGCCCAGCCAGTGGCTGGCCGAGGGGTACATGTATCCGGGGAGCGGCAAACCGGGAGTCTGGAGGTCGTCAAGGACGTCGGGGCTGGTGTTGGACGTGAAGGGATCGTTGCCGGACATAGCACTGAGCAGCGGGCCGAGGATGGCGAACAACATGATGGCCACCACTACGCAGAGGCTCAACAAGGCAATCTTGCTCCGGCGGATCCGCAACCAGGCCGTGGCCAGGAGCGACCGTGCCTCGGCGGTGGGTCTATTCGGGGACGTACTGGGGGATGGACTCGCAGCAGTTGGTTCGACGGTGGACTGTAGCTGGGTCAACGGGGGTGCTCGATTCATGATCCAAGGAGTAAGCTCCGGACTTTTTGTATACCAAAAATAGACTAGAGCACGTTGGATGGGATGTAAATCACAAATATTGCACTATCTGGAATACCAAACAGCTAGAGTTTGTGAAACCAGCCACTCTTGAAAGGAATCGTGTTGGCATGCACCACGACGACGGCCGAAGAGCCGTTTCCGCCCGTGTATGCTCGGGTGGAATGCAAGACGATGGGGAATGGAAGGGTGGCCGAAGCCGATGCCCGAAACGCTGACTGGCCGCGACGACGAAGCCCGGGCCGAACAGGTCTACCAGCTGGTGCTTGAGGGAATCGTGGCGGGGAGATACGAGCAGGGCGCGCGGCTGCGCGAACGGGAGCTCTCAGAGCACTACAACGTTTCACGAATCCCCGTGCGGGAAGCCATCCAGCGCCTTGAGCAGGACGGCTTCGTGGAAACCTTCCCCCGCCGGGGCGCCGTGGTGCGCCAATTGACGCTCACCGACGTCAATGAACTCTTCGACGTGCGGCTCTGCCTGGAAACGTTCGCCGCCCGCATGGCGGCCGTCCGCGTCGCGGCGGGCGAACCGGGCGGCCGCCTGCAGGAACTCCTCGACGACACGAGGCAAGCGATCGACGACGGCCGGACCGACGACGTCGTACGCCTCAGTGCGGCGTTCCACGCCGAAATCGTCCGGCTCTCCGGCAACCGGCTGCTCATCGAATCGGTCAAACCGCTGTTTGGCCGCATGCGCTGGATCTTCGGGCTCGCCCACAACCGCAGCAACGAGCTCCAGCGCGACGAGCACATGGAACTGTGCAACGCCATCCTCGGCGGCAAGGCCGATCTCGCTTACACCCTGGCGTACTCCCACATCGAGCTGGGGCGCGAACCCGTGCTTACGGGACTCGCGGAGACGCTGGAGCCTTAAAGGCCCTAGTCGTCCGAATCCGGGTATTCGTCCTCGTCATACCGGGATTCCTCGGTTTCAGCTTCCAGGATCTTGAGCAGAGCCGTATCCGGATTGAGCATGATGGCGGCCTCGTCACGCCGGTGGCGCAGCACGGTGTCCAAATAGGACTGCACGGCTTCAGCCAAGGGGATGTGGCTGTCCTGCTTCTGGCTCATGTACCAGCGGTGTTCGAGGACTTCGTGGACCACTTCCGCCGGCTCAAGCTTGCCTGCGAGGTCGCGCGGGATGGACCGGACGATGGGCTCGAAGATCTGGCTGACCCAGGTGTGGGCACTGATTTCTTCGTCCATGTCCGGGTTGTTGTCCGCCCGGAACGAATCCATGTCATTGAGCAGCCGGCGGGCCTGGTTCTCCTGGGCATCCAGGCCAGTGAGGCGGAGCAGCCGACGCTGGTGGTGGCCTGCGTCGACGACCTTGGGCTGAAGCTGGATAGTGGAGCCGTCCGCGGTGGTCTTGATGGCATATTCCTCGACGTCGAAGCCGAGTTCGTTGAGCCGGCGGATGCGCGCTCCCACCCGCCAGCGTTCGCCGAGCTCAAACGATTCCTTTTCGGTGAGTTCGGCCCATAGCCGCCGGTACGAGTCCATGATGAGCTCCGACGTCGCTACCGGATCCACCTTCTCCTCGATCAGGCCGCCTTCGAGCAGGTCCATGAGTTCCCCGGCGATGTTGACGCGGGCGATCTCCAGATCGTACTCGCGCTGACCCACCGATAGATCGGGATACAGCTCGCCGGTTTCGGCGTCCACCAGGTACGCGGCGAACGCACCGGCGTCGCGGCGGAACAAGGTGTTGGACAAGGAAACGTCGCCCCAATAGAAACCGATCAGGTGCAGGCGCACGAGCAGCAGCGCTTGGGCGTCGATAAGCCTTGTCAGGGTGTCCCGGCGCAGCATCTGGGAGAAGAGCGCCCGGTACGGCATGGAGAACTTGAGGTGCCGGGTGACGAGCACAGGGTTCAGGGGCTTGCCGTCAATAGTGGTGCGGCCGGTGATGACCGCAACCGGCTCGACGCAAGGCACATCCATCCGCGCCAGCTTGCGGAGCATGTGGTACTCGTGCCGGGCAACGTGCTCGGACGTTTCCTTGATGGCGATGACGGAACCGGCCAGATGGGCGAAACGCACGATGTGCCGGGAGATACCGCGGGGCAGGGCAGCCAGGTTGGCGGCAGGCCAGTCTTCGAGCGCGATGTGCCACGGCAGGTCCAGCAGCTCAGGATCCGCGGCCGCGGCCGTGATGTTGAGGGATCCGATGACGCTCGCCGGCGGGGTGGCGTCATTGGCACTGGCGGCCTCGGTGCGCGGAAGTTTGCCGATCTGCGCGTAGTCGGTGGGTTCGTCATGCCACTTGGCACCGCTTTGCTCGCTCATGGGATCAATTCTTCCGTATGGAGGCTGCTGTTAACGACGACGGCGGCCCGTCCACTCGGAAGGGCCGCCGTCGGTAGTGCTGTGTTAGTCGCCCAGGCGCAGGCCCGACTTGGTGTCGAACAAGTGCACGTGGCCCGACTGCGGACGAACGAAGATGGACTCGCCCTTCATCGGGGGGCGGCGGCCGTCGACGCGGGCCACGATGTCGTGGCTCTTGCCATCAAGCGTGGTGTGGCCGTAGACGTAGGCGTCGGCGCCGAGCTCTTCGACGACGTCAACCTCAACCTCGAGGCCTTCGCCGGCACCAACGGTCTCGAGGTCTTCCGGACGGGAACCGAGCGTGACGGTCTTGCCGTGTGCCTCTTCGAGGACATCGTGCGGTACCGGGTAAACCGTGCCACCGAACTGGACGCCGCCGTCGACGACGGGCAGTTCCAGCAGGTTCATGGCGGGGGAGCCGATGAAGCCGGCAACGAAGACGTTCTTCGGGCGGTCGTACAGGTTGCGCGGGGTGTCTACCTGCTGCAGCAGGCCATCCTTGAGAACGGCAACGCGGTCACCCATGGTCATGGCCTCGACCTGGTCGTGGGTCACGTAGACCGTGGTGACGCCGAGGCGGCGGGTCAGGGACGCGATCTGCGTACGGGTCTGGACACGGAGCTTGGCGTCCAGGTTGGAAAGAGGCTCATCCATGAGGAAGACCTGCGGGTTACGCACGATAGCGCGGCCCATGGCAACGCGCTGACGCTGGCCACCAGAGAGCGCCTTCGGCTTGCGGTCCAGGTAGAGCTCGAGGTCAAGAAGCTTGGCCGCTTCGCGGACACGCTCGGCGCGCTCTTCCTTGGAGACGCCGGCGATCTTGAGTGCGAAGCCCATGTTGTCCGCAACCGTCATGTGCGGGTACAGGGCGTAGTTCTGGAAGACCATCGCGATGTCGCGATCCTTCGGCGGGACGTCCGTGACGTCGCGGTCACCGATCAGGATACGGCCGGAGTTCACATCCTCGAGGCCTGCGAGCATGCGCAGGGAGGTGGACTTACCGCAACCGGAGGGTCCAACGAGGACCAGGAATTCGCCATCGGCGATGTCGATGTTGAGCTTATCGACGGCGGGCTTATCTGTGCCCGGGTACAGACGCGTAGCGTTATCAAAAGTAACTGTAGCCACAGTTATCAATCCCTTCACCGGCAGGTACGTGCCGGACGATCCGTTGTGAATGGTTCATGTTTATTAAGTTGGACTCCCCGCCCCGGGCTGGAGCCCAGGCAGGGGAGTTCGAGTGACACCGCACGGTAGTTGTGCGTCACATCACAAGCAAGAGTATGGCAGCAGTGCAGGTTATTCGCCCAAATGTTACGAACGTCACATGTGAGATGAGTCTCCCGAGACTTCGCGGCGACGTTCGCGAAGGACCGCCTCCAGGAGTTCGGCGACGTGGACAGGGGCCTCGACGCGGAACTCGGCCTGGGTGAAGTCCAGCCCGACCTTCACCCCGACGTCACCCGTGCCAAGCCTGGCGATCGCGTCCTCATCAGTGACATCGTCGCCCGCAAAAAGGATCCCGGTAGCCGAGGTGGCCTGGCGCAGGAACTCGACAGCCTCGCCTTTCGAGGAATGCACCACCGAGGTCTCGAGGACCCGCTTGCCGTTCTTGAGGAAGACTCCCGGTCGGCCTTCAAGCACCGTCCGCGCGGCCGCGACAGCGTCCTCCGCTACGTCATCGGCGGCACGCCGGGTGTGGAGTACGACGCCGGCGGGTTTGTCTTCGAGGACTGTCCCCGGAGCTTCCTGCGAGATTCCGGCCAAGACCTCGCGGACTTCGGCAAGGAGCTCCCTTTGGGCGTCGTCGAGCTGGAGTACCGCCGAACCGGGGCCCATCCAGGCCTCTGCACCATGGCTACCTATCAGCAACGTGGCCTCGGGAGGAGAGGCGACCGCCCGCAGGCTGGCCAGTGCCCGCCCGGAGATGAGCGCCGTCGTCGTCCTCGGAAGTTTGGCGAGTTCAGCGAAAGCGGCGGCTGACCGCTGGAGCGGGCGCGCGGCGTCGGCGTGGTCCACGATCGGGGAGATGGTGCCGTCAAAGTCCATGGCCACCAAGAGGTGATCGGTTCCCGCGATCCTGCGGACGGCGTCGAGCAACTCGGGCGGCAGGCTCAGCGGGGGAGTGGAAGCTGTCTCAGGAGTCATCGCGCACCACGATTTCTGCTAGGGCCGAGAGGAATTCGGCTGACCAATGATCGACGTCGTGGTCGAGGATTTGCTTGCGCATGGACTTCATCCGGCGGCGGGATTCGCTCTGGGGCAGGTGCACGGCCCTCATGATGGTGTTCTTGAGTCCGTCGATGTCGTGCGGATTCATGAGGAGTGCTTGCTTGAGTTGATCAGCCGCGCCAGTGAATTCACTGAGGACCAAGGCGCCCGTGTTGTTGGTCCGGGCTGTGACATATTCCTTGGCCACGAGGTTCATGCCGTCGCGCAAGGCCGTCACGAGCATGACGTCGGCCGCGAGGTACAACGCCACCATCTCTTCGATCGGGTAGCTGTGGTGGAGGTAGCGGACGGCGGTGTTCTGCATCGTGTCGTAGCTGCCGTTGATGTGGCCCACGGTGCCTTCAATTTCCTCACGTAGGAGCCTGTACTGCCGCACGCGCTCGCGGCTGGGGCTCGCCACCTGGATCAGTGTGGCGTCCTCCACCCTGAGCCGGCCTTCTTTGAGGAGTTCCTCGAAGGCCTTTAAACGGTGGGGGATGCCCTTGGTGTAGTCGAGGCGGTCCACGCCCAGGAGGATTGTCTTGGGGTTTCCGAGGTCCTGGCGGATCTGCCGGGCACGTTCGACGATGTCAGGGCGCTCGGCGAGCTCACTGATCTGATCCACTGCGATGGAGATCGGAAAGGCCTGAGCGCGTGCAATATGGGTGATCTGGCCATCTGGCCCCTTGACGTGGATCTGCTGCTGTTTAACACTCGCGCCAATGAAGCGGCGCGCCGAGCGCATGAAGTTTGCCGCGTCACTGGGGCGCTGGAAACCCACCAGGTCAGCGCCGAGAAGGCCTTCGATGATGGCCTGGCGCCACGGCAGCTGGGCGAAGATCTCCGGCGGCGGGAACGGGATGTGGTTGAAGAAACCGATCCGCAGGTCCGGACGCGCTCGGCGGAGCATGCTCGGCACGAGCTGGAGTTGGTAGTCCTGCACCCACACGGTGGCTCCCTGGTCCGCGAATTGGATGACGGCGTCGGCGAACCGCTGGTTGACCCGGCGGTAGCTGTCCCACCATGTTCGGTGGAACTCCGGCGGGGCAATGACGTCGTGGTAGAGCGGCCAGAGGGTCGCGTTGGAGAACCCTTCGTAATAGAGCTCAACATCGTCCGTGCTGAGTTCCACGGGAACCAGGTCCATGCCGCCGTGGCTGAATGGCTCCAACGCTTCGTCCGGGGCGCCGTGCCAGCCCACCCACGCGCCGTCGGCCTTGGTCATCATCGGCGCGAGGGCAGTCACCAGGCCGCCGGGAGAGCGGCGCCAACCTTCCTCGCTGCTTTCCCCGTCATCGCCGGGGAAACGGTCTACCGGAAGGCGGTTGGAGACCACCATGAAATCGTGTTTCCGGGCCTTTGGAGCCTGTTTGCCTTCGGGCGCGCTATCGATTTTATCGCTTGCCGGTTCTTGCATTGCTGCCCCCTGGGGTTGCCTGTGACTCATCTCCCACCCTACCGGCGGGAATCATCAAGGACACTTGCTCGTTCCTCAGACTGGAGTCGAAGACCCCAGCAAAGCTGCCAGTCTTCTCCCGTAAACTGGCCCCGTTGCCATAGCTAAGAACCAACGCCGTCGATCAATCACGAGGAACTGATGAGCCCCGCAAACGAACCACGCCTGTCCAAGGCAGAGCGCACCGCCCAGGCCCGCGAAAAGGCCCGCGAGATCCGCGAAGCTCAGCTGAAGAAAGACAAGCGCAACAAGTTGCTCATCGGATGGGGCATTGTGGTTGCCGTCGTGGCGATCCTCGCGGTCATTGCCCTCGTGGTCACCCAGAACATTGCGAACAACGCACCGATCGCCGATCAGGGCCCGACGCCGGCCAACGCCAACGTGCACGGCGGCGTGACGCTGCTGAAGGGCACCGATGTGACGAAGGTGGCCGCCGGCACCGTTAGCCTCGCGTCCCTTCCGGCGGCCCCGGCCACCGCGCCCGCTACCGTGACCGCTCCGGGCGCTGCGGCTGAAGCTGGAAAGCCGGTCAAGGTTGTGGCCTACATCGACTTCATCTGCCCCATCTGCAAGAACTTCGAGACCACGTACAGCCAGCAGCTGACCCAGTTGCGCAACGACGGCAAGATCACCTTGGAGTACCGTCCGTTCGGCTTCCTGGACGCCAGCTCTACTACCAACTACTCCTCCCGCGCCGCCAACGCTGCCGCGTGCGTGGCAAACACTTCGCCGGACAAGTACTCGGCACTCGTAGACCTGCTGTACGCACAGCAGCCCGCCGAGGGCAGTGCAGGCATTTCGGACAACGACCTCAAGAAGTTGGCCACCCAAGCGGGATCGGCCAACATTGACTCCTGCATCGACAACAAGACCTACAGGCCGTTCATCAAGGTGGTCACCCAGGAGGCCAAAAATATCGGGATTTCCGGCACGCCCACGGTCTTCATCGACGGCCAGCAATGGGACAACAAGACGGACTTCATGACCCTCCTGAACGCAGCTATCGCCGCGAAGAAGTAGTTCTCTCGGCCTAGGCCTCCCGTTTGCGGGGGCGGGGGCTGTGCGCCGTCGCCCGCTGTTGGACGGCGGTGTCGGCGCTGGGCCTCGCGGAATTTCCGTGGGCGGGAGGTCTTGGGCTACCCTTATCTAGCGCTCGCGCGCACTAGCTCCGGTTCGCCGGGCATCAGTCCCGGTCAGCCGGGGCAACCAGCTCCGGTTCGCCGGAGCGCGCCTCCTTAGCTCAGTTGGCCAGAGCACCGCTCTTGTAAAGCGGGGGTCGTCGGTTCGAATCCGACAGGGGGCTCTTAGTTTGGTTCTGACCTGCAGGTATGTTGATTCTGGTCAGAGCCATTTGAACTTTTTCGATCCGGACTCACCTTTAACTCACCTTAATCAGATTTGGAGACCGGTCTTGCCAGGCGCTCCTGGTCCCCCGTTGGCTGCGTCGAAGGCGCCGAGCACAGCCCGTGTGTCGATCGCTTCTTTGTATTCCTCGACGTAGTGCTTCCGGGTCATTGACACCTTGGAGTGCCCTGCCTGGTAGGCGGCCGTTTCGGCGCCCATGGTCCGTGCGATGAGAGTCGCGTTGGCCTTGCGGAACGTTTTGAACGTCACCCACGAGTATCCGATTTCGTCTGCCGCTTTGCGCCAGGTCTTGCCGACATTGTTCGGATCGCACACCGTTCCTGTGGATGAGGGAAAGACCAGGTCCAAGGGATTCCCAGTGGCGTTGCTGCGTTGCCTGTGCTGTCGCCTTCGAAGCGACTCGGCGAGATTTGGCGGTATGGTCACGTAGCGGAATCCGTGCTCGGATTTTGGGTGGTCTTGAATGGTGACTCCCCCGGTGGAAGTACGGATGACTGTGGCGTGGACATGGACGGTCGGCGGGTCTGCCTCGAGGTCGACATCAGCCCAGGACAGTGCGAAGAGTTCGCCTGGGCGTAGGCCTGTGGTGATGAGGACGTCGGCGATTTGGTGGAGTTCCTGGGACCTCGTGCGGCCAAGCACCGATCCCTGTTCCCAGGCAATGAGCTTGGTCCTCAGATCCAGAAACTGTTCCGGATCCAGAGCTTGAGGCTTTGCCGCCCGACTTCTCGGGATAGAGATTCCTAGGACCGGATTGATGCTCACAGCGTCGTGGCGCAGCGCGATTTTGAACATCGACGACAACACGGCCCCGCAAGTGCGGGCCGTAGCCGGGCCGGCCGCGTCGACAACATTTCGAATGAAGTGATCCACGACGCCTGGCGTGGTCTCTCCAATGCGGACAGAGCCGATTCCAGGCAGAATGTACTTCTTGACGCTGAATGCGTACTTGTCTTTGGTCCGCGATGCCTTGTCCGAGCGTTGCAGCTCTGCGAGGTAGACCTCTGAGAGGTCGCGGATCTGGTCTGTTGCGCTGATGAGGGCGTTGCCTTGGGTCTGCCTTTTTTGCAGTTTGATTTGGAGATTTCGCCGTGCCGCGGCGGCGGATGGTCCGCGGGCTTCGATTTTTCGCGTTTGCCCGTCGAAGTCCCGGTATCTGGCCCGTGCACGCCAGCTTCTTGCTGTTGCCCGGTCAGTGCGAATGAGACCCCATGTTCCGAGGGGCAGTGGGTACCTGCTCATTTATCGCGTGCAGGTTTTGGGCCGGTTACGGCTCTGCGTGCAGCGACAGCCAGGCAACGAAGTCGCTTTGCCTGATTCGCAGGTGCCTGCCGATGCGGTATGCGTGTGGCCCGACGTGCTTGGCTCGCCACTGGTAGAAGGTCTGTTCGGGGATCTGTAGCTGTGCGCAGATCTCCTTCGGGGTTAGCCACTGTTGGTCAACCTCGACGGGCTGGTTGCGATTTGGCGTCGTCGTCATTGGAGTCTCCGTGGTCTTGGTCACCTGACATACGGTCAGGCTCTGTTCCCACTTCATGGGGGACAAAGGTGCAGACGGCATGACCGTGCGGAGGAGCAGAGTGATCTTGATGTCAGAGCTGCCAACCGACAGTAATGGGGCTGATCTGTTGGGAGATCGAATCTTCCAGCCATGGGCCGGGTTGTTGTTGCCGGTTGGCTTGGGACGAAGCCCGGTCGGCAACGCGCTTGAGTTGTTCGTACTGCGATGACTGTTCCCAATCGTGGTCTGCCGGTGCAGGTCCCAGAGGGAGGGGTGAGTCGTCGATACCCCAGCGGTCCCTGTAGATGGCAACCCTGGCGACCAGGCGGGCGGTGTCTGTCGCGGTCACGTTCGGCGGGAGCGTTTGGAGGAGTTTTCGTTTCCATTCAGTGTCCTGCGTCAAAGCGGCCGACGCGACTTGCTTGGCCCGCTGCCTGATCTTATGGGTTACTTGGTTGATCATGTCGGCGAGGTCGGGCCGGTTGGTATGAAGTGGTTCGGGGATGAAGGCACGATCGCCGGCTGGCACGCGGGATGAGAAATTGACGAGCCGGGCGTGTAGAACGGCTGCGACGTCCTTTGCGTCGCCGCTTGTTTCCAAAGCGGCCGTGACAGTCCGCTGAGCCCCGGGCCGGCTGGCCGCGGTCGCTCGGCGCCAGGCTGCGACGGCCGCGCCCCACGAGGGGGATTGTTGCAACACCTGATCAATCTCCGGAGTGCGCGCCTTGATGAACCTTGTCAGGTCTTCCGCGGATGCGATTTGTGCGAGGTAGTCGTATTCGGCGCTGAGCCGTTCCAAACTGTCGGCGCTGAGCTGTTCGGCGTCGCGGACTTCATGGGCGGTTCGTTCGGCGCCTTCTGCCGCGAGCACTTCGGCGAGGATCTCCTGCCATTGCGGTTGCAAGGAGGGGTCCAGCGGTTCGTGGTCGGTGGGGTCGTTTTCGCTGACGTACGCGTAATTGCCGCCGCGTCCGCGCGTCATGCCGACGTAGAGAAGCTCACGTGTGAGACGTCCTTGGGTGACGACGGTGTGGCCGGTGTCGACCGTGATTCCTTGGGAGCGGTGGGCAGTGGTCGCGTATCCCAGTTCCACGGCCGACTCGACATACTCGCGGCGCAGGGTAACGATGGCGCCGGTGTCCCTGCGGACCGCCACCAGGGAACCGTCGCGCCTGCCGACACGTACGACATCGAGCAGGGCGCCGTTGCGGATGAAGTCACCGTTGCTGTCGGCAACGGTGCGGTCGTTGCGGCGAGCGATCACCGTGTCACCGCGCCCGGCACACAGCGTGTCCCCCAGGAGTGCTGTCTGTTCGGCGTCGACAAGACCCTGGATCACGCGGTCCGCCTGGGCTCGTTCGTTGAGCATGCTGACGGTGTCGTGGTCGGCGGCAATAAGGATGGACGACCTTCCCGCGCGGATGTCGGACTGCCAGTGCAGATATGCCTGACCGACCATGTCCAGATAGGTTCCATGCCGGATCCGTTGATGCTGCTCGTAGTCGCTGATGGCTGCGACGTCCCCGGCACGGAGCTTCAACGAGGCATCCCGTTCCCAGGCGTTCTCGAAGCGCCAGATGGTGCTCAACCGGGCGGTCTTGCCCTGGCGGTCTAGCCAGCCCAGGACACCGCCGGCGTCGATGGCATCCAGCTGCCCGGGATCGCCCACCAATAGGATCTTTGCTCCGGCGTCCCGGGCCTGTTCCACAAGCGCGGCGAGCTGAAGGGTGGACACCATCGAGGCCTCGTCGACGACAACCAGCTGGTTCGAATGGAACTGCCACCGGTCCTGCTCGGCGAAGAGCCAAGCGGCTTTCTGTGCGAGCAGAGCGGTCTGCGGGCTTGACTTAGCCACAGGATTGGTGAGCCGCCGCTCTGCATCGAAGAACCGCTCAGCCCGGCGACTGGCCCCCTCACCGGCGGACTCGTACAGCCACTTGGCGACATTCTCCGCGACCACGGACAGTTCCCGCCCGAGAACCTCGGCGCTCGCCGCCGCGGGCGCCAATCCGACTACGCTGCCGGGACCGAACTCTGCTTCCCAGGCAGCCTTGATTGCGCCGAGGGCGGTGGTCTTACCGGTTCCGGCGGGTCCGACGACGGCGTCGAGCCGGTTTCCGCTTAGCAGGATCTCGGCAGCGGCGGCCCGCTGGTCGTCGTGCAGCCCGAATTTGCCGTGGCGCTGGTATCCGGCGAGTTCATCCATGGCGACCATTGGCCGGACGGCGGGACCGCCGTCGTCGTTCCTTGCTTCCATGACGGTCTCCTCGCACGCGAGGGTGGTGGCGTCGGTGTAGAGGCGGGAGCCGTGGAAGTCGAAGACGCTCTGCTTGCCGAACCGGAGATCGGACCGCGCGTCAGCGGGGACGCTGTAGCGGTAGTCGTTCAGGGGGACGGATTGGGATTCGGCGGCGGTGGCGACGGCGTCGATCAGGGCGTCGCGGTCCTCCGATGTGTGGCAGCGGATCGCGGCGCAGACACGTTCGGCTTCCGCGAGGAGGTTCCATCGGCTCCAGGTGGCGCGTTTGGCCGCAACCCGCTCCCGCGTCAGTGAGGCGACGGAGTCGACCCAGTCGTGGGTGAAGTCGGAAGATCGGAACGGGTTTGTCCGTGACCGCCGGATGGTGTTTGCCAGAACGAGCCGGGGCTCGAAGCCTTTGGCTGCCGCGCGTGCCTGCCACCTTGCGGAGAGCTCACGGAGTGGCGCAATGATGTCGGCTTTGGGGGTGCGGGTGGAGAGGGTTGCCTGCTGGCGGAGTTTGATGGTGGTGGTCGCCGTTGGGGAAGTCCCGTGGTCTGTGGTCCATTCGGCCACGAGCCGGTCGGTCTCCAGCTCGATGAGGCGGGAGCGGTGGGAGAATTCGCGGATCAGGCTGTCATCGACGCCGGTCAGCTGCGCACTCGGGTTATGCGTGGCGGCTGCGGGCTCGCGGATGTCGGTGTCGGTCCCGAGGCGGCGGTGCAGGGCATCGAAGAGCAGTCCGTTGTAGTGTTCGCTGGCAGCGACGGCGGCCTTGTAGAGGGTCCGGGAGTCGAGGGTGACCCAGGCGCCGTCGGTGGTCCGTTGGACGCGGTTGGCGATGACCAGGTGCGTGTGCAGCTGCGGGTCCCCGGCCCGCGACTCCCAATGATCAAAGGCGGCGGCGATGGCTCCCGTGGTGCCGATGCGGGCAACGCCATTGCGTCCGGATCTTGTGTGGATGACGGACTCTTCCAACCATTCCAGTGTGGCGGTGACGGCGTCGTGGTGGGTCTGCAGGATCCGGTCCTGGAGGGCGCAGGGGCTCAGCGCCCAGAGCACGGAGACTGATTTGGGGACGCTGAACGTCAGATCGAATCCGGCGACAGCGCGGCGCGTGCCGGCTTGCCCCTGGCTGTTTTGGACGAGTGTGGGTTGGCCGTGCGGGCGGCCCAGGGGAGCGCCGGTGTCCGGATGGACCGTATCGTCGAAGATGGCTTTGGCATCGGTTTCGGTGACTGGGTCGCCGCGGACTCGGGTGATGCCGCCCAGGCCGCTACCGAGCCAGCGCCCCTGCGGTGTCCCGGCCTTCATGTAGTAGCTTGTGGCGTCCGGGGGAGTCGGCGACACATCATCCATCATCGTGGTCTTGAACAGGTACCTTAGACCCGACTGCGCGGAGAGCCGCGCGATGGACATAGTCACGATCGCGGCCGTTGCCGCCGTCGACGGTAACGCTCCCCGTTGCCGCAGACCGTAGAGCAGAATCGCTGCGAGGTGCGAGACTGTTCGAAGTCTTGACCACATTCACCGCAAGTCTTCCCATTCACGATTCTTCATCGGGGTGGCATTACGTCGCGACATGACGTGCCGTGAGACGGTGCTCACGGCGACGACCTTTGGTGCCAGAGGTGTAGCCGATGCGGGAGTTCCTTCCGCGGGCCGAGGGGTGAGAATTGTGGTGCCGCATGGCGACGTCTATTCACATTGGTGCGGGTGAGCCCGCAGAGGTGTATGACGCGGGGCGGAGCGCGACGGCCTAGAGAGCTGGATGCTCGCCGCGCCAGATGCGCGGCCCCTTTCGCAGGCAACTCTTAGGGACATTGTGGCCGATTACCTCGCCAGTCACGGTCCTTTCCCAGACGGCATGAGTGTCGAGGTCGCGCGCCGGGACGGCTCTGGCTGGGAGCCGGCCGTCGTCATGGAGCGACCGGGCACAGATGAATGGACCGTCGAGTACGACGACGGCACCCAGGCTTGGCGCGATCACAGCGAGCTGCGCCCACGCTTTTAACGAAAGTTTTCCGCGCGCCCGAGACCAGGTCCTGACACGGCGGGGGAGGGTGCGCCGAAACACCACGCCGAAACCGCTCCTCCGCCGAAACGGTCCCATCCCGTTGGCGGATCCCTCAGCGGAAACTCGGGCAAGGCACCCGCCGGAAATCAGCACCTATGCTCTGTCGGTGGTGGCTTGCGAGGCACACGAGCCGCTGCCTCGACAGTCACGGTTGGCCGCTCTTCAGCTCCAGGTAGCCAAGGAGGCGCGTCATCGCGCGGATCGATTCCCGGGCGTCCTGCTGTTCGACTCTTGTGCCACCTTCATGGACGGCGATATTGCGCTTCGCAAAAAGGTCGTCCCCAGCTGTCGAAACATCCTGGGGTGCCCCAGCGAGACGACGCTTCACGTCTACACCACGCCCGCCGCAGGCCATCTCGACCGCGAGGCGTGCAGAGAGCACGGCCTCGCGGTATCGGCCACCATTGAAATGTGTCACGGCCGTACGTGAGTGGGCTGCGGCCGCAGACTCCTCTTCCAGAATGCGGAACGCATCTCGGTAGGCGGTATCCGGTGTCGGGCCGAGCAGGTATGTGAGCTGGGCGCCGTCTTTGAAGAGGAGCACGTCATACGAGTCCACGGCAGTGCCGCCCGAGACCAGCACGTAGTCGTGGTATCCGTCCTTCTCATAGAGATTCGGCATACGCTTGTACGCGCCTGTGAAGCGAGGGCTGGCAAGGAACTTGGTCAAGTGGTCCTTAGTCTTGCCGTATATCTCGACCTTGCGGCCGGTGACCTTCTGCCGGAGTCGGAGGCCTAGATGCCCATTCTCGCCTGGGTACTCCTCGATGTAGCACCAGACGGAGAGGGGCGGAGAGATTATGTGCGCGGACAAGATGTTAACCGTCACGGAGAACTTGTCACCGAACCACACGGCGATCTCTTGCGCGTTCTGAGTGAATATTGGAGCGAGGATGGCGACGTGCTCGTTGCGGTTCCGAGCCTCGATGAGTCCGCCGCCGTGGG
The DNA here is from genome assembly GCF_027587375.1 of Arthrobacter sp. B2a2-09. Lineage (GTDB taxonomy): Bacteria > Actinomycetota > Actinomycetes > Actinomycetales > Micrococcaceae > Arthrobacter. The sequence goes on from NZ_JAMXIC010000040.1 coordinate 26,661, forward strand.
CATAGCAGTCCTGCAGCAGGTTCGAGAGCGGCGCGAACTGCTGAAGCATCGGTTCGTCAGTAAGAACCCGCACCGTCCGCCGGGTCAACTTCTCACGAAGGCGGAGGTCACGCATTCCGTCAGGGCGTTCGTAGCACTCCACGTAACACTTGATCATGCCGGAACTCTGCGCGCTGCGGGCGGTGACCTTCGCTGCCTGCGCCGCGCGGCGTGCTTTCGAACTCGGCGAGCTCATTCTGACGTCCTCTCGCTCACGTTCACCCGACCAATTCAACCGTACGTTGAGGGATCCCTCACCGGACAGCGCGGCCGCCGCGCGGTAGACGCCCTTTGCCGAGATGATCCTGGCGAAGAGGTCTTTTTGCCAGTTTTGTTGCACGATTCGCCGCAGGCGATGCAAATGTTGGGCCCGCCGCAGTGGGCAGGCCTTCGCCGGCCGCGCGGGTCTGTTAGCGGGTGAAGTTGGAGGCCGGTCTTTGCTCGTCTAGGGGCGGCTTTTCCCGAAGGGTGGAGAGGTAGGCTTCGAACGCCTGTTCGACCCTTTCCACCGGAAGTCCTTCCATGACGGCTTGCATCGCCAGGCCGTCGGTAAGGCCAACAAGGACGTCGGCTTCGGCCGCGATGTCGATGTCGGGGCGGATGCTACCGTCCGTTACGCCCTCGCGGAGCACCGCGCACCACCTCTCTCGCGCCCGCGCATAGTATGCCTGGTACATTTCCAGCAGTGCCGGGTCTGCCCCGAGCCTGCCTACGAATCCGAGCCAGGCGCTGACATCGTTGCGTCGTTCATCGTCCATCGGAAGGATCGCGTAGGCCATTTCGCGTACGGCATCTATTGCCGGGCTGGTGTTTGCAATTCCTTCCAGCCGGGTGTCGGTGCGGTCAAACGTCTGTGACATTGCGAGCCGGACAAGCTCGCTCTTGTTTGCGAAGTAGTGCTGAATGGTTCCCGCGGAGAGCCCCGAGCCGCGGGCGACGCTCAGCATTGTCACGGCATCGAGTCCCTGCTCGCCGACCATTCGCCACACGACCTCCGCAACCCGGGCCCGCCGCTCCTGATGATCGACGATCTTTGGCACCTGCACCTCACAATGTTGGGAATTTAACGGCGGCCGGACTGCAGCATCATGCGCCGCGGGCCGGTCACCATGTTGATTTGAGGATAGATGAGTCCCGTGAGGCATTGACAAGGCGCGCCGTCCGGTCGATGATTTATTTCATACGAATGAAATAAAAAGAAATGGAAGACAGTGCCAGACACGATTCAACTTGCACGGCCCGTGCGCTCCGGATTTATCAGCGGACTCCCCAAGGCCGAAATTCACTGCCATCTGGCGGGAACACTCCGCATCGAAACCCTTCGCGAGCTTGCCGCGAAGAACGGGGTATCCCTGGTGAACGGTGTCGACTCATATGATCCCCGGTACCAGCCCCACGCCGTAGCGTCCCTGCAGCTTCTTGACACGGTTGTCTCCACGATCAAGGACCGCGACGACTTCGCCCGCGTGGCCTACGAGGCACAGATCGATGCATTCACCAACGCAAACATCAGGTACCGGGAGATCTTCTTCAACCCGACCCAGCATGGAGCTTTCTGGGCAACCCCGTATTCCGCGATGGTCGATGGGCTCATCGACGGCCTTCGCCAGGCAGAGAAGGAGGTCGGCATCGGCGGCCGGCTCATCCCCTCGATCAACAGGGAGCAGTCACCTGCCGTGGCCACGCAGCTCGTCCAGGCCGTGATCGACAATCCGAGAGATGAAGTCGTCGGGATCGGAATGGATGCAAATGAGATGAC
>NZ_JAMXIC010000041.1 GCF_027587375.1 Arthrobacter sp. B2a2-09
CGCGGTGCCGCACAGTACGAGGAAGCCTGGGAGCCCGCACGGAAGGTGGCTGAGCTGACGGCTGCCATGGGCGGCGAACACATCGTGGTCATTCCCGCGATGTGGCGCGACGACGTCACCGGCGAGGCCGTGGAGAGTGGCCAGCTCACCGACAAAGCCTGGTCCGATCTGTTCGCCGGCCACAACCGCATGGGCAAGGTGCTGCTGGAGGACTTCGGCCTCAAGCAGCAATTCCACTCCCACGCTGATTCCCACGTCGGCGCACAGGCCGACATCGAAGCCCTGCTCGCGGCCACAGACAGTAAGTACCTCAATCTCTGTCTGGACACCGGACACGCGGAATACTGCGGAGCGTCCAGCTTGGAACTGATCAAGAACTACCCGGACCGCATCGGCTACCTGCACTTGAAGCAGATCAACCCGGACATCCTGAGGAAGGTCAACGAGGAAAACATGACCTGGGCGGCAGCCAACCTGGCCGGGGTCATGACCGAACCGCCGAACGGCCTCCCGGACCTGCGTGCAGTCATCGAAGCCGTTGAAGGACTAAACCGCTCGATCTTTGGCATTGTGGAACAGGACATGTACCCCGTGGCCTTCGACGTCCCCATGCCCATCGCCAAGCGCACCCGCAACTACCTGCTCTCGTGCGGCTCCCGCACCACCGTTCAGTAGCACAGGCACAGACAACTAAGGACAGAACAATGACTGACATTCTCCGCGTGGCCGTCATCGGCGCAGGCCGCATGGGCGCCGACCACATCAAGCGGCTCAGCACCCGCATCCACGGCGCCGAAGTGGCCGCCGTCGTCGACGTCGACCTCGGACGTGCGCAGGCCGCCATCGCCGGGATCGACGGCGCCGTCGCCCTCGCCAGCGCCGAAGAGGCGCTCAACAACGGCGACGTCAACGCCGTGCTGATTGCCACCCCGGGTTTCCTGCACGAGGAAATCCTGTACAAGGCACTGGAGAAGGACTTCCCCGTCCTCTGCGAAAAGCCGCTGACTCCGGATGCCGAGAGTGCCTGGAAGGTTGTCCAGGCCGAAACGGCACTCGGCCACAAGCGCATCCAGGTGGGGTTCATGCGCCGCTTCGACGCCGAATACGCCGCTTTGGGTTCGGTGATCCGCGACCGGGAACTCGGTGAGCTGCTGATGCTGCACCACCAGCACCGCAACCCGGACACCCCGGAGGGCTTCACCAACGAGATGCTCATCAACGACTCGGTGGTCCACGAGTTCGACGCCATCCGCTTCTTCACCGGCGAGGAAATCACCTCCGTGCAGGTCCGCCTGGGCAAGGCGACGCGCAATGCCCCGAAGGGCCAGCACGATCCCCAGCATGTCCTGATCGAGACCGAGTCCGGTGTCCTGGCCGACGTCGAGATCTATGTGAACGCGAAGTTCGGCTACGAAGTCGCCACCCAGGCGTCCTTCGAGGACGGCATCGTGAGCATCGGCGGCGACGGCGGTCCTTACGTCCGCAGCGCCGGCCGCTGGGGCGGGAAGGTCACGCCCGGTTTCGAAGAGCGTTTCGGTGCCGCGTACGACGTCGAGTTCCAGGCCTGGGTGGACGCGGCACGCCGCGGCGAAATCGGCGGTCCCACCGCCTGGGACGGGTACGCCACCGCTGCTTGCTGCGAAGCAGGCGTCGAAGCCCAGAAGTCGGGCGAAAAGGTGGCCGTGAAACTGCAAGCCAAACCTGACCTTTACCGCTGACCACCGGACCGGGGGGAGTGGCGGCGACGGCCCCTTCCGGCAGCCGACCTTTTAGCCACCGATCACCGAAGTCCGCTTACCCTTTCATTTCTGAATTTGCGCATTGCTTTCGACATTGCGAGCATCGCCTGCCTCACCCGACAAAGGAGTCCTCATGGCAACTGTCCAAGCCCACCGCGGAGCACCCAACCCGGCACCGCTCCCGCCCCTGACCGACGGGCCCCACCGTAAGCGCCTTGGCCTAGTAGCCCTCACTGCGACGTTCGGCGGCCTGCTTTTCGGCTACGACACGGGCGTCATCAACGGCGCCCTCCGTCCGATGACCACGGAACTCGGCCTTACCCCGCTCACCGAAGGGATCGTGACCAGTTCACTCCTGTTCGGTGCTGCCGTCGGTGCAATCGGAGGCGGCCGGCTATCCGACGTCTGGGGCCGCCGCAAGACTATTCTCCTGCTAGCCCTCATGTTCCTCGTGGGTACTCTTTCGTGCGTCTTCTCGCCGAACTTCGAGATGATGGTTCTCGGCCGGATCATCCTCGGCCTCGCCGTTGGCGGCGCGTCCACGGTTGTTCCTGTGTTCCTCGCCGAGCTTGCCCCCTACGAGATCCGCGGCTCGCTCGCGGGCCGCAACGAACTTATGATCGTCATCGGCCAGTTGGCTGCATTCGTACTAAACGCGATCATCGGCAATGTCTGGGGTGAGTTCGGCGGCGTCTGGCGCATCATGCTCGCCGTCGCGGCCCTTCCTGCTCTCGCGCTGTTCTTCGGCATGCTGCGGATGCCGGAGTCGCCTCGCTGGCTCATCTCCCAGGGCCGCTCTCAGGAGGCCCTTACCGTCCTCAGGTCGATCCGTTCTCCTGAACGGGCGGCTGCGGAGCTGGCCGACGTCAAGCACCTCGCCGACGAGGAGAAGGAAATCAAGTGGTCGGGCTGGAGCGCGCTTCGCAGCAAGTGGCTGCTGCGCATCCTGCTCGTGGGCATCGGCCTCGGCGTCGCCCAGCAGCTCACCGGCATCAACTCGATCATGTACTACGGCCAGTCCGTGCTCGTCGAGGCTGGCTTCAGCTCAAGTACCGCGCTGGTCGCCAACATCGCTCCCGGCGTCATTGCAGTCATTGGCGGTCTGACCGCACTTCGACTCATGCAGACCATGAACCGCCGCAGGACCCTGTTGACAGGGTTCGCTCTGACCACCGTTTGCCATTTCCTCATCGGTATCGCCTCAATTGCACTGCCCGTCGGGAACCCGGCCCGTCCATTCGTGATCCTCTTCCTCGTGGTCGCGTTCGTCGGATCCGTGCAGACTTTCCTCAACATCGCCGTGTGGGTCATGCTCTCCGAGATCTTTCCCCTTCACATCCGCGGGTTCGCGATCGGCGTCTCGGTCTTCTGCCTCTGGATCGCCAATGCGTTCCTTGGCCTCTATTTCCCAACTCTCGTCGCCGCCGTCGGCATCACGGGATCCTTCTTCATGTTCGGCGTGGTCGGCATCCTTGCCCTCGTGTTCATCTACACTCAGGTCCCGGAGACTCGCGGGCGCACGCTCGAAGCGCTTGAGGAAGACGTCACCACCGGCGCCATCTTCCTCGTTCACAAGACGAAATAGACGGATCCGCGATAGACCTGTGGCGCCAGTCCGTGCCGCACGTATGGCACGGACCGGATGCTCTCCGGACGATCCGCTGCCCACGGCAAGCCTTGAACAGGGGCGGTAGATCACTCGGATGCAGGGTGTGATACAAGTCACAATATCGTTACTAGCACGTGCTAATATGTATTAGCACGTGCTAGTAGTCTTTAAGGCATGAATAAGAATCCCTCTGGCTCTACGGGGCCAAAGGGACCCCCTCCCACTACGCCGCAACCTCACCAAGAGGGAAGTGAATCCACGTGAAAAACATACAACTCGTCCACGAGCGGCGAATGCAGTGGGAGCGCATCCATCCGAAGCCAGCGCCTAAGAAGGCCTGAACATCTTGGGAGCCCGGGGGATCAAACGGTCTCTAGAAAGGACGTCTCGACGAGGGCCTTCCGATGCGCGGTGTGCTCCACTGTCGCGCATGACGCCTCCGGTGCTGACGGCACAAACGTAATCATTGCTGACCACTCTGACGTTCAATAGCTTGGTGCGATGCCCAGACGAGAAATCACGAATGCGAGAACTGCTGGATATCGAGGACGTCTTGCGGAAGGTCCAAGGTGGCTTCGATAACGGCGATTTCACCCTGCGGATCTTGTGGGTCACGCCGGCCGCGCACGAGCCCGTCCAGGATCACTGACGAGGCCAGGGAGCAGGCACTCCAGGTGCGGGCGGCGTTGGAGCGCTCGGGCCTAATCCAGGTGTGGAATTCCCTTTGGTTGCAGTTCCCGCGAACACTTCGTTGGCGCAGTCGCGCCCCGTCCCGCGAAATGAGAACCTCACCGTTGCTGATTGTCTGGAGACACGTCACGACTGAGCCTGAGTTGAGAACCGACAGTAGCCGTGGAATGCGCCACTTCTTGGATGCTTTTCCTTGGCGTTTACCGGGGATGTAATGCGATGCCAACGAGGGCTGGGCAGAGGATGATCACAACGATTAGAGTGCCGTCCGCAGCGACAAGTCAGGGTGCGAGGAGGTCGTGGACGCTCGCGGCGATCCGGGATGCATCTGCTCTGGCCTTCGTGAGGCGTTCTTCTCCTGTGCCGTCCGAGCTGCGGGTGTCGATGTAGGCTTTGAGTTTCGGTTCTGTCCCCGAGGGGCGGACGACTACGCGGGTGCCGCCCTCGAGGAAAATCCGGATGATGTCGCTGGGCGGGAACTGGTCGTGACCGTCGATGAAGTCATCGATGGATTGCACGCGGTCGGTGCCGACGTGGTTCGGGGGAGCGGATCGGAGACCGGCCATGAGGGCGGCTATCTGCGAGCTCGAATTCGTGCGGATCGAGACCTGCTCTGATGCGTGGCCGCCGATGAGCGTTGCGATGTGGTTCAGGTGCTGCTCGACGGTCAGGCCGCGATCTCGTAGCCCGGACACGAGGGAGAGCAGGTCAACGGCGGCGGAGATGCCGTCCTTGTCCCGGATCTTGTCCGGGTCGACCAGATATCCAAGTGCTTCTTCGAACCCGTACGTGATGCCGGGGACGCGGGCGATCCATTTGAACCCGGTCAGCGTCTCTGCGTAGTTCAGCCCGAAGCGGCGTGCGATCTCGGCCAGTCCCGGGGAGCTGACGATGGAAGCGACAAGCATCCCTTCCCTTTTTGACTGTGCCCGGGGATGATCCTCGGACCGGGTCGCGGCCTGCCATCCAAGGATGATCCCGAGTTCGTTGCCGGTGAGCTGCCGCCATCCGTGGTGGGAGGGTATCGCCGCGGCCAGGCGGTCGGCGTCGGGGTCGTTGGCGATCACCAGGTCCGCCCCGTATTCCTTGGCGGCGGCGAAGGCAAGGTCGAGTGCCCCGGGCTCTTCGGGGTTGGGGAAGGCCGTGGTGGGGAAACGCGGGTCGGGGTGCTGCTGCTCGGGGACGGCGAGGGGCTCGTCGAAGCCTGCGTCTGCGAAGACCTGTCGCGCGGTCTCCCAGCCCACCCCGTGGAGAGGGGTGTAGACGACCTTGGGCCGGGAAGTGCCCGGGATGCCGCGTTTGGCAGTCAGGCGGATGTACTCGTCGACGACGGATTCGGGCGCGATGCGGTAGTCCGTGGAGCGCTGATAGTCGGTGACGGGGGTCGCTGTCGCGTTGTCGATGGCTGCGGCGATGTCGCGGTCCTGTGGCGCGACGATCTGGGCGCCGCCGTGGTGACCTCCGAGGTATACCTTGTAGCCGTTGTCGGGGGCGGGGTTGTGGCTGGCGGTGACCATCACTCCGGCCGAGGCGTCGAGATGCCTCACGGCGAACGCAAGGACCGGGGTGGGGAGCTCGCGGGGAAGCACTGTGGTGTCCACCCCGCGTGCGGCCATGATCTCGGCAGTGTCGCGGGCGAAAACACTGGAGTTCTTCCGTGCGTCGTAGCCGATGACGATGCTCGGGGAATCCAAGGTCGTGCGGAGGTAGTCGGCGAGCCCCGCAGCGGTTTGTGCGACGAGGACACGGTTCATGCGGTTCGGGCCGGCTCCCAGGGCACCGCGCAGGCCTGCGGTACCGAATCCGAGTCTGGTCCCGAACCGGTCCTCGAGTGCTTCGGAGGCTTCCGGGTCGCCCTGCGCGGCGGCTGCTATCAGTCCGGCAAGCTCCTCGCGTGTTTCGGGGTCGGGGTCCTGGGAGTGCCAAAGGCGCGCTGCATCCTGGATCCGCTCGGAGGAGGATTCTGCCTGCGGGCCGCTCATGCCTGCTCTTCGTTCAGGATTCCGGTGATGATCTCCGCGAGCAAGGGGCCGAGCCGTTGTTCGGCAGCGTGGCCGGCTTCGAGGACTTCCTGGTGGTTGAGCGCGCCTTCCTGCAGTCCGGCGGCGAGGTTGGTGATCAGGGACAGGCCGAGCACGTCCAGGCCTGCCTCCCGGGCGGCGATCGCTTCGAGGGCGGTGGACATCCCGACGATGTCGCCGCCGATGGCGCGGACCATCCTGACTTCGGCCGGGGTTTCGTAGTGGGGTCCGCTCAGCTGGGTGTAGACGCCCTCGTCCAGGTCGGGTGCGACCTGCCGTGCGATCGCACGGAGCTTGTTGGTGTAGAGGTCGGTGAGGTCGATGAAGTTCGCGCCGATAATCGGGGAGGTGCCGGTGAGGTTGATGTGGTCGCTGATCAGGACGGGCTGACCGGGCGTCCACGTCGGCTTGAGGCCGCCGGCCCCGTTGGTCAGGACCATGGTGTGGGCCCCGGCGGCGGCTGCCGTGCGCACGCCGTGGACGACGGCTGCCACGCCCTTGCCCTCGTAGTAGTGGGTCCGGGCGCCGATGACCAGGACGTGCTCTCCGTTCTGGGCCCGGACCGACCGGAGTGTGCCTGAGTGGCCGGGGATGCCGGAGGCCGTGAAGCCGGGGATTTCGTTGGCGGGGATCTCCGCGACGGTTTCGCCGATGTGATCCGCTGCGGTCTTCCATCCGCTGCCCAGGGTGACGGCGATGGCGTGGCGGTGGATTCCTGTGCGGGTGGCAAGGGCGTCTGCGGCCTCTTTGGCGAGATCGGCAGGGGTCATGGCTTTCTCCAAGTCTTTGGGGGCATGCGTCATAAAGCCAGGCGCTGGCCGGTCGGCGGCCGCAGCCGGGTCTTGGGCGTGCGGTATGGGGTGGTGGGCTGCCTGGTCATGAGCGACCGGCGGGTCCTCTGCTCCGGGGCCAGGGAGGGTCCGGCCCCGGAGCAGAGGCGGTCGGCTATTTCTTGACCGGCGACGCGTCCTTGAGCACGGTCATGTCGATGATCTTGGCCGGTTCGGGCAGGCCCGTGAGGCCTCCCTTTCCGAGGCTCGGGTAGACCTTGGTGGACACGTCGTTCGGGTCAAGCGCGAAGAGGCCGTTCTTCTTGGTCAGGTCGGAGGTCATATAGGGGATCTGCGCACGGAGGGCCGATTCCTGCTGGGCGGGATCGAGGCCTTGGTCCGTGGCGTACTTATTGACGGTGACGTCCGCGGCGGATTTGGGATCGCTCATCGCTTTATCCCAGCCCTTGGCTGTCGCGGAGAGGAATCCGACGACGAGGTCGCGGTGCTGCTCCAGGTACGACTTCGAAACGATGATGACGTCTGACATCAGGTAGTAGTTGAGCTGGTCGAACGGGGTGAAGAAGTAGTCTTGTCCCTCTTTGAGCCCTTGCTGCTGGAGCGTGACCGGCTGGTTGGAGGCGAAGGAGAGCAGGGCGTCGCCTTGTCCGGCCTGGAGGGCGCCGACGTCGGCGCCGCCGGGCACGAAGGTGTATTTGGGGACCTGGTTGATGGCTATCAGTGTGTCGATGGAGGATCGGTTGGATGCTGCAGCGATGAGCTTGGAGCCGTTGAGGTCTGCCGGGGTGCGCACGGGATGCGTCTTGAGAGACAGGAGCCCGTTGGGCGATCTCTGGAGCACTTGTCCGATGATGACGATGTCCTGGGACTTCGCGAGGTAGCTGAAGAGGCGGCTTGTGTTGTTCTCGAACGCGATCTGGGCCTGGCCGGACGCGAGGGCTACCTCCGGGGCCGGAGCGTTGGGACCTCCGGCGATGAAGGTCGGCTTGACGCCCGCGTCGGCATAGAAGCCGGAGTCGTCAGCGACGAAGTTTCCTGCGTACTCCGTGTTTTTGAGGAAGCCGAGTGCGACGGATACGGGGGTTCCGTTGTTGGCCTTGGTGGTGGATCCGGGGCCGGATTCGGCCGCGCCGGAGCAGCCCGTCAGTAGGAGTGCGAAGGCGGCCAGGCCTGCGAGGGCCGCTCGGGTTCCTCCGCGGCGGTGGGCTTTACCGATCATGGTGTTCTCCGTGTGTGTGGTGGGTGTGGTGGGGGAGGGGTTGCTCATCGCCATCGCTTGAGCACGTAGGCTTCGAACCGGTTGGCTGTGAGGTAGGCGAGGAAGCCGACGACGATGGCGCAGGCCGCGGCGCCCCACAGGAGGGTCATGTTGAGCCGGTCCAGGGCGTTGGCGAGGACGTAGGCGAGTCCGGGGACGCCCATGAGAAACTGGCTGATGAGCGCCGCCGCGAAGGCCGAGGCCGAGCTGACCCGGATGGAGGTCGCTAGTGCGAGGAGGGAGGCCGGTGCGGCGAGTCGCCGGTAGCGGTCGAAGCGGGAGGCTCCCGCGACGCTGAACAGGTCGTTGCCGTTGGCGGGCACGTCATGGAGCCCGGTTCCGACGAGGACGAACGTGGGGAAGAAGCACACCATCGCGCAGATGATCCACGAGGTGGTCTCGGAGTAGCCAAAGGCCTTGGTGAGCACCGGGATGAGCGCGACGAACGGCACGGCCCGCACGACCAGCGCGAACGGGGTCAGGGCTGCTCCGAAGACCGGCCAGAGCCAGGACAGGGAGGCCATCAGGTACCCCGTGGTGACCCCGAGGACGAAACCGATGGCGGCCGTCTCCAGGGTCAGGGCAAGGGGCAGGAGGAACTGGGTCGGGTCGCCTGCGATCCCGGTGATGATTTCCCAGGGACTCGGGATCAGGAACTGGTTGATGCCGAAGACGGTGACGATGGCCTGCCATAGCAGCACTACCGCGAGCACCGCCCACCATCGGCCGAAGAAGGATTTGAGGGCGCTCATGTGAGCCTCCTTGTTGCCGCGTTCTGGACGGCTGCGAACACGCCGAACCCGACCAGTGCCATCAGGGTCGAGACGAGTGCTCCTGCCCACAGCAGCGGGATGTCGTAGTTCTGGGATGAGGAGAGGATCAGGATGCCGACGCCTTTGGGTGCCCCGAACCACTCGCCCAGGACGGCCCCGAGGACCGCGCCTGGTGCGGCCAGCTTCAATGCATCCGCCAAGCCCGGGAGGGCTGCCGGCAGGTCGAGCCGTAGCAGGCGTGCAGACCGGGAGCTTCCCAGGACGGTGAACAGGTCCTGGTGGGACTGGGCGGCGGCTGCGAACGCCCGGGTCGATGCTGCGTAGGCTGGAAAGAACGCCGCGATTGCGGCGACCGCGATGGGGGAGCCGGCCCGGCCGAAGACGATGACCATCACCGGGGCGATGGCGACCTGGGGGATCGCATGGATCAAGGCTGCGAACCTGTCCAGGCCCGGCCGTGTCCAACTGATCGTTTGCCGGGCCCCGGCGATGAGGGCCCCGCTGCCGCCTCCGATGAGCAGGCCCAGGGCGGCCGAGAGCGCGGTTGCACTGATCGCGGTGGTGAACAGCTTCGCGCGGTTCGGGGCGAACAATGTACCCAGCACGGTGCTTAGCGCAGGGAGGGAAGGACCGAGCACCTTCGTCTGTCCGAGCACTTCCCAGAGGGCGCAGAGGATGACGGCGCCCGCGATCGACTGGATCAGTCGGAGCGAGCGCTTCATGGCTTGACCTTCGCGTTGTTGTCCTGGTCGAGGAGCCGGACCAGCTGGGTGCTCAGTTCGGCGAACCGGTTGGTCGCCATGGACTCGACCGTGCGCGGGCGCGGGAGATCGATTTCGACCTCGGTGAGGATCCGGCCGGGCCTGGTTCCCATGACAATGACGCGGTCCGCGAGCAGCAGGGCCTCGTCGACCGAATGGGTGACCATCACCGTCGTCACGCCGGTTTCGGCCCAGATCCTGGCGAGCTCGAAGTTGAGCCTGCGCCGGGTTATCTCGTCAAGTGCCCCGAAGGGCTCGTCGAGAAGCAGGAGGTCGGGGCGGAGGGCGAGCGAGCGTGCGATCGCCACGCGTTGGCGCATGCCGCCGGAAAGTTGCTTGGGCCGGGCGTTCTCGAATCCTGTCAATCCGACGAGTTCGACCAGCTCGCGTACGCGGGCGTCGTCGACGCGGATCTTCGCCAAGCGGAACGGGAGAGCGATGTTCTCCGCGACCGTCGCCCATGGAAGCAGCGCATGCTCCTGGAAAGCGAAGCCGAGACGGTGCTCGGCGATGAGCCTGGCCGGCGGCTGTCCCTCGACTTCCACCGATCCCTCGGTGGGGTCCTCCAGCCCGGAGATGATGCGCAGGAGGGTGCTCTTCCCGCATCCTGACGGGCCGAGCAGGGCGATGAACTCCCCGTGTCCGATGCTCGCCGACACATTGGAGAGCGCGGTTAGCGTCTCCTTTCGCCGGATCGCGAAACGCTTGTTCACGCCGCTGAGCTGGATGGCGGCGGAGCGGGGGGCTCCTGCCTCGGATGTCTTCATGGGAACCTCTCGGGAATGGATCGGGGTCGTCATTGATTCGCTTCCATGTTCAGGGAGAGAAGGGCGGTGTCGTGGGCCGCGGCCGCGAAATCGATCGTCACGTCCTTCAGCGCTCCGGGGGGTAACGGGAATGTGGAGTGTGCGGTGTAGGCGTCAGAGACCTGGCTTGCGCGGTCGAGCCCGACGTCGAGTCCGTAGAACGCCAGCTGTGTGGAGGTCGTGGGGATCTGCCCGGCGCCGGCTTGCAGGCCGTCGATGACCAGGTCCAGGCCGGCGGAGCCTCCGCCGCCTTGCCTGAGGCGGAAACCGGCCGTGCTGGGCCCTGCAGGCACCGGGATCTCTGACCGGACCACGATGTGCTCGCCCAGGAACCGGTGCTCGAAGCAGAGACGGTCGTCCAGGATGTACAGGACGTACCCGCCGTAACGGGTGCCGCTGGCCAGGATCACACCCTGCTCGGTGCCGGTCTGGCGGACGAGGCGGGCGCTGACATCCATGTCCCGGCTGGATCCGGTCAGGCGGGTGGTGAAACCGAGATGGCTCTGTCCGGCCCGGAGCACCAACGTCTCCCGCGGTTGGTGGGCGGCTTCGGGGGTGGCGCCGAGGAGCTCCTTGAGGCTTCGGTCGTCCAGAGGCAGGACCCCGTAGCGCTCGGCTTCGGCCCACCATAGCCCCTCGAGGACGGAGAGGGCCGCGGGGCGCCCTTGCGCCAGGTCATTGCTTTCGGAGAAGTCCCGCGTCGTGTCGTACAGGCGCCACACGTCCTCCGGGAACGGTACTCCAGGCACGTGGCGGGAGACGGCTTTCCACCCGTCGTGCAGGATCGCTCGGTGCCCGAGCATTTCGAAGTACTGGGTGCTCCGCGGCGACGCGGCGGATCCGTCCTTGAGCAGCGGAAGGACCGAGGAGCCGTGCATTTCGGCGAGCAGGCTCTCCCGCTCGGGGCTTTCGGCAGGGACTGCGGACTCGAGCAGGGTTGCGACGAGGTCGATCACGTGGACGAATTGCGACCTGACTTCCCCGGCAGGTGCTTTCCCGGGCCAGCGGACCACGAGGGGGGACCGCGTGCCGCCGAGGTCGACGTATTGCTTGTAGAGCCGGAAGGGGGTGTTGCCCGCCATCGCCCACCCGGTCGCATAGTGTGCGGGGTTGTCCCGGTCCCCGATCGTCTCGAGCGCTGCCAGCTCGGCGCTCTCGGAGAGCGAGAGGTTGTTGTACGGGCCGATCACATTTGTCGTCCCCAATGGTCCGCCGTCTCCGGCGGCACCGTTATCGGAGAACACGGCGACGAGCGTGTTCTCCAGCAACCCCGCGTCGCCCAGCCAGGACATGAGCCGGCCGATCTGTGCGTCGGTGTGCTCGAGGAATCCGGCGAAGGCCTCCTGCCCGCCGGATGCGATGCGCCGCTGCGCTTCGGTCAGCTCGTCCCATTCGGGGACGGCTGAGTCGCGTTCGGTGAGACGGGTGTCTTCGGGGACGATGCCCACGCGCTTCTGCCGGGCGAGGCGTTCGCCCCGAAGCCGGTCCCAGCCCTCGGTGTAGCGGCCCCGGTACCGGTTGATCCACTCGGCAGGTGCCTGGAACGGTGCATGGGTTGCCCCGAAGGCCAGCTGAAGGAAGAACGGGTCTTCCGGTCTGAACGAGGAGTGGTCGCTGAGGTAGCGGATCGACTGGTCGACGAGGTCGGCGCTGAGGTGGTACTCCGGGTCCATCGACGGTTCGACCGGTGAGTTGTCGCGGTAAAGTTCGGGCGCGTACTGGTCCGATGCCCCTCCGAGGAACCCGTAGAACCGTTCGAACCCCCGCGCGAGCGGCCAGTTCGAGAACGGGCCGGCGGGCGTGAGCTCGTGCTGCGGGGCCAGGTGCCACTTGCCCACGAGGTAAGTCCCGTAGCCCCGGTCGCGCAGCATGCCCGGCACGGTAGGTACGCCTTGGGGGAGTTCCCCGCGGGCGTTGGGAAAGCCGGTGTCGGCGACCGCGAGGAAACGCATTCCGACACTGTGGTGGTTCTTTCCAGTGAGCAGGCTCGCCCTCGTGGGTGAGCACAGTGGGGTCACGTGGAAGTTGTTGAACCGCACGCCTTCGTCGGCGAGCGAGTCGATGTTCGGGGTGGCGATCTCGGAGCCGAAGCAGCCGAAGTCCGACCAGCCCGTGTCGTCGAGGACGATCACGATCACATTGGGTGCTCCCGTTGCCGGGCGGGCCTCGTCGCCCCACCAGGGCACCGACTCGGCAACCGTTGGCCCGATCCGCCCTCCGTGGGCGGTTGGTTCGTTTGCTGCAGTCATCTGCACTATCTCCTTAAAGATTGGTTATCCAAAGGTCCAACCTTAATGACCATCGTCACACGCTGATGTGTGGGGCGTCAAGACCCTGTTTGCAAGGTGTCGGTTGGATTCCCGGTTCCGCTGGGCGCGGTGAACTGCGTGCGCTCACGGCGGCGCAGCTGGGCCGCGCGCTCGAGGTCCTCCAGCCAGCCGTGGCTGGCCGCGATGGCCGGGCCGCTGCCGTCGCGCCAGGCTTCGTCTCCGTTATGGCGGGGCTGATCGAGCACTGCCAGGCCGTTGTGGGCGCTCTCCGCGTGCTGTGCGAAGTAATCCTCGAGGATCCCGTCGAGTCTGCTCAGTTTCGCGGCGTAGGCGGGATCGTGGATGACGTTGCGGGTCTCCCGGGGATCCGCCCGGAGGTCGAACAGCTCGTGGGGGCCGTCGGGGTAGCGGCGGACGAGCTTCAAGTCGGCGCTCCTGACCATGCGCAAGTTTCCATACTCGGCAAAGACGTGCTCGCGCGGTTCAGCCAGGGGTTGCCCGATCAGGGCCCGGGCATAGCTTCTGCCCGGATATGGCGAGGCATGTGCTGCGTCAGGGGTTCGGCAACCGGCGAGCTCGAGGATGGTCTGGAAGGTGTCGAGGTGGCTCACGTTCTCGATCCTGCGCTGGCGCCCAAGAACGGCGCCAGGGGAATTGACGATCAGCGGGATGCGGATGGACTCGTCAAGGACGTTGTACGGCAGGGTGGCGTTGCCCTTGCCCCAGATGCCGTGGTGGCCGGCGTTGAGCCCGTGGTCGCTGGTATAGAAGACGGTCGTCGACTCGCGCACCCGCAGGGAGTCGAGCTCATCGATAACTCGACCGACCTGCTCGTCGATGTCCGTCACCGCGGCGTAGTACTGGGCCAGCGCCTCGCGGGGATCCTCCCGCGAGGAGTAGAGCGACTCCGATCGCGGGCCCCCGAAGGGATAGGTGGCGTCGGCCGGGATGTCCCGGAAGGCCCCGCTGCGGTACTGGTCAACGAGGCGTTCGGGTACGCCGGTCCATGGGCTGTGAGTAGCGATGTGGCCGATGACCAGGAAGAAGGGGCGTTCCCGGTCGCGGTTTCTCAGGAACTCGATAGCCCGGTCGGTGATGGCATGCCGGTCGTAGGCCTCCTCGACGGCGGGCGGCGCCTCCCACGGGGCGTGGTAACCGGACGCTTCGGACACCGGCGCGGACCGGCAGTACCAGAAATCGAATCCCGGCGCCGGTTTCTCGTCCGTCCCCAGATGCCATTTTCCGCTCAGTCCTGTGAAATACCCGGCCTCCTGGAGTATCTGGCTCAGGAGCACCTCGCTGCCAAGCCAGTCGACCGCCCGCACTTCGGGGTCGGCCTCGGCCAGATAGTCATGCATCCCGTGCTGGGATGGGGTCCGCCCGGTGAAGAACGAGGCGCGGGCCGGGGAGCAGACCGGGGTGGGAGTGTACGCATTCTCGAAGGCCACGCCCGTGTCCGCCAGGTAATCCAGTGTCGGGGTCTTGATTTCCGAGTTCCCGTAACAGTGGGCGGCCCACTGCGCGTGGTCATCACTTAGGAACACGATTATGTTGCGAGGCATTTTTGCCCTCTCGACGGCGGTGGGGCTTTTAATGTATCGTAAAGGTACGACCTATGGATGTCCAATCTAAAAGTTGACATTAATGAGTGAACGACCTTAGTGGGGAGACCCTCGGCTGAGGGATAGCATTCTGGCGGCGGTCATTGGCCGCGGGCGGTTCGCCCCTTTGCCTCCGGGTGCGCCACGATATGAAGGTGGCCGGGCTCGCCGACCACCAGCAAGAGAAGGCGAAGACTACATGGCAATGATGCGAACGCTCCGTGCACAGGCTGCCGAGGAGCTTCGCGGGGTCCTGACGAAGGACTACCGCGTTGGTGAGAGGCTGCCCCCCGAGGCCGAGATGGCAAAGCGCATGGGCCTCAGCCGCAACACGGTGCGCGAGGCGATCGCTGAGCTCGTCATGGAAGGACGCCTCGACCGAAAGTGGGGCGTCGGAACGACTGTTCTGGAGCCCCGGCGCCCCGCGACGTTCAGCGCGACCGACGTCGGGCCCATCCGGGACATCATCCGGGCCTCGGGCCACACGCCAGGTTTGGGGCGCTTCCGGGCAGAGATGCTCGTCCCCCCGAGCGAGGTCGCCGATGCTCTCGGTGTGTCCGAGGGGGAATCGGTCTGGTATGTCGAGCGCCTCTTCGTTATCGACGACGTCCCGGCGGTGCTCCTCCGGGACTGGTGCCTGACCCGCATCAACGGCACCGCGGTGGACGTCAGCTCTCTCAAAGAGGTCGACATCGACCTCATCAGCCTCATCCGTGACCAGACCGGTCAGGCATTGCGCCGGCTCGAGGGCCGTATCGACGCGATGCCGGCGCCGGAGGATTTTATCCCCGACCGACGGCCAGTGGTCCAGATTTCGCAGTCGTGCCTCACCGGTGACGACGTCACGCTCATCTATTCGACTATCCAGTTCGACACGTCGGTGGTCGACCTGACCATACGGCGCGTCTTCGCCTAATAAGGGCCGTCCCCCACTCCCAGGGGCCGGCCTGGACACCGGTCCGCAGTAACGTCGCCTTGCCTGATTGGTGCATCAGGCGCTTTCCGAGTGCCGCGGCCCTCATTGTCATGCCCTTTTCGAGATGAATGGAACACATTTGATGAATCAGCAAACCTCTGACGCCGACCGGGCGTTCCTGGCAACCACAATCCAGCTCGCGAAGGAGAACGTCGCCGCCGGTGGCGGCCCGTTCGGAGCCCTTCTGGTCGACGCACGGGGAGAAGTCGTTGCAGTCGGCCAGAACCGCGTCACGCGCGACAACGACCCCACCGCCCATGCCGAAGTCGTTGCAATCCGTGCGGCCGCGCAATCCCGGCAAAACTTCAACCTCAGCGGATTGACCCTCTACTCCTCCTGCGAGCCGTGCCCGATGTGCCTCGCGTCCAGCCTTTGGGCCCGAGTGGACCGCATCGTCTTCGCGGCCGACCGCCACGACGCGGCCGAGGGAGGCTTCGACGACCTCGAGTTCTACGAGCTCTTCGCCCGGGACCGGTCCACCTGGGGAACACCCATCGATTGGGAACCGATGGACGACCGCGGGGCTCCTTTCGATGCCTGGAGAGCGGAAGAATCCCGGATCGACTACTGACCCAGTACGCAACAGCCGCGTTTACGGCTGGCAACAGTCACAATTTCCCGATGGAGAATCATGAACCAGGTCACCGACGGCCCTGAACCGGCACCGGGGTGCTGCAGCCCAGGGCCGCCGCCACGCACGCGAACGAGACTAACTGATGAAATGTCCGCGCATCCTTTTGCGGCTCGCAGGGGAGCCCCGCACGAGGACGTGCCGATTCCGGGTGGCGTGTTTTTCATGGGCGATGCTTTCGGCGAGGGCTATCCCTCGGACGGCGAGGTTCCGGTCCACGAGGTCCATCTGGATGCATTCCGGATCGATGCGACCGCGGTGACCAACCGCATGTTCGCAGCTTTCGTGCAGGACAGCGGCTACCGTACCGAGGCCGAGCAATACGGGACATCGGCTGTGTTCCACCTGCTCGTCCAGGCGCCCGCAAGCGAGATCCTCGGAGCCGCCGCCGGCGCTCCGTGGTGGTTGAACGTCCGCGGCGCGGATTGGGCCCACCCTGGCGGTCCCGATTCGGAGTGGAGCACGACGCCGGAGCACCCTGTGGTGCATGTCTCCCACCATGACGCTTTGGCATACTGCGCCTGGGCCGGGCGGCGCTTGCCCACCGAAGCCGAATGGGAATACGCCGCCCGCGGCGGACTCGACGCCAAGCGTTACGCCTGGGGAGATGAACTCACTCCGGGCGGGGAGCACCGCTGCAACATCTGGCAAGGCACCTTCCCCACCCTGAACACGGAAGAGGACGGCTACCTGGGCAGCGCAGCCGTGAAATCGTTCCCGCCCAACGGGTATGGGCTCTATGAAGTGGCCGGGAACGTGTGGGAGTGGTGCGCGGACTGGTTCTTGCCCAAGTACTACCGCACATCCCCCAGCGACAACCCCCAAGGCCCCACCATCGGTGCGGGGCGGGTCATGCGCGGCGGCTCGTACCTCTGCCACGATTCCTACTGCAACCGGTATCGCGTCGCCGCCAGAACCTCCAACACCCCCGAGTCCTCCAGCGGCAACTGCGGCTTCCGCACCATCGCCCTCCCTGAGTGAAAGCCCCGATTCACATGAGCCGCACGACCGAGGAGATCGCTTTGTCCGCGCCCGCTCCCTCACGTTTTCCGGGGTCCGTCTTCAACGACGGCACTGAACCGGACCCTCGGTTCAGCCTGGCGAACGAACGTACCTTCCTTGCATGGATCCGCACCTCCCTGGCACTTCTGGCCGGCGGGGTGGCCCTGGAAGCACTGGGCCTCCGCATCCAGAGCGATTTCAGGCTCTGCGCCTCAGTCCTGTTGATTTTGTGCGGCGTCCTCTCCCCTGTCCAGGCCTGGATGGGGTGGAAGAAGACCGAACGGGCGCTCCGGATCGGCACACCGCTTCCACCGGCATCAATGGCTCTGCCTTTGGTCATCCTTCTCTCTGGTGTCGGAGTCTTCGTGTTGGCCGGAGCCATGCTCGCATGACTCCGCTCTTCGACCCGGGACTTCAGCCGGAGCGGACAGCACTAGCTTGGAGACGCACGGGACTGGCTCTCCTCGTAGCGTCGCTCGCATCGGCGAAAGTCCTCCCGTCGGTAGTGGGGCCATGGTCAGTCCTGATCGGAACCGGCGGGGTTCTGGGCGCAATCGCCTTGCTGTTCCGGGCGCAACGCAGATACCGCCGACTCCACCGAATGCTCGCAGCCGGCGGAACGCCGGAGTCCGTCGCGAATGGCCGGCTTGTGGCGACCATTGCACTGTCGGTGGTCATCGTCGGTCTCGTCTTGCTCATCGCTATCGTGCAGATGCACTTCGAATGACTGAGAAACCGGTTCGGATCTCAAGGCGTCGATCGACGGCTTGCTGAGAGTAGGAGAGAAGAAATCCCAATGGAGACTCAAATGACCTATGAAGTGAAGCTCAGGGTCTCGCAGCGAACGGACATGGAAGTCCAACTCGACAGACTCGTGGAGCACGCTATCCTCGAAGCACTCAAGAACCCCGGGCAAGGGGTGCTCGTCACCCGGCACAACGCGGATACCTTCACCGTTGAGCTCTCTCACGGTGTCCCGCACGGGACCATAGCCGAACTGGACGCCCGCTCTGAGGTCCCCCAATCAGTGTCCGCCGTGCTGGCTGGGGCGTGAGTCCCAAGCTACACGGAGGGGCCGACAGAAATAGTCCGGCCAGGCAAGGCAGGGGTGAAATGGTAGTGGTCGGGACTCAGTAGCTCGCCGCGCGACGTTCGGCGATGAGCTCGTCCGTTAGGTCGTCAGTGCGATGGCCGAGCGTGTCGAGTTGTTGGCGCCGCAGACGGTTTTCCTCGGTGAGCTGCCGCAATTTGGGGCTGGCAGGGACATCATGGACAAGCGTGTGGCGGGCGAGCCCGTGAAATCGAACGCTGTTCGTAGGCTCGTCAATCGATCTCCTTCCCGGGACCAGCCGGTGCGCCGATCGGCGACAATCGTGTTTCCGAGGCTTTGCCCGGCTGAAGTTTCAGCGGTGGATTGGCGGCAGTACCCGCTTCCCCATGTCTTTCAACGCGGTCACTGCAGGACAGATCTGTAATGTGAGGGGCCGAGTCTCAAAATACCTTGTCTTACAAGCGGTGTGAGCGTAAGCAGGCTCGGAACTATTTCATCACGTCATGTAGGCCTTGGACGCAATAGTCATAGTGTCCTTTGGTCCTGGCCGACGAGCCGTCGT
The DNA here is from genome assembly GCF_027587375.1 of Arthrobacter sp. B2a2-09. Classification (GTDB taxonomy): domain Bacteria; phylum Actinomycetota; class Actinomycetes; order Actinomycetales; family Micrococcaceae; genus Arthrobacter. The sequence goes on from NZ_JAMXIC010000041.1 coordinate 18,542, forward strand.
GGTCCACCTGGACCAGCATTCGAAACCTGTATCTCACGCTCTGTTTCTCCGCGCAAAATGAGGGCAACGACGTTGAGGCCCTGGATAGCGATAGGTTTGGTGTGGAATGTTGGCGTGGAGCTAGTCGAGCGGTGGCTGGTAGGGCTCGATCAGGACTCGTACGATCAGGTGATCGCCGCTTTTGAGCTTTCTTGCCGAGCGTGGCTCGCAGCTTGGCCGTCCGCTTGTCGATACGGTGGTTCGTTCGCGTCATAGGACCGTGAAGGAACTTCGGCCCGGATCCAGCGGTCGGTCGGAGTTGCGGATCTTGTTCGAGGATTCTGAAAGGAGGATCGTAATGGCAAAGACTATCGATGAGATACTGGCCAAGCGGCCTGTTGACCGGGTTGCTGTGGAGGCCCACAAGAAGCACCTGCTCGATGAGGTCCGGGCGTACCGGCTTCGGGAGCTCCGTGAGGCATCGGAGTTGACGCAGGTCGAGTTGGCTGCACGTCTGCACGTCAGCCAGAACAGGGTGTCCAGAATCGAGCACGGCGACATCGGCCGCGCCCAGGTCGATACCTTGCGGAAATACGTCGAAGCGGTCGGTGGGCGGCTTCGTGTCGAGGTTGAGCTCGGCGACGAACGGATCCAGATCGGCTGACCCGGCAACCCGCTCTGGTACGTTTGAACAACTTGGTCGCGGCCGGGAGGCGGGTTCAAAAGCCGAAAAATGGCCTGTGCACAATGTGCACACTCTTGCCCTCTGACTGGGTCGTACTGCTGCCGGACTTCTTCCCGCGGCCGGGTTCAGTAGCCCGCAAGGCCTGCGTTGGGATGCCGCCAAGCCGGGGGCCGGGTGATGTTGAGATGGATGTGGCCCCCGCCGGCCTGGCCGTCCGAAAAGGGAACGGCCTTTGGATGTCACCATTCGGCTCCCTTGTTGTTCAAGGGTGCTTCTGTATTGACTCGCCGCTGACAGTCCAGGCTGTCAGTCAGTCTCGGGCGTCGGCCTGATAGCGGAGCCGCCGTTGGGCACGAGGGGCCGGAGTGCAACTTGGGGACCGGGGAACAATCCAAAAGTTCGATAGGAAATAATGGATCTCGGTCCCGGGACCAGTGGGCGGGCCGGTCGGCGGCAACCGTCTTTTCGAGCCGGCGGCTTTTCAGGCAAATCCATCCAATAAGGGTCGATAAGCACCCATATGTCGGCCGGGAGAAGAGTCAACGGACAGCGGGGCAGCATTGACTCCGTCAATGTCCGGTCCCCCGGTGTGTCCGTTCACGAGACAAGTGCGACCAACTTCCGTTTCTGACCAACGGCCTCTCGTAGGTACTTGATCGCAAATGGGTGAAAGTGTCGAGCGGCGCGTGTCTAACCGGTGATCACCGGTTAGACACGGCACGACAGACGATGCGGTGGGCGTCTACTCAGCCAGCGCTTCGGTCAGAGCGGTGATTGATCTCGGGGTCCAGCTTAGGTGCGTGTCGCCGGCGTCGGACTCGGGCTCTTTCAAGTGCGAAAGCCAGGGGCGCACCGCATCCGTGCGGGAGCTTGGCGGTTTGCGTCGGCCCGCCCGGAACTGCGGCACCCATTGTGCTCCGGGGCCCTGGTATTCCTGCTCGGCTGCGGCGTGGAGTGTCCATTGGGGTACGCCGACCCTGCACAGGGTTTTCACGAGTCAAGGAGAATCAGCATGAGCCGCAAGACCATCAATCCGGATTCACTCCCGAAACCGTGGGGCTTCGCGCACGGCACCCTTTCCGGGAACACCCTTTACCTCGGCGGCCAGACCGCCCTGGACAAGGACACGAACATCGTCCCGGGCGGAATTGTCGAACAGTTCACCCAGAGCGTTTTCGAACGTCCTGACCACGCTGCGCGAGGCCGGCGGTCATCCCGGGGACCTGGCCAGTGTGTGCGATGTCCGAGGGCTGAAGGTCGTCAGCCTCAAACCCGTAGTTGTCAGGGCCCACCCGTGGGAGCACGCGCATCAACTCCACCGCGGACAGCCGTCGCCGCAAGGGTCCTCTCAAGGCGCTATTGGATACGCGCGCCAGCAGCGCCGACCGCAGGCGGCTCTCAGTCGTCTCGATAGCCTGGCTGCCCAATGCCGGGGCCGCCCTAGCGATCCGCATCCTTACTAGCGGCGAGGGCAGGCTCTGCCGGACTTTCGTTGTCCGTTGTCACCGTCGACGCCATGAAGATTCCAACGACGCAGAAAAAGAACGGCAGCAAGAAGGCAAAGGTCAGGCCGAGCATCCCGCCGAGCCATCCAATGATCGCCGGGCCCGCTAGAAGCCCGATGTAACCAGAGCTCACAACGCGCGAGAGCGTCTTGCCGGCATCTGATCGGCCGATACTCCCGGCCGCAGTGTAAACCTGCGGAATGATCCCAGAGAGTCCCAAGCCGAAAAGCAGCCAACCGAACAGGGACACGGGATAGAAAGAAGACGCCACCACGACGAGCATTCCGGCTGCCGCGATAAGAGATCCGAATCTCACGACCTTGACGGGGCCGATCGCATGCGCCATACGGTCGGCAAGAAGTCGGCCAATGGTCATCGCGGCAGCGAAGGCCCCGTATGCCAGCGCAGCTGCCGCCTCCGGTTCTGCCAAATGCTCAACGGTCTGAAGTGCACTCCAATCATTAGCTGCACCTTCGGAGAGCAGCACCAAAAACGCGAGTAGTGCCAGTGCCAGTATTCGGCCTCGCTTTGGCGCCACTGGATGGTCTGAAGAGGCCGTCTCACCCGACGTAGCGGGGTTTTGGTCCAGATCGAGCAACTCTTCAGCGGTTTTCGGAAGCATCGAAAACGCCGACCAAGCTGTACCAACCAGACCCAGGAGGGCGGCGCCCAGCAGTATCCATGACACGTGCAGGTGGACCGATTGGCCAGCGGCCCCTGTTACAGCACCTATAGCTCCGCCGAGCGAGAAGAACGCGTGGAAGGCGGACATGATGGGCCGTCGATACCCACGCTCGACCACTACCGCGTGTTGGTTCATCGCCACGTCTGTTAAGCCGTGACCGAGTCCAAAAATGAAGAGTCCGATGCCCAAGCTCAGGGCGTCTGAAGCCATGCCGGGAAGGTTCACTGAGACCAGCAGAAGGGCAAGGCCCATCAGTGTCGGAGTTCTGCTGCCGAAGCGCCTGATCAGAAGCCCTGCAAATTGCATGGAGATGAGCGCACCGAGACCGAGCAAAAGGATCAGTCCGCCGAGAACAGCGTGGGAAGTTCCTGTTCGTTGCTGGATATCGGGAATGTTTACTAGCCAAATCGCGGTGAGGAATCCGACGATGGTGAATGCTCCGAAGACACCCAACCGTGCCCGAAGCAGTTGGGGGGAAAAGTTGCTGAGAGATGCAGCCATTAGAAGTCCTTCAAATAGGGTCGGTGACTCGCGGTGTGGAGACCCAGGTTGCTAATAGACGCCATTAGCTTTCGTTTGATCATAGCGGATGTATCATTTGATCATGAATGGAACCAAACGGCACGAACGCATTTTGGAGCGACTGAACAGGGATGGGAAAGTCGACGTGGCCGAACTGTCCGAGCAGCTCGGCATTTCGGGAGTGACCATTCGCCGGGACCTGGAACACCTTGCCCGGGCCGGTGTCTTACGGCGAACACGTGGCGGTGCGGTGAGCATGATGATGCTCGGAGAGGGCCTTCCGTACGCCATGAGGGAAATCGAATTGGCGGAAACCAAACGACTTCTAGCTGCCGCAGTTGCCGAACTGGTCCGAAACGGTGAGGCCGTGGCCCTCGATAGCGGTACGACCTGCGTTGAGATAGCCCGTGTCCTCGTCGGCACCAGGCTCACTGTGATGCCGTTTTCAGTCCAGGCGATCGGCGCCTTGTTTGGAAAATCCAACATCAATCTCATTACGCCCGGCGGGTCGGTTCGCCACGATGAGGGATCGATTACAGGGCCGCTGGCGGAGGCATCACTCCGCTCGGTTCGGTTCGACACAGCCATCATTTCTCCGTGCGGGGCATCTCCGGAAGATGGTGTGATGGCACACGATCTCCAGGACGCTGCCGTCAAGCGAGCCATCATTGATGCCTCCAGAAGGACGATTCTGGTTGCTGACAGCAGCAAGTTTTCCCGTTCGGCCATGGCCGCGGTTTGTCCGCTGGAGTCAATCGACATTTTAGTGACTGACGCGGCAGTGCCTGCGCAAGTGGTTGAACGACTGAGCGCCGGTGGGGTGCAAGTAGTTGTGGTTTGAATCATGAAGCTCCACGGCTCATTCAGGGAAACCTGCGTTGGTGGCCGCGTTGATCCCCGCCGGGGAGGCGCCGTCGTGAGGATTGGTGGGGGTAGGGGAGGAGCTGGTCATGAGTGATTCCTAGAGGGTGGCGGCCATCGGGTCCCAGTCCTCGGGGAGGGCCTGGGAGATCGCGGCGGAGCTGTCGACGCCT
>NZ_JAMXIC010000042.1 GCF_027587375.1 Arthrobacter sp. B2a2-09
TCAGCATGTCCAGGCCCTGCGCGTACGACACAAGCTTGGAGGCGTAGAGCGCCTGGCGGACGTCCTCGACGAAGTTCTCGGGGACCTCGACGGCGATTTCCTCGCCGGCGAGCAACTCCTGGCCGAGCTTGCGCTGTTCTGCCTGGGAGGACAGGGCCCGTGCGAAGACCGACTCTGCGATGCCCGAAACCGGGGAGCCGAGCTCGAGGGCGGAGATGACCGTCCAGCGGCCGGTGCCCTTCTGGCCGGCAGCGTCGACGACGACGTCGACGAACGGCTTGCCCGTCTTGGCGTCAACATGCCCCAGGACCTCTGCGGAGATTTCGATCAGGAAGGAAGCGAGTTCGCCCTTGTTCCATTCGGCGAAGATCCTGGACTGCTCGGCCGGCTCGATGCCGGCACCGGAGCGAAGGAGATCAAAGGCTTCACCGATGACCTGCATGTCGGCGTATTCGATGCCGTTGTGGACCATCTTGACGAAGTGTCCGGCGCCGTCGGTGCCGATCCAGGCACAGCACGGCTGGCCGTCAACCTTGGCGGAGATCTTTTCGAGCAGCGGACCCAAAGCGTCGTAGGACTCCCTGGAACCACCGGGCATGATCGAGGGGCCGTTAAGGGCGCCCTCTTCGCCGCCGGAAACACCGACGCCCACGAAGTGCAGGTCCTTCTCGGCCAGCGCGGATTCGCGGCGGCGGGTGTCCTCGTAGTGCGAGTTGCCGGCGTCGATCACGATGTCGCCGGGCTCCAGCAAGGGAACGAGCTGGTCGATGACGGCGTCAACCGGCTTGCCGGCCTTCACCATGATCAGGACGCGGCGGGGCTTCTCGAGGGAGTCAACGAGTTCCTGGAGGGTTTCCGTGCGGATGAAGTCGCCGTCCGTGCGGTGCTTGGCCAGCAGGGCGTCGGTCTTTTCGACGGAGCGGTTGTGGAGGGCAACGGTGAAGCCGTTGCGGGCCAGGTTGCGGGCCAGATTGGCGCCCATCACCGCAAGGCCGGTGACACCGATGTGTGCTGACATCAAAACTCCAATTCATTCTTGTGCATTGAGTCCTGCTAGGAGCGAGGAAACGCTTTCTAGAGCAGTAGCTGGAATAAACCATACGTATTCGGACCACGTCTGGGAAAGTTGCGCCCACGTTTTGGAAACGTCCGCGTCACAAAAGAGTCTATGTTGCGAGCCAGCACTGTGGGGAGTTCGCCTGCGCTCGGGCTACCGGTGGCGGAGCGGTCAACGCCACTATGCTTACCACTATGTCAACCAGTCTCCACCACCGCGCTGTCGAGCATCTGGGTACCCGGATCGTCGGCGGCAAGCTCCCCACCGGTCATGTCATGTTGGCTGAGCACCTTGAGGAGGAGCTCAAAGTGTCACGGTCGGTGGTACGCGAGGCCGTCAGGGTACTGCAGTCCTTGGGACTGGTGGAAACCATCAAGCGTGTTGGCATCCGGGTCCTCCCCGCGCACCGCTGGAATCCCTTCGATCCGCTGGTCATCCGCTGGCGGCTGGCCGGAGAAGGCCGCGGCGCACAGTTGCGCTCCCTCGCCGAACTCCGCTCCGCCGTCGAGCCCGTAGCCGCAGAACTGGCCGCGGAAAACGCTCCGGAGTCCCTGCGCAGCGAGCTGTTGGAAATCTCCCTGGCCATGCGTGAAGCAGGCCGTGCGGGCGACATGCCCACCTTCCTGGACCTCGACATCCGCTTTCACGCCCTGGTGCTCTCCGGTTCCGGCAACGAAATGTTCGCGAACCTGATCGGTCAGGTCACGGAGACACTCACCGGCCGGACAGTTCACGGGCTCATGCCCGAACATCCGAAGGAAGCGGCCTTGCAATGGCACCTGGATGTAGCCCAAGGCATCAGCGACGGAGACGGCGACAAAGCCCGCGAGGCCTCGTCGAACATCATGCGGGAGACCATCGCGGACCTGTCACCGAGCTGGGAAGGCCAGCCACGGGTATTTGTTCCCGTCGAGCGGCGCTGACGGCTGACCGCCGGCGCCGCTCGATCGATCGACAGATCGACAGATCGACAGATGGACTGAGAGAGGTTAGGCCACAGGCTGGAAGTTAAGCAGGACCTTCCCCGATTCGGCCGAGTTCCTGGCCACGTCAAAAGCCTCCAGGCCGCGGTCCAGCGTGAATTCGTGGGTCACCACCGGATCGACGTAGAGCGAACCGTCTGCGAGCGCGGCAATGACCTCGTCGATCTCGTTGTTGAAACGGAAGGAACCGAGCAGTTCGAGCTCGCGGGTGATGGCCAGCGAAATGAAGACTGGCTGCGGTCCCGAGGGCAGCAGCCCGACCATGACCACCTTCCCGCCGCGTACGGCGCCCTTGATGGCAGATGCCAGTCCGAAGTGGCTGCCGGAGGACTCGATGACGACGTCGGCTTCCACGGCGGCGATTGCCTCGGCGTCATCGCCCTTGAGAACCTCGTCCGCGCCCACTGCGCGCGCGATCTCAAGAGGCTTGTCGTGCATGTCGACCGCCACGATCCGGGTTGCCCCCGCGCGCTTGAGGACCGCAACTGCAAGCGCGCCGATCGGACCGCTTCCGATCACCAGCGCCGTCTTTCCGGCCACGTCCCCTGCGCGGGCGACGGCATGCCAGGCAACGCTGGCCGGCTCCACGAGCGCAGCCGTGCGCAAGTCGAGCGTGGCCGGAAGGACCCGAAGCATGCGGGACGGCAGGGTCGCGTAGCGGCTGAAGGCGCCATCCGTGTGCGGGTACCGCGCTGCACTGCCGAGGTAGGTGCAGCCCGGAGAGAGGTTGGGCCGGTCTTCCGGATACCTGGCGGCACCCGGCGCGGGGCTTGCCGGGTGAACTGCGACGGCGGTTCCAGCTGCCGGGCCGCTGCCATCGGCGGCCTGCTGGACAACTGTGCCGACGATTTCGTGACCGAGCACCATTGGAGCCTTGAGGATTGATTCCCCCGCCGCGCCATGGAGCCAGTAGTGCAGGTCCGAGCCACAGATGCCACCGTAAGCGATCTCGACGACGGCCTGGTCAGGGGTGGGAACAACGAGGGCTATGTCCTCGATGCGAAGGTCGCCGGCGGCGTGGGCCACAACCGCGGGTGAAGACTGCGGAAGCTGAAAGCCAGCATGCTGGATGTCGCTCATTAGACGACCACCGTCATTCCGCCGTCGACGAAGATCGTCTGGCCGTTGACGAAGTTCGAAGCCTCGGAGGCAAGCCAGACCGCTGGACCGGCGAGATCCGCCACGGTGCCCCATCGGTGGGCCGGCGTCCGGCCAAGGATCCAGGAGTTGAAGTCGGGATCGTCCACGAGGTTCTGGGTCATCTCAGTGTGGATGTAACCCGGAGCGATGCCGTTGATCTGAAGGCCGGAGGCCGCCCATTCGGCGGTCATGGCGCGTGTCAGGTTGCGCAGGCCACCCTTCGCGGCGACATAGGGGGCGATCGTGGGGCGCGCCAGGTCAGTCTGCACGGAGCAGATGTTGATGATCTTGCCGCGGCCCCGCGGGATCATGTGGCGGGCGGCTTCACGTCCTACGAGGAAAGCGCTCGTCAGGTCGGTGGTGATGACCCGCTCCCAGTCCTTCACGTCCAGGTCCAGCATCGGGACACGGTGCTGGATTCCCGCATTGTTGACGAGGATATCGAGGGGGCCAACGTTTTCCTCGACCCAGGCAACGCCGCGGGCTGCCTCAGTATCGCTCGTGACGTCGAACGCGCAGCTGTGGATGCGGCCGGGCCCGAAGTCCGCCGCCATGGAGGCTTCCGCGTCCTTGAGCCGTTCGGTGTTGATGCCGTTGAGGACAACGGTGGCACCGGCGTCGGCCAATCCGCGGGCAAGCGCGTTGCCGATGCCGCGGCTGGATCCGGTAACGAGCGCCACGCGCCCGGTGAGATCAAAGAGTCCACTCATGGTTGTTTCCTTACTTGGTTCAAAGGGCTTACGGAAGAGTCGCTGAGGTTGGCGATGGCCTGGCGGACGACGGCGAGGTCGTGGTCGCCCAGGCCTTGATCAATCAGTTCGCGGTAAAGTTCGACGCCGGCAGCCGCCATCGGGACAGCGGCACCGGCCGCTTCGGCGCTTTCGAGCACGAACTTGAGGTCCTTGTGCATGAACTTCGCGGGACCTGTGGGGGCGTAATCCTTGGCTGCCAGGCGTGGGCCGACAATCTCCAGGACCCGGCTTCCGGCGAGTCCGCCGGCCAGGACGTCGAACAGGGCAGAAGCATCCATGCCCGAGCGTTCGGCGAGTTCAGCGGCTTCCGCGAGCGCCGCCGTCGTGGTCCCGACAATCAGCTGATTGCAGGCCTTCGCCAGCGAACCGGCACCCAAGTTGCCCATGCGGCGGACGGTGGTGCCCATGGACTCAAGCACGGGAAGCGATCGCCGGAAGTCTTCTTCGCCGGCTCCCACCATGATGGCCAGCGTGCCGTCCTGAGCGCCTTTGGTGCCGCCGCTGACGGGGGCATCGACGACGACGGCGTTCCCGCCGCTGGCGCTATGGACCGTACGGCCGAATTCCTGCACGGCAGTCGGGGAGACACTGCTCATGATGACCACCATGGTTCCCGGAAGCGGCGCATCCGAGCGCCAGGAATCGAGCAGCGGCGCAGCGGCATCCTGGATGTAGGAGAGATCCGGGAGCATGAAAATGATGACTGGGTGGTCCCGGAGTCCGGCAACGGACTCCGAGCGTTTTCCGCCGAGCTTCTCCAATTCGGCGAGCGCCTCGGCCGAACGGTTCCACGCCGTTACCTCCCAGCCGTTGCCGAGCAGATTGGCTGCCATGGGAAAGCCCATGAGCCCGAGTCCCACAAAACCTGCGGTCTTGGCGGTCATCTTTCGCTTGCACCTCACTTCTTTGTGGTTCATCTTTCAAAAACTGTTCAATATCCTAGCCTCAATTCAGTATGATGAACACCATGACGACTGATGAACTCACCATCGCGATCGCAGTCCCGCTCGAAGCTGAGCATGTGGAGCGTATCCGCGCCGTAGATCCGAGCATTACGGTGCTCTACGAACCCGAGCTGCTTCCTCCGGAACGCTTCCCGGCCGACCACTCCGGCGATCCGGACTTCAAGCGGACTCCCGAACAAGAGGAACGCTACTGGTCAATGTTGAACAAGGCCCAGATCCTCTACGGCTTCCCCAACGAGAATCCGGCCGGCCTGGCCCGCATCGCCCAGAGCAACCCGCACCTGCAGTGGATCCACGCCATGGCCGCAGGTGCCGGTGGCGCCGTGAAGGCGTCCGGCCTCGACAGCGAGACCTTGCAGAAGTTCAAGGTCACCACCTCCGCAGGCGTGCACGCCCTTCCATTGGCCGAATTCGCAGCCCTGGGCATCCTCAACGGCTTCAAGCGCAGCGGGGAACTTGCGCAGGACCAGGCCGCCAAGGTCTGGCCCGAACTGCGCACCCCCACCAAACTAGTGAATGGCTCCAAGCTGGTCATCACGGGTCTCGGCGAAATCGGCCTCGAGACCGCCCGCATCGCCCGCGCACTTGGCATGAAGGTGAGCGGAACCAAGCGGAACGTCGAAGCGATCGAAGGAATCGACGAGGTGGCAGACAACGATGGCTTGGCGGAACTCCTGGCTACGGCCGATGCCGTCGTCAACACCCTCCCCGGCACCCCATACACGGAGAAGCTCTTCAACCACGAAGTCTTCTCGGCGATGAAGCCCGGCGCGGTTTTTGTCAACGTTGGCCGCGGAACCGTTGTTGATGAAGAAGCACTCCTCGAAGCCCTGGACAACGGCCAGGTGTCCTACGCCTGCCTGGACGTCTTCGCCGTCGAGCCACTCCCCCAGGAAAGCCCTCTGTGGAACCACCCGAAGGTCACGGTCTCTCCGCACACCTCTGCGCTCAGCGCCGCCGAGAACCGCCTCATCGCCGAGCGCTTCGCCAGCAACCTGCGTACGTTCCTCGACGGTGGCGAGCTCCCCCACCTCGTGGACATGGTGCACTTCTACTAAACCGCCGACAACCCAGCGCCATCCTGGCGGCCTCTCCGGTTCTTGAACTAGTCCAGTTCCGGAGGGGCCGCTTTGCTGTGTGGGTCGGCTTTGCTGTGTGGGGCGGCTTTGCTGTGTGGGCACGCGCCGCGAAGTACCGCGCGCCATCGTGACCCTCTTTGAATTCGGAAAGCGCTTGCGACTCGGCGAGTCGCGTCATTTGCGGGGTTTCGCTCGGCAAAGAAGGTCAGGAAAGCGCACGACACGAAAGCGACGGCCCCCTCCGAGTTTCGGAGGGGGCCGCCACTGCTTGCGTACGTCGGGGTACGGGACTGCTTACTGCGCGTCTTCCAGGGAACGGAGGTCGCGGCCGGCTGTTTCCGGAGTGAAGAACGTTGTGATGTATGAAATCAGCGCCAGGACCAGCGAGTAGACCGCCAGGACCACCCACGAGTTCCCCGTGGCGCCAAGCAGGATGGCGCCGAACACGGGAACCAGCCCGCCGGCAAAGACAGCCGACAGCTCACGGCTCAAGGCCACGCCCGTGAAGCGATACTGCGAACCGAACAATTCCGGCAGCAGCGGGCACTGGGGGCCAAGCATGGACTGCACGCCAAGGGCGATGCCGACCACCATGACGGCCCACACGAGGGTGACGTTGCCAAGAGTTACCAGGTAGAACGCGGGAATAGCGAAGATTGCCTGGAACAGGGCCCCGTAGCGGTAAACCTTCACTCGACCAATTCGGTCAGACAAGGCGCCGAAGGTAACCACCATGACGGCAGCGAATCCTGCTGCGATCAGCAGGCCGACCGGGCCGATGAACTTGTCGCCCGGGAAGACTCCTTCCTTGACGGAGATGAAGGAGATGAGAAGCGTTCCGTAGATCGACGAGTTGCCATTTTCGCCCATGCGGAGGCCGATGCCGATCAGCACGTTCTTCTTAGAGTGCTTCAAGAGTTCGCCAACGGGGTTCTTCACCACGTTCTTGTGCTTCTCCAGTTCCTGGAACACCGGGGTTTCCTTCAGCCTGAGACGTATGAAGAGTGCCACGACGATCAGGATGAAGCTGGCGAGGAACGGAACACGCCACAGCCAGCCTTCAAGCACGCTTTTGTTGGCCATGCCAATGAGCGCAAAAGTACCGGCGCCGAGGAGGGTTCCGAGCTGGATGCCCACGAACGGCAGCGAAGCAAAGTAGCCGCGGCGCTTTGGGGGAGCAACTTCGGAGATCAGGGTGGTCGCGCCTGCCTGTTCGGCTCCAGCGCCGAGGCCCTGGACAATACGGAGCGTCACCAGCAGGACAGCGCCGAGCATGCCCGCCTGGTCGAACGTCGGCAGCAAGCCGATCGCGAAGCTGGCAAGGCCCATCATGCCGATGGTCATCAGAAGGACCATCTTGCGGCCGAAGCGGTCTCCGATGAATCCGAAGAGGACGCCACCGAAGGGGCGCGCCGCGAATCCGACGCCGTAGGTTGCGAACGACGCGATCAACGCGCCGCTGTCGCCCAGGGGCTTGAAGAACAGCGGTCCGAAGATCAGGGCCGAAGCCAGACCATAAATGTAGAAGTCGTAGTACTCCAGGGCGGATCCTACGGAGCTGGCAAGAGTTGCCCTTCGCAGCTGTTCCGGCTCAACTACTGCGCCGTCCATGTCAGCAAGCTTTGTCTTAGTACGAGTTGTCACAAGCACTCCCTCAAGAACACTCCAGACCCCCGTTGGCCTGGCGAGATAGCGTCAGCCGCCATGGCGTGAATCACTATAGTGAACAGAGTACAGCACGTTGGACAAGTTTCAAGTGGTGTAATCAGATTTATTTATGACCCCGTCGGGCGACGGGTTTACGACCCGTCGGGCGGCGGGTTTACTACCCGTCGGGCGACGAGATCAATCAGCCCATCGGGTTGCCCAGCGAGTGGGCAAGCTCCTTGAGCTCCTTCACCATCAGGGCAGCCTGCTCTTCGGAAAAGGTGGCCTTCAGGGCAGTCACCGAGAGACCGAGGCTGGGGCCATGTGCCCCATGGGTAGGGACGGGCACGGCAAGGCAAACCACGCCGAGCGTGGATTCCTCGTCCTCCAAGGCATAGCCCTGCTTGCGGATCGCAGCCACCTGGGCCTTGAGCTCAGCGGCACTCCGGAGGGACTTCGGGGTCATGACAGGAAGCTCCACGTCGTCCGGGAACATCGCCTCGATGTCATGGTCGTGAAGCTGGGCCAGGAGAACCTTTCCGACGGCGCTCAGGGAGAGCGGCATCTTGTCGCCAATGTTTGAGGTGAGCCGGACGGCAGGGTGCCCTTCGTAGCGCGCCAGGTAGATGATGTGATCGCCGTCGATCATCGCAATCCGCACTGTTTCGCCGGAGAGCGTCGGTGCCTGCTCGCAGAACTTGTAGAACTCCTGGACTTCATCGAGCCGGCTGAGATAAGCGGCGCCAAGTTCGACCAGCTTCCGGCCAAGTGAAAAGTCGGCACCTTCGCGGGTAATAAGCCGGGCTTCCTCAAGAGCCAGCAGCAGGTTTGACGTGGAAGACTTCGGAATCCCGAGTTCCCTCGAAAGATCGCTAAGTGTCAGACGACCCGAAGGTGCCTCCGCCAAGGCATCCATGACCGCGGCCGCGCGAGTCACGGCAGGCGCCGGCGAGGAGCTCCCCAATCCTTCGGCGGAACGGGGGGTGCGGGAATCGGCCATGATTCTCCTTCGCAATCGTGCGTCTGGCGCAGAGTGGGCGCGTGCCAGGCGGAGACGCTACCCAGGGGCAGCGAAACTCCGATCCGCGGCAATCGCGCTTGTTCAATCCACTGAACAACCACCATCATAGTGGCTTGGTGCTGGGATGAGACGCGCCGGACGGACAACGGCTTTCTTTCCATATCCAGAAATTCTCTGTATATTCATCTATGAGCTCTCCACCGCGGCATCCCCCAATAGTCGCGGTGGAGAGCTCTTCCAATTCCCCGCGGTGGATCAGGTACGACGTTAGCCCTGCTGCTGCCAAGGAGTGAGCCGTGGAAGCCAGCGCGGGACGTTGGCACGGTAGTCCTCGTATTCGGCGCCGAACTTACGTGCCAGCGTCGGCTCCTCATGCAACCTGACGACGGCCACCACGGGAACTGCGCCCAGCGCCGCCAGGCCAAACAGCTTCGGCTCTCCGAACAGAAGGCCCTGTCCGGTGATCGCGGCACCAATGCCCACGTATATGGGGTTCCGCACGAACCTGTAGAAACCGCTGACCACGAGGTTCTTCGGTGGCGCAAAGTGTGCCGGCGTGCCTATTCCCTCAAGGGCGAACCGCGCAAACGAATTGGTGATCACCGCCGCGCCGGCGCCGATCAGTAGGACACCTGCGCACTGGGCCGCCAGTCCGCCCGGCACGGGTCGCTGCACTTTCCAACGGGTCATTACCCACGGCAGCAAGCCTGCGAAGGTTGCGGGGGCTAAGGCGAACACCGCCGTACCGATTTCCGCCAGCCTCTTGTCACGCGCTGCATCTCCGGACGCTGTCATGCTGCCATTCTGAACCGCCAAACGGTGGGCGGCAACCATCAGCCCCCGAACGCACGGGGAACGAAAGAAAAGAGCCCCTGAGCTGCGTTTTCGCAGTTCAGGGGTGGACCTTCTTAGTCGATTCTCAAACACATACGACCGGCGCAACGCTGCCATCCCGCGGCGCCTCGTCCCACCTCGTTCGGGTCGCTCACCCAGCACCGTCGCCTTCCCGGCGACCAGGCCGGCAATCGTAGCTACAGAGAAGGACCACCTGGATGAAGCGCCTCATACACATGTCGGGGAACATCGGGCAAGGCCGCGTCCGTTTCGTCGCCGAACCACGTGATCCCGTGGTTATCCATGCGTGCGGTGCTCATGAGCGCGCCGGGAGGCTCTGCCATGTTGATTGCCTGGTCGGCCGCAATGCCGACGACGGTTCCGTCGGCCTCATGTGCTGAGAACTTAACCCGGCGCCCGAAAAGCTGCTGTGTCTGATCGAGGCGCCGCCGGTAAACGATGCCGATATTGTTTGGATCTCCCCCTACTCGCCAGAGTCCAACAAGTTCGACCTGTTCCGACCAATACCGCCGCACGGCAGCAACGATCGCGGTCAGCGGATCAGCGTCGCTCGCAGGCACATCGCCTCCCTCCTTCAAGCCAAGGATACGGGGACGGGAAATGTTCGGCCATACGCCCGGTATGCCCACCCTCCGTCGTGTCAATGGGCAGGAATCTCCTTCGGGAGACTGTTGTACGAGAAACTGACTTGCTCGTCTCCTGCCGCGATCGCTTCCGTCAGCCTGACGATCTCCTCGCTGGCAAGTGCTGTTGCCTGCACTCTCTGCTGTTCCGCCGACAGAGAAGGCTCAACTCGCGTCAAAGCCTTGCTCGACGGATTCGTCAACGAGTAAGGGTTGTTAACTCCCGGATTTGTAATCGAGTAGGTGACCCAGTTCGGACAGCTCCACGCGCCGCCCTGATTGCAGTACATCGTCTGGAGGCCAAGCTTGCCGCCTACGGGCCAGTCATAGTAGGTCGAATACGTCATCGAGTTATAGATGCCGTAAATCTCCCGTTGGTCGGTGAGCTTGCAAACGGAGCCGCTGCATGTGTATTTCCCCGCATACGCTTTGAGAAGATGCTGAGCCCCTTGTGGGGTCACATTCGTTGAAAGCATCACCCGACGCATCGCTTCGAGACTCCAGATATTGTGCTTATTCCATGCCTTGTCCATGCCCCAGCCCCGATCACCGCCTGGGTAGTCTGCATTCCAGAATCCTCTGCGAATGGGGATGCTGCCCACAGTCGGGTTGTTCGCGGTCGTCACAATCTGCTGAGTGGGGTACCCCGTCGGGGGCTCGGCGGCCGTGGCGGGTGCGGCCGTTCCTAGACTTCCGATCGCGAACGCGGCCACGATCACCGTTGCCGCCCTCGCCATCCGTATCTTCGTATGCTTCATCGCTTACCTCCAGTGGTCTCCTGCGTCATTCACGCGAAGTAGGCCAAATTTGGCCCTCGCCTATCACCTCGTTGGTCGCGGAATGTGACTTCCGCCGGCGTATCCGACGGTCACAAGCTATTGGAATACTTTGATTCACGCGTCGCTCGAACGAGGTATCTCCCGTAAACGCCTTGACCAGTTGCCGAAATGGGCCCGAGGACCGTCGAGCAAAGTCAGCTAAACTCCTCGTGGGAGGGAAGAACACGAGTGGGGAGCGTGCCGTCGGTGAACATGGAAGCGCATCAAAGACGGTCTGTCCGCACGTTCCGCCGACTGGTTCAGTGGTTACGAGGGCCCCGGTTTGTGGATCTCCCAGTCCGAGTGGTCGTAGTTCTCATCGGCGTAACTGGGCTTCTGCCATCAGCTGTCGAGTCCCACGAATTGCCCTACCTCGTGATGCATTACGGAGCCAGCGTGCTTGTCATCTGTTCCGGGTTCGCACCGACGACTTCCGGGACACTCGGGTTCGTCCTCTTCGCATTGTTCACAACCCTCTACCCGGCTCTGCTCAATCCATTCACTACCGTGGGCGAGGCCGCCACCGCCGTCCTTCTAAGCAACCGGCTCCTATGGCGGTTTACAACGTTTACGATGATCTTGTTCATGCTTCCGGTTCTGAGATTTGCCCCAAGCGAAGTCGCAGATTCGGGCACCTTTGGAGCGTACGTCTCAATGCTGTTCGGTTGGACCCTAGGGGCGATACTCGGCTTGACAGCCTCAGGTTTCGAATCTCGTGTTCATCAGGAGATTCGGCGCCGCGAGACAACAGTTCGAGAAGCCGAACGCACCCTTTTCGAAACCCGCCGACGCTTCGCCATCGACGCTCACGACACCGTCTCGCATGGCCTCGCGGCCCAGGCCGCCATCATCAAGATGCTCGGCGCCAGAACACCGCCCAGTCCGTCCGGGGACGAGCAACTCGCCGAGCTTGCTTTGGTCAACGCCCAAACGCAGTTCCAACTTCGCAGGCTACTCGCACGGCTTACGGGAAAAGTACGAGAACAACAATCTCCTGTGCCGTTCGACAGAGAGTTTCGGACAGCGCTGGAATCCCTTCTCACTGCCACCGAAGCCGGCGGATTCCACTTCAAAATCAGCGTCGCGAGCCTTCCGGCCTGGGCGCCTGCCGACGTGCTCGAAGGTACTCTCTACGCCCTACAAGAACTAATCACAAATGTCGTAAAACACTCGAATTCACGCGAAGGATGCACGCTTCGCGTGAACTCGACCCGTCACGCAGGTATGACCTGGCTCACTATCAGATCCATCAACGTCGTAGAAGCCGATTTGGACATGAGAGAGACGCCGCGCACGCTTTCAATGCGCGTCGCGCAGATGGGCGGTACCTGCAACGTGTCAACCGAGAGCCCCGGCCGCCTCCAAGTAGAAGTCGGCATACCCCTAACCGCCTAACTCGATAGGGTTCCCGGCCGCTGGCCGCGTCGTACTGGAACCAATCGATCCAAATATCGCAACGGTTCAAAGAGGTTGCCAGCCGGTTCCCGCTGGTGCAGAACGCACAGATCACCGCGACGCCGCACCGCTCGCCCTCTCTCACTCCTCAGAAATGCACCTGCGAGAAGACCTCAGTCCTCCCTCGAACGAGCGAGGACTTGAACCAGGGTTCAGGCCTGCAATAGGAAGATGAGAATCTGCGCAACACTGCTATTGACGCTTGGCACACTATTCGCGGAAGCACCCATGTCAACGACTACGACCCTGCCGATTAGCCCGACCATCGCCACAACACCCGTGCAAACAGGAACTTCCGCGACGCCTGCTCGGTGCGCGATACTGTTCCTCGTCGACAAGCAAGCATTCCGGAGGTATTGCATGTGAAGACAAACCTCGATGCAGGTTTTGGCAAGGCAAGCGGCACTGGCGATCGCATCTCGGTGCTCATTGTTGATGACGACCGTTGGACAACTCGAGCCCTTTTGTTCTCGCTGTCAGGCGACCCGAAACTGGCACCCCTTGCGCCGGTTCATTCCGGGGCGGAGGCGATCAAGGTCTATCGGCAGTTCCAACCCGACGTAGTCCTAATGGACATCAATATGCCCCCGGGCATGACAGGGATTGAAGCAACGGCCTACATCCGAGAGATCAACCCCGACTCGCGAATTGTGCTTCTCACGACGGTGTCACCCGGACCAGGAATCGCTCGCGGACTCGAGGCAGGCGCTTCAGCAGCCCTTAGCAAGACGGCGTCGGACAACACGCTCCGTAAAACGGTTAGACAGATCGCGCGGGGAGATCATCCGAGCCTTATCCGTAACCTCATCGATGACATCATCCTAAGCGGCGATCATCTTCCCGATGCGCCAGCTGCCGCACCCCGGCTATCACCATGCGAACTCGAGACCCTCAGGCTGATATGTGAAGGCCACGGCTATGACGAAATCGCCAACGCGCAAAACATCACACCGTGGACTGTGAAGACCCATGCGAAACATCTCCGCGAGAAACTACTCGCCGAGAACCTTGCCCAACTTGTGGTGCGTGCACTGCAGTACAAATACGTCGCTTATTAGCCCTGCTCTCAGCGTACGAAGAGAGTCACACAGACGGAGAACCGCATTTTTCGATTCCACTAGCGACCCCAGCGAGCTGGCGGATAATGCCCTCTGTATCGATGACTTGTCTGATCAACTCGAACGGCTAAAGGTGCACTTCAAGCGGCAACCATCAGCCCCCGAACGCACCGGGAACGAAAGAAAAGAGCCCCTGAGCTGCGTTTTCGCAGATCAGGGGCTCTTGCCCGGTCTCTTAGCCGTTCGCTCGCTTGCGGCGAATCACGAAGGCCGACCCGATTGCAATGGCGGCGAGAGCCGCGAACAGCAGGGAGAACACGGTTGGGGCCAAGCCGGTGTCGGCCAGTCCGCTCACTGCCTTAACGGTTCCCGTCGCTGGGGGAACCACGGTAACCCCAGAGTCGACGGGCGGATCCACCTGCGGATCGACCGGCGGATCGACGGGCGGATCGACGGTTGCGGCAGTGACCACGACAGTGAGGTTGGCCGAGGTCGGCTCGAACAGCGCTGGCGAGAACCTCGGCGTTTTCGCGGCGCTGGCAATGCTAACCACGCCGCTCACGGTTCCTGCCGCTGCGAACGTCGACGTGGAACTGATCACCCAGGCGCCGTTGTCCTCCGTCACAGCGGCCGCGACCGGGTCTCCCCCGGCCCACGACACCGTTGCCGTGATAGGTTCGGCGGCGGCGGGCGACGCCGCCGCGGCATCCACTAGGAAGGCTGCTGGAGCGGCGATTCCAGCGGCGATTCCAGCGGCGCCGGCGAAGGTGACCCGCGCGACCTCGATGGCCTTCTCCTGACCCGCGATCGCGGTCAAGTCCGCACCCGGAAGTATCACCGGAGTGGCCTTGCGCGGAGCGGAGACACTCGGGATCCAGTCCTTCCGGGCCGTGGCCCAGTCAAGGCCTGCCTTGGTGCCGGACAGTGCGAAGTCGAGCCGACCGCCGTTCCGGAGCTCGTCCACATCGACCCAGGCCGCCGTGTGCACTTTATCGTTCACGGTGACACCGGCGATGTAGCTCGGCAACTTCTCGTTCGCGCCCGCCGCGGTGATCCGCAGTTTTTCACCGCTCTCGAGGGTGATCGTGGCGCCCTGCACCTTGGGGGCGTTGAGCGCCATGATCCCCGAGCCGGGCATCACCGGCTGGATGCCGAGCGAGGCCATCACATACCAAGCGGCGAGGGTGCCGAGGTCGTCATTGCCGACTCCGCCGCCGGGGGTGTTCGGGAAGCGGTTGAGGTTGGCCGCGAGCACATCGTTGGTCTTGGCCGGCTCACCGACGAAGCCGTACAGCCAGGGGTTCATCATCATCGGTTCGTTACCCGGGTTGTATCCGATGCTCGTGTAGTACGTGCTGCCACCCGCCGCCCAGCTACTCGGAGAGACCCCGGGAGCAGACTCGAGGGCCGGCTGGTTGAAGTAGTAGTCGAGTCGTTTGACGAACTCGTCGCGACCGCCCATCTTCTGCTGCAGACCGACCACATCCTGCGTCGCCATCCACTGGTAGTGCCAGGGGGTTCCCTCGTGGAAGCCGGACCTGGTCACATCCGTGCGCTCCGGAACCGAGACGAACTGGCCCTCGGGAGTGACGGCGTTGACGATGCCCTTGAAACCGCCGCTGAGTGCGACATCAGGGTTCCAGAGCTTCAACCAGTTGGTGCCGCGGTCCAGGAATTTCGCGGCCTGGGCGGTCTTACCCAGACGCTGCGCGGCCGAGCCGATGCTGGCGTCCGCCGCGGCGAACTCCATCGTGGCCGAGCCGCCGTGGCGATACTCTTCGAACTGGCCGCCGAGGCCACCGCCCCCCTCCGGGTAGAAGGGGATGTGGCCGTTGGCCAGGTAGAACGCGGCGCTCTGCCGGCCGACGGATGCGACGCCGGCAGGAGGCGCCGTGGTGGCGTTCTCGACGAGGTAGTCCCACATCCGGTCGGCGATGTCGGCGGGCACGGTGCCGAGTGTGAAGTTCTCCGCGATCCACGGGGAGACCGGGTCGCCGGCCATGATGTTCGTCTCGACCGAGCCGAGCGACCAGCGCGGGAACCAGCCGCCCTCGACCCGCGCCTGGTACATCGACCGGACGATGTCAGAGGCGCGGTTTTTTGCGAACAACGCGTGGAACGTCGCCTGCGTGCGGTAGGTGTCCCACAGCGAGAACGTCTGGTAATAGTTCCAGCCGTCGGCGGTGTGCGTCTTGGCGTCCATTCCCGTGTACCGGCCGTCGACGTCGCTTCCGATGGTCGGCGACAGCAGCGTCTTATACAGCTGGGTGTAGAAGATCTTGCGCTGCTCGGCGGATGCCGTGATTTCGAACCGGCCGAGTTCGGCGTTCCAGGCGTCGCGGGCTTTCGCGCGGATCTGGTCAAACGGCACCCGGGAGCCGTCGGCGGTCGCCTCCGCGATCCGGTTACCGCGGGCGCCTTCGACGCTCACGTACGAGACCCCGACGCTCACCTCGACGTCGCGGTCCGTGGTGGTGTCGAACGTGGCGACGAACCCGTTGTTCCCGCCGGCGACCTCGCTGGAGTTCCGGCCGGCGGCAAACACGCCGTTCGTATCCCAGGTTCCGGTCGACAGCGGAGCGCGGTCGAAGGTGGCGCTGAAGTAGTAGCGGGACTTCTTCTCGCTTCCGCTGCAGAACCCACCGTTGTCAATCCAGCCCTCGAGGGTGGTCCCATCGACCCAGGAGACCGAACTCGCGCCGGCGGTGCGCAGCGTCTGACCCGTGTTGAACGAGAGATTGGAGGTCGTGCCTGCCGGGAAGGTGTAGCGGTGCGCGCCCACTCTGGTGGTGGCCGAGAGATCGACCTTGACGGAGTTGTCGAGAGTGACACCGTAGTAACCGGCTGTGGCGGATTCGCTTCCGGATTGGATGCTGGTGGACCGGCGCGAAGTGGTGGGCGTGGCGGTGGTGCTGGGCGAGACCAGGAGCTCACCGGCGGCCGGGCAACCCGCGCTGTTGACGTGCCGGTGGCTGAACCCCCACACGCGACCGGCGTTTTTGCTGTACGACGTGGAACCGTAGCTGTTGGTGTTGTCAGGGCTGAGCTGCACCATCCCGAACGGGAGCGTCGCTCCCGGGTAGGCATTGCCCTCGCTCTCGGTGCCGACGAACGGGTTGACCTCGGTGGAGAGGTCGGTGACGGCCGGAGCCGCGGATGCCTCGACCGGAGTTCCGATGGCGAGCGCGGCCGCAACCGCCATCGCCGGCGCGAGCCGCGAACGACGTCGCCCTCCCCGGCTCCCTGGGCGTACAGCCGGACTGTCGTGTGGGCTTGACATCGTGGGGTGTCCTCCTTGACCTGGCTCACGGGTATCGAGCATCAGCGCTCATCACCGCTGTCCGCCGCCGAGCGGTGACGGACAACAGTGCGTGGAAACGTTTCCACGCGGCCGAGTCTACTCAGCACGCCTCGACGGCGTCAACGCCTGAGAAGTAGCGACCGAGATGAATTCCGGTCAAAGGGGATTTACAGGGGCCTCCGAACTGGCCTCAGCGCGCGGCGAGCACCGCATCGCGACTCAGCTCTCCCGAGCCCCGCACGATGAGACGGGTGGGCAGCCTGATCGTCTGAGAGGGCGAGACATTGCCGTCCAGACGCTTGTAGAGCATCCCCATCGCGATCCGCCCCATCGCTTTCGGGTCCTGCGCCACCACTGTGATCCCGGGCACGACGACGTCGGCAAGTTCGAAGTCGTCGAAACCCACGATCGCCAGCGAGGTTTTGTGGATGCGCAGCGCGCTGATCACGTTGATGCTCGTGCGGTTGTTGCCGGCAAAAACCGCGGTCGGGGGGTCATCTGATGCCAACATCCGCCCGAGAGGCTCGTCGACCGGCTCGCGGGTCGTCGCGCTGGAGTAGACGAGTTCGGGGTCGAAGGGGATACCCGCTTCCTCGAGTGCGTCCCGGTAGCCGGAGATGCGCTCGCTCGCGGTGTAGAGGTCCGGCCGATCGGTGAAGCACGCGATCCGCCTATGCCCGTAGCCGATGAGATGCGCGACGCCGGTGCGCGCGCCGCCGCGGTTGTCCACGATCACGGCGTCGACATCCAGCACCCGCGGCGGGCGGTCGACGAAGACCATGCTCGTACCGGCGTCGAGCTCCGCACGCAGGTATTCCTCGTCGCCGCCTTCGGGGAGAGTGATCACCAGGCCGTCGACCCGGCGGGCGCAGAAGGTCAGGATCATCTTGCGGGCGCGCTCCGGGTCCTTGTCCGAGGAAGCGGTCAGGAGCACGGAATCGCGGCGCAGGACCTCCTCCTCCACGGAGCGGTTCAACAGGGAGAAGAAGGGGTCCGCGACATCCTCGACCAACAGCCCGATGCTGGCCGTCGCACCGGTTCTGAGCATCCTGGCACCGTCGTTGCGACGGAATCCGAGCCGCTCGATCGCTGCGTTGACCGCGGCGACGCTCTCCTCGCTCACGTTCGACTTGCCGTTGACGACCCGGGAGACCGTGCCGACACCGACTCCGGCGACCCGCGCGACGTCTTTCATTGTGGCACGAGAATTCGGACGCTCGGCAGCCATCCTCAACCCGTCACCTGCATCCATTTCCGAAACCATCCCGCGATGCACTTTAGCACCGCGATCCGCTTCATCGCGGTGCGACGTTCTGCTCCGGAATCTTGGTAGACAGCGATGCTGAGAACAACTTCCAAAGCGGTCGCAGAAGAAGGATTGCTTCCCCGCGATCGGCGCGGAGATCTATGCCTGGGATGCGCGCGAGGTCGCCGCGGTAGCGCTCGACGCCGTCAGGTCGTTTTCGTCGTCCGCTTCAGAACGCACCGCTTCAGGCAGCGGGCTTGAGCCGAAGGAGTTCATGCTGTTTTCAGCGGATACGACGGCGGCCTTCCGCTCCGTGCTCGAATCCCGACGTTTGCGTCGCTGCACCACGAAGTAAAGAGCGGTCACGAGTGCGAGGAACGGCAAGCCAAAGGTCAGCGTCATGCTGAAGGCGTCGGTGGCCAGGGTGCTGGCAAGGATCGCGAGCATGAGCACGGCGCCCAGGATGGTGCCCACGGGGTAGAACTTGGTCTTAAACGTCAGTTCTGTTCCGGAACGTTTCATGCTGCGACGGAAGAACCAATGGGTCACAAAAATCATGAACCAGGTGAACATCGCCCCGAACATCGAAATGGCCATCATGAACGTGAATGCCGTCTCGGGGAACATGGCGTAGACCACGGTGGCGATTGCAATTCCGGCGGTGGAGAGGATCAGTGCGTTCACGGGTGAACCGTTTGCGCGCAGCTTACCCAATTGGGCGGGAGCATCACCGCTGCGCGAGAGACTGAAGATCATGCGTGTGGAGATATACAGTTGGCTATTCATGGCCGACAGGGCCGCGATGATCACCACTATGGTCAGCAGGCTGTCCGCGAAGGGAATGCCCAGGCTTTGCATCACGGTGACGAACGGGCTTCCGCCGGTGAGGATCTGACCCATCGGGGCGATGGCCATGATGAGGGCCAAGGTGACGATGTAGAACAGGAGCAGCCGCACGATGGTGGTGCGGAACGCTTTCTTGACCGCCGTGGCAGGATCGCGGGCCTCGCCTGCTGCAACGGCGATCATTTCGATGCTGAGGTAGCTGAAGATCGATACAATCACCGCAAACCAGGTGCCGGACAAACCGTGGGGGAAGAAGCCGCCGTCGGCAGCGTAGTTCTGGAAACCTGTGCCCTCTTTGCGGGTGCCGAACACGATGTAGGCAGCCAGCACAATGAAGGCGACGATCGCGAAGACCTTGATGCTTGAGAACCAATATTCGAGTGTCCCGAATGCCTTGACGTTCATCGCATTGACAGCGATTAACACGGCCGAAAACAGGATGACCCACAACAGAGCCGGAACATCCGGGAACCAAAGCTTCATGTATTCGCCGATGGCCGTGACCTCCGTTCCCACGGCAAGGACAATGCAGGACCAATACATGTACTTGACGAGGAAGCCGGCCAAGGGGCTGACGTAGTGTTCGGCGTAGGCTCCGAATGATCCGGAGGTAGCGTGGGCAACCGTCATCTCTGACAGGCTCCCCATAAGCAACAGCGCGATCAAACCGCCGATCGCGTAGCTGATGATCACGCTGGGGCCAGCCAGGCCGATCGCAAACTTGCTCCCCAGGAACAGCCCCGTCCCGATGGCTCCCCCAAGGGCGATCATGGTCATTTGGCGCGAAGTGAGCTGCCGTTTGAGGCCGCCCTCCCGTTGTTGGATCTTATCGAAACTGTCCATCCCGACCTCCTTGTCGATTCTGCAAATTGCTTCAAGTTAGAATCCAACTACAGCCTGAAGCAAGGATTCTGAAGAATCGCAAAATAGATAGAGGTGATTTCGTGGTGTATTCATCGGACCCCCGTCCGCAGGGGCCGCTTTCGAATCAGGTTCGGCTGGACGATACAGACCGGTTGATCCTCAAAGAATTGATGTCCGATGCCAGGATTCCCAACAATGTGTTGGCCTCCAAAGCCGGCATTGCTCCTTCCACCTGCCTGGGTAGGGTCCGCGCACTGCGCGAGGCTGGGATCATCCGGGGCTTCCATGCGTCCGTGGACCTCGAGGCCATGGGGTTGCTGGTCTACGCGCTCATCTCCGTGCGTGTGAACTCGCAGGCGCGAAACAAGATGTTGGCCATCGGGCAGCGGCTCCGGGCCCTGCCAAACGTTCAGAGTGTTTTCCTGTTGGCGGGCGACCAGGACTTCCTCGTGCACGTCGCCTGCGGAACACCAAAGGAACTTCGGGATTTCATTGCCGCGCATCTGGCGTCGGATCCCGCCATTGCAAATACCCAGACGAACCTGGTCTTCGACCACCTGACGCCGGGGGACTAAGTCCAGCCAGATTGCGGTACGCCCCCTGCAGGGATGGCACGCTCGATCAAAAGAAAAGAGCCCCTGAGCTGCGTTTTCGCAATTCAGGGGCTCTTCTTGCCTGGTGGGTCCTACCGGGATCGAACCGATGACATCCACGGTGTAAACGTGGCGCTCTACCAGCTGAGCTAAAGACCCAAACACTGATTTCAGCGCCCTCGGCGCTTCAACCAACGAACATGTACTCTACCGGATCAATCGCCCGGAACACCAATCGGCTGGTTGGAAGGCAGCAAATCGGGAAGTTCAGCGGCAAGCCAGGCCAGCGCGCCACTGACTCCCGCTTCCACTTTGAGGTTCGCGAACCCATCGCCGCGGGTCGGTCCCCGGTTGATGATCACTACCGGCTTACCGAGTTTGGCTGCGTGCCGCACGAACCTCAGCCCGCTCATGACCGTCAACGAAGAACCTGCCACCAGCAGCGCCCCGGCTTCGTCCACCATGGAATAGGCGCGCTGCACCCGATCCCTGGGCACATTTTCACCGAAATACACGAAGTCAGGCTTGAGCGTGCCCCCGCAAACGGGACAAACGGCGACGACGAACGATCGGATGAGCTCGGGATCCTCTACCAAGGCATCGGCGTCGGGAGCCATTTCCACGACGCCGGAAGCCTGGGCGGCTTCGAGGAAGCCGGGATTGATTTCCTCAAGAATGGACGCCACGAGCCGCCGGGTGAAGACGTGACCTTCCTTAAGGCAGATCACGCGATCGTAGCGGCCGTGCAGGTCCACCACATTGACGCTGCCGGCGTCCTCGTGCAGACGGTCCACATTCTGCGTGATGAGTCCCGTGATCAGCCCGCGCCGTTCAAGGAGTGCGACGGCGGCATGCCCGGCATTGGGGTCCGCATGCCGGAGATGCGACCAGCCAAGGTGGTTCCTCGCCCAGTACCGGCGCCGGTTGCCAGGGCTCCCGATGAACTCCTGGAAGGTCATGGGATTTCGCGGCGCGGCCCCCGGACCGCGGTAGTCAGGGATTCCGGAGTCAGTGCTCAGGCCGGCTCCCGTCAAAACAGCAATCCGCTTGCCGCCGAGAATCGCGGCGGCTTGGCGGAGAACGTCCAACTCGCCTGCATCCAACTCAACCGTGGGGGCCGGCGGAAGAATGGCGAAGCCAGTCATTCCGACGCCGGGCCGTTGGGCGCTCATCGGCGCTAGGCCTGGCCAAGTGCGGATAGTGCCTCGCGGTATTCCGCC
The DNA here is from genome assembly GCF_027587375.1 of Arthrobacter sp. B2a2-09. Taxonomy (GTDB): domain Bacteria; phylum Actinomycetota; class Actinomycetes; order Actinomycetales; family Micrococcaceae; genus Arthrobacter. The sequence goes on from NZ_JAMXIC010000042.1 coordinate 21,524, forward strand.
AGATCGCGTGCTTGGCCGCGCGGATTGACGACGACATAACGGACGATGCCCGCGGCATCAATGATGAAAGTGCCCCGCAAGGACATGCCGGTAGCGGCATCAAACACGCCATACTTCTCGGCAACTTCCCCGTGCGGCCAGAAATCGGCCAAGAGATCGAACTCGTAGCCTTCCTTGTCCGCGTACGCCCGCAAAGCGAACTTGCTGTCCACCGACACCCCAAGGACTGTGGCGTTGGCGTGTTCGAAAATACCTAGATTGTCACGGATCTCGCACAGCTCCCCCGTGCAGATTCCGGAGAAGGCGAAGGGATAGAAGACCACCACCACGTTGCGGCCACGGAGATCCGACAAGCGAACCGGCTCCCCAAACTGGTTCACCAGCTCAAAATCCGGGGCTTCCTGGCCCACTACGGGAACTGCCGGACGCAGTCCGGCAGGGTTCAACCTGGAGTGTGTCACTTGTTCTTCTTGCGCGCTACAAGCCGCGTGGCGCTCCAGTCCTTGGAGACGCCTGCGGAAGTAGTGCTATGCAAGCCGGCGGTAGGAGCAGCGTCCTGAATATCCGAAGGCGAGACGTAGTTGTCGCGGCCCGACTTGGGGGTCAGCACCCAGACGACGCCCCCTTCACCCAAGGTGGTCAGTGAATCAACTAATGCGTCGACAAGGTCTCCGTCACCATCGCGCCACCAGAAAATGACCGCATCCACAACCTCGTGATCGTCTTCGTCAAGCAGCTCGGAACCCGTGAGTTCCTCAATGTCATCACGCAAATCGAAATCGACATCATCGTCGTAACCGAGTTCCTGAATTAGATCCCCATCTTTGAAACCCAATCTTTCCGCCACATTTACCGATGTGGCGGCGTCGGCCTCGCTCACGTTTCCTCCTCTTGAAGTGATTTCGATTACTACAAGCCAACACCCTTTGGGCGTGTGCTTCAAGCCATTGTCCCGCGTTCCACCATAATCCGCGCCCCAGCCACGGCTAAAGCCAAAGCTGCAATCGGGGCCATAGCCATGACTACAGCCACAACTGCCTACGATGTAACAGCTTGAGTGTGACATACAACGCCTTCACGACAGCGCGGCTACGCATCGCGGCTCGTACAAAGCTACAGTGGCCAGTGAAGACTTTGGCTGCAGGGCAACCGCCCGCCGCGAATAGCGCAGCTTGAGCTCAAGAGAACCTGCCCGGCGCACATGACCGGGCTGTTGTAACCGATATGTCGCACACGCCGCGTTCATGACGGGCAGTTACCCTGCCGGACCTGAGGCGACGATGAATGCGCCAAAAGAGAGGTTGGACGTGGCTGCAGGAGAAGAGACCTCACACATCCTTAGCGGGTTGACTAGCCAGCTGCCTGATCGT
>NZ_JAMXIC010000043.1 GCF_027587375.1 Arthrobacter sp. B2a2-09
TTCGCGATCGGGGTGGAGCCGACGAAGGAGATGCCGTCCACGTCCGGGTGGGTCAGGAGACCGTCCACGGTTTCCTTATCGCCGTGCAGGACCTGGAACACGCCGTCGGGCAGGCCGGCGTCCTTCCACAGCTTCGCGAGCAGCATCGAGGCGGAGGGGTCCCGTTCGGAGGGCTTGAGGATGAACGCGTTGCCCGTGGCGATCGCCATCGGAGCCATCCACAGCGGCACCATGACGGGGAAGTTGAACGGGGTGATGCCGGCGACGACACCGAGCGGCTCGCGGAAGGAGAACACATCGATGCCGGTGGAGACCTGGTCCGAGTACTCGCCCTTGAGCAGGGTCGGAATCCCGCAGGCGAACTCGATGACCTCCAGACCGCGGCCGATCTCGCCCTTCGCATCGGAAATGACCTTGCCGTGCTCGGCGGTGATCAGGGCCGCGAGTTCGTCCACGTGGGCTGCGACCAGTTCACGGAACTTGAACAGCACCGCGGTGCGCTTAGCCAGGGAGAAATCGCCCCACTTTTCCGCCGCGGCCTTCGCGGCGGCAACGGTGGCGTCAAGATCGGCCCGGTTCGCGAGCCGCAACTCCGCGGTCACGGCCCCGGTGGCCGGGTTGTACACCGGCTGGCTGCGGTCGCCGGCGCCGGCGGTTTCAACACCGTTGATGAAATGCTTGATGGTGGTCATGATGGATCCTTTTCAGAGTCTTCAGGTGAGGAGGGGCCGTACCGGGTTCACCGGCAGACAGCCTTCGTTGGTCCGGTCTTTTCGGAGGGAGCTAAGCGTAGATTTCCTTGTAGATGGCTTGGATCTGCTCAGCGTCCGGAACGAGAGGATTGTTGCCCGGGGAACCGGAAGCGAGCGCCTGCTCGGCCATTAGGGGAATCTTTTCCTCCCAGGCTGAACGGTCGATGCCGAAGGCTTCGGGAGTTGGGACCTCGAGGTCACGGTTGAGAGCGTGCAATTCAGCCACTAGAGACTCGGCGGCATATTGGTCTGAACTGCTTGAACTCACGATGCCAAGCGCTCTGGCGCAGTCTGCGTATCTCGGCTCGGCGGCGTCGACCGAGAACTCCGTGACAGACGGAAACAACATCGCGTTGGCCAAGCCGTGGGCCACATGGAAGTGGGCACCAATCGGCCGACTCATTCCATGAACAAGGGCCACGCTGGAGTTGGAAAAGGCGATTCCCGCTTGTGTAGAGGCAAGCATCATGGCTTCCCGGGCTTTCGCGTTCGACCCGTCCGCGTAGACGCGCCGCAAGTTTGGGCCGATAGCCCGAATGGCGGACAAAGCGAAGGCATCGGAAAAGGAATTGGCTTTCCGACTGACGTAGGCCTCGATTGCGTGGGTCAAAGCGTCGATCCCGGTATCTGCGGTCAACCGCGGTGGCATTGAGAGAGTGAGCTCATAGTCAATGACTGCCGCCACTGGAAGGAACGAGATCCCTGCGCAGAGCATCTTCTCGTGGGTCTCAGAGTCGCTGATGATAGAGAACTGAGTAGCTTCCGAGCCACTGCCCGCGGTTGTGGGAATTGCAACAACCCGCATAGAAGGTCCGTTGTTGTTCCGCGGCGCCTTGAAATCACGCATTTGGCCGCCTTGGCGACTGAGCAGGCCCAGGGCCTTAGCGGTGTCAATCGCGCTTCCCCCACCAAGACCGATGATGATGTCAGCCTCGTGGTCGTGTACAGCTGCGACGCCCTCACTCAGGGAAGCAGTCGTAGGATCGGGGACAACACCTGAGAAGACCGCGACCTCAAGACCGCTCCGCTGGAGCGAGCGCACCATGGAATCGACGCTGCGTGTAGTCAGCATGAACGAGTCCGTGACGATGAGGGGCCGAGTTGCGCCCAGTTCCTCAAGCAGGGTACCGATCTGATTTACGGCACCTCTTCCAACCTTCATGACGCGGGGAAGAGCGATGTTTGCGACCATGGAACACCTTTGTTGTCCGACCGCCTAGCAGCTGTGCATGAAGGCGGTTCCGTGTAAATATCCGATTTCAAGTCTCAATGCATTCCAAGTCTGAATCAATGACCAAACATGCCCCCCGATGTGCATAATTGCACGGTAGGCTGAGGGGGTGATTTCCGCGGATGATCTACGTTTCTTTCTTGAGGTTGCACGGACCGGGAAGCTGGTAGCCGCCGCTCGAGGCCTCGGGGTGGATCACACCACTGTGGGACGGCGAATTTCCCACCTTGAGCGAGCCACGGCTTCCCGGCTCTTCGTACGGTCGACTGGGGGCTGGACGCTCACAGAATCCGGTCAGCGGCTAGCTATTCATGCTGAGGCTGTCGAATCGTCGCTCTTGGCGGCGGCGGAAGAGCTGGGGTCCGAGCCAGGCCGGTTGTCGGGAACCGTCCGTATCGCGACGCCGGATGGTTTCGGAGCCTTCGTGCTGAGTCCGGGGCTTGGAGGCCTGAGAAGAAAACACCCCGATCTTGCCATCGAGATCGTCACGGCGACGCGTTTGAACCTTCTTGCCACGAAGGAATTCGACGTTGGGATTTCATTGGCCGAGCCCACCATTCGCGGTGTCGAGGCCACGGCGCTGGCAACGTATCCGCTGGGTCTCTATGCCGCCCCACAGTACTTGGAAACCAACGCGACCATTGCAGCCGTGGATGACTTGCAAGCCCATTCGGTCATCGGCTACGTAGATTCGCTTCTGGACATTCCCGACTTGCGCTTCCTGGACACGGCTCTACCCGGAATACGCCCCGCTATTCAGACAAACAACATCACGGGGCAGTGGATGGCCACCGTTGCGGGCCTTGGAGTGGCAGTTCTTCCGTTGTTCATTGGCGAATCCGATCGACGCCTCGTGCGGATTCTTGCGGACACGGTTCACATCCGCAGGAAGTACTGGCTCGCGGTTCCGCGCGAACTTCAGCGTCTGGCGCGAACGAAAGCCGTCCATAACGCGCTCTTCGACCTCGCGGCCTCCCACCCCTACTTGGAGCCGATACGGTAGGCAGACCAATGCGGCCCCGTCACTGTGACAGGCCCGCCATCCTGTGGACCGATACGCGAGTCCGTCCTATACCGACGTTGCCACGATGTTCGCTATCGGAGTCGCGGCCATTGTTGGTTTGTTCCTGCTTGCAGCAGGAACGGCTTGTCTCGGTCCGGGGATACGGCGTCGCGCCGAACGCGCCGACGATGTTGGCCGGCTCGTACCGTGAGGGCTTCATCGGGTGCGTGGCGCGTCCGGGGAGCCATCCCTAGTCGCCCCAGATTTCATATCCTTCTGATCTGTCGACCATGGTTCGGGTGGCGGGACCATCGGCAGCAAGCCAGAGGATGTAACCGTCCGCCGTAACGTCTTCGACCATTCCAGTGCGGGTTGGAATGTTATCGTGGCGTACTTCCACGACTTGCCCCCTGGCCAGGCTCCAATCATTTCGGAGTCGGAGATCGCTTCCGCTGACTGCGGGGCGTACGACGCCGGCGAAATAGTAATCATTCATAGGTTTTCCAACGTTAGGGGCCAGGGTGAGTGCCCTGGCTGTTTCTTTTTTGCACGCCGTATCCAGCCCCGGTGCGTCGAGAGATGGGATGGAGGCCTTGCGCAGGCAGGCCCCTGCCGATCATTCCGATTTGGCGCCTGAAAATCGGGCCTGGCGTCCGGCATAGATGGTGCTGAACAGGCTGCCGCTTGGAAGCATTGTTGACGGAGTGCAATAGGCTGGCTCCCTGATCTGGCTCCCAGTGCCGCTGCGTGACAACCAGAGTCTGGCAGACTCAATCCAGTGCGGACGTGATGCCTCATCACGACGGCGGTGCCGTAGAGTTTTTGTGCCCATATGGCCCCTTTTCCTTATCCCATACCCCGCCTTCACGCCTTGCACCGACTGGCCGGCATGCCGGGGTTCTCTCATTCAAACGCGCTCAGGGCGCTTCTTCCGCGCCTTTTGGTGCGGGTTCCCGAAGGACAAGGAGACTTCCGGCGAAGGCGGGCATATCGAAATAGAAACTGTGCAGGTCGTCCACTGAATTGAGAGTCTTTCCAGCGAAAGCATCCGTTACCTCGGCGCCGGGGGTCAGAAGTGTCGAGTTGACCGTTCCGGAAATGTCTTCGCCGGTGAAGTTCAGGACAGTGACCGCGATGGCGTCTGAGGGAAGCCGTTGAACCATGACGAGCATCCCTGGGTGCGAAACGTCAGGGACATCGATGAGTTCGCCTTTTGCAAGCTGGAGCTCTTCGCGTTTAGTGAGAACGGCGGACAACTTTCGTGCAAAAGACGTTTCGTCCTTCAGCTGCTTCGGAAGCGTCCCATACAAGCTCCTCCCCTTGGGCAGGCCCGAGGACGACTCGGCAGCGCCGGGGTTGACCCCCATCAAGTCGTGGGCACCGCGGTTGATCCATCTGGTGTCGCCCGTGGACACTAGTTGAGCCACTTTGTCGACGTCCACAGAAACAACCCCGCAGAGATCCCAGCCTGAGAGAGCAAAAACCCCGGGCTGGAGCGCGTTGTACATCGATAAGAGCAGGTGAACATCGCGGACCTGATCCACCTGCTCGGCAGTCATGGTTTCGAGGTCCCGTATCCCCAGTGCGGCCGTGATGACGCTCGCGGTCGTGCAGGCGATGCCATTCGTGGTGAACAACAGGTTGTACGGCGCGGCTTCTCCCGTGAGGCCGTCCCGGAGATCATTCTGGATCCGTTCAGCGACGCCGGCACCGGTCAGGTTCTGGCCGAAGAGGTTGAAGGTCTCATCCTTATGCCGGGTAGTGAAATGGACGAGTTCATAGGTCAGTTCGTCGTGGTTCTGCAGCCCATGGACCAAGGAGGCCTGATCGACGCCGGCCTCCATTGCCAGCCGCAGTGTTAGGCGAAGGAACTCTGTACTTCCGGTAACAAGTGCATGGTGGTAGGCCGGTCTGGTCACGAAGTCGTAGGAGAGATCGGGTCCGTTTACGGACGTTTCCTTTATATCGTCGATGGTGAGGTTGAGCTCCTGGAAAGTGAAGCCCCCGACCTTTCGCACCATGCTCGCGATGAGCTGGTTCGCCGCCTGGGACAGGGGATGCCCCTCTGACCAGCCGGGAAGTTCCTCCGCGCTCTTCTCTACGCCGAGGAATCCGTTCGCGTCCAGCCTTAAGGCGCCCGTTCCAAGATCCACCAGTGAGTGGAGCGCGTCGCCGATCACAAGGCGCATGCCTGCAAAAGTCGGGTCCAACCAGTTGATGGACGGCTGTCCGGCTTTGAAATAGTGCAAGTAGACCCATCGGCGCATCGTTCCGTCCGTGCCGGAAACCGCCCGAGTGGCGCTCCAGTTCGTCTCTTTGATGTCGGGTTCGTAAAAGATCACGCGCTGCAGTTGGCCGATGATGTAGCCGGCCTCTTGGAGTGCCCTTTCGGCGTCGATGCTGATGTTGACCGAGTCTTTACCTTCGGGGACGTCCGGGAGCAGATGCCAGTCTGACTCCGGGATTTGGATCATGTGGTAAATCCCGGGATAGTCTTTGTAGTTCATTTCGGCCAGGCGAAAGTCCGGGCCCTTGCCCGTATGCCCGGGAACGATATCGTCAACGATCGTTGCGCCGTGATCAGCGGCGGCCTGACACATTGCTCGGAATTCTTCTTCGGTCCCGAAGGACGGATCGATGGCCATGCTGATTCGGTCGAAGTGTCCGTCCACACTGGCCGTGTAGTCCCAGCCGGTGATTCCCCCGGCGCGCTTCACGGGACCCGTGTGCAGGGCATGTATGCCGATTTCCTGGAATGCATCCCAAAGACTGGGTTGCGCCAGGGCACCTAGGAACGATTGCCCGGGAGCTGTAATGAAGGACAAGGGATACGCAGTGAACCATACCGACGCCCTGTCCAGGGCTGAGCGGGGGCTTGGATGTGCGAACGGTTTTTGCCACATGCTCGCCTGGCCGGACAGTTGCCTTGACATGGCGTCTGCGTCGCCGAGCATGGATTGGTTTCTCAGCCACTCAACATACACGGCGTTCCGTGCGTCCGGGTCAAACGGCGGGCGGCCTTCATCCAGTGTTTGGCGACGGCGGGCCTTGGGACGAAGCTGACGGGGGCGGGCAGGATAGAACTGCTCATCGTAGGTAATCTCAGACAAGGCCGCCGTCGCGGCCTGGTCCTCGCCCGGATCTTCGGCTGATTGACGGTTCATGGATTCCGGAGTGTTCATTTGCAGGTTTCCTCGTCCCTTCCAGACTTTGCTGTGGCCGTTAGCCTAGGCGAAAGTGTCCGCACTAGACCATCGCTTCCGCGAACCGCGCGGTGGAGCGCGTGCGGTTTGCGCTCCACCGACATAGGGCTAGGAAGCCCAGGCCGGCCGTTCTCCCGCAAGGCGCGCGGCCCTGATGTCACCGGAGCGTGCATGGCCTTCGAAGTTCTCCGCCCGGGCCGCTCTACCGAGTAATTCGCCAAGTTCGGCACTGGCGGCGACCGAAGTTATTTCCTGGTAGGTCACGGTCTTGATGTATTTCCCGACCCACAGTCCACCGGTGTATCGCGCGGCACGGCGGGTCGGAAGGACATGGTTGGTGCCGATGACCTTGTCACCGAAAGAGACACAGGTATTTTCGCCCAGGAACAGGGCTCCATAGTTGATCATGCTGTCCAGTGCTTCGCGGGGGTTGGCCGTCAGGATCTGCACATGCTCGCTGGCAAATTCGTCGGCGACGGCGTAGGCCTCTTTGAGGTCATCGACCAGGATCACCTGGCCGTGGTCGCGCCAAGCTACTTCTGCGACTGCGCGGGTCGACAAGCCAAGCAGTTGACGGTCGATTTCTTCGAGCACCTGTTGTCCGACCTCTTGCGAGGTTGTGACAAGGATCGCAGGAGAGTCAGGACCATGTTCGGCCTGGCTGAGCAAGTCAACAGCGATCAAGAACGGATCGGCCGACTCGTCGGCCACAATAAGAACTTCGGTGGGGCCCGCGAAGAGATCGATGCCAACTTCACCGAAGAGCTGCCGCTTGGCCTCCGCGACGTAGGCGTTCCCGGGGCCGGCAAGAAAATCCACGGACGCGATTGTCTCGGTGCCGACGGCCAGGGCGGCGACAGCCTGCACCCCGCCGAGCAAGTAGATTTCGTCGGCTCCTGCGAAGTGCATGGCGGCAATCGAGGCGTCGGGGACTACTCCCCCGGCCGCCGGAGTGGCGGCGGCAACCCGGCGGACGCCGGCAACCTTTGCCGTCACGATCGTCATATGGGCTGAGGCCAGAAGCGGGTAACGACCGCCCGGAACGTAGGCACCTACGGCGTCAATCGGAATGTTCTTCTGGCCGAGGATGACGCCGGGTTCGACTTCGGCTTCGAACTCGGTCAGTGATTCAAGCTGCAGCCGGGCGAACCTTTCGACGTTGCGCTGGACAGTCTTGATGTCTTCAACCGTCTGCTCCGGGAGTCGGGCGATGGCGGCATCAATTTCATCCTGCGAGAGGAGGAATGATTTGGGGGACCACTTGTCAAACTTCTCGGAGTAGGACCGAACGGCTTCGTCGCCGCGTTCGCGAACGTCCGCGATGACCGTTTCGACCGTTTCCCTCACGCCTGAAGACGAGGTGGGGTCCGAGATGGTGACGTCAGCATTCTTGAGGGAAGTGCGCAATGGTTTTCTCTTTCGTTGCTGGAGCCAGAGCGCAGGTAGTGCGTGTGCTCCTCGTTACTTGGAATCCACAAAACCATAGCATTACACTTTGGTTTGGGACAGAGTGACAAGCTTTTCCTTATCCTTCGTGTACCACAGGTTAGCATTGAGGAAAAGCAAATGCTAGTCTTTATTTCTTTTTCAAAAGGTTAACTTATATATGGACGCGCGACCGCTTCAGGCTTGGCATGTTCAGTCCTGGACTGGTGGCGGCCAGCAACAGCCACCCCCGGAGTTAGGTGACGGATCATGGATCAGGAACAGCGAACGCGTGCGGAGCGAGACTTGCTGGGTGTCCGCGAGGTTCCCGCTGAGGCGTATTGGGGAATCCACACGCTTAGGGCGATGGAGAACTTCCAACTGGGCGGGGAAACGGTAGGCAGTGCGCCCGGCCTCGTCAGTGCCATCGCGGCAGTCAAGGAATCGGCAGCAAAAGCCAATATGGAACTCGGATTGCTGGATCGGAACGTGGGCACCGCCATCGTTGCCGCCTGCCGGGACTTGCGATCGGGCGTGTTCCAGGACCAGTTTCCCGTTCCCCTGATCCAGGGAGGCGCCGGAACCTCAACAAACATGAACGCCAACGAGGTCATCGCCAATCGCGCGTTGGAGCACCTTAACGAACCAAGAGGTTCATATGGTCTCATCAGCCCCAACGAACACGTCAACATGGGCCAGTCGACAAACGACGTCTACCCAACCGCCCTGAAACTTGCCACTATCTACGGCTGCAATGGCCTCGTCGGTGCACTCGAGAAGTTTCAGGCAGCGTGTGAACGAAAGGCGCAGGAGTTCGACCACATTGTGAAGATGGGGCGAACGCAACTGCAGGACGCGGTACCCATGACATTGGGCCAGGAATTCAGAAGCTATGCCGTCACCATCAGAGAGGATGTTGCGCGGCTGACAGAGGCGGCAGTGCATTTGCACGAAATCAACCTCGGGGCGACGGCGATCGGTACCGGGTTGAACACACATCCCCGCTACGCGTCGATAGTTCGAGAACACCTTGAGGCGGTCACAGGATTGCCCGTGACAACCAGCCCCGACCTTGTAGAAGCTACTCAGGACTGCGGTGTCTTCGTTCTGATTTCCGCCGCTGTGAAGAGGTCAGCCGTGAAGTTGTCCAAGATCAGCAACGACCTTCGCCTCCTGTCTTCCGGACCTCGCGCCGGGTTCGGCGAGATCAACCTTCCCGCTCGACAAGCCGGTTCCAGCATCATGCCCGGGAAAGTGAACCCGGTCATCCCAGAACTGGCCAATCAAGTGGCATTTGAGATCATCGGCGCCGACGTAACGATATCCCTCGCAGCGGAAGCCGGACAGTTGCAACTGAACGCCTTCGAGCCGATCATAGCCTCGAGCCTGTTTCGAAGCATCAACCACCTCCGGATAGCGGCAAACACGCTCGCGGACGCTTGCATCGACGGAATCACAGCCAACGAACAAACACTTCAAGACCATGTCGCTCGAAGCATTGGCATCGTCACCGCTCTGAGCCCCTATCTCGGCTACCACATGTCCGGCGAGATTGCCGCTGAAGCGCTGCGCACTGGCAGGGCCGTTGTTGATCTCGTGTTGGACAAGGAACTCCTTGACCCGGAACTCCTGGGCCGGCTACTTCATCCCCAGGCAATCGCCGGCGGTGGGATATCCGCCAAGGAGCGATAGAGCATCATCTACCCATGAGCTATAGGATTGACTTATGACCTTGGCCCAACTTGAAGCATTTGTGGCAGCAGCCAGCGGACAGACTTTCACGGCTGCTGCCGTCGAATTGGGCATGAGCCAGCCGGCAGTGTCGGACCTCATCCGCCGGTTGGAATCAGAGTTTGGCGTGCCACTGTTCAACCGCAGTGGCCGGGCCCTCGTGCTCACGGCGGCCGGGGAGGAACTGCTGCCTTACGCGGAGCAGACCATTTTCTCCGCCAAGCAAGGCACCGAAGCAGTGAACGCGCTACTGTCCTTGGGCGGTGGTACCGCAACGTTCGGGCTCCTGCGAAATGCAGAGTTCTACATCCGTCAGGATCTGGCCAAGCGCTTCCGCGAGAAACACCCGAATGTACGTATCCGCCTAGTGGGGCAGAATAGTGCCGAAACAGTCAGCGACGTCGTTTCGGGACATCTTGAGGCGGGCCTGGTCACTTTGCCGATTGATGACGACCGGTTGGACGTACTCCCCCTGGCCCGGGATGAGGTGGTCTACGTCAGTGCCGTTCCGGAGCGTGTGCAGACACCCCCGGATATCGCCGCAATCTGCAGCGCTCCCCTGATCCTCTACGACGCCCACTACGCCCAGACAGATCCGGCCCGGAAGCAGCTCTCTGCCCGGGCTCGGCTCCGTGGTTTATCGCTTAATGCAGGCATCGAAGTCGAATATCTGTCAGCCGCACTGTCACTGGCTGCCGACGGATTCGGTGACACCATCGCCTGCAGGGCTTCCCTTGAGTCCGAGGTCTTCCCGCGCGGGCTGCAAGCCGTCTCCTTGGCTGAGCCAATGTTCGACACTCTGGCACTCATCAAGAGACACGGCCAGCTTCTCTCCCCCCCGACCAAGGAGATGGCCCGTTTGGCACATTCAGCCCTTATTGACCACCAGACCTCGGACCATGGCACCGCCGAAATACTCGACGGCGCGCACGACATCGAAGCGTTTCTGACCGAAAATCACTGACCACAGAGTCCGTCGAGCCGAGGTCCGTCTTTCTCCCCCGCCGATATCGGTTTCAGAAATAGAAGTGGCCGGCATCTCCCGGATGCCGGCCACTTCGCCGTCGGACATAGGCAAACTTTGTAGGAACGTGGCGCGGGCCGGGTATCACCCGTCCCGCGTCCGCGAAATAGTGCCGCGAACTTCTACTGACCTGCCAACGATCCCGCGACACCCCCGACGCTGAAGAACTTGTTCAGCGTCGCGAAGATGATCGTGGGTGGCAGCAGCATGATGACGGCAACCGCCATAACTGATCCCCAGTCGGTCGAATGCTGCTGAAAGAAGGTCTGGACGCCGATCGGGAGCGTGAAGGTTCCTGCCGAGCGGAGGAAGATCGATGCGACAAGATAGTCGTTCCAAGCCATCAGGAAGGTAAAGATGGCGGTCGAGAGTACACCTGGCAGTGAGTTCCGGAGCACGATGTGAAGGAACCCTTTGAACACCGATGCTCCATCAATCCATGCCGCCTCTTCGAGGCTCCCAGGGATCCCGTCCATGTAGGAGGCCATCATCCAGGTTGCCACAGACATGGAACTGGCGACATACAAAATCGTGATCCCGACGAGGTTGTCGGCCAGGCCGATGTGGGAGAAGAGGATGAACAACGGAATCACGGACGTGATCACGGGAAGGGCCTGTACGACGAAGAGCAGTAGGGAATAGCCTCCGACGAGCCGGCCCCTCCCTCGCGATAGGACATAGCCGGCCGGCGCCGCGACTGCTACTGACACCACGACTGTCGCCAATGCGACCTGGAGACTGTTGACCAGCCAGGCGACCGTGCCGCTGCTGCTCAGCACTTTCGCGAAGTTGTCCAGGGTTAGGGAGCCGGTCCCATTGTTCGCCCGGAGGGAGAGGCCAACGGTTCCCGCAATCGGGATGAGGGCGAATGCCGCTAGTGCGACAAGGATCGCAAAGCGCAGCCATTGCCCACGGCTTCCTGCTTCGACGGACCGCCGGGGGGTTGCGATCTTGGTTCTCAGTGTTGTAGTGGTCATTGTGAGGTCGACTTTCGGATCTGTCGGAAGAGCAGCACGGCCACGATGGCCAACGCAAGGGTCATGAGGAAAGCGATGGCAACGCCCGGGCCTGTCTGGAAGTTCTGGAATACGGTCTTGTAGGCCAGAACAACCAGGGTGTTCGTCGCGCCGACCGGGCCCCCGTGGGTGAGGAGATACACGGTCGGGAAGTCGTTGACGCAGAATATCGCCATCAAGACCCAGGAGATGTACGTGGGCTTCGCGATGATAGGCAGTGTCATGTAACGGAACTGTTGCCGAGCGCTGGCGCCGTCGATTTTGGCGGCTTCGTAGATGCTTTCATCTACAGAACTCAGAGCAGCGCTCATCATGAGCATCATGAACGGGAAGTTGACCCAGATCTCGAACAGGCAGACCGTGATCTGGGCGCCAAGCGGATCGGAGAGGAAAATGGCGTCCCCGAAGCCTAGCGCGTGGAAGATCGTCGGGACAGGGCTGGAACTCGTTCCTATGAGCCAATTCCAGGACATGGCCGAAACAACAATAGGCACGACCCACGGAAGCAGGAGAATTGTCTTCAGCAGCCCTTTGGCTGGAATCCGGGTGCGGAGCAGAAGTGCGATTGCGATCCCGATGATCCAGCTTCCGAAGACCCCCGCAACCGCGAAGACAGCGGTAAATCCCGCTGCCCGCCAGAAGGCAGGATCGGCCAGGACCTTCGCGAAGTTGTCGACGCCGACAAATTCCCCTGGTGAGATCAGGCTCCCGTTGTGCAGGGCCTGAAAGGCGGCGTAAGCGATCGGGTACGCATTCGTGAGGATGAGTATGACGACTGACGGCAAGATCAGAAAGAGCTTGGTTGCAGGCGCGCGGCCGGGACTGCTCCTTCGGCGGCGGTTCCGCGGTTCGTGGGTCGGCGTCCTCACCGTCAAGGGTGGTTCAGTGCGGCGAACGGAGGTGCTCATGGTGTGTGACGGCTTTCGCTATTGCTTCGCTAGGAGATGGCGGCCTTGATGTCGCTCTCAAGCTTGGTCAGGATGGTCTTGGACGGGGTTTTTCCGGCGAGGACGGTCTGGCAGAAATCCGTCATGGCCTGACCGCCGTCGATGGTCGCGAGCTTGGCGGTGAGGGCGCTCGATTGTGCGGCGGTGGTCTTGCAAATGGGCTGCCATTTCTCGACGACCGCCGTGTTCTGTGCGTTTGCCTTGAATTCCGGGAGCTCTGTGATGGACTTCAGGGCGGGCAGGCCCTGCATGACGCCTTTCTGCCAGAGCGTCTTCATGTTCTTGATGTAGTACGAGGTGAACGCTTCAGACCCGGCCTGGGACGGTGTGTTCTTGTACATCATGATGTTGTTCACGTAGTAGAGCCCCCCGACTTCGCCGCGGCGGGATTTGAGGGGGTCCGTCACGAGGACGTCCTTCTCGTCGCCGACGACGTTGTTGAATGCCGGGCTTTGGAATCCGAGGGCTACCTTCTTGTTCGTCCAGAGAGTGGTGAGATCGTCGTCCTTCATGCTCACGGAGCCCGGATCGACGGCACCCTGCTTGACTAGCTCGGTTAGGAAATCAACTGCCTCCGCGTTGCGGTCATTGACGACGTCGAGGTCGCCATTGGAGTTGAAGAGGCCACCGCCATTGTTGATCATCAGGCTCAGCACGGCCATGGGTCCGTAGTTGCCACTGCCACCGCTGATACCGAAACCGACATAACCCTTGGCAGAAGCCTTCTTTGCCACGTCCAACACATCATCCCAGGACTGCGGCGGCGTTGCTCCGATCTGGTCCAGGATCGACTTGCGGTACCAGAAGACTTGGACGTCGAGGTTCCAAGGGATGCCCACGTAACCGTCGGAGGTCTTCATCGCATCCAGTGTGTGCGGGAGAAAGTCGTCGTAGGTGCCGTCCTTCTTGAAGGAATCGATGAGGTTGTCGGCATAGGCGATGGCACCCTGCTTCGCGAACTGGAACGCCTGGAAGCCGCCACCGGTGGAAACAGCCGGTCCCGTGTTGGAGGCGATTGCGGAGGAGAACGTCTGGTTGAACCCGTCCCAGTTGACCTGCTGGTACGACACGCCCGGCATGCCATCACCGGGCTTGTAGGCCTGCGCCAAGCTTTGGGCCGCATCGGTGTAGTTTTTGTCGCCCCACGGCATGTCCCAGAACTTGACCGTACTACCGCCGCTTGCCGATGCGTTTCCGCCGCCGACGGCGCAGGCGCTGACGGAAGCGGTAAGGGTAACCGCCCCGGTGAGGGCGAGGAAACCGCGACGAGACATGGCGGTCGGGGGGAGTATATTCTTCATGGCTTCTCCTTATTTGCTGGTGTGGTCGGGGGCAGGGAGTGGTCATCGTTGTCCGTGGTTTTCCCGCCCTCGCGTTGACATCTGGTTCCGGCGCCGACCATCGCCGGATGCGGACGGCCCGGATGCGTAACTGATCTCTGCTAGGTGCGAACTCTTGAGATCAGCTCGCTGAGGTAGCTGTGGCTCTTTACCGCCGCATCCAGCGATCCGCATTCGACCGAGAGGACCACATCGTGGTCAGCATCCGCGAGGGTGCGGACGATCCGTTCCCAGTCGATGACCCCCTCTCCGCAGGCGCAGCCGAGCATCCCGCGGACTTTACCGCGGTACTTCTTGGCGTCTTCGACTGAGATGTCTTTGGCATGCATGTGCGTGACGTTTGAAACGATGTCTTCAAGCCACGCATGCGGATCGTTTCCGCTCAGATAGCTGTTGCCGGTGTCCAGATTGATCGTCAGTGCCGGCGAGTCGATCAGTTTCATGAGCCGGTCCAACCCGGCCGGCGTGGCCGTGTAGGGTCCGTGGGTTTCGATCGCGATGGCGATCCCGCGCGGTTCGGCCACGAGGGCCGCCTCCTGGAGTGTGTACTTCATCAGGGTGAAGTTCTCCTCTTCGGTGGTCCACAGCGGCAGGGGGCCGTCGTCGACCATGATCATTGGCGCCCCGCACTCGGCCGCGTATCGGATGGACTGTTTGAGGTAGTCAACGGCGATGTCGGGTTTGGCAAGTGGCGCATGGCTTGAGAGCGAGGAAATCTGCAGTCCCCGGCGCTCGGCTGCTTGCCTGAGCTTGAGCGGGTCGTCCAGCATTGACCGGCTGTGGAAATAACCGGCCTCGCTGAGCAACTCCCGGCCCCAGTGGACCATCGGTTCGACATAGCGGTAGCCAATTTCCGCGGCACGGTCCATCGCCCAGTCAAATGAACCGTTTTCGTATCGTGCAAATTCGAGGTTGAGTCCGAGCTTGATGTCACCCATGATGTTTCTCCTGGCTAGAACCCGCGCTGAGCGACGTATTCATCGCGGGTGTCACCGTGGTAAGCCGGAACGGTGATGTCCCACCAACCGGTCGGGTGCATCTCGGTCCACGGAAGCTCGGTGGCGCTCATGGCCTCAATGACGACGGGTCCCTCGGTGGCGAAGGCACGTTCGATCGCCTGCGCCAGCTTTGCGGGGTCTTCGATCCGCTCGGCGCTGCAGCCCAGGGAGCGTGCGAACTCGGTAATGTTGGCGAAGTAGGGCTTCCCGTCAGGAGTGCTCCAATTCGTGACCAGGCGGCGCTCAGCGCCGAACAGGCTGATCTGAAGATCCTTGATGGCTTCCCAGCCGCCGTTGTTCAGAACGACGACGACCAACGGTGTGCCGAGCATGACCGCCGTTGACAGCTCGGTACCTGTCTGGAGGAAGCTGCCGTCTCCGACCATAGCTAGGACCGGCGTCCCGGGAACTGCGATTTGCGCCCCGATGGCAGCGGGGAGGCCGAAGCCGATTCCTGACATACCACCGGCCACGATGTTTGTCTTGGGCCCGTAGATGGGGAACTCGTTGAATGCCTGGTTTGCGGGATTGCTGGAGTCTGTAACCAGAATTCCTTCGCGGGGCAGTGCCTTGCGGATTTCGACCATTGCCCGTGAATTGGTCATGGGGAGGTAGTCGGTTTCGCGCATGGGCCGCAGGTGTTCTTCCCACTTGGCCTTGAGCTCCTGGAGCTCAGCGAAGTACTCGGTGTCGTGGTAGTCAGGACCGTTGCCCAGAGCATCTCGGATGGCGGCCAGGGAGGTCTTGGCGTCGCCGACGATTCCGACCTCCACGGGGTAGTTGCGGCCGATTTCAAATCCGTCGATGTCAATGTGAACCAGCTTGGTGACTGACGGGATGTTGAATGTGACGCCTTCCTTATAGGAGGAAGTGATGCGGTCGCTGAATCGGCACCCCACTGCGAGGATGACATCGGCCGTGCGGGTTACGCCATTGCCGGAGATTGAACCCATGTCGCCGCACGGCCAGGCGTACAGGTCGTGGTCCGCCGGGAAGGCTCCCTTTCCCATGAACGAGTGGGTCACAGGTGCGCCGAGGCGTTCGGCGATGGCACGGAGTTCCTCACTGGCCTCGGCAGCTATGACACCGCCGCCGGCGAGGATGACGGGCCGCTTGGCGGTCTTGAGCAGTTCGACGGCCGCGGCGATTGCCCTGGCGTCACCGGTTGCGCGGGTCTGGGCCCGGCGGGAGCCTGGTATGCGCTTATAGTCGCCGTATTCGGCCTGCAGGTCCTGCGGCACATCCACGAGCACCGGGCCCCGGCGTCCTTCGTACATGGTGTTGAATGCCTGGTCCATGACCATCGGGATCTGTTCGAGGCGGCTGGGCTGCCACCAGCGCTTGACTACCGGTTCGGCCATGCGGGGGAAATTGTTCCCGTGCGGCCGGTCGATTTCCTGAAGGACCCCGCGGTTTTCCATGTATGTGTGGACGGCGCCCGTAATCAGGATAAAGGGCTGCGAGTCCGCGAAGGCGGTGACCAGACCGGTCAAGGTGTTGGTTGCCCCCGGTCCGATCGAGGTGCAGACGGCGGCGATCTTGCCAGAAGCGCGGTAGTACCCGTCGGCCATATGGGCGGCGCCCTGCTCGTGCATGGCGGGGATTACTTCGATCTCGTCGGCGCGGTCAACGAAGGCGTCCAAGAGTGCCGTGTTGCCGTGCCCGGGGACGGCGAAGACGCGCTCGACACCTTCTCGGATGAGGCAGTCGACAATCATCTGTCCACCGGTCAGCTGCTGATCAGTCATTTGTTCTTACTTCCTGTAAATACGGGGGTTAGCGGTAGGAATTCTGGGGCGCGCGTCTCGGACTGGCGCTGGGCTGCGCCGGGCACGATATGTTCCGCGACACGGAAGGCATTTGCGGCAATGGTCAATGCCGGGTTCATCACTGGAAGTGAGGGGAAGAAGGACGAGTCGACGACGAAGAGGTTGTCGACATCATGGGTCCGGCAGTTGGGGTCGAGCACGGACGACCGCGGGTCATCTCCGGCCCGGATCGTTCCGGCCTGGTGGGAGTTGACAGCAATACCGGTGGTTTCACTGAAGATCAGTGGATAGCCCATCTTGTGGAGAATGCGTTTCATCTCCTTGACCAGGTGCTGGTGTGCCCCAACATTGTTGGGTTTCCAGCTGATCTGGATGGCTTCGTCGTTCCTTAGGGTCACCCTGTTTTCCGGATCGGGAAGATCTTCCGTGAAGAGCCACCAATCCATGCTGTGGCGGGCAGCAATTTCGAGGGCCCATTTGGGGATGAGCGGCTTCTGCCCGACCAGCATGGCGCCCTGGAGCTTGCCGATCAACTGGACGTGACCGAGCGGGTACGGAAAATCCGCGTTGCCCTTGAGGTAATAGTCATTGAAGTAGAGCGTCTTTTGGAACTCAACCTTGTTCCTCTTGGGGTGCAAGGCGATCATGATGCTGTTGTTGTGCACCATGTAGTTCCTGCCAACCATTCCGGAGGAGTTGGCGAGGCCGTTGGAGTGTTTGTCTGTGCCGGACCGGAGCAATAACGCCGCAGAGTTGACGGCGCCGCAAGAAACGACCACTTTTCCGGCCTCGACGACGATGGTCTTCCCGTTGTGGGCGAGCTGTACGCCAGTGGCAGTCTGGCCGGATTCGTCGGTGAGCACCTTTTCGGCGTACGCCTCGGTCAACAGTTCCACGTTGCCCGTTTGAAGAGCCGGCCGTACACAGGCGACGTCGGCATCCATTTTGGCCAGGACGCGACATGGAAAACCGTCGCAAGTGCGGCAGCGGATACAGGCACCACCCTGACGCCAGTCGATTCCCAAGGGAATGCTGGACGGAGTCAGTCCCTGTTTGGCCAGCCCATCCGCAACAGCCTGCACCTCGGGTTCATGACCGATCGCAGGGTAAGGAAAGGGCTCGTCGCGGGGCAACGTGGGATCATCGTGTTGGTCTCCATGAACCTTGTAGACCCTTTCGGCCCGCGAGTAATAGGGAGCTATGTCGTCATACGTGAACGGCCAGGCTGGTGAAGTGCCGTCCTCGTGTTCGGTCGCGACAAAATCTTCGCGTCGAAACCTCACTAAGGACGATCCGTAGAACTTCGTGTTGCCACCGACGTAGTAGTACGTACCGGGGCTGAAAGCTTCTCCCGTGTCGGAGTACCACTTTTCAGCATTTTTGTATCGGCCGTGCTCGAACACGGCGTCCGGGTCCCAGTTCTGTTTCTCCTGGGGAACGAACCCTCCGCGCTCGATGAGCAATACGCTGACGCCTGCGTCCTTCAGTGCGTAGGCCAGCGTACCGCCGCCCATGCCGCTTCCGACGATTACGACGTCGTAGCTGGACTTTGCAGGACCATCGATCTGCAAAGAAGTCTCAACAGTCATTTTGGAATTTACCTCTCGGTTCTGGCCATTGCTGGGGCCGGGTGCGTGAGTCTGGACCTGCCAGTGGACTACGAACTTTTGCAGTACGTCACGAGTGAGAGTCACATCACCTATAAGCAAGAGTACACGGATTACGAGTTTACTCAAGCATGAAGTTTGGTTAGAGTCTCTCGATGGACGGTTTTGCTGCACATTGGGACGTCCCGCAAGTGGCCTTGCTCACATTCTTTTCCTTTAGTGTACGATCGTACGCATAAGAAATCTAGTGCACGATCGTACGCATCGGAAACAATGTACGTGCGTACACATGCGGAAGGTGCAGAGTTGATGGATACACAGGATCCGCCGGACCCTTTTCCCGCTGATGTGGAGTGGTCCGCCCGTTCGAATGTCCCGCAGCACCCTGACTCCCAGCGAGAGAAAGTGCTATCACCGAGTCCGGCCTCCGAGGCGGCTAGCACGTTCCGAATCCGACGTTTTGATCCGGAACGTCGGAATCGGATTATCGACGCAGTGCTCGCGGTCATTGCTGACAACGGTGTAGCCGGTACCAGTTTCCGGAAGATCGCGACCCGAGCCGATGTTCCCCTGGGGTCAATGACCTACCATTTCAGCGGCATGCACGAGCTCTTGGAGGCAGGGTTCGAGCGTTTTGTAAGCCAGTCCCTCGCCCGGCTCGAGGATCGGCTGAAACCAGCACGGGATCATCGTGCCGCAGGCAAGATCATAGTGGCGATGATTCACGAAGACGCCACCGCTAGTCCCCCGCGATGCCTGGCCCTATCTCGCGAACTTCAGGCCCTGGTCATTCGTGAACCTGCTTTGCGCAACATCGCGAACAAGTGGGTAGAGGGTAGCGCTAAAATCCTGAAACGGTACTTCGACCCAATAACAGCGGAGATTCTGGAGATTCTCATGGACGGCCTGACTCTTCGTAGGGGCGTTGCCTCTACGGACGGAGAGCCGCTTGCAACCGACTCGGTGGCAAGAGTCATCGCCGGCTCTTGGTCCTTAGGCCCATCACGAAATCCTTAGGAAGAAGCAGACGTGAAGACTTCGTATAATGGATACGACGCTGGACCGATTCCAAAGTCCATGCCCCACGAGATGGTGTTCCACGACCCCTTTGAAGGGGAAATGAGGGTCAGCTCGAGCCACTGCGAAGATGTACAACCCTCGCACACTGTGACAGGTGGAGACCGCGGGACCAGTTCATCCCACCACAAGCGCCAACAGCGAAAGAAAGCGTTGGAAGGCGTGTCCCGCGATCTGCTCGCTCTTGCCTTGCAACGCCGCGTCGCCGACTAACCGACAGATCTTGGCAAACGACGGGCAGGCATGGACACTGTCGTATGAAGCTCGTCGGAAAAGGTGATCGAAGCGTCAACCGACGAGGGCGCTACCGGCTGAGACGGCGCTTCTCTTAGTAGCTTGTCGACGGCGTTCGAAACCAGCTCGCGGTCGTCGTCGCGCGGTTCAAAGGCTCGATGAATTGAAAGTCCTTCGACGAGCGCGTCCAGTTGTCGAGCCACATCCGGGTCGAAGTACCTTTCAAAGGCACGGCGGCTGCGCATCATCCAATCGTGAGTGAGGTGCCGGAACTTCGCTTGACGGGCCGCCAGCGTGTAGAGCTCCAACGTCAGGACCAGAGCGTCCCGATCACCATAGGTATCCTCCATGATCATCTCGACGACGGCCTCTTTGACCGCTTCTATGGTCGAGGCCTCGTTCATACGTCGCTCGAACCGGTCGCTAATACGGGTGGCAAAACGCGTGAACGCTTCGTGCAGAAGTTCGTCCATTCCTGCGAAGTGATAGGTCATGGAACCCAAGGGGACATCTGCAAGGGCCGCCACTTTCCGATGTGAAGTGCCAGCCACGCCCTCGGCAGCAATCAGATCCAATGTCGCCTCAATGATCCGGTCACGCCGATCCGGATCAACCCGCCGTTTTGCCATTTGCTTTAGCTTTCAATGGTCTTGATGACTTTGGCCGGAATCCCCATGGCCACGACATTGGCAGGCAAGTCGCGGCTGACGACTGCCCCAGCACCGACGACGGTGTTTTCGCCAATCGTTATACCTGGAAGGACGATGACTCCCCCGCCCAACCACACGTTGTCTCCGATGACAATTGGCTTGGCCGATTCCAGCTTGTCTTTTCGGGGTTGAGCCTCCACGGGATGGGTCGGTGTCAACAGTTGGACGTTCGGGCCAATTTGGCAATGGCTTCCAATTGAAATCGTGGCCACGTCAAGAGCAGTGAGGTTGTAGTTAATAAATGTGCCTTCACCGATGCTGATATTGGATCCGTAGTCGACGAATATGGGTGGTCTTATATGGGCACCTTCGGCCAGGCACCCGATGAGCTCATGGATGAACGGCTGAGCCGCATCTATGTCCTCAACGTAGGCAGCAGCATATGCCCCGGCCAGGCGAATAGCGCGCTGCTGTCGAGCGAGGATCTGCGGATCATCAGAAATGTAGAGATCCCCTGCGAGCATCCGTTCGTGGTTACTCCGGGGGTCGTCTCGGAAATACTCAGCCGCCATGTGTACAACTGTACTAAAGAATGGCCGCTCGGCGTGGCGGACGAGCTCGCTCGCGGTGACAAGCATGCCCTGGCCTAGGACTACCGCAATGCCTCCGGTCCCTCTCCATCAGGTTCTGTTCTCCCCCAACATCTGGCTGAGCGCCTCGCGAGATGTAAAAAGGTAGCTCCGGAGCCCGGCTTGCTGGGCAGCTCGGATATTTTCTTCTCTGTCGTCGACAAAGAGGGCTCGGTGGGGTTCAATCCCGAGCTCACGGATACACCATTCGAAAGTTTCCCGTTCAGGCTTCGCATATCCAATCTGATAAGACAGTCCTCGGACTTCAAACAGGTCGAGCCACCGGTGCCTTCGCAGAAAGTGTTCCCCAATCTCCTGCGGAATGTTGGAGAGCAACGCGAGACGTCGGGTTCTGAACAGGTCCTCCAGTAGAGCGATCATCTGATCATCGACGAGCGACCAGCTGGCGATGTCGTGCTCTATGAGTTGCCTAGTCCGGTCCGGATCGAAACTCGTAGCCAATTGGCCAGAAACGTCGGTCCAGTACTGGGTGCCGGTGACCTCTCCGCGATCATATGGCGGACGCTGGTTCCAGTACGCCGCCCAAAAATCTTCCTCCGGGACGCCTCCGGTAGCCAATAGCGCATCCCTACCTTCTTGATTTTGATCTTTGGCGATCACTCCGAAGAGATCGAAGATCAGCACATCGTTTGGCTGCACGGCCATAGCCTTAGCCTGCCTTCCAATTAGGAATCGATAGTTCGGATGAGCGGGCGGCACGTGATGCGGACGGTCCGCTCACGAATGCGCTCACGTGACGCCCCCAGACAGCAGGCTGACCGACCCTGGGAAGGGCACATCAATCAGACGCTTTGCTCACCCATCACTTATATTCTCTCAAATAATAGGCTGTCGTAGTTTCATATGAAGGTTAATAGCGATCATTTATTCTTCACTTCCATCATCGCCAGGCGTTCGCCTGCGGGGGGCCCCGCTGCCGTCCGGAGGTATGGACGCTCGTACACATAAATCTAAGATTCATCGAGGGGTGGCCACCTTTTGCTTGCCAATAGCCAAAAGGTTCCCTTAGGCTTTACTCACACTTCATAAGCAATCCTTGTGTTCTGTCGGACCCGCCCCTCCAACGCCCCCGTCAAACACCAGTGCGCCAGCAGCATCTCTCCATGCCCTCCAACTCAAAGGAATTCGTCGCAATGAACTACTCTGTCCAGCTCTACAACGTACGCAGCGCTGTCGAAGACGACCTCCCCGGCACGATCCGGCGCCTTGCCGAGATCGGCTATGACCAGATTGAGCCCTATGACTTTGTTGCCCGCGCTGATGAGTTCGCCCGCGCCTTTGCCGACAACGGCATTTCTACTCCGACAGGGCATGCGCCGCTGCTGAGCCAGGACCAGGATGAGATCTTCGCCGCCGCAAAAAAGCTCGGCATCACCACCGTGATTGATCCGTACCTGCCTGCCGAGCACTGGCAGAACGCCGAGGACATCCAGGCCACCGCGGCCAAGCTCAACGCCGCCGCGAAGAAGGGTGCCGAATACGGCATCCGCGTCGGCTACCACAACCACCAATGGGAACTTGAGTCCACCATCGAAGGCCAGACCGCCCTGGAGTACTTCTCGGGACTGTTGGATCCGGAACTCATCCTGGAAGTCGACACTTACTGGGCCGCCGTTGGAGGCCAGGATCCCGTGGAGCTTCTGAAACGGCTGGGCACCAGGGTTGTCGCCGTTCATATCAAAGACGGTCCCGTGAATATGAACCTCCTTGCCCAATTGCCCGCGGGGCAGGGGCGAATGGACATCTGGGGAGCTATCAATGCAGTACCTGGTTTGGAGGTGGGCGTTGTGGAGTTCGACGCCTATGACGGTGACATGTTCGAAGCGATGGAGGCATCATTGCGCTATCTGGAAGCCGGCGCCGAAGCATGAGCGCGGCAACCCACCAATCCACCCCGTCCTCCCGCCGGGGGCCGGTGGGCGTCGGCGTCATCGGCGCCGGCAACATCAGCAAGGCCTACCTGGACAACCTGACGGTCTTCCCGGACCTGAAGGTCCACGTCA
>NZ_JAMXIC010000044.1 GCF_027587375.1 Arthrobacter sp. B2a2-09
GGTAACCGTCGTCAACCGCGGCGGCTGCTTCCCTAAGGCCGGGCGCGGGAGCCGGTGCCGGGAGGTCCGGGACGTCCGGGCCCGGCGCGGTGGTCGTGCCGGGCACGGCGGCCGTATCTGCTGCCACTGCCATGGACTCAGCCCAGCCGGTCCTCCAGCCCGGCGCCGCGGACGGCTGCCGGGAGGCTTGGGCTTCGCTGCGCGTCCGTTCCACGGCCTTGGCCGCGACGATCTGCAAAAATTCCACCGTCCGGGAGATCTCCTCGATCTTGCCGGCGAAATCAGTGGCATCGGTGAAATCGAGCGAGCGGGCGTCGGAGGCAGCGGTTGAGCGCAGCGCAGCCATCGCCGCCACCGCCTGATCAAGGCCATTTGCGGGCGACGGCACGGCGGCGGCCGGGTTTCGGAGCTGGGCGGGGTTTTGAAGCGCGGCGTGCCGGGCGGCGACGGGCTTCAGGCGGCGGGAAAGACGTCCCGGCGACGCAATCCCGCCGTCGGGCTGGGCTGCCCGACGTGCCACGAGTTGACCGATGCCTTCCATGAATAAACCCTGTCACGGGGGTCTGACATTTAAGGCCCTCGCGCTGCCAATCGGCGTCGCGAAAAGCGAAACAAGGAAAACACGTCTCAAATATCAGGTGTTGAGGTCCCAATGAACCCGGATCGCCTCAGCGATCGGGCCAGCGGCGACGGATGCCTGGGCTGTCGGAGATTCGGCGATCAATCTGGTGCCGTCAGTGGCCACCTGAAGTATCGCGACACGCGGGACTAATATCAGCCGGTCCGCGGTGCTTTCCGGCACCGGCGGAACTGCGTGGTCCGGCGCTGGTAATCAAGTACGACGGGCACAGCGCAGGGGACTAGTATTGAACTTACTTGGTCAATGTGACCTGGAAATCCGGTGTGCGCTGTGTGTGGCCCCTGTCCGCCTGCGCCCCGGCCAAGGTCTTCTATCTACCCATAGGGGTTTTTGTGTCTACACCTGATGTAAGCAACGAAGCCGGTTCGTCCGCAGCCAGCGTTACGGGCAGCAGCCGCGTTAAGCGCGGCATGGCCGAGATGCTCAAGGGCGGCGTCATCATGGACGTCGTCAACGTCGAGCAGGCCCGCATCGCCGAAGATGCCGGTGCCGTGGCCGTAATGGCGCTCGAGCGCGTTCCCGCCGACATCCGCGCCCAGGGCGGCGTGTCCCGCATGTCGGACCCGGACATGATCGACGCGATCATCGCCGCCGTGTCCATCCCCGTCATGGCCAAGGCCCGCATCGGCCACTTCGTCGAAGCCCAGGTCCTGCAGTCCCTCGGCGTGGACTACATCGACGAGTCCGAGGTGCTCACCCCGGCCGACTACACCCACCACATCGACAAGTGGAACTTCACCGTTCCATTCGTCTGTGGTGCCACCAACCTCGGCGAGGCGCTGCGCCGCATCAATGAGGGCGCGGCCATGATCCGCTCCAAGGGCGAGGCCGGCACCGGCGACGTCTCTAACGCCACCACCCACATGCGCCAGATCCGCGCCGAGATCCTGCGGCTCTCCACCCTGCCCGAGGACGAGCTGTACGTCGCGGCCAAGGAGCTGCAGGCCCCGTACGAACTCGTCAAGGAAATCGCCGCCACCGGCAAGCTCCCCGTCGTGCTGTTCACCGCCGGCGGCATCGCCACCCCGGCCGACGCCGCGATGATGATGCAGCTCGGTGCGGACGGCGTGTTCGTCGGTTCGGGCATCTTCAAGTCCGGCAACCCGGCCCAGCGTGCCGCCGCCGTCGTGAAGGCCACCACCTTCTTCGATGACCCCGACGTCATCGCCAAGGTCTCCCGCGGCCTGGGCGAAGCCATGGTGGGCATCAACGTCGAGGAAATCCCCGAACCCCACCGCCTTGCAGAGCGCGGCTGGTAAGTCTCGCCTTTGAAGGGCGCCGGACGGCGCTGATCCTCTGCGCGCTATTCCCCGCGCCCGGCTTGCCCGCCGGCAAGCCCTGATCCTCTGCGTGCTATTCCCCACGCCCGGCTAGGCCGCTTCGCGGCGAGCCGGACGCAGGGCCCCTTTTACGCACGCTGCCGGATCTGTGTCCGCCTCCGTGTAGTGCGGCTTAGTACGACGCCGGTCGGTCACCTTTCGTGGTGACCGACCGGCGTCGTGCGTTAACCCAACTAACTCGCAGTTGTTGTCGTTATGAGGGCTCAAAACGACAACAACTGCTAGTTACTTGGGTGGGCGATGACTGATGCAACGCCTCGCCACCAGACGAAGGGCTGCCACGAGGCGAACATGATTGCCCGGGCGAAGATCGAAGCGCTTATCCAAGGATTCGGAACCCTATTGGCAATGGGGCCACCTTTCGGATGTGCGTGCTTGGAAGGAGGCACGCTACCAGCCGGCACAACTGGCGAGCGTGAGCCCGATGCTCGACAGAGTACCGGCCAAGGCCCAGCCAACCACTGCTCCACCTGGGGCAAATACAGTGGCTGATCACGCAGGAAAAGTAGCGGTTAGCGCGGCCGTCGCGCCGCGTGCTCCCGCGCTAGGCGGGCAAAATCGTCGTCGGGCGTGCCGGGGACGAAAGTGCCGTACTTACGCTCGACGGCGGTCCGGATCAGGAAGTCGGCGATGGCAGGATTCTTGGGCAACAAGGAACCGTGCAGGTAGCTGGCAACAACGTTCCGGTGCCTGGCGCCTTCATGGTTGTCTTTGCTGTTGTTGCCGGCACCCTTGGACACGGTGCCGAGGGGCTCGACGCCGGGACCCAGGGAGGTCTGTCCGCTGTGGTTTTCGTAGCCCATGATTTCGCCGAACTCGGGTGAGGTGAGGGCGACGTTTCCGATGAGGCGTTCATCGGTGCCTACGGTTTCCACGTCAAGGATGCCGATGCCGGGGATGACGGGACCGGCCTTCGTCTTGAAGAACTTGCCGAAAAGCTGGTAAAGCCCGCAAATAACCAACATGGGCGTCCCATCCTCGGCCATCCCGCGCAATTGCTCGCCGCGTGCCTGGAGATCGTCCTGGATGACTGTCTGGCCGCTGTCCTGGCCGCCGCCGCCCACAATGAGATCGACATCTTCGGGGAAGTCGTCGCCTACGTTGTATTCAAGGAGCTCAGGCGTGTAGCCGTGCCAGAGCAAGCGCTGCCGCAGAACCAGTGCGTTGCCCCAGTCCCCGTAGATGTTCATGTCACGGGGGTAGAGCTGCAGAACACGGATGGTGCCCTTGCTAGCGTGGAGGGCGGTGTCTTCGGCCGGGGTCATGAGACCACCTCTACTGTGGTGATTTTGGAGAGTTCACGCCGGATGGCCAACATCGCGGTGTAAGTGCAGAACACGCGTTTCGGCTTGCCCGCCGACCCCCGGATGAATTCAGCCAAGGCTGCAGGGATGTCCGTGTCCACTGAGCCGAAGCGGACGTCGTCGTATTGGAGGCGCAAGGCCATGTCGTATGCACGCACACCGGTGAGGACCTCGACACCGTCCTCGCGGAGGGATTCGAATTCAACGTCCCAGAGCCACGACATGTCGCGGCCGTCGGCATAATTGTCGTTGATGGCGATCATGGACGCGTAGCCCTTCGCAGGGAATGACTTCAGGCCCAGTCGGAAACCGCTCGGGTTCTTTACCAGGACCAACTCAAGGGGCTGGCCATCCACCGTCAGGCTCTCCCCGCGGCCGAAGGCCGGAGCCACCTCGGAGAGCGCCTTGACCAGCTTGGCAGCATCGCCAGGCCGTCCGCTTGCCCCGGTGATGGTCCTGGCCAGCACCAATGCGGCGGCGGCGTTGAAGATGTTGTAGACGCCGCGGAGTTTCATGTGCGTCGCCACACGGGTTCCGTCGAACTCGAAGTCGGCGTCATCGGTACCGACTCGGCGGAGGACGACGTCGGCCGCTTGGGAGGCGGGAACGTCGCCTTGAGGGCTGGTTCCCGGAGCCGCGGTGCGCATGTCGTCGTCGTTCGGGAAGGTGCTCCGGAGCGATTCGTCCAATCCGAAGTAGAGCACCTCGGGGCCGCTAATGGCTCCCGCGATGCGGGCGACCCGTGGGTCCTCGCGGTTCAGGACCACGGTGCCGGTGGTCCGCTCGGCGATGCGCTGGAGAAGCATGGCTGTGGTGTCGATTTCGCCGAAACGGTCCAGTTGGTCGCGGAGGACGTTGAGGAGAAGGCAGTAGCGCGGCGGCACCTTGTTCACGAAGTGCACGGCATGTGCCTCGTCGAGTTCCAAGACCGCGACGTCGGCATCCAACCGGCCGCGCCAGTCCACCTCACCCAGGAGGGCAGCTGCCACGCCCCGGGTGAAGTTGCTGCCCGTCCGGTTGGTGAAGACCTTCAGGCCCTGGCTTTCCAAGAGCTCCACCACCATTTTGGTGGTGGTCGTTTTGCCGTTGGTCCCGCTCACCACCGCCACACCGTGGGGGAGCGAGGACAGTGTCCTCTGCATGAAGCCGGGGTCGATCTTCTCGACCACGAGGCCAGGCAAAGCCGAACCCCCGCCGCGAAGCCGGGACACAGCACGGACCAGCTTGCCGAGTGGAACGGTGAACGAAAACATGCTCTGTAATATATCCCAGTTGGTGCATGAACCACGTGCTGTGAGCGTGCAAGGAGGTTGCCGAGGCGGGCCCGGCATCGGCAGCGCATTATGATGGTCGAATGACCAATCCCCCTTCCGAGGCGTCATCAAGCGTGGGCTCGGGCCTGCGCATCGGCGTCCTCGCACTACAAGGCGATTTTCGTGAGCACATCCACGCCGTCGAAGCGGCCGGTGCCACCGGCGTCGGCATCCGGCGTCCGGCGGAACTCGACGACATTGACGGCCTCATCATCCCCGGCGGCGAGTCGACCACCATCGACAAGCTGGCGCGCATCTTTGAACTTGCGGATCCCATCCGTAAGCAGATCGCGTCCGGGCTGCCGGTCTATGGATCCTGCGCCGGCATGATCCTGCTGGCGGACGACATCGCCGATCCCGCCACAGACCTCGCCGGGAATCCGCAGCAGACTTTCGGTGGATTGGACATCACGGTTCGCCGCAACGCCTTCGGCCGGCAGCGCGAGTCTTTCGAAACCGACCTTGACTTCAAAGGACTCGAGTTCAGCGCAGGCCAGTCCGGCGTCGACCCCGTCCATGCCGTCTTCATCCGCGGACCGTGGGTGGAACGCGTCGGTCCCGGCGTCGAAATCCTTGCCCAGGTAGAACCGGGCAAAGCCACCCACACGGACACTTTGCATGGGTTGGCTAGAATTGTTGCAGTGCGCTCAGGTCGGTTGCTGGCCACCTCCTTCCACCCGGAAGTGACTGGGGAGAAGCGCGTGCATGAATTGTTTATTCGAATGATCCGAGGGGAAGTTTAAAGCATGTCAGGCCACTCCAAATGGGCGACGACCAAGCACAAGAAGGCCATCCTCGATAGCCGCCGGGCCAAGTCGTTCGCCAAACTGATCAAGAACATCGAAGTCGCAGCCCGTATGGGCGGACCGGACCTTGCCGGCAACCCCAGCCTGGAACTGGCTGTCACCAAAGCCAAGAAGACCTCGGTCCCCGCCGACAACATCGACCGCGCCATCAAGCGCGGAGCCGGCCTGACCGGCGAAGTGGTCGACTACACGGAGATCATGTACGAAGCCCGCGGCCCGCAGGGTTCCGCCCTTCTGATCGAGTGCCTCACGGACAACAAGAACCGTGCTGCCTCGGAGGTCCGGCTGGCAATCTCCCGCAACGGCGGCACCATTGCCGACCCCGGCTCCGTGAGCTACCTCTTCACCCGCAAGGGCGTCGTCAACCTGCCCAAGAACGGGCTCAGCGAAGACGACATCCTGATGGCCGTGCTCGACGCCGGCGCCGAGGAAGTCAAGGACAGCGGCGAGAACTGGGAAATCCACTCGGAGCCCACCGATCTCCAGGCGATTCGCGAAGCCCTCAAGGAAGCCGGCATCGAATACGAGACGGACGAAGCTGAATTCGTCCCGTCCATGCAGGTCCCGCTGGACCTCGACGGTGCCAAGAAGTTCATGAAACTCGTCGACGCCCTTGAGGATCTCGACGACGTCCAGAACGTCTACACCAACGCGGACATGAGCGAGGAAGTCCAGGCTGCGCTCGAAGCCGAGTAGCGCACACTTGCAACACAGCTTCATAACAAACAGGGAGGCCCGGACTTGACTCTTCGCGTATTGGGAGTCGATCCGGGCCTCACCCGTTGCGGCATCGGAGTGGTCGACGTCGAACGGAACCGCCGCGCCACGATGGTGGCCGTCTGCGTCGTGGGAACCTCCCCGGAGCAATCGTTGGACCAGCGGTTGCTGGTCATCGCCAAGGCCATCGATGAATGGCTGGACCTGTACAAACCTGACGTTCTCGCGGTCGAACGGGTCTTCTCGCAGTTGAACGTCAGTACGGTCATGGGCGTCGCACAGGCATCGGGGGTGGTCATTGCGGCCGCCGCACGGCGCGGCATCCCGGTGGCGCTCCACACGCCGTCGGAGGTCAAAGCTGCCGTTACGGGAAGCGGCACCTCCAATAAAGAAGCAGTGACAAAACTCATCACCAAGATCTTGCGCCTGGACGCCCCGCCGCGACCGGCCGACGCGGCGGATGCGTTGGCCCTCGCCGTCACGCACGCGTGGCGGGCAGGCAGCGGTGCCGCCGTTGCTACTACCGGACCAGGTAGCAGTGCGTTGACGCCTGCCCAGCGAGCCTGGGCTGAAGCCGAAGCGAAAGCGCGCCGCGCCCGGTAATTGTCGGTGGCACTTGCTAGGGTATTCGTAGATATGTTCGGATAGCCCGCGGCGCAGCATGCACGGGGCAGTACTTCAGGAGCCGGGTCTTGATCAGTTTTCTCCGCGGAACCGTGGCACACGTCAGTCTCTCCACGGCCGTCATCGATCTCAACGGTGCCGGAATGAGCGTCTACGCCACGCCCCAAACCCTCAGCCACCTGCACGTCGGCGAGGAAGCGAAGCTGTTCACCTCGTTGATCGTCCGGGAGGACTCCCTGACGCTCTTTGGTTTCTCGAACGACGACGAACGGGAAGTTTTCGATGTCCTGCTTAGTGTGAGCGGGGTGGGGCCGCGGCTGGCCCTCGCCGTCTTGGCCGTCCACGAGCCCGAAGCGGTCCGGGTGGCCGCCCATTCCGGTGATGCCAAGTCATTCACCAAGGTCCCCGGCATTGGGCCGAAGGTGGCCGGCAGGATCGTCCTGGAGCTGGCGGGCAAGCTCGTACCGCACGGCACCGCACCAGGAGTCGCCCCGGCTGTCGCGGCCGAGTCCGTCTGGAAGCCGCAGGTGGTCGCTGCCATGACAAGCCTCGGCTGGTCGGAGAAGGACGCCGCCGGCAGTATCGACAAAGCAATGGCCGATTCCCCGGAACTTGCCGACGCCGGCAACGTCGCCCAAATCTTGCGTGCAACCCTTCGCTGGCTTGGGCAGGACGGCGCGCGCGCTGGAAACCGGGTAGGCAGCCGTGGCTGAGCAGTCCCTCGTTACCGGGGGAGAGGAACCCGAAGAGCGCATCATCGAGGCCGCACTGCGCCCGAAGAACCTGCACGACTTCGTAGGCCAGCACCGCGTTCGCAAGCAACTCTCGCTCGTGCTGGAAGCCTCGAGGATGCGCGGCCGCAGCGCGGATCACGTCCTGCTTTCGGGCCCGCCAGGGCTGGGCAAGACTACGCTCTCCATGATCATCGCGGCCGAGATGAACGCGCCCTTGCGGATCAGCAGCGGCCCGGCCATCCAGCATGCCGGAGATCTTGCAGCGATCCTCTCATCGCTTTCGGAGGGCGAAGTGCTCTTCCTCGATGAAATCCACCGGATGTCCCGGCCTGCAGAGGAAATGCTGTACATGGCCATGGAAGATTTCCGGGTGGACATCGTGGTGGGCAAGGGTGCAGGCGCAACTGCCATTCCGCTTGAGCTGCCGCCGTTCACCCTCGTGGGCGCCACCACGCGGGCCGGGCTGCTGCCTGGTCCGCTGCGTGACCGCTTTGGTTTCACCGGTCACCTGGAGTTCTATTCCGTGGCGGAGCTTGAATTGGTTCTGCGTCGCTCGGCCGGATTGCTTGATCTGAAGGTCAACTCGGCCGGATTCAGCGAGATCGCGGGCCGTTCCCGGGGAACTCCGCGTATCGCCAACCGGCTGCTGCGCCGTGTTAGGGACTGGGCTTTGGTCCACGGCATCGAACAAATCGATGCCCGTGCCGCCTCCGCCGCGTTGGACATGTATGAAGTGGACCAGCGTGGATTGGACCGCCTGGACCGTGCCGTCTTGGAGGCCCTCATCACCAAGTTCAACGGGGGTCCCGTGGGGCTCTCCACCCTCGCGATCGCCGTCGGGGAGGAGCCGGAGACCGTCGAGACGGTCGCTGAGCCATACCTCGTGCGTGAAGGCCTCTTGGGGCGGACGCCTCGCGGCAGGATTGCCATGGCGTCCGCTTGGACGCACCTTGGATATGCAGTACCGGCAGGAGTGTTCGGGCAGGATCCGCTGGCCTTGTTCGAGGCTGACGAAACTTTCGAGGGCTCGGAAAATGGGGCTGAAAGCATCGACAACGGGCTGTAGCACGATCCATTCAGCTTAACCCTCTAGACTGGTATGACACTCGGCACGTTCGAGTCCTTGGTTCTGTGCCCGCCCGTCGGAGCATTGTGCGGCCAAGTGGGGAAAGCTCCACGGCCGCCGGATCCACCGGGCAGACATAGCCGTGAAACCAAAAACGCAAGTAAAGAACGGAACTTCCCTGTGGATCCAATGACAATCCTGCTGTTTGCGATGCTCGGCGTCTTCATCTTCATGATGTTCCGCCGCAACAAGAAGACGCAGCAAACGCAGGCCAAGCTGCAGTCCCAGTTCGCTCCTGGCGTTGACGTCATGACCAGTTTCGGACTGTTCGGCCGAATCGTCTCGATGGACGACGCCGAGAACAAGGTTGTCCTAGAGCTCTCTCCCGGCAACCTTGCAACCGTGCACCGCCAGGCCGTTACCAAGATTGTTGAGCCCGCCGAGGAGCCGTCAGTTGACGTTCCGGATGACGCGTCGTCGCTGACAGCCGCTGATGCCGACGCGTCGGTGTCCACGGAGACCCCGGAGGAAACCCTCAAGCGCCTCAACGACGAAGGCAAGAAGGACAACTAGACCGTACCCGCTCTACAAGCGGGAA
Source organism: Arthrobacter sp. B2a2-09 (assembly GCF_027587375.1). Taxonomy (GTDB): domain Bacteria; phylum Actinomycetota; class Actinomycetes; order Actinomycetales; family Micrococcaceae; genus Arthrobacter. The sequence continues at coordinate 9,143 of NZ_JAMXIC010000044.1, forward strand.
TAGTTCTACGGCAATGAATCGCCGCCGGCCTGCGCTCACCAGTGCACGTCGGCGGCTGTTCCGTCATCAACAGGAAGATCGAACATGGCACGAACCGGCCACAAGAATGCAGCCCGCAGGGTGCTGATCTGGCTTGTCGCAATATTCGCTGTACTGACAGCAGTCCTCGGTGGCGGCGTTATCACCGGTCATGCAAGTTGGGCACCAAAGCTTGCGCTTGACCTTGAGGGCGGCACGCAAATGATTCTCGCGCCGAAGGTCGAAGGATCCACCGGTATCAACGAAGAACAGTTGAACCAGGCCGTCGCGATTATTCGCCAACGCGTTGACAGCTCAGGCGTTGCCGAAGCGGAAATCACCACGCAGTCCGGCCGTAACGTCGTGGTGAGCCTTCCCGGGACGCCAAGTTCGGAAACCCGTGCCCTGATCCAGGCTTCTGCCGACATGAACTTCCGCCCGGTGATCACCACCGGAGACCCTGCGGCCGTTCCGGTGGCATCGCGGACGCCGGACGCAAGCCTGCCCAAGCCCACGGCTGCGCCGGCCAACGCCAGTGACACCAACTGGGTGACGGCGGATGTCTACAAGGCCTTCGAAGCCCTGGACTGTGTCAATCCGGCCCAGGACAAGCAGCCGCGGTCCGATCCCGCCAAGCCGCTGGTGACATGCGAGCCGGCAACGGCCACGACTCCTGCCGTTAAGTACATCCTTGGCCCGGTCGAGGTGAAGGGCCAGGACATCGTTTCGTCCTCCTTCGATCCCGTCCAGGGCGCACAAGGTTCGGTGACCAACGCGTGGGGCGTGACTATCACGTTCGACTCCAACGCCACCAAGACCTTCAAGGACGTTACCCAGAGGCTCAACCAGTTCTATGTGGCATCGCAGGCACAGGGCGGCAACGACCCCAAGGCCCAGTTCGCCATCGTCCTGGATGACCAAGTCATTTCCGCGCCGCGTGCCCTCGCCGTCATCACCGATGGCAAGCCGCAGATCACTGGCAACTTCACGCAAGCTTCCGCGCAGGCCTTGTCAGACCAGCTTCGCTACGGCGCCTTGCCCATCAGCTTCGATATCCAGTCCGAGGAGCAGATTTCCGCCACCCTCGGTGGCGAGCAACTGCGTCTTGGCCTGTTGGCCGGTGTGATCGGCCTCCTCCTCGTGGTGGTCTATTCGCTCTTCCAGTACCGAGCCTTGGGCTTCGTCACCATCTTCTCCCTGGTGGTGGCCGGCGGACTCACGTACCTTGCCATCGCGATTCTTGGCTGGACTGAGAACTACCGGCTGTCCCTGGCCGGTGTGGCAGGTCTCATCGTGGCCATTGGCCAAACTGCCGACTCCTTCATCGTGTACTTCGAACGCATCCGTGACGAACTTCGTGAGGGCAAGGGCCTCGTGTCCGCCGTCGCGAATGGTTGGAAGCGCGCCAAGCGCACGGTCCTTGCCTCCAAGGCCGTCAACCTGCTCGCTGCCTTGGTGTTGTATTTCGTCGCTGTTGGAAACGTTCGCGGCTTTGCCTTCACCCTTGGCCTCACTGCGCTGGCAGACCTCCTGGTCGTGTTCATGTTCACGCACCCGATGCTCCAGGTGTTGTCCCGGACCAAGTTCTTCGGCGAAGGGCACCGTTTCTCCGGCCTCGACCCTGAGCGCCTGGGCGCCGTGCCGCTGTACCGCGGTGCCGGCAGGCTCCGCACGCCGACCGAGAAGCCCGCCGTCGTGCGCGCCCGCAACTCCGGCGCTGCTGCGGAAGCCGAGCGCCGCATGACCATCGCCGAACGTCGGCTTGCCGAGAAGCAAGCTCAGCTGGCTGGTTCTTCCAACGGCACCAAGGAGGAGAAGTAATGACCACGAGCTTCGCAAAGTTCGGTAACGAGCTCTACACGGGCAAGCGCTCTTACAACTTCGTATCCAGCAAGAAGATCTGGTTCATCATCGCCGCTGTGGCGGTTGCGATCTCCATCCTCCTGCCGGTGGTCAAGGGCGGCTACAACCTCGGAATCGACTTCCGGGGCGGCTCCGAATTCACGGTTTCCAACGTGAAGACCACCGATTCCACCCCGGGCGAAAAGGCAGTGCACGACGTCGTACCCGGTGCAGTTCCGCGCGTCGCCAATGTCGCCGGCAACACCATGCGCATCCAGACCGACAAACTCAGCGACGACCAGACCGTCAAGATCAAAACGGACCTCGCAAAGGCCTACGGTGTCACCGACAATGAGGTCACCTCGACCTTCATCGGCCCCACCTGGGGCCAAGACGTCACCAAGCAGGCCCTGATTGGCCTCGCGGTGTTCGTGGGTTTGGCCGCCCTGTTGATGGCTTTGTACTTCCGTACCTGGAAGATGTCGGTGTCTGCCCTCGCGGGCATGCTGGTCACGATGTTCACTACGGCCGGTGTCTACTCCCTGAGCGATTTCGAGGTGACACCGTCGGCCATCATCGGCTTCCTGACGGTTCTCAGCTACTCTCTCTACGACACCGTGGTGGTTTTCGACAAGATCCGTGAAAACACTTCGGACATCAGCACCTCCAGTCGGCGCACCTTTGCCGAAGAGGTCAATCTCGCCGTCAACCAGACCCTGGTGCGCTCCATCAACACCATGATGGTGGCAGTACTGCCCGTCGCCGCGATTCTTTTCATCGGTGCCGGACTGTTGGGCGCTGGCACGCTCCGCGACCTGTCCCTCGCGTTGTTCGTCGGCATCCTGATCGGTACCGCGGCTACGATCTTCATCGCGGCTCCGCTCTACGCCTGGCTGCGCCAGAGCGAACCCGAGATGCAGAAGCAGGCGAAGAAGGTGGCAACTCGACGCGCGGCAGCCGCCAGCTCGAGCGCGGAAGCCGCCACCGTTTAGCCTGGTTTCCCGTTGAAGGGCCGGTCACCGCTGAAAAGCGTTGGCCGGCCTTTTCGGTTCCCCGGCGCCGTCATCTGGGTACTGGTTCTTGGACAGGTCACCAGCGGGAATAGACTGGGAGAATTAAGTCAGTCGTGAGAGGTGCTTTTGTGGAGGAACGTACGACGTCGGCGCCGCCGGCGGGCGGAGAGGACGGCCTGAGCCGCGTGCCCGGCACCGCAACTGCAGCTACGGGCAGCACCGTGGATGGTGTTCCCGTGGACAGCCCGGGCGTGCGCCCGACGTTCCCCGGACGGCGTGAGCGGACGCGCTCCAGGCTGGCGAAATTGACTGGACGGGGCGCGAGCACCTATTCGCCCATCCTCGAACCGCTCCTGCGGACAGTCAGGGCGAACAACCCCAAAGAAGACCTGGATCTCATCCAGCGGGCCTTTACCGTAGCCGAGCGCAGCCATCAGGGGCAGAAGCGGAAGAGCGGCGATCCGTACATCACCCACCCCGTGGCAGTGGCCACGATCCTGGCTGAACTGGGGCTCACCGGCACAACCCTGGCCGCTGCACTCTTGCACGACACGGTGGAGGATACTCCCTACACCCTCGCTGACCTGACACGCGATTTCGGCCCCGAGGTCGCGATGCTCGTGGATGGTGTCACCAAGCTGGACAAAGTCCAATTCGGTGAGGCTGCTCAGTCCGAGACCGTCCGCAAGATGGTTGTGGCCATGGCCAAGGACATCCGCGTGCTGATGATCAAGCTTGCGGACCGGCTGCACAATGCCCGTACGTGGCGGTTTGTTTCCGCTGAATCATCCTCACGCAAAGCGCGTGAAACCCTTGAGATCTTTGCGCCGCTGGCCCACCGCCTCGGCATGAACACCATCAAATGGGAACTTGAGGATCTCTCCTTCGCCGCCCTGTATCCGAAGGTGTACGAAGAAATCGTCCGGATGGTGGGGGACCGCACTCCGGAGCGCGAGAAGAGCCTGAGCGTCATCCGCAACCAGATTGCCGATGACCTCCGCATTGCCCGCATCAAGGCCACCATCACGGGGCGTCCCAAGCATTACTACTCGATTTACCAAAAGATGATCGTCCGGGACAAGGACTTCGACGACATCAACGACCTCATGGGCGTGCGTGTCCTGGTGGACTCCGTCCGTGACTGTTATGCGGCTCTTGGCACCTTGCATTCGCGCTGGAACCCGCTGCCGGGGCGGTTCAAGGACTACATCGCCATGCCGAAGTTCAACATGTACCAGTCCTTGCACACCACGGTCATCGGCCCCGGGGGAAAGCCCGTCGAGATCCAGATCCGTACTCACGAAATGCACCGCCGTGCCGAGTATGGCGTGGCGGCTCACTGGAAGTACAAGGACCAGCCCAACCGGACCGCCGTTGGCCCGGGTAGTCCCAAGGACGGCGACATGGGTTGGTTGCGTTCGTTGGTCGACTGGCAGCAGGAAACGTCGGATCCGGGGGAGTTCCTGGACTCGCTGCGTTTTGAGATCAATGCCCGTGAGGTGTTCGTCTTCACCCCCAAGGGCGAGGTCATGGCCCTTCCTGCAGGCTCGACGCCGGTGGACTTCGCCTACGCGGTGCACACCGAGGTGGGTCACCGGACCATCGGTGCGCGCGTCAACGGCAAGCTGGTCCCGCTTAACAGCGAGCTGAATCACGGCGACTGGGTGGAGATCTTCACCTCCAAGGCCGAGGGCGCAGGACCGAGCCAGGACTGGCAGCATTTCGTCAAGAGCGCCCGTGCCCGCAACAAGATCCGGCAGTGGTTCAGCAAGGAACGCCGCGAAGAGGCCATCGAGCGCGGCAAGGACCAACTGACCCGGGCAATGCGTAAGCAGAACCTGCCCCTGCAACGGCTCATGACACATGACGCCCTCTCCACGGTGGCGGAGGAATTCCACTACGTTGACATTTCCGGTCTGTATGCCGGTGTGGGCGATGGGCATACTTCGGCGCAGTCCGTCATGGAAAAGCTCATGGAGCACCTTGGCGGCCATGAGACGCCCGATGAGGACCTGGACGAAGTCAGTATTCCCTCGCAACTCCAGAAGACCCGGTACTCGGACTCCGGCGTCATTGTCCGGGGCGTAGGGGATGTCTGGGTGAAGCTGGCCCGCTGCTGCACGCCTGTACCGCCTGATCCGATCCTCGGGTTCGTGACGCGGGGCTCGGGTGTGTCGGTACACCGCACGGACTGTACGAATGTCTCGGATCTCCGTGACCAGCCCGATCGCATCGTCGAGGTTGAATGGGCTCCGACCCAATCGAGTGTTTTCCTGGTTGAGATCCAAGTGGAAGCGCTGGACCGGAAGTCGTTGCTTTCGGACGTTACCCGCGTGTTGTCGGAAAACCACGTCAACATCCTGGCTGCTTCCGTGCACACGTCCAGCGACCGGGTGGCCATCTCGCGCTTCGCTTTCGAAATGGGCGATCCGAAGTACCTGCACCATGTGCTCAGCGCCGTGCGCAGGATCGACGGCGTCTTCGATGTCTACAGGACCACGGGCAATCGCAGGAGAAGCTGAACCGTAGCAACTCAGGCGGCCGCCTCAGGTGGGAATGCCTCGGCCATGGGCGCGTCGCGCGGCGGTGTCTTAGCAGTTGCAGCCAGCGCGGCGAGTTTGCGCAAAGCAGCCTTCTTGTGGGGGACCCTCTCTGACGCCTCCACCGCGAGGGTCAAGAGCCGCAGCCGGACACCCAGCTCATCCTGGGACAGCAGCATTCTCAGTGCGGGCAGGGCCCTGTCCGCCTCGACGTGAAGAGCTACATCCACGGCCGTCCGGAGGGGACTGGTCACGAGCAGCCCGCCGATGCTGACCACGTCCAGTTGGCCCAAGCGGACTTCGTGCAAAATGCAGGCGCGGGCCGAACGCAAGCTCGATATTCGGTGTTTGGCGTCAACCAGGAGCGAAAGCCTTTCCGGGGCGTCGGCGCAACCGTAGATCCAGGCCGCCGTCATGCGGCCCGCAATGACCTTCCTGCGAATGCGGTCCGGAATTACCAGGGCGGCCGCTCGGGCGCGGAGCCTGGGCGTGACAACCAGGCCGGGAGGAGTGAAGCTCTTCTCGTAGAGCGGGGTGAGCACCCCGTCAGCAGCCATTGATTGAAGCTCGGCCCAAGTGAAGAGAGGGCTGGGCGCGTACAGCTCCTGGGCAGGGAAGTCGTGTTGCTGCGGGCGCGGGAATTTTGGGGCCATTCAGCAATCATCGCGTGGCCGTCGCAACGAGAACAGGCCCCGTCCCGGTTATGTGGATAACCGGGACGGAGCCTGTCAGCTTAGGTAGTACTACCAGCCCATGTAGTGCTAGGCGAGGTCGTTGGCCGAGCGCTGGATCTGGTCGAGCCACGCCTCGCGGGCCTCAAGGGCCTCACGTGCGTTCTTGATGCGGCGCTGGTCTCCGGCCTTTTCGGCCTTTTCCAGGTCTTCCTTCAGACCGGCGATGGCCGCCTCCAGCTGTGACAGGGCACTGTTGGTGCGGGCCTTGGTTTCCGGGTTGCTCCGGCGCCACTTGTCGTCTTCGGCTTCGCGGACAGCGTCCTCAACCTTGCGTAGGCCGGCTTCGATCCTGCCCATGTCGGCGCGGGGGACCTTTCCGGCCTCTTCCCAGCGGTCACGGATGGACTGCAGGGCCTTCTTTACGGCATTGAGGTCCGTGATGGGCAGCAGGGCCTGAGCCTCGACAACGAGCTCTTCCTTGACGGAAAGGTTGACTGTGTACTGCTGGTCGATCTCGTCGTTGGCAGCCTGGCGGTTGCTGAAGAAGACGTCCTGGGCAGCACGGAAGCGGAGCCAGAGGGCGTCGTCGTCCTTGCGGCTGGCGCGAGGCGTAGCCTTCCACTGGTCCATGAGGCGGCGGTATTCACCGGCCGCGAATCCCCAGTCCGTAGAACTGGAGAGGGCTTCTGCCTCGACGATCAGCTGTTCCTTGGCAACCTTTGCGGCAGAGTTCGTGCTGTCCAGCTGGGAGAAGTAGGCGCGACGGTGGCGGTCGAAGACGGTACGGGCCGAGCGGAACCGCTTCCACAGTGCGTCCTCGTTGCTTCGTCCAAGCCGGATGCCGTTCTTCTGGGCTGTCTTCCAGCTCTCGAAGAGTTCGTTCATGCGGGCGCTCGACGTCTTCCACTGGACCTGGGACGGATCCTGGGACGCGATGGATTCGGCTTCTGCAACGATCGCCTCGCGTGCCGCGAGCTCCGCGGAGCGTGCGGCGTCGTGCGCGGCCTTCTCGGACTTCTCCAATTCAGAAATCTGTCCGGCCAAGGCGTCGAGACGGGCTTCCGCAGTGCGGATGTCGCCCACCATGTTTCGCTCTGCCAATTGCTCGCGAAGGTGCTCGACCGTCTTCTGCATGTCCGTGGCCGGGGCCTTGGACTCCACGCGGTGTTCCATCAAAACGATCTGCGCGACCACGTCGTCGTACTTCCGGGCAAAGTATGCCAACGCCTCGTCGGTGCTCACTCCCGGGTACTGTCCCACCGGCTGCTCTTCGCCGTCGATGGTCAGGAAGACGTGGCCGTCACCCTCGGCCCGGCCCCACTTGGCGGCTTCCGCCAAGGACACAGCCGTAGGCTGGGCTGCCGGCGCGGCCGGAATCACGCTGGCCGCGGCCTTCGGGCGGGCAGCAAATGCCGCGGGAGAAGGTGCATGCGAGGGAGCCGGTCGTGGCGCCGGAGAAGCAGGCTTGGGGGCGGACTCGGCCGCCTCGTCTGCCGGGGCAGCGGATTCGATCGCCTCGTCTGCCGGGGCAGCTGGCTCGACGGCGGTTTGCTCGGCTACCGGTGCCTGGATTTCTTCTTCGTTGGCCACTACTGCAGTTTCGTCGGATTTCTGACTGTCTGTCACCGCTAAAAGTCTTTCGCTTGGAGGGATTACTAAGGTAATGCGCCGTGGACCGTTGTCCGGGCTGGTTACTTCAGAGAAAACGAGTCTATCGTGACAGCTGCCACAGGGGCGCCGTCGGTGGCACTGCTGCCCGGATTAATACCCGCTTGGGCAATCTTCGTCACTACATCCATGCCGCTCGTCACCTTGCCGACAACCGTGTACCCGCCGGCAGAATCCGGGGGAATGACCGTGTCCTTGTACACGATGAAGAATTGGTGCCCGTTGCCGTAGGCGTTGTTGCTGGTCCTGGCGACGGCGATGGTTCCGGCCGGGTAGGTGTTGTTGGCGGGGATGTTTTCCAGTGGTCCCCAGTGGAAGTTGGGGTCATCGGTGGTGTCCGTCCCCTTTGCGCCGCACTGCAGCACCGCGAAGTTGTCAGCGGTGGTCAGTCGAGGGCACTTGAGTCCGCTGTAGTAACTAGCATCAGTGAGCGATTTGAACACGGCTGCGGCCTGGGGAGCTGTTGTGCCATCCAGTTCGACGCCGACTGCCCCTCCGTTGAGGCTGAGCTGCCCAGTGAACGTCTTACCCGCGGCGGTGTCCGCTTTGGGAATGCCGGCACTATTCGAGCCGGTCGCTGCGGCGGAAGCGGATGGGGTCGCAGAGGCGGCGGCCGACGGCGAGCTTAGCCCGGCCTGCGCGGCTGCGAACTCCGACTCGCTCGGGTTCGAGTTGAACACCGTGAGTTGGAGCACGACGGCGACAATCAGGGCGGCGGCGCCCACACCGACGGCGATCACATTGTCCCGGCGGCGCCGCTTGCCCTGTGCATGCCGAAGCTCGCGCTTGGCTTCCATCTGCCTGATGCGCCGTTTGGCTTCACGGTTGTCCCGCGGCCTTGTAGACAAGAGTCCTCCTGGTTGTCTGGACAAGCTTCCATCGCAGGCAACCCGAACCAGGTGCCCGCATTAGATGTGCAGGCGCCGAAAGCATAAACTGGCTGCCGCACATAGTTTATGCATGACTGGCTGGACACCCGCCTAACCTGAGCCGAATCGGCCCGTGGTTCGTGGCGCCGGGTCCGGCCCGCGCAATCATTGAGGAGAAATTTCCACCATGGCTCGTACCGCCTCCCTGTCCGGATTCCCCGAGTGGCTTCCCCAGGAGCGGTTGGTGGAACTGCATGTGCTGGACACTTTGCGCAGGACGTTCGAACTCCATGGCTTCTCTTCCATCGAGACCCGCGCTGTAGAAACAGTCGGCCAACTCCTCCGCAAGGGCGAGATTGACAAAGAGGTATACGGTCTCAGCCGCCTGCAGGAAGACGAGGACGCCCCCGGCAGCGAAAGCGGAAAGTCGGACAAGGCAGATCCCAACGCCCTGGCCCTCCACTTCGACCTCACGGTGCCATTTGCCCGCTACGTCGTGGAAAATGCCGGCTACCTCGCCTTCCCGTTCCGCCGCTACCAGATCCAGAAGGTCTGGCGGGGGGAACGTCCACAGGAAGGCCGCGCCCGCGAGTTCACGCAGGCTGACATCGACGTCGTGGGCGACGGCGAGCTGCCGTTCCGCTACGACGTCGAGATTGCCCTCGTCATTGCGGAAGCGCTGAGCGCCCTTCCCATCCCGGACTTCCGCTTGCGGATCAACAATCGCAAGTTGGCCGAGGGCTTCTACCGCGGTATCGGCCTCACGGACACCGCGGGCGTGCTTCGCAGCATCGACAAGCTCGAGAAGATCGGCGACGCGAAAGTTGCCGAATTGCTCAGGACCGAGCTTGGCGCCACGGATGAGCAGGCAGCGCTTGCTCTGAAGCTCGCAAGCATCCGCACCGAAGACACGTCTTTTGTGGCGCAGGTGCGAGCCCTCGGCGTCTCGGACGAGCTTCTTGAAGAGGGCCTTAGCGAGCTGGAACAAGTCATTCAGGCTGCCGTGCAGCGCGCCCCTGGCAAGGTTGTTGCCGACCTCAGCATCGCCCGGGGCCTCGACTACTACACCGGTACCGTCGTCGAAACCGTCCTGGTGGGACACGAGCAGCTCGGTTCCATTTGCTCCGGCGGACGCTACGACGCCCTTGCCAGCAAGGGCAACCGGAAGTTCCCCGGCGTCGGCCTCTCGATCGGGGTGACCCGTCTCGTTTCCCGCATCCTGAGCCAGGAATTCGCTACGGCGTCGCGCTCGGTCCCCACGGCAGTGCTTGTGGCGCTTAGCAACGACGACAGCTGGTCTGCTGCCCAGGATGTCGCGGCCCAGCTGCGCGGACGGGGGATCGCAACCGAAGTTGCGGCGAAGGCCGAGAAGTTCGGCAAGCAGATTAAATTCGCCGACCGACGCGGCATTCCTTTCGTCTGGTTCACGGACGACGACGGCAAGCACCAAGTGAAGGACATCCGCACCGGAGAGCAAGTCGACGCGGATCCGGCCAGCTGGGAGCCGTCACCCGAGGATCTCCACGTCCGCATCACCACGCGCTAGGCACGAAACGGCACCTCAAAGGCGTCAAACCATAGGCGTCGGCCGGGAGCGGGCGGCGCCTCGTGGCGGCCATCCTTCATCCATACGGGTAAACTCGAACGGGATCGTTTAGCCATGATCCGCTGAAAATCATGTTGAAAGGAATGCTGTGCTACGCACACATGACCTCGGATCCTTGCGTTCCGAGCACATTGGACAGACCGTCACCCTGGCAGGCTGGGTAGGCCGCCGCCGAGATCACGGTGGCGTGGCCTTCGTCGATCTGCGTGACGCGTCCGGTGTCGCCCAGGTAGTTGTCCGCGAGGAAGAGGTCTTCCACGGCCTGCGCAATGAATACGTGCTGCAGATCGTGGGCACCGTGAGCAAGCGTCCCGAAGGCAATGAAAACCCCGCCCTCGCCACCGGTGAGATCGAGGTCATTGCTGAGAAAGTAGTGATCCTCAACACCTCGGATCCCCTGCCGTTCCAGATCGACGAGCACGTGGAAGTCGGCGAGGAAGCCCGCCTCAAGCACCGCTACCTTGACCTGCGCCGCCCCGGCCCCGCCCGGAACCTGCGCCTGCGTTCCGAGGCGAACCGCGTGGCCCGCGAACTGCTTCACCAGCAGGGTTACGTGGAGATCGAAACTCCCACGCTGACGCGCTCGACGCCGGAAGGCGCCCGTGACTTTGTTGTTCCGGCGCGTTTGGCGCCGGGTTCCTGGTACGCGCTTCCGCAGTCGCCGCAGCTTTTCAAGCAGCTGCTCCAGGTTGGCGGTTTCGAAAAGTACTACCAGATCGCCCGTTGCTACCGCGACGAAGACTTCCGTGCGGATCGCCAGCCGGAATTCACCCAGCTCGACATCGAAGCCAGCTTCGTTGACCAGGACGACATCATTGAGCTCGGCGAGGGCATCGTCAAGGCAGTGTGGCAGCTGATCGACGTCGAGGTCGCGACGCCGATCCGCCGCATGACCTACCACGAGGCAATGGCCAAGTACGGCTCCGACAAGCCTGACCTGCGCTTCGGCCTGGAACTCACCGAATTGACCGAGTTCTTCAAGGACACGAACTTCGGAGTCTTCAAGGCGCCCTACGTTGGCGCGGTCGTCATGCCCGGCGGAGCCTCGCAGGCCCGCCGCGCGCTGGACGCCTGGCAGGAATGGGCCAAGCAGCGTGGCACCAAGGGTCTTGCCTACGTGCTGTTCAAGGAAGACGGCGAGCTCACCGGTCCCGTTGCCAAGAACCTCACGGACACCGAGCGTGCCGGCCTGGCCGACGCGGTGGGCGCAAAGCCGGGCGACTGCATCTTCTTTGCCGCCGGCGAGAAGTCACCGTCCCGCGCCCTGCTGGGCGCTGCCCGAGTGGAGATCGGCCACCGCACAGGCCTTATCGACCCCAAGGACTGGGCTTTCGTCTGGATCGTGGACGCACCGATGTTCGAACCCGCAGCTGCAGCCGTCGCCTCCGGCGACGTCGCGGTGGGTGGCGGACAGTGGACTGCCTTGCACCACGCCTTCACCTCCCCGAAGCCCGAGTTCATGGACTCCTTTGACAAGGACCCGGAATCGGCCCTGTCGTACGCCTACGACATCGTGTGCAACGGCAACGAAATCGGCGGCGGATCCATCCGTATCCACGAGAGCGATGTCCAGGAGCGCGTCTTCGAGCTGATGGGCCTGGACAAGGAAGACGCGCAGACCAAATTCGGCTTCCTGCTCGAGGGCTTCAAGTTCGGCGCCCCGCCTCACGGCGGCATGGCCTTCGGTTGGGACCGCGTCGTGGCCCTGCTGGCCGGCGTGGACTCGATCCGCGACGTCATCGCTTTCCCGAAGTCGGGCGGCGGCTACGACCCCCTGACCGCTGCTCCTGCGCCCATCACGGCGCAGCAGCGCAAGGAAGCCGGAGTTGACTTCAAGCCTGAAGCCAAGGCGCAGGCAGCGCCGGCAGCCAAGTCGGAGTAGCTGGAAACCGCAGTAGTACGCCGAAGGCCCCCGCACATTGCGGGGGCCTTCGGCGTAGCATGACGGCGACTGATTTTGAGGAGGAGGCATGGCACGGGGCATGAGCCTTGCATTGATCGAGGATCTGATGGACCGGGCGTGGCCCGCCCCGGACCGTGAGGACACCGGGGGATGGGTCATGCGTGCCGCCGGAGGTGTCACGCAGCGGGCAAACTCGGTTTGGCCCAAGGAACAGGCCCATGACCACGAGTCGGCAGTTCGCGCCGCGACGCAGTGGTATCGCTCCCGGCGCCTGCCTCTGATCTTCCAGGTTTTCGACGACGAGCGGAGCACGGGCCTCAACGCGGTGCTTGATGCGCAGCGCTTCACCCGGCAGTCCGAGACCCTCATCATGGTCCGCCCGGGTGACGCCCTTCCCGGTGTCCCGCGCGACGGGCGGGCTAACGACGTCGAGATCTCCGAAGCGCCTTCCGAAGAGTGGCTCCGGCTATGGTGGTCCGTTGACGGGCGCGGCGGAGACGCCGAGCTGGGGATTGCGCGGAACATCCTTGCGTCTTGTCCCTCGATCTATGCTCTCGTGAGGGACGACGACGGCGCCCCGGCGGCTGTCGGGCGCCTCGCCCTGGTGGACGGCAAGGGAGGTATCTACTGCATGGTAACCGCGGCCGGACAGCGTCGCCGCGGCTACGGCCGGCGGGTGCTCGGCGCGCTTCTGGAAGCAGGCAGCCACCGGGGTGTGGCGGAGTTTTGGCTGCTCGTCATGGCTTCGAACGCCGGCGCCCAGGCTCTGTATGAAGGCGCCGGCTTCGCGGAGCATGGCAGGTACCTCTACCGGCAGGCCCGGCCCCAGCGGGCGTTGTCAGGCTGCTAGGAGGCGTGGCCGCGCTGCGCCTCTTACGAGGGCGTTCAGAGGCGGCGGACCTGTGTCGCCCCGTATGGACTTCTCGTCGGTCAGGCGGCTGTCGCTCAGGCGGCTTGGGGCACGAGGCATTCCGGGAAGGGTTCATCCAGGAAAAGGTCGTCCAGGAAGCGGTCGTCCGGCGGGGATGGCTCGCCCGGATCGTCTGGGGCGTCGGCGTCGGGCCATGGATGTGCGTCAACGAACAGGTGCCAATCCGGGAAAGGATCCTGGGGCAGTTCCGGTTCGGGTTCCGGGCCGGGGTGGCTGGCCGGTGGCGGGACGGCGTGGTGCCCCGGATATGCGGGCATGTCTTGGTCCGGGGGCGTGTCCGTGTCGGTGATGGGGATGTGGTGTGGCCAGTGGGGTGGTTCCCAGTCCTGGTGTTCGCTGGGGTAGTGCCGTTGTGAG
>NZ_JAMXIC010000045.1 GCF_027587375.1 Arthrobacter sp. B2a2-09
CACCAGCCTCGGCTACAACGTCACCATCACACCCGTCACCGCAGCCTGACCCACCCGTACTTTCGTATTAGTTGGGTCGGAAGGAGGACTCAGGCGTGGTTTCCCGCCGCGAGCTCTGCGAGGGTACGGACCAGGAGCCTACGCTCCACCACCTTGATGCGTTCGTGCAGGGTGTCCTCGGTGTCGTCCGGGGCGATTTCGACGGCTTCCTGGGCGATGATGGGCCCGGTGTCCACGCCGGCGTCGGCCCAGTGGACAGTGCAGCCAGTCACTTTCACGCCATACGCCATGGCATCGCGGACTCCGTGGGCGCCAGGGAAAGCGGGCAGCAGTGCGGGGTGCGTGTTGAGGTACTTGCCTGCAAAGGCATCGATGAATTCCGGGCTGACAATCCGCATGAACCCGGAGGAGACCACCACGTCCGGATCGTACGAGGCAACGGCCTTGGTCAGCGCGGCGTTCCAATCGGCCCTGTCCGCGTAGTCCTTGAAGTCCACCACGAAGGTATCCAGTCCGGCCTCAGCGGAGCGTTCCACGCCGTAGGTACCCGGCCTGTCTGCTCCCACGGCTGCGATCTCGACGTCCAGCTCGCCCGCCTTCACGGCGTCGATTACTGCTTGGAGGTTGGAACCGGTGCCGGAGACGAGGACAACAATGCGCATTGCACTAGCTTATGGCTGGCTCGCGTAGGCTGGAAAACATGAATTCCGGCGTTGGACCCACCCCGCAGCATCAGCCACCGAGCGAGGCTGCCAAATCAGCGCTTGCCGTTACCCAAACGCTGTTCAGGACATTCCTGCTGACGGTGCTTGGCGCCATCTTCGTCTACATCCTGAACATCAGCTACGTCTGGCTCAGTGCCATCCTCACCGTCATTGCGGGGGTGCTTGGAGTCGTGGTCCTGGTGCGGACCATCAGGTTCAAGCAACCGCGCATCGTACTGTTTGGCACGATTTCCGGGCTGGTGGTCACGGCCATCATGTGCCTGCTGGTGCTCACCGCCGTCGTCTTCTTCCAGCAGATCCGCACCTTGCAGGATTGCGCACGAGGCGCGCTGACGCTGCACGCGCAGACCTCGTGCCAGGTGGATTTCCAGAAGTCCATTCCCTCCGGATTGCGTTAACCCGGGCGCAAGCCAAGGTGAGGCGGGCGCCTTAGCGGTGGTCGCCGTCGTACACGGAATCGTCGAGATCCGCCTCGCGGAGCTTCTGCCGCCTCTCGAGCCAGGGCCCCACCCAGTAACCGATCACGACGCCGATCCCCACCTCCGCGGCGATCCAGACTGCCGTCCACCGCGGGTCCGGGCCGATCTCGGTGAGGCGCCCGATTCCGGCGGAACCGCGCGCCAACCAGGCGAGGCCTCCAGCCATAGCCCCGGCCACAGCCCCGATGAGCGCGCCGAGGAACAGCGTGGAAACAGGAGCCGTGAACCAGCGTGCCCTGATCTTGATGGAGAGCCATTCGTCGAAGTGGTTCTCCCCCGCGCGCAGGAACCACCAGCCCGCCAATAGACCGCCGATCACCGGAAGGGCAAGGGCCGCGGCGCCGAAGTCGAGCTGGCCGGTGGGCAGCGCGCCGAAGACCGGAATGGCAGGCAAGGGCCCGACGGCGGTGCCCAGCGGCCCGGCATGTGAGCCGACACCGAGCGCGAACCCAGCGCCAGAGGACCAAGCGAGGGTGAAAACGGCCAGATTGGGCAGGTAGCCAAGCTGGGCGATGGTCAGGACGCCACCGCCGAGGGCGCCGGCTTTCAGGCCTTCGTACACGGCGATGATGTCCGTCCAGTGCATGACAAGATCGACGGCGAGCAGCATCGCAGCGAGTGTCATGGCGGCCATGATCGCCACAAATCCGGCTTTGATGGCGGAGCCGAAGTAGGAACCGGCCCAACGGGAATGTTGGCTTGTGCGTGCGAGCCAGTCGACGGCGTCGACGCCAATGAGCCGGCTCCAGGAGCCGGACTCACGCCGGGCGCCCACCACCATGCCGAGGCCGAACGGAATAAGCGGAAGTAATGCAGCGAACCAGATGTTGATGACGACGTCCTGCGTGCGGCAGACGAATCCGGTGGCCGCGCCAAACGCCCCATAGACAAGCAACGCTCCGAAGAAAGCCTGCCAAAGCTGGTCCGTGTAGGAAGCCCTGGCCAGTCGGCGGCCCGCGCGCCACGCCAGGAGGAAGGGGACCAGAGTCAGGCCGAGCGGGATAAGGGACAGCATGCCCGAACCCGGCAGAGCTGCGGTTCCCAGGTTGACGGTGGCAAGTTGCAGCGGCACGCCGTGGACCAGCAGCCAGGTTTGGCCAGCCAAGCGTGCCAAGAAATCGATGCTGTGGTTCTGGAATCCGTCAGTTGCCCAGACGCCGACCAGCGGCAAGACCACCACGAGCGCCGAGATGATGGCGGCCTGTGCCGACTCAAGGGCACCCTGCAGCCACAAAGGCATGGGCAAGCCACGGTTACCGGTCTGATCAGCGCGCAGTTTCATCGTGTTCTATCGTGCCACGGCGTGCCCCGCTCCTCCGGCAGGCGCCCGGACGGCCCGCCAATCCTCCAACGCTCGCTCACCTATAGCCCCCTCCCGGCCAACGCTCGCTCACCTATAGCCCCCTCCCGGCCAACGCTCGCTCACCTATGGGCCGCGACAGCCAATGCTCCTGCACATCTGCCGCGGCGCCGTCGTATATGTGAGCGAGCGTCAGCGGGAAACGCCCCAAGGTGAGCGAGCGTCAGCAGGAAACCCGACATAGGTGAGCGAGCGTCAGGGAAAAACGCCCCACAAGTGAGCGAGCGTCGGGCGCCGCCGCTCCCCGCGCTTTTTGCATAAGTCAGACGTAAAATTGGATTGTTCGCAATAGGTGGATGGAGGGCATAAATGACTACCGCGACCCCACATGCACATGGTGTTCACTTTGGACGCACGGACATCCAGAACATCGGCATGGGTGTAGGTATTCTGATGGCGCTGGTGGGCCTTCTCGGATTCATTCCGGGCATCACCATGCGGTACGGGGAATTGCAGTTCTTCGGGCCAAATTCGCACGCAATGCTCCTGGGTGTGTTCCAAGTGTCGCTGCTGCTCAACATTGTGCAGCTGCTCATCGGCGGAACCAGCTTGGCGATGTCCCGCTCGGGCGGCCATAGCGCACGCAATTACCTGATGAGCTTCGGTGCCTTGTACATCGTGCTCAGTGTGTACGGACTGAGTGTCGGAGTTGATTCGGCGGCCAACTTCCTGTCGCTGAACACGCTCGACAACTGGACGTTCATTGTTCTGGGCATCCTGATGGTCGCCGCAGGCTGGATGTTTTCACGGCATCTGGCTGACGACGCAAAATAGACCTATTCACAAGCCCGGATTGAGTTAGCCCGGGACTACAGGAGCCGCCAATGGGTAGGATCTACAGCCAAATCTGAATAGTCATACAAGCGGTTGGTGCAGTTCCTGCGGTGAAGAAGCCGGGAGCTGTGCCAACCTTCTTTGTGCCCGACGCCGTCAGACCCACTTGGGTGCCGCCGGCACCGGCCCAGCGATACCAAGTCCCTCGGGTTCCGCCCCAGCGACCCCGCCGGTCCCGCGCCCGGTGGCCCACTCCACGACCCCGGCGAGAGGCCCGGCGACGACGACGGCGGCGTCCGGATCGCCGAACGTGAGGTCCGTTCCGGTCACCTTGACGAGGAGCCCCTTATCGGTGCCGCGGGTGGCCCAGGCGGACGTGATGTCGTGTAGCAGCCGTTCCAGTACAGACGCCGGGATGTCAGCAAATGATGCTCCGTTGTCGAGGTCCACGGCATGCACCCAGACTTCGCGGGTGCGCATCCACACGGTTTCCGACGCCGGGACTTCCCTGCCCTGGATGGTCCGGACCGTGTGGTGCCACGCGTCCTCGGGCAGGTCGCGCCATTCCACGCTGAGGTGCACGGCGGAGTGGTCAAAGAGGTTCCGCAACGCGATGGGAGACAGCGTGGCACCGAAGTTGATCTCCTCATCCCGCACCGAGACGGAGGGATACATCGGAGTCTCGACGCCGGTCGAGGCCCATTCAACCAGCCGGGCGATGGCCCTGGCGTTGTAGCCGATGTGTGCGACAACGTGGCGGCGGCTCCACCCGGGAAGCAGCGAATCGCCGTCGAGCTCGGCATCGGAGAGTTCACTGAGCTTGCGGGCGAAGAACGCGGTCCCCCGCCGGGCCTGCAGCAGCTGTTCCTGCAGGCCCGGATCGGTGGTGAGATCGTGGCGGGCGACCATCAGGCTTCCTTGACCACGCGGTTGTTCAGCTGGCCCAGGCCTTCAATTGTGGTGACCAGGATCTGGCCTTCCTGGAGGTAGCGCTTCGGGTTCTGGGCGTGGCCCACACCGCCGGGCGTGCCGGTCGCGATGACGTCGCCAGGGTTCAGCGTGATGATGGTCGAAATGTAGGACACCAGGAATTCCGGGGTGAACACAAGGTCCCCGGTGGGGGTCTGCTGCTGGATCTCGCCGTCCACCGCGGAGGTCATCAGCGGCCCGGCCGTGAACTCGTCCTTGGTGACCAGGGCGGGCCCGAACGGCGTGGACTTCTCCCAGGTCTTGCCTTGGAGCCACTGGACGGTGCGGAACTGGTAATCGCGCATGCTGATGTCGTTCAGCACCGAGTACCCGGCGATGTGGTCCGCCGCGTCGGCTTCGCTGATCCGGCGCCCCTTCTTGCCGATCACGACGGCGAGCTCGGCCTCCCAGTCAACCGTGTCCGATTCCTGCGGCAACGCAAGATCGTCGTTGGGACCAATCAGCGATTCCTGGTACTTCGCGAACAGGGTGGGGTACTCCGGGATTTCCCGACCCATCTCCTTGATGTGGTTGCGGTAGTTGTGCCCGACGCAGATGATCTTCCCCGGTGAGGGCACGACGGCGGCGAGGTCGGCGCCGTCGTACGCGTGCGTTGCGCCGTTGGCCGCCTCCGCGATGGCCGCCCAGGCGGGATCCTGCAGGAGGGCGCCGACATCGGAGAAGCCGTCGATCTCGGTCAGGGTGTCGCCGTCCTGGCGGACGGCCACGGTGCCGGTGCCGGTCCCGTCAGAAGTGCGGAGGGTGAGGAGTCTCATTTGTTGCGTCCTTCGATGTACGTGCGGTTGAAATTCAGTCGTTCGAAAATGGGGGCATCGCTGAAGCGGAAGAGATCGAACTCGCTCTCGGCGCCAAGCGACCATTCCTGCCAGGACGGGACCACGAAGAGGTCGCCTTTCTCGAGGACCTTGGACTCCCCGTTCAGTACCACGGTGCCGCGTCCTTCGAAGACCTGCCAGACACTGGAGCCGACTTCGCGCACGGCCTGGGTGGAAGCGCCGGCGCGGAGGCGGTGGAATTCGGCGCGGATGGTGGGCATCACGTCCCCGCCGGTGGTGGGGTTGGTGTAGCGCACAGCGGCGTGGCCCTGGGACACCGTGGCGGGGTGGCCCTCATCCTCGAGAAGCAACTGTTCGCGCAAGGCAGCGTCGGTGTGTTCCCAACGGTAGGCAGCTATCGGGGAATTCACCGTGTCCTGCAGCCCGGACAGCGGACGCAGGCCCGGGTGCGCCCAGAGCCGCTCGGAGCGCGAAACGGCCGGGGTGGCCTCATCCGTGACGCGTTCGGTGCCGAATTCGAAGAACCCGGCGTCCGCGTAGTGCACGAACGGGATGTCCAGTCCGTCGATCCACGCCATCGGCTGGTCGGTGTCGTTGTGGTGGCCGTGGAAGTTCCAGCCCGGCGTGAGCAGGAAATCCCCGCGGCGCATCGCCACCGGGTCCCCGTTGACGACGGTCCAGACACCTTCGCCTTCGACGACGAAACGGAACGCGTTCTGCGAGTGGCGGTGCTCCGGGGCTGTTTCGTGCGCGCCGAGATACTGGATGGCTGCCCACAACGTCGGCGTCGCATACGGCGTGCCGGCCAGGCCCGGGTTGGCCAGGGCGATGGCACGGCGTTCTCCGCCACGGCCCACGGGCACCAAATCCCCGGCGCGGGCAGCCAGCGGGTACAGATCGTTCCAGCGCCACACGTGCGGCACCGCTTTCGGAGATGGCACCATCGGCATCAGGTCCGCGATCTCGGTCCAGAGCGGAATCAAGTTCTCCGTGTCGAAGTCGCGGTACAACTGCTCAAGCTGCTTGGCTTCCTCGGGAGTCGGTTCCGGAACCGCGTGCGCGGCGGCAACCGATTCATGTGTTGTGCTATCGGCGCTGATGGACACAGGGGGCCTCCTCAAGGGGTACGGGAAAGTTTTGGCGTACTCCAGACCTTAGGGAGACCCTCAAGTGATCTCCAGCATATTCTGCTAGCCAGAATCCACTGGCCCAACCGAGCTAACGGCCTGCCCCAACTGACTCGCAGTAGATGTCGTTATGGGCCCTCAAAACGACATCAACTGCGAGTCAGTTGGGTGGGGACTAGTTGGGTGGGTTACGGTTCGGACCCGGCCGGATTTGCCGCAATATCGATCTCCAATTGGCGCTGGGTTTCCCGCATGATGGCCACGAGTCCGCTGTCGAAGAGCCTGCGGAACCTTGCCACGGGGGTCGCGACGCTCAGGGCACCCACCGCAACGCCATTCCCGTTGTGGAGCGCCACCCCCAAAGCGCTGATCCCTTCCTCGGTGCCTTCGAAATTCGCGGCGAATCCGTTGTTCCGAATCGTCTCGAGCTCGCGGAGGAAAGCCGGATATTCGGCGTCGGGAATGCTGTCCCCGCCAATCTCCGCATTGTGGCTGCGGAACAACTGCTCAATCATGGCGGGCTCCAGCTCGGCCAACAGCGCCTTGCCGCCCGAGGCCTTGTTGGCGGGCAATACGGTTCCCTGCCTGTCGCCTACCCGCAGGGCATTGGTCCCCTCCACTGTGCCCAGGAACCTGACCTTGGTACCCACGCGAACCATGAGATTGACGGTCTCGTTGATCCGGCCACTCAGGAGTTCCATATGCGGCTGCGCCACCGTGCGCAGCAAACGGGTCCAACTGAGTCCTGCCGGGCCAACCCCCATGGCCGGCCCAGGCACGTAGCGGCGGGTCTCGTCCTGGACCGCGAACCCCCGGTAGACCAGCATGGCCAACAGCCGGTGGGCAGTGGAGGGGGCAACACCCAGCTCCGCGGCGGCGTCCTTGAGGCGCAGGCTGCCGCCGTCGCGCAAGAGCTGGAGGAGTTGCAGCGCGTTGTCCACGGCCTCAATGGAATAGGCCGGCTTCTTACGGACTGGAAGATTCTGCACGACAGAATTCTATTGGGCTACGGCGACGGCGGCCACACAGTGGTGGGATGAATCACACACCATCCGCTGCAGCGCCGGAGCGGACCCAACACGGCGTTCACCACTCCCCCGAGGCAGCAACCGAAGCTATGGCCCGGTTCTCCAGGCGTTCCGCCGCCGCTGTGCTGGTCTGCTGGTTGCTGGTGGTTTTCGACGGCTATGACCTCATCGTCTACGGCACCGTGCAGTCGTCCCTCATCACCGACACAGGGTGGGGGCTCACCAAAGCCACTGCCGGCACGGTCGGCTCGATGGCGTTCGTGGGCATGATGATTGGAGCCATCTTCGCCGGCAGGATGTCGGACAGTTGGGGCCGCCGCCGGACCATCATCGCCTGCGCCGCGCTGTTTTCGCTCTTCACCATCCTGTGCGCGTTCTCCCCTAACGCCTTCGTCTTCGGGAGCTTGCGCTTGCTGGCCGGCATCGGCCTGGGCGGACTTGTTCCCTCGGCAAATGCCTTGGTCGCGGAACTGGTCCCCGCCAAATGGCGGTCCACCATCGCCACGCTGATGATGTCCGGAGTCCCGATCGGCGGCTCGATTGCCGCGTTGGCAGGCATTCCGCTGATTCCTGCTTTCGGCTGGCCGGTCATGTTCCTGGCGGCCGCCGTGGCCCTGCTCGTGGTGGTTCCGCTGGGCATGCGCTTCCTCCCGGAGACGCTCCCGGAGACGCTCCCGCCGGCGAAGGCCGCAACGAACGCGAAACAGACAGTGGGCTTCAAGTCCCTGCTCCGGGCCCCGTACCTCGGCATGAGCATCCTGTTCGCGATCGCCACCCTCGTGACGCTCTTTGCCTGGTACGGCCTGGGCACGTGGCTCCCGAACTTGATGCAACTGGCCGGCTACAACCTCGGATCCGCCCTGACGTTCGGGCTGGCACTCAACCTCGGTGCCGTCGTCGGCTCGGTGGCCACCGCTTGGGCGGGAACGCGCTTCGGTCCCATCCCGACGGCGATCGCGGCAGCCGCCGTCGCCGCCGTCGCGCTGGCCGTACTGGTGGCGGGACCGCCTGTGGGGCTCGTCTACCTCATGTTGGTGCTGGCCGGGGTCGGCACCCACGGAACCCAGTGCCTCATCATCGCGGCGGTGGCCAGCCATTACCCGGCGCATCTGCGGGGCACAGCGCTCGGCTGGGCGCTCGGCGTGGGCCGCATCGGCGCGGTCGCCGCACCCCAAGTAGGCGGACTGCTGCTGGCAGCCGGGCTGGGCGTCAACTCGAACTTCCTGGCGTTTGCCGCGGCCGCCGCCGTCGCGGCCATCCTGCTCGGCACCATCGGAGCCAAGATCAAAACCACGAAGATCAAGGCCGCCAAAATCCAATCCAACAACACCACCTCTGTAGGAGCTAGCAATGTCTGACCGCAAACCGTCCACTGAAGTCCTCGTCGTCGGCGGAGGGATGGCCGGCCTTGCCGGTGCCCTGGCCCTCCGCGCTAACGGCGCCGAGGTGACGTTGGTTGAGCGGGCCCCCGAATTCGGCGAGGTCGGGGCCGGACTGCAGATGGCCCCCAACGCCTCCCGCGTCTTGAAGCGTTGGGGCCTCCTTGAGAAGGCGCTCGAGATCGGGGTCCGGCCCAAGCACTTGGTGTTCCGCGACGCCCTGAGCGGTGAGGAACTCACCCGGCAGACCCTCGGGGGCGAGTTCGAAAAGCGTTACGGCGCTCCGTACGTGGTGATCCACCGCAGCGACCTGCACCGGATCCTGTTGGAAGCGTGCCAAGACGCCGGCGTCCGCCTGGTGAACGACGTCGTCGTCGAGAACGTTGAGACCGTGAACGCCCGCGGCGTGGCGCACACGTCGAGTGGGGACGTTTACGAGGCCGACGTCGTAATCGGCGCCGACGGCCTCAAGTCCACGCTCCGCGCCGCCGTCGCGCAGGACGGGCCGGTGTCGTCGTCGTACGTCGCCTATCGCGGAACTGTGCCCATCACGCCTGAGACCCCGGCGACCGATCTCGAGGACGTCGTCGTCTACCTCGGGCCGGACTGCCACCTCGTGCAATACCCGCTGCGCAAGGGGGAACTGCTCAACACGGTTGCTGTTTTCAAGTCGCCCTCGTTCGAGCGCGGCGAGGAGCAGTACGGCGGCGTTGACGAACTCGAGGCCGCTTACAAGGACTGCATTCCAGCCGTACAGCTGGCGCTGCGGAACCTTGCGACCGGCCTTCGCTGGCCCATGTACGATCGCGATCCCATCGAAAACTGGATCGACGGCCGCCTGGTCTTGATGGGTGATGCCGCGCACCCCATGCTCCAGTATTTGGCCCAAGGAGCCTGCCAGGCGCTTGAAGACGCCGCGGTCCTCCAGGACTCCACCGTCGGTTCCGTGTTTACCGACGACGGCGTGGACACCGGTGCGTGGGACCGCGCCATCAGCGATTTCAACTCAGCCCGCGCGGCGCGCACGGCCCGCGTCCAGCGCACGGCGCGCGTCTGGGGCGAGTCCTGGCACGTGTCCGGCGTCGCCCGCATCTTGCGGAACCTGCTGTTCAAAAGCCGCAAGGACGGCGACTTCCAGTACAACGACTGGCTCTACGGCCAAGAGGGCGACGGCGTCCCGGCACCTCGGGCGGTAGCTGAGGTGAGGACTGAATCGCTGGCGGGAACGCACGCTTAGGAGCATCCGTTGTGTCAATTGTAAGTAAACAAATAGCTGGACTCCTGGAGCAGACCGAAGCAGACTGACTACACGAGCCGCTTGAGTGCTTGCCGTTGAAAGGACAGTCATGTTCGACCTCGTTGCTTATCTCCCCATTCTTGTCACCGTATTAGGGGTAGTTGTCGCCGTTGCCGTCATTAGGCTTCTCATCAAATTGATGTGGAAGGTGGCTGAACCAAACGAGGCACTGATCATTTCCGGCCTGACTCGGGGAAGTTTGGACACCAGGGACGGAATGGATTTCAAAATCGTCACCGGTAAGGGTGCCCTGGTGGTTCCCGGGCTCCAAACCGTGAGGACTTTGTCCCTGACGCTGAATGAAACAGAGCTCCAGGTCAACTGCGTGACCTCGCAAGGTATTCAGGTGATCGTGGAGGGTGTGGTTATCTACAAAATCGGTGATGCCGCGCCCTTCATTGCGAACGCCGCGAGGAGGTTTCTCGGCCAGCAGCCCAAAATGCAAAGCCAGGTCTACAACGTCTTTGAGGGACACCTGCGCTCGATCATTGGCAGCATGACCATGGAAGAAATCATTCGTGAGCGCGACAAACTCGCGTCTTTGGTCCGGAGCGCCAGTGGTATTGAAATGGAAAAGCTTGGCTTGGTGGTTGATTCCCTTCAAATCAAGGACCTCCAGGACCCCACGGGCTACATTCAGAACCTGGCCAAGCCGCACATTGCGCAGGTCAAAATGGAGGCCCGCATCGCCGAGGCCACCAGAAACCGCGAAGCCGCGGAAAGGGAAGCTGAGGCAGCTGCCCAGATTGCCGATGCCCAGAGCCTCTCGGCCATCAAGCAATCAGCGGCCCAAGCCAATGCCGAGACCGCCAGGGCCAACGCGGCGCAGGCAGGTCCGTTGGCCGACGCCACGGCGCGCCAGCAAGTGGTGGTCCAGGAAACCGAGGTGGCCAAGCTGGAGGCGGACCGCGAGGAGCAGAAGCTCCAGACATCCATCCGAAAGCCTGCCGATGCAAAGGCGTACGCCCAGCGGACCGAGGCGGAAGCCCAAAAGGCTGCCGACATCAGCGCCTCCGAGGCGCGGGCACGGCGGACGGAACTCGAGGCCCAGGCAAACGCCCGCAGAGTTGAAGTCGAAGCGCAGGCCAACGCCACGGCGGCGGCCGCCATTGCGGGTGCTACGAAGATCACCGGTGAAGCCGAAGCCGCTGCCACCAGGGCCCGCGGTGACGCTGCAGCCTCCGCCATCAAGGCCAAGTCCTTGGCGGAAGCGGACGGCATCAAAGCCCGTGCCGAGGCTCTCGGAACCAACCAAGAGGCCGTGATCTCCCAGCAGCTTGCCGAGAACATGCCTGCGATCGTTGCAGCCGCGGCTGAACCCTTCGCCCACGTGGGGCAACTGACGGTCCTCAATGGTGGCGAGGGCCTCAACAGCATGGTGGGTGGGATCCTGGCCCAGGTCGGCAACTACCTGCCATCGATCACATCGGCGCTCAAGAACGGCAAGGAACCGGCCAAGCGGCCCACCAAAACCCCTGATGCATAGGGACACTGATGCACAGAGAGGTTGATCGGAGCCTGACCGGCAAAATCGGTAGGGTCACGGGTCGTATCGGGCCGGGCACCGTAGGGGAAGTGATGCTGCCGTTCCACGGCGGCACGAGCGCCTTCCACGCACATCCGTTCGACAAGAGCAGTGTTTTCAACGTGGGTGATGAGGTGCTTGTCATCTATTACGAGCCGCCCGGGACAGTATTCGTTGACGAGCTGCCGGACGTTCTGAAGGCGGCCAAGTAGCAGGCTAAGTAAACACGCCAAGCAAACAACTGAGGGCGGCTAAGCAGCCGCCCTCAGTGTTCGTTTCAGTTACTCAGTTGCTCACCCCAGGGGCGGGGCTCCGACGGTGTCAAACATGGCGTAGTCATCCGTGGTGACTGTGCCGTTGTTGAACAGGCTCAAGCCGAAGCTGATTGCAGTGGCCCCGGCGGGGAGTGCCGGCGTCGTGAAGCTTGCCTGGGTATAGGTAGTGGCGGTGTTCAGCCACGGTCCGGAGGTCCAGTAGACCCACGCGCCAGAGGCGTCACGGTAATACAAAGCGAACTGTGTGACGGCTGTGGCGGTGTACCAAACACGCACCGAGTAGGTGTGTCCCGCGATGGCTGGTGGAGCGCAACTACCGGAGTCCAATGTGGGAAGCAGTTTCGCATCACCACTTGAGTAGCCCGTGATGGTGAGCTTCTCAGCCTTCGTACCGGTGTGAGCCGTGGCTACGGTGCTGAACACGGCGGTATTGGTGCCGTATCCACCCGCCTGCCAGCACTGTGGGAACGAGCCCGCCCCGGCAGTTTCAAGGCTGGGGTTCTGTACGAGGTTGGTTCCGGGCGGTGGGGGCGGAGGTGGCGTCACGGTGGCGACGTCGAACATCTCGTAGTCGTCCGTCGTGATGGTGCCGTTGCTGAACAGGTTCAGCCCGAAACTGATGCCGCTGGCGCCAGAAGGAAGGGCCGGAGTCGTCCAGCTTGCCTTTTGGTAAGTAGTAGCTGCGGCGAACCACGGGCTGGAGGTCCAGTACGTCCACGAACCGAGTCCAGTTCGGTAATACAGCTCGAACTGAGTGTTGGCGGTGGACTTATACCAAGCGCCTATGTTGTAGGTGTGTCCCGCAGTTGCCGTCGGAGAACAACCTCCAAGGTCCAGGGTAGGCAACAGTTTCGCATCGCCGTCGACATATCCACTCACTACGAGCTTTTCGGCGACGTTCCCGGTATGCCCGGGCCTGACCGTGGAGAAGGTAGCCGTGTTTGTGCCGTAGCCTCCAGCGGCCCAACATTGCGGGGCGCCGTTTGCGAGGGTTTCGAGGCTCGGGTTCTTGACCAGGTTTCCAGTACCCTGTGGCGGGGCCGGCGGTCCGGAAACCAGCGGCTTGACCGTTCCGCCTATCACCTGTGCCACCGTCTTGACGCTTGTCGTTGCAGGACGCGTCTTGAGCCACGTAGCGAACTGGGCGAACAAGGTGGGCGTGATGTTCAGCGCATCGGTGCTGGTGGCCGAAATGTGGTGGAAGGTGAGCTGCACCCATCCGCCTGCGGGCTCGGCCTGCGTGACCGATTTCTCCAGGTCTGCCAGGGTCCAGGTGTTGTCCACTTCATCCGGGGCCGCCGTGTTGTACGCGTTCACCGGCGGGATGGTCTCCGCGAGGGGGCAGCCGGCGCAGCTGAACCGCGTCTTGATGTCACCAAGATTGCGGGCACTATTGAAGCCGCAGTTCTTGACTATGGTTTCGAGGGATGCGTTCTCGGCAGCGAAGGGATACGCGAAGTCAGTGATCGTGAATCCAAGGTTGCTGAGGTTCACCCTGTCGTTGCAAATCTGGCGAGTTGCCTCATCCGATGTCACGGTGGTCAGATCCGGGTGGGTAACAGTGTGGCCGGCAATCTCGTTGCCGTTCGCCACGAGGCCCTGCATGTCGCTTGTCGTCAGGTAATTGGGGTTGTTAATGAATCCGGAGGGCGTGAAGAAAGTACCCACCAGGCCCAGGGTCTGCATGGTCTGAGCGGCGTTGAGTTGGTCGGCATTTGCGTCGTCAAAGGTCAAGGTGACGACTGTTGGATTAGCGGCTTGCGCGGCGGGTGCGGTGATGCCGGCGGTGACGCCAGCGAACGCAATTGCCACCACAACGGTGGAGAACCAGGTGAACCATTTGCCGGGGATCGTCCGTTTGAACGTCCGGTGCTGGTCAACCTGGTCAGTACGGTTGAAGAGTTTCATAGGGTCTGGCTCGATTCTAGGCAACGGCCTGGCCGGACATACGGGCGGCGCAGGGCGACTACACCCAGCGCTATTCAGCGCACGAGGGCGCGCCGCCCAGTCAGCGCCCTCTGCCGAAACACCCCGGTGCCCGGGACAAGCCCCAGTCATGGCCACGAGGTTCAATACAGTTGTCACCGTAAGTCGGGCGCATATTGGGGAATAAGAGTAACTTCTACCCGTCTTTCAACTCCGCAATTACCTAGATTGGCGCATTTTCAGTCGCTCGGAATCCTACACTCGGGAATCAACATCAATTTGTTAACCAAACCTTCCCCCTACCGTCACGCCCATTCCCCCGCTTCGCCAACCTCCGCGCACACCGTGGAGGGGTGAGGATCGCTATCGTTGCCGAATCATTCCTGCCGCTCATGAACGGGGTAACCCACTCCATCCTGCGGGTGCTGGAGCATCTGCAAGAGCGCGGCGACGAAGTGATGGTGATTGCGCCCTCGACGTCGGACACTGCTGTCTCGGACGTCGTGAACGGCGCTTTTGTCCACCGCCTCCCCTCCGTGCCCTTGGCCGGGTACACAAATGTGCGGGTGGCGTTGGGCGGTGTGAGCCGGGTCAAGAGAATCCTTGCCGACTACGCACCGGACGTCGTCCACCTTGCATCCCCTTTCGTGCTCGGATGGCGGGCTGTGCAGGCTGCGCACCAGCTCGGCATCCCCACGGTTGCCATCTATCAAACCGAGGTCCCCAGTTACGCCGCCCGGTATGGCGTCCCCATCCTGGAGAACTGGGCATGGAACCGGGTGGACAACATCCATCTTCGTGCAGACCGGACACTGGTCCCGTCCACGTTCGCGCTAAACCAGTTGCGCGGCCGCGGGATCTTAAGGGTGGGCATGTGGCGGCGCGGTGTGGATACCGCGCGGTTCTCCCCCACCAAGCGCTCGACGGCGTGGCGCGCCTCCGTAGCGCCCCACGGCGAGCGCATCATCGGCTATGTCGGCCGCCTCGCGGTGGAGAAGCAGGTGGAGGACCTCGCCGTGCTGGCGGACCTGCCGGGAACGAGGCTTGTCATTGTGGGCGACGGCCCGCAACGCGCTGCCCTCGAAGCAGCACTGCCGAACGCCTTCTTCACCGGGTTCCTGGGCGGCGAGGAATTGGCCCAGGTCGTGGCGGGCCTTGACCTCTTCGTCCATCCTGGCGAGTTCGAAACGTTTTGCCAGACGATCCAAGAGGCCATGGCCTCGGGCGTTCCCGTCGTGGCCACCGGCCGCGGCGGTCCCCTCGATCTCGTGGAAAACTCCCGTACCGGGTGGCTTTACGAGCCGGGAGACCTTGCGCAGTTGCGGGGCTACGTGCAGGACCTGGTGGGCGACGACGCCAAGCGCCGTGCGTTCGGAACGGCGGCACTCGCTTCGGTCCAAGGACGGACCTGGCCGGTGCTGAGTGCCCAACTCGTCCAGCACTACGAGGCAGTGATCGCCGGTGAAGCGCTCGTGGAGCCTGCCGCTGCACCCATCCAACCGGCCGAGCTTCAGGCGGCCGAGTTTCAGGCGGCCGAGCTTCAGGCGGCCGAGTTTCAGGCGGCCGAGCCCGCCACTATTTCCGTGACTTCCAGCAAAGGACTCCCAGCATGAAAATCTCCGTTGTAGGCTGCGGCTATCTTGGCGCGGTGCACGCCGCAACGCTCGCGTCGATGGGCCACACCGTGGTGGGCATCGACGTCGATGCCCAGAAGGTCGCTCACCTGAACAATGGCTTCGCGCCCTTCCACGAACCCGGCCTTGACGAACTCCTCCGGGACGGCTTCGCCACCAAGCGGCTCACGTTCTCCACTGACTTCGCCGACGCCGCAGACGCCCAGACGCACTTCCTCTGCGTGGGCACCCCGCAATCCAAGACGTCGGATACCGCTGACCTCTCCTACGTGATCGCAGCCACGAAGAGCCTCCTCCCGCATCTGGCGAGGGGCGCCGCCGTCGTCGGCAAATCCACCGTTCCCGTGGGCACAGTGGACATGCTCCGCGGCATCCTTGCCCGCAGGCCGGATGTCCTGCTCGGTTGGAACCCCGAGTTCCTGCGTCAAGGCACGGCAGTGAAGGATTCATTGGTACCAGATCGATTGGTGTACGGCGTGCCGGGCGGCAAGGACTCTGCCGCCGGCACCCCGGTGACGGCGGCGCTCGACGCCGTCTACGAACCGCTGATTTCCGCCGGGATCCCGCGGCTGGTCTGCAACTTCGCGACAGCCGAGCTCATCAAGTCCGCCTCCAATGCGTACCTCGCCACGAAGCTCAGCTTCATCAACGCCATGGCCGAACTTTGCGACGCCTCAGGGGCCGACGTTACCGAGCTCAGTGAGGCGATGGGCCTGGATCCGCGCATCGGCAACCGGTACCTGCACGCCGGCCTGGGTTTCGGAGGCGGCTGCTTGCCGAAGGACATCCGCTCGTTCCGCGCACAGGCACAAGCGCTGTCCGTGCCTTCCCTCGATGAGTGGATGGGCGTGGTCGACTCCATCAATCTGGGCCAGCGCGCCCGCGCCGTGCACGTCGCCCGCGAAATGTGCAAAGGCTTCCTGTCCGGCCGCACCGTCACCGTGCTGGGCGCCGCCTTCAAACCGGACACCGACGACATCCGTGACTCCCCCGCCCTGGACGTCGCACTCCAGTTGGCCGCGGCGGGCGCCCACGTTACCGTGACCGATCCCAAGGCCATCAACAATGCCTGGATGCGCTACCCCCAGCTCCGCTTCGAAGCGTCCACCACTCGCGCGCTCGAAGGCGCTGAGTTGGTGCTGCTGCTCACCGAATGGGACGAATACCGAGCCCTCTCACCCGCCGCTGTCGGTTCGCTCGTACGACGCCGGATGGTGCTGGACGCGCGGAACGTCCTGGACGCTGGGGTGTGGCAGGCGCAAGGCTGGACTGTGCGCGGGCTCGGAACCGGCTCTTACGCTGAGCCTGCGGAGCCGATTGCTGAAGTCAAGCCCGCCGTCGTTCCCGTCGAACCGGTCAACACGCGGCCGTTCGTTGTCGGTTCGCCGGCCAAGGCACCGTCGACGAGACGGTAGCCTTGCTTGGCGGCGGCCGAGTAGGCCGAGCTCGCAGTGGCGGTGGTGTCGCCGGCGCGGTCGCGTGGTTCATCGTGTGGTCGAGGTAATGGGGTGTCGTGCATCGGTGACGACGAGGGAAACGTTCTGCCCACCGAAGCCGAAGGAGTTGCTGAGCACAGCCTGTTGAGGGAGGTTCCGTCGTTGGGTGGCGACGTCGAGGTTGATGTCGGGATCAACGTCGCTCGGGGTGAGGTTGCGGGTCGGCGGAACGACGTCGTGCTTCACGCTGAGGACCGCTATGAGAGCCTCGATCGCCCCTGCAGCCCCGAAGAGATGGCCGAGCGCCGCTTTGGGCGCCGTCACGGTCGCGTGCCCGAATACCTCCCTGATCGCACGGGACTCGGCAGCATCTCCCACCGGCGTCCCAGTAGCATGGGCATTGATGTGCCCGATCTGCTCGGGATCAAGTCCGGCTTGCGCGAGAGCCTTCCGCATTGCCGAGATCTGACCGCTGCCATCGGGAGCGGGGGCGGTGAGGTGGTACGCGTCGGCCGCGATGCCGGCTCCGGCGAGCACTGCGTGGACCCGTGCACCACGCGCAGCGGCGTGTTCGGCGCTCTCGAGCACCAAGACCGCGGCACCTTCCGCCAGGACGAATCCGCTGCGGTCCGCGGCGAACGGTCGAGACGCTGAGGCCGGCTCCGCGGTGTGACGCGACAGCGCCTGGGTCTGCTTGAAACCGGCGACGGTGATCGGGGTAATCGCTGCCTCCGTTCCGCCCGCGATGACCACGTCTGCTTCGCCAGCACGGATGAGCCTGGCCCCTAGCGCGATCGCCTCGGCACCGGATGAGCAGGCGGAGACTGGTGTGTATACCCCGGCGCGCGCACCGTAGGCGATGCTGATCAGGGCGGCAGCGGCGTTGGGCATGAGCATCGGGACGGTTCGTGGCGAGACACGGCGGGCACCCGACAGTTCAAGAACGTCGTCTTCCTCCAACAGGGTCTGCACGCCGCCGATTCCGGTGCCGATCGCCGAGGCGAGTCGCTCCGGGTCGACTTCAGGGGCTCCGGCGTCAGCCCAAGCCTCGGCCGCAGCGACGAGAGCTGCCTGCTGCGAGCGGTCCAGACGCCTGGCTTGCACCGGGGACAGGCGCGTGGCCGGGTCGATCGCCATCGTCCCGGCCACGGTGCCGGCCAGTTCGCCGTCCTCATGGCCGGGTAGAACCTCGCCCCGGATGCCGGACTCGCCGGCCAGCAGGGCTTCCCAAGTCGATCTGACGTCGCCTCCGAGCGGCGTGATCGCGCCAAGTCCGGTCACTACAACCTCATTCCGTCCCATGCCCTTCAACCACCTCTCTTGTATGTCATACAACTAACGCTACTTTTGTATCACATACAATCGAGAGGTGATTCAGAAGCGAACCGAACCCGAGGCGCAGACCTCGACGCTCGAGCGCGGACGCGCGACCCGGAGGCGACTCATCGAGACCACGGCCCGGCTCGGCAAGGAGCGCCACGGAGCCCAGCTGAGCGTCGCGGAAATCGCAGACGCGGCAGGGGTGTTCCCCAACCAGATCACCTACTACTTCGGTTCCAAAGACTCACTACTCGTGCACGCCGCATTCCTTGGTCTGCTCCACGACACCCGGCGGATCGAGCGGATCGGCCGCCAGGCCCCCGACGCGGCGACCTTCCGGCGCAACATCGCCCGCGCGGTCCTCGCCTTGCCCTCGCTCCCTTCGGTCGCGGGAGCACTCGCGACCGGAATCGCCAAAGCCGAGCTCGCCCCCGTGGTCGACGAGCACCTCCAACTGCTGTTCCGCCAATCGGAGCGATTCATGAGCCAGATCGTCGGCAGCCGGGGTTGGAGCCTCAAGCGACCCGTCGACGTCGAAGCCAGGACATTCTGGAGCGCCGCACTCGGTGCCGCACTCCTCGCACACGCTGGGGCGCACGGCACCGGCGCAGACCTCGACCTCGCCGGGACGTTGACGGTCCACGACCAGGCCGACCACGTCTAAGTTCCTTAGCGTTCCAAGTGCCGCGCGCGGCTCTCAGTGTTTTCACTCGGCGCACACGTAGACGGGTCCGGGCGCACACGGAGATCCGGCTTGTTCACACTGAGAAACGGCCCTGGGCACACGGAGTTTTCACTTTTTTACACTTAGACGCCAATTTCACCGAGAGAATCTGAATCGTGGATGGCCTTCCTTTTGGAGGGGCACCACTATTCAGGGCCAGCGATTCCGTTGGCCGTTCTACTCGAGAAATGGGGTTGAAGTGGAATCAACAATGACGAAAAGGACCGGGCTTCAGGCTGCGGCCGCGGCTGCGCTGGCTGTGGTTGGCATCTTCGGCGCGAGCTTGGCTGTTTCATGGATCGCGGGGTCCCTTGGCATCTCTGCCGCGGCGGCGTCCCAGATCATGCACGCCATCGAGGTCGGAGGCTGGGCTCTCGTTGTCATCGGCACAATCTTCGGGGCAGGAATCACCGGTGCCTTGATCGCAACGGCTCGAACCATCCTCTTCCGTATCGGCCGGGCGCAAGCGGTCGCATAAATCGATGCTTGCTAAGCCTCGATCCACCGATGTGCCCGGGCTGATGATTTGAATCCGGTTCGGCTCGTTGTGCGGGCAGGGAGCATGCTGG
>NZ_JAMXIC010000046.1 GCF_027587375.1 Arthrobacter sp. B2a2-09
CCATTTTCCTCGAAAAGACGGGCATTCTCGGTTTAAACCGCCGCCCGCGTCTCGATCATCATCGGTGGATCAAGGCTTAGTGGATGGAGGCCACGTAAAGGACATGGCCTCCATTATTTGCGAAGAAGTGCGAGATGGGGGCATAAATTACCCGCGAGCTGCACTTTCGTCCCCCATCCGCAGCTGACCCTGGGATGCCCAGACAGTTCGTTGATGCGTTCTGGATGCCACTGATAATGCCACTGGCGTAGACAGAACCGTTGATAACACTTAACACGGGGCCGCCGCTGTCGCCGTTTCCTGCTGCTGGGTGGCCCGCCGTCTGATTGGTAATCGTCAATCCGGAATAACACTGAAGGAATGCGTAACAGACCGTTTGGTCGACGGCGCTCACAGCGTTCGAACAGATTGTTCCTGTGAATGAGCCCGAGTAGCATACGGAGTTGTTGATGACGGGGTTTCCAGTCCAGCCCATGATGCCGGCGATGTCTGTGGTTAGGTGCGTTCCCCAATAGACGTAAGGGGCCTTCGAGGGGTACCCCTGGAGGCGTTCGAAGTCATTGCCGCCTCTGGCCTGGCCGACAGCGGTGCCAAGGTACTCTCGCGTAGCTCCAGGTTGCCCGTCGATTCCGGAGATCCATCTATCTCCCGTCGCGCTGCAGTGGTCGGCTGAAAGCATGTAGTCGATAGGATCCGGGGTGTGAGGCGTAGTTATCCAGAAGCCTGTTGAGCATGCATTATTGCGACTTCCCTCCATGTAGGCTCCGGAAATGTAGGGGGGCGTATCTGCGTAACGGTTTGCCGCGTTGCTTATCTCACCGCCTACGCTCAAGGAAACAGGCATCCGGGATTGGATTTGCGGGGTTTCCGGTAATGACAGGCCAGTCATGACTGGAACGTTGATTTGGATATCCAATCCCGAACCGTCGGACTTGGGGCCGATGGTTGTGATCCGGGATGTTGCCGTGACTTGTTGCTGTGTGCTCAGTATCCGCGTCACTTCAGCTTGAAGCTCAGCATTGGAGTACCTGGATTGCTTGACGGCAAACCGCGTCGGCGGCAGATGCTTTGAGGCGAGATGTTCCACATCTGGAATATCGACGCTTGGTGCATAGATGTTGAGCCTGGTTTTTGCGGCGTCAAGTTCGAAGGTAACGATGCGTTTGGCAGTGTCATCACGCTGGATGGCGATGACAGCAGCGTTCTCGCCAGCGGTGAGACGCTGGTCATCGTCCGACGCTTGAACGAGACGGGTCCCGGCAGGAATGTTGTTGCCAGACACAACAGTGTCTGGCAGTGGGGCCGGTCTCGAACCTGAGGCATTCGCCGATGTTGGAATTCCGAAGCTTGCAATTAGGGTCGTTGCAGCGAAACAAGCTGCACTCTTCAATGTTCTCTTCTTCAATTTCCCCTCCACTTTAGACCGAGCCGAGGGCTGGATCCCTCTTCAGCGAAACTACGGCCAAAACTGGCCTTTGAGTCGAGCTGCCTCAAAAATGAGTGGTTGAAGGCTGGAAAATGAGTGGTTGAAGGCTGGAAATTGAGTGGTTGAAATCCGTCCGGACTAGGTAGAAGCCCGAATATCGCTAGGTCAGTTACGAGGCTACGAACGGACGCCCATCACTCTGCCGAAGACGCCCACGACGGATAGCCGGAGCACTACCTGGTGGATTTCACCGCTGTGGCCGCGACTCGGATCGATCCAGTAGTCAGTTCTATCGGGACCGGGACTAACGGCTCGCCGAACCGGCAGGGGAGCTGGGAACGAAAGACGGAGGCCTAAAGTCATTGTCCGTTAGGTTCCCGGGTCCATGCGTTATCCAGCGAAGGACCAGGATGACCAGAATCAACGAAAGGGCAGCGCCAACTAGCAAAACAGGAAATCGCCACTTCATTCTCGGCATCCGCAAACCTCTCGATCTAAAACAGCTGACAGGCATTTCTTTTGGCCTGATGCGATTGCGCAGTAACGCATCGTCCCCCGCACTGGCTGCCTTCGCAATGAACCATGGGACAGCAAAGCATGTCAACCACACGGGCCATCACAAACTCCATATCAGCCATGCGGGGGCGGCTTCGCTCGTCCCGGCGTCGACCGCTAAAGGCCGTTCCTTCTTGGGCGCCGTCGTGCCACACTTGGTGGACTATCGAGTGACTGGGGGGATCCGGGTCAGGAGATTGTTATGCATGTTCTGATGCACCCCCGCACCTCGGGCCGCCGACCGGTGGTGAACGAGCCATGATGGCCGGTTGGGCTTACTTCATGGCGGGAGTAATGACGGTTGATTCGCTCTTGCTGGGGCTGCTGCTGTTCAACGTCAAGTGGCCTAAACACTGGAAGAGATGACGCCGGAGGTCCACGAACCTAGAGCACCTTGCGGATCGTTTCTTCGAAACTCACCACGTGGTGCAGGGCGAGCGCTGCCGCGCGGTCCTCATCGCCGTCGGCGATTGCAGTGAGCAGCTCGGCGTGCTCTGCGACGTGGCCCGTCACGGAGGGCATCTTGTCCAGCATATGGCACCAGATGCGGGTTGCCAGGTTGTCGTAGCGGATCAACACGTCCTCGAGGTGCGGATTGGCCGCGGCTTTGTAGATGAGCCGATGCACCTGGATGTCGTACCGCATGAGTTCCTGCTGCCCGGCGTCGTGTGCTTCCAAGCCGCTGATGGCTGCGGCGACCTCGCGCAGTTCCTCCCGCAGCTTGGGGCTGGCCATGCGGGCAGCCCGCCGTGAGGCCAAGGGCTCAAGCAGTTCCCGGATTTCGGAGACGTCCGCCAATTGGGTGATGTCGACGCCGGTGGCGAAGGTTCCGCGGCGGGGATACGACACTACGAGGTGGTCACTTTCGAGCCGCTTGATGGCCTCGCGCACGGGCGTCCGCCCGATGCCGAGTTCCGCGGCAATCTGACCGTCGTTGATGGGGTCGCCGGGTTTGATGTCCAGCATGATGAGCCGGTCGCGTAGTAGCAGGTAGGCGTTTTCGGCCAAGGACGTCCCCTGCGTGCCTGTGTCCAGTGCCTCCAGTGCAGTGCTCATGTGCCCTCTCCCGTTTGTCACAATTCCAAGTCTGGCGGATCGGTTGCTGCCGGGCTGTTGACGGTTGTGTGATCTTCAACATACTATGGCAACAGTTCTAATATATCAGTTGCTGATTAGTCGGTAAATATAAGTATCTCAAAAGGAGCACATGATGGTTGAACCGCTGATCCGCCCGCTCGCCCAGGCGGACCCGGAGGTTGAACAGGCGATCGCCCAGGAACTCATCCGCCAGCAGTCCACGCTGGAAATGATCGCCTCCGAAAACTTCGCCCCCGCAGCCGTCATGCAGGCACAGGGCTCGGTCCTGACCAACAAGTACGCGGAAGGCTACCCGGGCAAGCGCTACTACGGCGGCTGCGAGCATGTCGACGTCATCGAGCAGCTGGCCATCGACCGCGTCAAGGCTCTCTTCGGTGCCGAAGCCGCAAATGTCCAGCCGCACTCCGGCGCGCAGGCCAACGCCGCCGCCATGTTCGCGCTCCTTGAGCCGGGGGACACCATCATGGGCCTCGACCTGGCACACGGTGGCCACCTGACCCACGGCATGCGCATCAACTTCTCCGGCAAGCTGTACAACGTCATCCCGTACCACGTCAGCGAATCCGACCTCCGGGTGGATATGGCGGAAGTCGAAGCCCTGGCCCTGGAACACCGCCCGAAGCTGATCGTTGCCGGCTGGTCCGCGTACTCACGCCACTTGGATTTCGCCGAGTTCCGCCGCATCGCCGACCTCGTGGGCGCCTACCTCATGGTGGACATGGCCCACTTCGCCGGCCTCGTCGCAGCGGGACTGCACCCCAACCCGGTTCCGTATGCCGACGTCGTGACCACCACCACCCACAAGACCCTCGGCGGTCCGCGCGGTGGCGTGATCCTGTCGAAGGAACAATACGCACGCAAGATCAACAGCGCGGTCTTCCCCGGCCAGCAAGGCGGCCCGCTGGAGCACGTGATCGCGGCCAAAGCTGTCGCGTTCAAGATGGCCGCCGAGCCCGAATTCCAGGAACGCCAGGTGCGTGTGCTGGAAGGCGCCAAGCTCCTGGCCGAACGGCTCCTGAAGGAAGACGTGGCCGCAGCAGGAATCTCGGTGGTCAACGGCGGCACCGACGTCCACTTGGTCCTCGTTGACCTGCGCCGCTCGGAACTGGACGGCCAGCAGGCAGAGGACACGTTGCACCGTATCGGCATCACCGTGAACCGCAACGCCGTCCCGTTCGACCCGCGTCCTCCGATGGTTTCCTCCGGACTCCGCATCGGCACGCCCGCACTCGCCGCCCGCGGCTTCGGCGCCGAGGAATTCGCGGAGGTTGCGGACATCATCGCGACGGCGCTCATCGCCGCAGCAAGCAGTGGCACAAACGGCAGTGGCACCCTGGGTGACCAGACCGCCGTCGAACTCCGTGAGAGGGTTACCGCGCTCGCCGAACAATTCCCCCTTTACCCGCATCTTTCCCAGACCGGCAGCGGCAACGACGCCGCTGCCACCGAACTTGAGGCAGAAATGATTGGAGCAGCCCAGTGAGCGCAGACCAACTCCCCGAACACCCGGATTTCCTGTGGCGGAACCCGGAGCCCAAAGCTTCGTACGACGCCGTGATCGTGGGCGGCGGCGGTCACGGCCTGGCCACCGCGTACTTCCTGGCCAAGAACCACGGAATGACCAACATCGCCGTCCTGGAGAAGGGCTGGCTGGCCGGCGGCAACATGGCCCGGAACACCACCATCATCCGTTCCAACTACCTATGGGACGAGAGCGCCGCCATCTACGAGCACGCCCTGAAACTCTGGGAGATCCTGCCCGAGGAGCTTGAATACGATTTCCTCTTCAGCCAGCGCGGCGTCATGAACCTCGCCCACACGCTGGGCGACGTCCGCGAAAGCGTCCGCCGCGTCGGCGCGAACAAGCTCAACGGGGTCGACGCCGAATGGCTGGACCCGAAGCAAGTCAAGGAACTCTGCCCCATCCTGAACATCAGCGACAACATCCGCTACCCGGTCATGGGCGCCACCTACCAGCCCCGGGCGGGCATCGCGAAGCACGACCACGTCGCCTGGGCCTTCGCCCGCAAGTGCGACGAACTCGGCGTGGACATCATCCAGAATTGCGAAGTAACCGGCTTCCTGAAGGACGGCAACCGCGTGGTGGGCGTCAAGACCAACCAAGGAACCATCCACACCGAAAAGGTTGGCCTCGCCGCCGCCGGCCACAGCTCCGTCCTCGCCGAAATGGCCGGCTTCCGCCTTCCGATCCAGTCCCACCCCCTCCAGGCGTTGGTGTCCGAACTGCATGAACCCGTCCACCCCACAGTGGTCATGTCCAACCACGTGCATGTCTATGTTTCCCAAGCACACAAGGGCGAACTGGTCATGGGCGCCGGCGTCGACTCCTACAACGGCTACGGCCAGCGCGGCTCCTTCCATGTGATCGAGCACCAGATGGCTGCCGCCGTCGAACTCTTCCCGATCTTCGCCCGGGCCCACGTGCTCCGGACCTGGGGCGGAATTGTGGACACCACCATGGATGCCTCGCCGATCATCGGCACCACCCCGGTGGAGAACATGTTCGTCAACTGTGGCTGGGGAACGGGCGGCTTCAAGGGCACTCCGGCTGCCGGCCTGACGTTCGCCCACACCATCGCCACGGGTTCGCCGCACGAGCTCAACAAGCCTTTTTCGCTGGATCGCTTCGAGACCGGTGCCCTGATCGACGAACACGGCGCCGCCGCCGTCGCCCACTAGCCGTCGCCCCACTAGTCGCAGCCCTTTAGGAGACCAACCATGCTGCTCATCAGCTGCCCCAATTGCGGGCCACGAGACGAAACAGAATTCCACTACGGCGGCCAGGCCCACGTGGCCTATCCGGAAAACCCGGACGCGCTGACGGACCGCCAGTGGGCCGAGTACTTGTTCTACCGCGACAACACGAAAGGCGCCTTCGCCGAACGCTGGGTCCACAGCACCGGTTGCCGCCAATGGTTCAACATGCTCCGCGACACCGTCAGCTACGACATCCAGGCCATCTACAAAATGGGCGAACCGCGCCCCGGAATGAACGCCACCACTCCGGAAGGAGCAACGAAGTGACCCCGCAGAACGCCCGCCTCGCCACCGGCGGCCGCATCGACCGCAACATCTCCTGGCGATTCACCGTGGACGGGCAGGAATACACCGGCCACCCGGGAGACACCGTTGCCTCCGCACTGCTGGCCAACGGCCGCATCAGCGTCGGCAACTCGCTCTATGAGGATCGGCCCCGCGGCATCATGTCCGCCGGAGTGGAAGAATCCAACGCCCTGGTCAAGGTGGCTGCACGCTTCGCCGGCCATGTCGCAGAGTCGATGCTTCCCGCGACCACCGTGTCCCTCGTGGACGGGCTCAGCGTTGAGTTCCTGAACGGCCTTGGCAAGCTCGATCCCAACGAGGACCGTGCCGAGTACGACAAGAAGTACGTCCACGCCGACGTCCTGGTGGTTGGCGGCGGCGTTTCCGGCCTCGCAGCTGCCCGTGAGGCGGTCCGCGCCGGCGCCCGGGTCATCCTGATCGATGACCAGCCCGAACTCGGCGGCGCGCTGCTGTCCGGATCCACCGCCCCGGAACTCGCCGAGGTGATCGAAGGCAAAGCGGCGCTGGAATGGATCGCCGACGTGGAGGCCGAGCTTGTTTCCGCCGCCGAATGCACCGTCCTCAACCGCACCACGGCGTTCGGCTCCTACGACGCGAACTATGTGATCGCGGCACAGAACCGTACGGACCACCTCGGCAGCCCGGCCGCGGACGGCGTCTCCCGCCAGCGTATTTGGCACATCCGTGCCAAGCAGGTGGTCCTGGCCCCAGGCGCCCATGAGCGTCCGCTCGTTTTCGAGAACAACGACCGGCCAGGCATCATGCTGGCCTCGGCGGTCCGGAGCTACCTCAACCGCTACGCTGTCGCTGCCGGGCGCCGGGTCGTCATCGGCACCACCAACGACTCCGCCTACCTGTTGGCCTCGGATCTGCTGGCCGCTGGCGTCAAGGTCGCCGCCGTCGTCGACGCCCGCCCGAAGCTCAGCGACAAAGCGGCAGCCGCCGTCGAAAGCGGCATCCGCGTCCTCGTCGGCAGCGCCGTCGCCGATACCTCCGGAGCGGGGGAGGACGGCCGGATCGACGGCGCCACCATCCGCAGCCTCAACGACGACGGCGAAGTCACCTCCGGCGTCGAACGGCTCGCTTGCGATCTGCTGGCGGTTTCCGGTGGCTGGAGCCCCGTGGTCCACCTCCACAGCCAGCGCCAGGGCAAGTTGCGTTGGGACGACGACCTGGCCGGTTTCGTGCCGAGCACCGTCGTCAAGGACCAGCACGTGGTCGGGGCCGGACGCGGAAGCTACGAACTGCGCGACTGCCTCGGCGAAGGCGTATCCGCGGGTGCCGCGGCCGCCATCGCCGCAGGGTTCAGCTCCCAGACGGTGCCCGCACCGATCTCCGAGCCGAAGCCCTCCGCCCCCACCCGCCAGTTGTGGCTGGTGCCGGGCCAGAGCGGAAACGCGGGGGAGTGGCACCACCACTTCGTTGACTTCCAGCGCGACCAGTCGGTGGCCGACGTGCTGCGTTCCACCGGGGCGGGCATGCGCTCGGTGGAACACATCAAGCGGTACACCTCCATCAGCACCGCCAACGACCAGGGCAAGACCTCCGGTGTCAACGCGATCGGGGTGATCGCCGCGGCCCTCAAGCAAGCTGGCGAGGCATCGCGCGGCATCGGTGACATCGGAACCACGACGTACCGTGCCCCGTTCACGCCGGTGGCCTTCGCGGCGTTGGCCGGGCGCCAGCGCGGCGAGCTGTTCGATCCCGCCCGGGTGACCTCCATCCACCCCTGGCACGTTGCCCAGGGGGCGCTCTTCGAGGACGTCGGCCAGTGGAAGCGCCCGTGGTACTACCCGCAAGCGGGCGAGGACATGGACGCCGCCGTGCTCCGTGAATGCGCGGCCGTCCGCGAGTCGGTGGGCTTCATGGACGCCACCACCCTGGGCAAGATCGAGATCCGAGGCAAGGACGCCGGTGAGTTCCTGAACCGCATCTACACCAATGCGTTCAAGAAGCTCGCCCCCGGCTCGGCTCGCTACGGGGTCATGTGCACCCCGGACGGCATGATCTTCGACGACGGCGTGACCCTGCGCCTCGACGAGGGCCGCTACTTCATGACCACCACCACCGGCGGCGCCGCCAAGGTCCTCGACTGGCTCGAGGAATGGCACCAGACCGAGTGGCCGGAACTAGACGTGGTGTGCACTTCGGTGACGGAACAGTGGACGACGATTGCCGTCGTCGGGCCCAAATCCCGCGCCGTGATCGCCAAGGTCGCCCCGCAACTGGCGGCCGACGGCGGGCTGGACGCCGAAGCGTTCCCGTTCATGACGTTCCGCGAGACCACGCTGGCCTCCGGAGTCCAGGCCCGGGTTTGCCGGATTTCGTTCTCCGGTGAGCTTGCCTACGAAATCAATGTTCCGTCCTGGTACGGGCTCAACACCTGGGAAGCCGTTGCTGCCGCAGGTGCCGAGTTCAACATCACTCCCTACGGCACGGAGACCATGCACGTGCTGCGTGCCGAGAAGGGCTACCCGATCGTCGGGCAGGACACGGACGGCACCGTCACCCCGCAGGACGCCGGGATGGAGTGGATCGTTTCCAAGGCCAAGGACTTCATCGGCAAGCGTTCGTATAGCCGCGAGGACGCGGTCCGGACGGACCGCAAGCACTTGGTCAGTGTCCTCCCCGCGGACGGT
This sequence comes from Arthrobacter sp. B2a2-09, assembly GCF_027587375.1. Classification (GTDB taxonomy): domain Bacteria; phylum Actinomycetota; class Actinomycetes; order Actinomycetales; family Micrococcaceae; genus Arthrobacter. The sequence continues at coordinate 8,803 of NZ_JAMXIC010000046.1, forward strand.
TCGTTCCGTCTTCCGGAAGGCACTCAGCTCGTGGAAAAGGGAATTCCGGTCAACCCGGCATACGGTCCTGTGCCGATGCAGGGCTTCGTGACCTCGAGCTACCACAGTGCCGCTTTGGGCCGCTCCTTCGGCCTGGCACTGATCACCAACGGCCGCAACCGAATCGGCGAGACCCTGGTGGCCTCCGTCGGCGACCAGTTGCTGGACGTCGTTGTGGGAGAAACCGTACTTTTCGACGCTGAAGGGACCCGTAAAGATGGCTGAAACAGCAACACCCGCAAACCCCGAGACGCTCCGTGCGGCACGCCGCAGCCCGGCGTCGCACCTGGCACCGACCTTCGAGTCCGGTTCCGTGGCCGGAACCGTCGCGTTGACGGAGATCCCGTTCCAGACCATGGTGGGGATCCGGGTTGGCCGGGCGTCCGACGCCGGAGCCCGCCTCGCGTCCGTGACAGGCGGCCTGCCCGCCGCCTGCGGAGAGATCAGCGGGGATGGAAGGGCCACCACCTTGTGGCTGGGGCCGGAAGAATTCCTGGTGATCGCACCGGAATCGGCACACGATTCCCTGGGCGGAGACCTTGTCCGCGCATTGGTGGAAGCCCTGGGCGACGACCCAGGCCAAGTGGTGGACTTGTCCGCCAACCGCACCACCTTTGAGCTGTCCGGCGTCCGTGCTCGCGACGTCCTTGAAAAGGGATGTTCGCTGGACTTGCACCCCCGCGCCTTCCGCACTGGAACGGCCCTTGCCACGGAAATCGGCAACATCCCGGCGATCCTGTTGAAGAGCGGCGAGGACAGCTTCCGGATCTTCCCACGGGCTTCGTTCGCCGACTTCCTGGGCCGCTGGCTGCTTGACGGCATGAGGGAATTCGCCTCTCCTGAGGTCCCCTGATGGCACTGAGCGTGCTTGACCTGTTTTCCATTGGCATCGGGCCGTCGTCTTCGCACACGGTCGGGCCGATGCGGGCGGCAAAGCAGTTCACCGACGGCCTGGAATCCTCCGGGCAACTCGCGGCAACGGTGCGCGTCCAGGCAGAGCTTTTCGGCTCGCTGGGCGCCACCGGCCGCGGCCACGGTTCGGACAAAGCCGTGGTCCTGGGACTGCAGGGCCAATCGCCGGAAACCGTGGACACCTCCACTGCCGACGACCAGGTTGCCGCGGCCGCCCTCGACGCCGAACTGCGGATCGCCGGACACCACCGCGTGGACTTCAACTGGGACGAAGACGTGGTCCTGCACCGACGCAAATCCCTGCCCGCCCACCCTAACGGCATGACTTTCCGGGCCCTCGACCACACCGGGGAGGTGCTGCGCGAACGCAGCTACTACTCGATCGGCGGCGGCTTCGTGGTGGACGGCGATGTGTCAGGAAGCGACAAAGTCGTCGCTGACGACACCGTGCTGCCTCATCCCTTCACCTCCGCGGACGAGCTCCTGGCCATCTGCGCACGAGAGGACATGTCCATTTCCGATGTCATGCTCGCCAACGAGCTCGTGTGGCGCAGCGAGGCCGAACTGCGCGAGCGCCTGTTACAGATTTGGGCGGTCATGCGCGAATGCGTGGACAACGGCTGCGCGGCGGAAGGAATCCTGCCGGGAGGCTTGAACGTGAGGCGAAGGGCGCCGTCGTTGTTCAAGACGCTGACGGCGGACACGGGTGTGACCGACCCGCTCCGGGCCATGGAATGGGTGAACCTGTTCGCGCTGGCCGTGAACGAGGAAAACGCCGCGGGCGGCCGCATCGTCACGGCACCCACCAACGGGGCTGCCGGCATTGTGCCGGCAGTGCTGCACTACTACACGAAGTTCGTGCAGGGGGCCGACGACGACGGCGTGGTCCGCTTCCTGCTCGCCGCGGCCGCCGTCGGGATCCTGTTCAAGATCAACGCGTCCATTTCCGGCGCCGAAGTCGGCTGCCAGGGCGAAGTGGGCTCTGCCTGTTCGATGGCAGCCGCGGGCCTTTGCGAGGTCCTCGGCGGCACTCCAGGACAAGTGGAGAACGCCGCCGAAGTGGGCATCGAACACAACCTCGGCCTCACCTGCGATCCCGTGGGCGGGCTGGTGCAGATCCCGTGCATCGAACGCAACGCGATCGCCAGCGTCAAGGCCATCAACGCCGCCCGCCTTGCCCTGCACGGCGACGGCAGCCACAAAGTATCCCTCGACAAAGCCATCAAAACCATGCGAGAGACAGGAGCGGACATGAAAATCAAGTACAAGGAGACCTCCCGCGGAGGACTCGCCGTCAACGTAGTGGAGTGCTAGCCATGACTGTGACCCAGAATGAACCCGCCCCGCGACATGAAGCGGTGCTGCCGGCTACCACCGTTGAGCATGTCCTGACGCTCGATTGCCCGGAGACCCGGGGGATCGTGCATGCAGTCTCCGGCTTCCTCCTGGAACACGGCTGCGACATCATCGACAACAAGCAATTCGACTCCCAACTGGATCACCACTTCTTCATGCGGGTCCATTTCGCGTCGGACGGGGACCAGTCCACGATTGACTCGCTGCGGCAAGCGTTCGCGCCTGTTGCCGAGAAGTTCGGCATGCGTTGGCAGCTGAACCGCCACGGGGCCAAGCGGCGGGTGCTGATCATGGTCTCCAAGTTCGAGCACTGCCTCAACGACCTTCTGTTCCGGGCCCGTATCGGGGAACTGCCCATCGACATTGTCGGGGTCGTCTCCAACCACCCGGACCACAGGCGGACGGTCGAATGGCATGGCATTCCGTTCTTCCACGTGCCCGTCACCCCTGACACCAAGGCGGCCGCAGAGGGACAACTCCTTGACCTCATCGATCGCCTGGACGTCGAACTGGTGGTCCTGGCCCGTTACATGCAGGTCCTCAGCGATGATCTTGCCCGCAAGCTCGATGGCCGGGCCATCAACATCCATCATTCGTTCCTGCCCAGCTTCAAAGGTGCGAAGCCGTACCACCAGGCCTACGCGCGAGGCGTCAAGACCGTCGGGGCCACTGCCCACTATGTCAACGGTGAGTTGGACGAGGGGCCCATCATCGCCCAGCAAGTGGTGGAAGTGGACCACACCTTTGGTCCGGACGACCTGGTCGCGGCCGGCCGTGACACTGAGTGCAAAGCACTCAGCAACGCTGTCCGCTGGCATTGCGAAGGGCGCGTGATCCTGCAAGGCAGCAGGACGGTGGTGCTGAAGTAGGGCTCGGGCGGCCCACCAAACGGTGGGCCGCTCAGGCGCCGCCTCTGCCGATAGTCCCATTGCGAACTGGTTCTTCGTCGCATAGGGTTGCCTTTGCCGGTCACCCGGCAAATATTGGGGGGCGAGGTACTCGCCATTTAGAGAGGCGCGTACATTCGTGGTCCGTCGAAAAGGCGGCATAATAGCCGCTTGCATTTTTGCTGTCACAGCTGTCACAGCAGTCGCAGCGACAGCTGTCCCAGCCCATGCCGTTGATCCAGTCATCACCATCGATCCGACCCCTGCGTGGGCGCAGATCTATGCCAACAACCCACCCGTGCAGCTCTCGTCGTCGGCGACGACCCTCGACCTCAAGCTCCCGGCGGACGCCTCCGCGGTGCTCGGCAAGAGCGTGAACAGCACACTCCAGTACCGGGTGTACAACACTGAGGACAACACGGCCACGCCGCTTCTCTCCGGCACCGCCGTGGCCGATTCCTCAACCCTCCACGTTTCTATCCCGATCCCGCAGGGTTTGGCGGGCCTGACCCCGGGATCCATGCAGTATTGTCATGACGCCACGGGGAACTGTGCCAACACCTCGGTCCCGGCCCAGGCCTATTCCGGGTTTGTCGTGGCGGTCTTGGGGACGCCCATCGCGCCGGGAAACGGCGGGATCTTCGTCCAGAGCGGCCTGACGGCCGGAGGGCCGGCGGGGTCCTCGACCGTTTCGATGGACCTTGGCCTTCCGCAGGCCCTGCCACTGACCTTCTTCATCCAGAAGGACTCCACCACCTCACTGGCTTCCTACACGGACAAGCTGATCTTCCGCAGCGTGCCAGGGTATTTCACCTCCGGCCCGGACAAGACCTGGACCAACGCATTCCCCTACGGCTACTTCTGGAAGTCGGGCACTCCCGGAACCAGTGTCAACGCCCAGGTGGAGTACAGCGCCGACGGAAGCAAGGCGATCGCCACGGTGCCCACCGCCTCCATGCCGCAGGTGTGCTCCACACACCCGGAATATTTCGTCATGGGTGTCGCAGATGGCGCGATCGACGCAGCGCGGTACGCCCTCGCCAAAGTCGCCCTCGGGACCCCGCAGTGCACCCAGCGTTTCTCCGACGCCCCCGTCAACAGCGGGTTCTACCGCGAGATCCAGTGGCTCGCGAGCCAGGGCATCACCACAGGCTATGGGGACGGAAGCTACGGGGCGAGCCTCGCCGTGCACCGGGATGCCATGGCCGCCTTCCTCTATCGTCAGGCCGGCTCGCCCTCCTGGACGCCGCCCGCAACCTCACCTTTCGTGGACATGGCACCCAATTCCGCGTTCTACAAGGAAGTCACCTGGCTGGCGCACTACAACATCACCACGGGCTGGGTGGACCCCAACAACGGGCAGCGAAGCTTCCGCCCCGGTGACAACATCAACCGGAATGCCATGGCAGCCTTCCTGTACCGCTTCAGCGGAACACCCAGCTGGACTGCTCCCGCCACGTCCCCGTTCAACGACATCACCCCGCACTCAGACTTCTACAAGGAGATCACTTGGCTGGCTGCGGCCAGGGTCAGCACGGGTTACGCGGATGGAACGTTCCGGCCTTTGAATGCAGTCAACCGTGACGCCATGGCCGCGTTCCTCTACCGCTGGCAGACCGGGTGGTACCTGGGCACCCAGTAGGAAGCAAGCACTAGAGCCGGGCCAGGCGGGTTGCCAGGTGAAGGGCGACCAAGCGGCCCGTTCCCCGCGGGTCTCCGCCGCAAAGCTCGAAAATCCGCTGGAGCCTGTGGTGCATCGACTGCCTTTCTAGGTGCAGCTCACGTGCCGCTTGCGCAGTATTGCACCCGGTATCCAGCCATACCGCCAATGTCCGCATCAGCTCCGAGCGCCGCTGCTCGTCGTGCTCGACGACGGCGCCAAGCTGCCGCCGCACGAATCCCTCGCGGGCGGCCGCGTCGAGGCTTCCTTCCGCCAGGCGCTCGACGGCGAAGTCCTCGGCATCTACCACGCCGGTCACGTCTCCCGACCCCGCTCCCATACCCGATGCGAGCTCAAGCGTCCGGCGCGCCTCAGCCAGCGACCATGGCGCTTCGCCTATTCCCTGCGCCACCGGACCCACGGCGATGACCGAGCCGTCAGGGGTCTCCAAGGCCTGAAGCGCTTGGATGAGCGCGATGCGCGAGGCCACTGCCTTCGCGTGGGGAAGCGCGGCCAAGGCAATCAATTCGGCGTTGTCCGCATAACTTGCGCTTTGCGGAACCGCGTCATGCAGGATGCCGTCGAGCTGTGTCCGGAGCTGTCCCGCCGCTGAGGAACGCACCACGACGGCGGCTACCGGACCGCTGGCGGGAAACCCTGAGGCCGGTCCCAATTGTTGGAGACGCCACGACTGGGTACCCGAACTGATAGCCCGCATGAGCTCGATGCCTGCAAGTTCCTTGAGCCCGGGTGGCATACGTTGCAGCAACGCCAAGCCGAGGATGTCGACGCACCGTTCGCCGGCCACCCGCGCAAGGTTGGCGTCGCCGTCGTCGGGCACTTCCAACTCCAGACGGGCCGCCAGCACTCCCCGGACAGGCACATCGACGGTGGTGACATCGCTGGGACCGGACTGGGCAGCGGCCGTTGCGCTTCCCAAAGTGATGCCCGACGGCGAGACGAGCCTCGCGCTGGAACCCGTCCGGCTGGCCAGCACGGCGAGGAGGTGATCCAGTCCGCCTCCGTGCGCGAGTTCCGCCGCCATGGCATGGCTCGTTTCGTCTCCAAACTGCAATTGTGCGACCGATTCGCTGACCAGCAGCGAGTTGATCGCTTGCATGATGCCGACGAAGGGGGCCACCTTACGCAACTCGATGATCGGCAGCCCGGCGTCCTGGCCGGCGTCGAGCATGGACTCCGGTATTGCTGGCAGCTCGGGACCCGTTTCGATGGCCAAAGCGGTGATGCCGCGGGCCGCCAGTTGGCGGACGTAGTCCACGCGCCGCTCGTCCGAAGCAGTAGCGAGAGCCTGCCCGCCGCTCAAAAGCAGCTCTCCGCCCCGCAGCAGCGGAGCGATGTCCAGCACTTCGCTCGAATGGACCCAGCGGAGCTGACGGGACAAGGCCTCGGGCACATCCGTCCTCAGAACTGGTTCAGCGGCTTTCAGGCTCTCGTGTTCGAAAGCGTCGGCAAGGAGCAGGGACATGACACTCCGTAACTAATTGTGGGCAACTATCGTACACATCGTATCTTGTTGCTGTGATGTGGGGCACATACATTGAAGTAGTCCCTTTCCTACACGGAGGATCCCCCAATGCACGAGAACTTATCCACTGCGACGCCTGGGGCTGCAACGGCGCAGACCGACGTCGAGCAGAACCTGCAGTCCATTCCCGAATCAGCGCGTACCCGCAGCGTAGCGGGCCAGTTCTGGATCTGGGCAGGCGCAAACCTCGCCCCCATCAACTGGGTCCTCGGGGCCCTCGGCGTCCAGCTTGGACTGGGCTTTGCCGATACCGTCACTGTCCTGGTGGTGGGAAACCTGATCGGCATGGCGCTCTTTGGCCTGTTTGTCCTCTTGGGGCAACGGACCGGTGCCACCGGCATGGTCCTGGCCCGGGCCGTCTTCGGCCGCCGCGGCAACTACCTCCCGAGCGCCATCCAGGCTCTCCTCGGAATCGGTTGGTGCGCCGTCAACACCTGGATCATCCTGGATCTGGTGATGGCACTCCTCGGCAAGCTCGGCATGGTCGATCCGGAGCAGCCCAACGTGGGCCCCAAGATCCTGGTGGCCTTCCTGATCATGTCCGCCCAAGTCACCATCGCCTGGTTCGGCTACAAAGCCATCGCAGCCTTCGAAAAGTGGACCGTCCCGCCCACCATCGTGGTGCTGATCGCCATGTCCGCCGTGGCCTGGTTCGGCATGAACATAGATTGGGGCTACGCGGGCCCTCCTGGTGCTGTCCTTGAAGGCGGCGCACGAATCGCGGCCATGACCACCGTGATGACGGTCATCGGCATCGGCTGGGGGATCACCTGGTTCACCTACGCGGCGGACTATTCACGCTTCGTCAGCAAGTCCGTCCCGAAGCGCAAGGTGTACCTGGCTTCCGTTTTCGGCCAGTTCCTGCCGGTGGTGTGGCTCGGCATCCTTGGCGCCAGCCTGGCAACGAAGAGCGGTACGGCCGACCCCGGCCACCTCATCGTCGACAACTTCGGCGTCCTGGCCATCCCGGTCCTCTTCCTGGTGCTGCACGGTCCCATCGCGACGAACATCTTGAACATCTACACCTTTTCGGTGGCCGCCCAGGCATTGGACATCAAGGCCAAGCGTCGTTCCTTGAACGTCTTCGTCGGGTTCCTGGCCCTTGTCGGCGTCGTGTTCTTCATCCTGCAGGAGGATTTCGCGGCAACACTGAGCACTTGGCTCGGCGGTCTCGTGGCCTGGGTAGCCGCATGGGGAGGCATCATGCTGGTGCACTACTTCTGGGTGGACAAGCGTAGCCCCGTGGCAGTCGACCGACTCTTCGATCCCGTGGGCACCCGGCGGCTCCCGGCATTCAACTGGGCCGGGATCACCGCGCTCTTGGTGGGCATCTTTGCCACGTGGCTGTTCATGTACGGCGTCCTGCCGATCATGCAAGGCCCCATCGCCACGGCCATGGGCGGGATCGATCTGTCCTGGCTGGCAGGCGGACTTGTTGCCGCGGCAGTCTATGGCGCACTGGGCCCACGGGTCCATGCCCGATACCTTCCGCTGCCATCCGCAGCGTCTTCCGCAGCCGCGTCGCAGGCCCTTGCGGAAGACGCCGTCGCCAATCTGGTCAACGACTGAAAGGAATCCCGATGACCACCAATGCTTTTCCTGACGAGGCACACCCCATCACTTGGCCTGAAGGTTTCAAGGCCGCGGCGTCCTTCACGTTCGACGTCGACGCCGAATCCTGCACCATCGCACACGATCCCACGAGCACGCGGCGCATGTCCCTCATGAGCCACCAGTCCTACGGGCCCAGGGTCGCTGTTCCGCGACTCCTGAAGATCCTCGAGCGCCAAGAGATCCAGGGGACCTTCTTTATCCCGGGGTTCACGGCGGAAAGCTACCCGGACGTGGTGCGGCGGATCGTCGACGGCGGCCATGAAGTCGCCCACCACGGCTACCTGCACGAACCCATGCAGGGAATCGACGCCGCCACCGAGGCCAGCTACCTGGACCGCGGGCTCGAAGCCCTCGCGAAGGTAGCCGGGGTCAGGCCGGTCGGCTACAGGGCACCGTGGTGGGAGCTGAACTGGCATTCGCCGGCGCTGCTCGCGGACCGTGGTTTCCTCTACGATTCAAGCCTGCTCGACGGCGATGCCCCCTACCGCATGGCGGTTGTCTCGGGCGATTCTCGGGACGGTGATTCACGTGACATCGATTCACGGGACATCGTGGAGATCCCGGTGGATTGGGCCTTGGACGATTGGGAGCAATATGCGTTCTACCCGGGAGTAACAGGAAGCGGCGTCATCGAGAGCCCGGCCAAGGTCTTGGAAATGTGGACCTTGGAAGCCGAAGCCCATCACGCCCAAGGCAGTTGCTTCGTTTTGACCAACCACCCCTTCATCTCCGGCCGCCCATCCAAGGCCGTCGCCTTGGAGCAGCTGATCGAACGCGTCAAGGCCATGGACGGGATGTGGGTGACCACCATGGAACAGATCGCCGAACACACCAAGGCCACGGTCAACGAGATCCACAGCCACGCCCGGATCGAGGTCCCGTCCTACCCAGGCGCAGGAGCCAGCTTCAAGCCCGCACGGCTGCTACAACCCACCGTCAACTAAGCCCGTCCCCACCCAACTGACTCGCAGTTGTTGTCGTTATAACGGCTCAAAACGACATCTAATGCGAGTCAGCGGATGAGCGCCGCTGGTGCGCCGTGGTTTGGGAAAGTATGCGCGTTACTCGCCGG
>NZ_JAMXIC010000047.1 GCF_027587375.1 Arthrobacter sp. B2a2-09
TGGAGCACGTGATCGCCGGCAAGGCCGTGGCCTTCAAGATCGCCGGCTCGGAAGAGTTCAAGGAACGCCAGGAGCGCGTGCTGGCCGGTGCCCGGATCCTGGCCGAGCGCCTGATCCAGCCCGACGTCACGGCCAAGGGGATCTCCGTGATTTCCGGCGGCACGGACGTGCACCTGGTGCTCGTGGACCTGCGCAACTGCGAACTCGACGGCCAGCAGGCCGAAGACCGCCTGGCTGCGATCGACATCACCGTCAACCGCAACGCCGTTCCGTTCGACCCGCGCCCGCCGATGGTGACCTCCGGCCTGCGGATCGGCACCCCGGCACTGGCGACGCGCGGTTTCGGTGAAGCCGCGTTCCGTGAAGTTGCGGACATCATCGCGGAGGCACTGATCGCCGACGCCGACGCCGACCTCTCCGGTCTGCGTCACCGCGTGGAGGCCCTCGCCGCCGCGCACCCGCTTTACCCGGGCGTTGCGAACCTCAGCTGACACCCTTTGGCCCGTCGGGTCCGGCAAGCCTGTCGGACCCGGCAGGCCCGTCGGGGCCCTCTGGTCACCTCACCCGCCGTCCCCGTCCATATATCTAGTTAGGAACCACCATGGCTGTTGGCGTCTTCGATCTTTTCTCTATCGGGATTGGTCCTTCGAGTTCGCATACCGTGGGGCCGATGCGTGCCGCGGCGGTGTTCGCGGGCGAGCTCAAGGCTTTGGGAAAGCTGGAGCGGGTGGCTTCGCTGCGCGTTGATCTGTACGGTTCCCTGGCTGCCACGGGCCGGGGGCACGGCACCATGACCGCGGTGCTGTTGGGCCTGGAGGGCTACCACCCCGAGGAGATCCTCCCCGAGGAAGTGGAGGAACGGCTCGCCTCGATCGCCGAAACCGGCACATTGAACCTTTGCGGTGCCGTCGACCCGGAGTCCGGGGTGGCCTTGCCGTACGGGGAAGCGGACATGGTCCTGCACCCGCTCACGGTCCTTCCCCGGCATACGAACGGGATGAGGTTCTCCGTCTCCGACGCCGAGGGCGAGGTGCTGCACGAGGCCACGTTCTTTTCCGTGGGCGGCGGCTTCATCGTCCGCGAAGGCGAAGAGGACGCAGCCCAGAAGGAACTGGAGGAGTCCAAGAAGGAACTCCCGCTGCCCTTCCGCACTGCCGCCGAACTCATGGGCCGCTGCTCCTCCAAGGGGCTCGGCATCTCGGACATCATGTTCATCAACGAACGCGCCTCCCGGACCGAGGAGGAAATCCGCGAAGGCCTGCTGCACATCTACTCCGTCATGGAGGGATGCGTCGAAGTGAGCCTCAAGCGCGAAGGCGTGCTGCCCGGCGGACTGAAGGTCCGCCGTCGGGCACCGGACTGGCACGAACGGCTCCTGAAGGAAACCAAAGACCAGGACCCCGACTACCGGGATCCGAAGTACTGGCAGGAATGGGTGAACCTGATCGCCCTGGCCGTGAACGAGGAAAACGCCTCGGGCGGCCGCGTTGTCACCGCGCCCACGAACGGTGCCGCCGGGATCATCCCCGCCGTGCTGTACTACGCCTTGCACTTCGCCCCCGGCATGGACAAGGCCACGCAGCAGGACCGCGACGAGACGATCGTGAAGTTCCTGCTCGCCGCGGGCGCCGTCGGGGTGCTCTACAAGGAGCAAGCCTCGATCTCCGGTGCCGAAGTCGGCTGCCAGGGCGAGGTCGGCTCCGCCTCCTCGATGGCCGCCGCCGGGCTGGCCGAAGTCATGGGCGGCTCCCCGGGACAGGTGGAGAACGCCGCCGAGATCGCGATGGAACACAACCTGGGCCTGACCTGCGACCCGATCGGCGGGCTGGTGCAGATCCCGTGCATCGAACGCAACGCTATCGCCGCGGCGAAGGCCATCAACGCCGCGAAGATGGCGCTCTGGGGCGACGGCACCCACCGCGTCTCCCTGGACGAGGTCATCGTGACCATGCGCGAAACCGGCAAGGACATGTCCTCCAAATACAAGGAAACCGCCATGGGCGGCCTCGCCGTCAACGTCGTGGAGTGCTGACGCCCGCTTCCTGATATTCGAGGCGGCGGGTACCCGACGGCCACGCGGGGCCCAACAGCGCGGCGGATGCCATGGCAGCGAATACCGACCAAATGCTGTTGCTGCCGCCGGTGGAGAGCGGCGGAATGGGGCGGTAGACGATCATCGGATCCTCCTGGTTCGGCTTTTGTCATAACCACTTTCCGCCGCCGGGATAGCAGTGGACTTTGGGGAACCTTTGCCCTGGCTGTGAGACCCGGATCTGCCGGCCACCTGGAGGCGTTAGGGACCGATCAGGCGGTAGCTCTCCGTCGGGGCCGATAGACTTGGGGCTGAACGCCTGCGCCGCACACCGGCGCCTGCTGCCTCAAGTAAGCAACTGATTGGACACGGCCCCCTTGCGAGAATTTACCGCACGCTTTGCCACCGCCGAGGAAATCGAACACTGGGACAAACACGTCACGGCCAATCCCAATGGCGGCAACCTCCTCCAGTCCGAGGCATTTGCAGACGTGAAGCAACACTTCGGTTGGAAGCCCTTGCATCTCGTCTACGAGACCGAGGACTACAGCAGCTACAACCTAGTCCTGGAGAAGTCGTTTCCACTGCTCGGCAAGCTCTGGTACCTCATCAAAGGCCCTGACGTTGCCGGTGTCGAGGACATTCCCGGGGTCATCAACGCCAACCGGGAATTCGTGAGGCGGGACAAGCTCGGGGTGTTCGCCGTGAAAATCGAGCCGGACATCGTCCTCAGTGGCGAAGCCCGGGACGCGATTGAGGCCACCGGAGTGGTCAAGACCCCCAACCTGCAGCCGAACGACTCCACGGCCCTGCTGGACATCTCTCCCGAGGAGAACCAGCTGCTGCGCAACCTGCATTCCCGCGGCCGCAACGCCGTTCGCCGGGCCATCCGCGAAGGCGTTGAAGTGCACACCATGGAACCCACGGAAGAGAATTTCCGTTCCATGTATGCGCTGATGACCAACACCGTCGAGGCGAAGTCCCAGGTGCGGGTCCGTGAATTCGGGTACTACCGCCAGTTCTGGACCAATTTCATCGACCGTGGCCAGGGCAGGCTCCTGTTTGTCTTCGAAAACGGTGTCCCATCCGTCGGAGCCTTCGTCATTAACTATGGCCGAAAGGGCACCTACAAGGACGGCGGATCGCTGCAGAAGCGCGCGCAGTACGGCGATTCGCACTTGGTCCAGTGGACAGCCATCAACCAGGTCAAAGAACTTGGTTGCACTGAGTACGATTTCTGCGGCACTCCGCCCGCGGACCGCCTCAAAGACACCTCGCACCCGTTCCACGGACTTGGCCTGTTCAAGACCAGCTTCAGCAAGACCGTCACCGACTTCGTCGGCTGCTATGACCAAGTCATCAGCCCGCTGAAGTACAAGCTCTGGACCGCTGCCGGGGAACGTGTCGCACGGCAGATCTACACCCGCCGCACTGGCCAGCAGTTCTACTAGGCCAGAAGTTCTACTAGAATCGCAGCTCCGCCCCGTCCACTGCATGTGCAAAACACCGTATTTGGAGGAACCACGCCCTTTGGAGGAACACCCGCGTGACTGACCGCCCCGACAACAGGCCCAACACGGACGGCTTGCCCAAGACGCAGCCGCTGAAGCCATCCCAGGTGCGCCAGAATGTCAATGCCAAGCGCATGCTTCGCAGGCTCGTGCAGGGCGAGAATCCCCCCACCGCCCCCATGAGCATCGTCGACCGCCTGGCGGGCAGTCCCTACGCCAACCCCATCATCCACGTTGGCGGTGTAGATGCTTCGGCCCGCAAGACCATTGACTTCGCCCTTCATATGGCCGAATCCATGTTTCGCTACGGAGCCGGTGCCCTGGAAGTCGAGACCAGCATTATCGCGGTCACGGCGGCACTCGGGTTGAAGAACATCGAAGTGGACATCACCAACCAGTCAGTCCAGATCAACTACGCGCCCAAGGACCAGACCCCGCTGACCCTGCTCCGCGTAGTCCGTTCCTGGACCAACAACTACGCAGGTTTGGCCCAGGTTCACCAGCTCGTCACGGATATCGTGGCCGGCGGCGTGGGCAGGGCGGAAGCCGTGCGCCGGCTGGATGAAATCATCCGGAGCAGCAAGCCTTTCCCGCGGTGGATGGTCACTATGGCCTTCGGCGTCTTCGCCGCCGTTTTCGTCGGGGTCCTGGGCGGGGGACTTGGAGCTTCCGCCTTGGCTTTCGTCTCCAATATGCTTGTCAATCTCGTGGCCCGGCAATTGGGCAAGTGGCGCACGCCTGACTTCTTCGTAACAGCGGCTTGCTCCTTCCTGGTCACGTTCATTGCGCTCATGCTCCACTGGGCCGGGGCAGACATCCCACCGTCCATCGTCGTGGCGGGCGGCATCCTCTTGCTGTTGCCAACGGGGCGGCTCGTGTCTTCGGTGCAAGATGCCATCAACGGATTCCCCGTGACTGCGGCCGGACGTTTCCTGTCCACGATCCTGACCTTCGGCGCGATCGTTGCGGGCATCGCCGTCGCGGTAGTGGTGGGTGACCTCATCGGCAGCGTCGCCATCGACGTCACCCAAACATTCCCCGAGGCGTATCCATTGTGGGGCCAGGCGATCCTGATCGCCATTGGGGTGATTGCCATCGGCATCACCGAGCAGACCCTGCTCAAACTTCTGCTCCCGACGGCGGCAGTGGGCTTGGTGGGCTACTTCGTCTTGTGGGGGGCTTCCAATCTCGGCTTCGGAGACCGGCTCTCGCCGGCGATTTCCGCTGTGGTGATCGGCTTGCTTGCCCGCATGGTGGCCCTGAAACTCGGGGCGCCACAACTGGTGGTGGCCGTCCCCGCGGCCCTCATCCTGCTCCCCGGTTTGAAGATATTCCGTTCCATGTATGTGTTGACGGTGCAGGAAGCAGATGTCTTGCTGGGTTCGGGCGGCATGCTCAACGCGGGGGCGATCGTGCTTGGCGTGGCAGCGGGAATCGTGCTGGGCGACAACCTGGCCCGGCCGCTGACCAAGGGGTTGGCCAGCAACGAGCGCCGTCGAGTGCGCCGGCGGTAGCCCGCCAGCGTCAGCAGGGGTCGCCCAGCGGACGCAGGCCCTAGATCTGCCCGATCGGGAGTTTCTTCTCCGCCTGGAAATCGTCCTCCACGCGCCCTTGGGCCCAGTATCCGGAGAGCGACACCTGGGAACGCTCCAGCCCACGCTGCTTGAAGAAGATATCCCGTAAGCCCTTCATGTAGCCGCGTTCACCATGCGCAAACACATCGACGCGGCCGGGCAGCCACTCTGCTTCGCCCAAGGCATCAAGCAGGATTGAGCTTGATCCGGCCGGGACTCCGGAGCGAAGGAGCCAGCGCAGCTCCACGCCGTCGGGAGCCGCGATATCAAGCATGTCGGCGTCGCTATCGACTTCGAGGAAAGCCAGGCCCTTGGCGTCGGCCGGCAGGGATTCGATCGAGGCGGCAATCGCCGGGAGCGCGGCGTCGTCTCCCGCGAAAAGGTGCCAGTCGGCGTCGGGCGCTGGGTTGTAGGCGCCGCCGGGACCCGTGAAAACAAGCGCGTCGCCGGGCTGGGCTGCCAGGGCCCACGGGCCTGCAAGGCCCTCGTCGCCGTGGACCACGAAGTCGATTGCCAGTTCCTGGGCAGCTTGGTCCACCCGGCGGACGGTGTAGGTGCGGGTATAAGGCCACTGTTCGCGTGGCATGGTCTCGCGGATGGCCCAAAGATCCAACGGCAGCTCATAGTCGACGCCGGGCTGCGGGAACACGATCTTCACATACCGGTCCACGAAGTCGTTGTTCGCGTAACCGGCAAAACCGGGTCCACCTGCAATGACTCGCACCATGTGGGGCGAAAGCTGTTCCGTGCGCAGCACAGTCAGGTTCACTTGGGGGCGGGTATTGCGGGATGCAGACGACGTCGCGGGCAAAGATGTCATGTAGGCAAGCCTAAGCTAGGGCAGTGGTGGAAGTTCCCAGATGACGGGATCTGCGCCCTGCATACGGAGCAGGGCGTTGGCTCGGCTGAACGGGCGCGACCCGAAGAAACCCCGCGACGCGGAGAGCGGACTGGGGTGCGCGGAGACGACCACGGGGGCGCCTCCAAGCAGTGGCTGGACCGCTTCAGCGTCCTTGCCCCACAGGATCGCGACGAGCGGGCTCTGCTGCCCGGCAGTATTGCGGCGGCCGGCGACGGCGGTGACCGCCGCCGTCGTGATGGCCTCCCAGCCTTTGCCCCGGTGCGAGCCGGCTGCACCGGCCGCGACGCTGAGCACCCTGTTCAGGAGGAGTACTCCTTGGCCCGTCCAAGCCGAAAGATCGCCGTGGACCCGCGGTGGCAGCCCTAGATCGGACTCCATCTCCCGGTAGATGTTTGAGAGGCTGCGGGGGATGGGCCGGGTTTGCCCGGAAACCGCGAAAGAGAGCCCGACGGCGTGGCCCGGCGTTGGGTAGGGGTCCTGGCCCAGGATCAGCACCTTGACGTCGGCAAGCGGCTGTCGGAAGGCGCGAAGGATGTTGGATGCCGCAGGCAGCACGTGGGTTCCGCCGGTGGCCTCGGCCGCCACGAAGGCCAACGCCGAGCGCAATTCGTCCTCGACGCCGGAGAGCGCGTCAGCCCAGTCCGGCGCCATGAGGTCCTCCAAGGCCATTCCCGGGAGTGCCTCGAACCCGGCGGAGTGATCCGCGGATTCAAGCTCAAATAGTGCTTCTTCGCCTGCCACCCAGCCATTGTCCCTGTCTTGGGGCTCTGGGGGAAAGCGATGCTGGGGAAAGCGACCCGCGGAATGTCACCATGGGAAAGTGCCGGGACTCCGGCGGCGGGGCAAATGACATCGGTGTTATTCGCCCGTTACCATGGGCGGGGGACATTTTTCAGTCAATGCGTCGAAGGAGTGTGTCGTGGCAGAACCCGCACGGGAACCCATGGCGTCCGAAGCAACTGGATTGGTGCTCGAAGACCTGTCCGCCGGACTCCGCAGCGATTCGCCGCTGGGCGAGCGTGAACAACAGATGCTCGCCCTGGAGAGGCAATGGTGGAAGTACGCCGGGGCCAAGGAACAGGCAGTCAGGGAACTCTTCGATCTCTCCGCGACCCACTACTACCAGCTGCTCAATGCCCTCATCGACACCGAGGATGCACTGGCGCACGATCCTATGCTGGTCAAGAGATTGCGTAGACTACGTATGTCACGTCAGAGGGCCCGCACCGCGCGCCGTCTCGGTTCTGACGCATAAGCACACGCTGATCCCCCAGCAAGCAAGCAGCAAGGACAAGGCTTCACCATGACCAAATTTGCCCGGGATGAATTCGACCGTGTCCCGCAGAGCTCATCGCGCCAAGGTGTCCACAGGCTCGTCGCGTCAGCTTCCCGGCCCGCCCTGTGGCCGGTGCTGCTCCTGGGCGGCATCGCGCTGGCTGTAGGCCTCGTTGCGTTCCTCATCCTTCCGAAGCTCGGATTCACCTCATCGACGACGCCGCAAGCCGTTGTCACCGCGGACGCCTCCAAGCCAAGCGCCGCGGCGTCACCTTCCGCAAACAGCACGCCGTCTCCAAATAGCTCGGGGCAGGCATCCAGCCAGCCGAGCCCAAGCGACAGTCCGTCCAGCACGCCGACGCCCACTACGGCGCCCTTGGACAAGACGGCGGCAGTCGCGGTCTACAACGGCACCACCACCGGTGGCCTCGCTGCCCGTGTGGCCGGCATGGTGCAAGGCGGGGGCTGGCCGTTGTCCACGATCGCAAACTGGGGCGGAATGCCGCAGCAGACGTCGTCGGTCTTCTACAAAGGACCAGCCCAGAAGGGCAATGCCGAAGCCCTCGGCAAATTGCTGGGCATTACCAACCTCGTGGACAGCGCCGAATTCCAGCAGCCGGTGGTTGTCATTCTGGGCCCCGGTTACAAGTAGCAACTCGGTTACGCCTCAATAACATTGCGGCCACCCACACCCAAGGTTGCGCTACTGCAACGTGACTGTGGTTACAGTAGTTGTGAGCTGGCCCGGAGATCCCGGAAGCCGGCCACTGCTAGTTGAAAGTGTGGGGATCATGGCTTTGGGAACCGTCAAATGGTTCAATGCCGAAAAGGGCTACGGATTCATCACCGTGGATGAGTCCGGTGACGACATCTTTGTGCATTGGTCCGCCATCCAGATGGATGGCTTCCGTGCGCTCGAAGAAGGACAACGGGTCGACTTCGAACTGGGCGAGGGCCAGAAGGGCCCGCAGGCAGAAAGCGTGCGGCTTATCTAGTGGGTGTTGCGGCAACAGGGCTTTCCTGGCCCATTGGAGGGCGCCGGTCCCGAGCAATTTCGTTGGTAACGCCCCTTCTTGCAGGCTTTGCAGCCTTGGCCCTTGGACTGGCCGGATGTTCCGCCCCTATCGGCAACGCCAGGCTCAGCTCCGTTACCCCGAGCGGCGACGGCGTCCTGCGCATCGGTGTAATTCTGGACAATACCGGCAGTTCCGCATTCCTCAACGAGTCCGAGCTGGCAGCGGCCACGTTGGCCGTCAAGCAAATCAACGACGCCGGCGGATACAAGGACCGCCCCGTCGAGTTGCTTCCGGCATCGGCGACCGGTGAAGGCAGCAGCGCTAGCCAGGGGGCCAGCGCGGCGGCCTTCACTGCCGATACCGCGGCGCAAGCCAAGGCGCTGCTTTCCGCCCACGCCGACGTCGTTGTGGGGCCAACGGATTCCAGCCATGCGCCGGCCGCGATCGATGTGCTGTCTCCCGCCCGAATTCCGCTTATCTCACCGGCCAACACGGCGTCGGGACTTAGCAGCTACAAGAGCGGCGGTTTCTACTTCCGTACCTCGGCCGCTGATGCCGCGCAGGGCAGCGTCTTGGCAAAGCTTGCCCACGACGCCGGCGCCAAGAGGATTTCCGTCCTCCACGAAGCAGGGGACTACGGTACCCGTGTCTCCGGAGCGGTCATGGACGCCGCCCGCAGCCTCGGAATGGACGCCGTGTCCAACGCGGAATTCACGCCTGGCAAAGCAGCTCCCGCCGCGGCGAGCATCAAGTCCGGCACGCCGGACGCCGTCGTCGTGGTTGCCCGTGATGGTGCCCAAGGCGCCCTGGCCGAGCTCCTGAACGCGGGGCTGAGCGGCAAGAGCCTGATCTTGAGCGACGGTGCCATCCGTCAATACGGAACCGCGCTCGGTGCCGGTGGCCTCGACGGTGCGCGAGGCGTACTTCCGGGCGTCTTCCCGAGTGCGGAGTTCCAAGCCCATCTGACTGGCATCGACCCTAAACTCAAGGACACGACGTACGCCGCCGAGACGTACGACGCCGTCACTCTCGCGGCGCTTGCGGCCGCAGCGGCGGGCGACGACGCCGGTGGCTCGATCGCGGCCTGGCTCACTACTGTGTCCGGCGGGACGCGTCCGGCGTCGGGCGATGCGGCAACGAAAGAACGCACGTCCTGTACGTCATACAAGGACTGCCTCGAGGTGCTGAAGGGGGCCAAGCTCCCGGATTACGACGGCCAGTCCGGAACCATCGGGTTCGACGCCAACGGCGACGTTACATCGTCCAATTACATGGTCTTCACCTACGGAGCTGACAACACTGCGCGGGTGAGCGGCAAGGAGACCGCCTCGCGGACGCCGTGATTGGCTTGTGCCCGTAGCGAATTCCCTTGGCGTGGCGAGTAGTTTCCGGCACTTGCTGCTTGCACTCTCCTCGGGTGAGTGCTAATTATTGATTAGCACTCTCAAGCACTGACTGCTAATTCTCCGCGGCTCCGGCCGTATGGAAATAGTGGCGGTGCCTGGGAGAACAAAGAAAACCTTGCTGGGGTGAGGTCCGGAGCACGCGGCGTACAGAGGCCGAATGTGAAGGATCGTCCGTCGCGGGCACCGCAGTGAAGGCACCTTCTTAACGACTGTCCCGAAAGGACTACCGCCGTTATGGCCAAGATCATTGCATTTGATGAAGAGGCACGCCGCGGTCTCGAGCGGGGTCTGAACATCCTCGCCGACGCCGTCAAGGTCACCCTCGGCCCGCGTGGACGCAACGTCGTCCTCGAAAAGAAGTGGGGCGCCCCCACGATCACCAACGATGGTGTTTCCATCGCCAAGGAGATCGAACTGGACGACCCGTTCGAGAAGATCGGCGCAGAGCTGGTCAAGGAAGTTGCCAAGAAGACGGACGACGTCGCTGGCGACGGCACCACCACTGCCACCGTCCTGGCCCAGGCACTGGTCAAGGAAGGCCTGCGCAACGTAGCTGCCGGCGCCGACCCGCTGTCCCTCAAGCGCGGCATCGAGAAGGCTGTTGAAGCCGTCATCCGCGAACTGCTCGCCTCCGCCAAGGAGATCGAGACCAAGGAAGAGATCGCTGCCACGGCTTCCATCTCTGCCGGCGACACCGAAATCGGTAACCTCATTGCTGAAGCCTTGGACAAGGTCGGCAAGGAAGGCGTCATCACTGTCGAGGAGTCCAACACCTTCGGTCTTGAGCTTGAGCTCACCGAAGGCATGCGCTTCGACAAGGGTTACATCTCCGCTTACTTCGTCACCGACGCAGAGCGCCAGGAAACCATCCTCGAAGACCCGTACATCCTGATCGTCAACTCCAAGATCTCCAACGTGAAGGAACTCGTTGCGGTCCTGGAGAAGGTCATGCAGTCGAACAAGCCGCTGCTGATCATCGCCGAAGACATCGAGGGCGAGGCCCTGGCCACCCTGATCGTCAACAAGATCCGTGGCACCTTCAAGTCCGTTGCCGTCAAGGCTCCGGGCTTCGGTGACCGCCGCAAGGCACAGCTCGCCGACATCGCCATCCTCACCGGTGGCCAGGTCATCTCCTCGGAGGTCGGCCTCAGCCTCGAGAACGCAACCCTCGAACTGCTCGGCAACGCCCGCAAGGTTGTTGTCACCAAGGACGAGACCACCATCGTCGAAGGTGCCGGCGACGCCGACGCCATCGCCGGCCGCGTGGCACAGATCCGTGCCGAGATCGAGAACTCCGATTCCGACTACGACCGCGAGAAGCTGCAGGAGCGCCTGGCCAAGCTGGCCGGCGGCGTTGCAGTCATCAAGGCCGGTGCCGCAACCGAGGTAGAGCTCAAGGAACGCAAGCACCGCATTGAGGACGCAGTCCGCAACGCAAAGGCTGCCGTTGAAGAAGGCATCGTCGCCGGTGGTGGCGTTGCCCTCATCCAGGCCGGCGCCAAGGCATTCGCCAACCTGCAGCTCGAAGGCGACGAAGCAACGGGCGCCAACATCGTCCGCGTTGCCATCGACGCTCCGCTCAAGCAGATCGCTTACAACGCTGGCCTCGAGCCGGGCGTTGTCATCGACAAGGTCCGCGGCCTGCCGTCGGGCCACGGCCTGAACGCTGCAACCGGCGTTTACGAGGACCTGCTGGCCGCTGGCGTCAACGACCCCGTAAAGGTCACCCGCTCGGCTCTCCAGAACGCTGCGTCCATCGCTGGTCTGTTCCTGACCACCGAGGCCGTTGTTGCCGACAAGCCGGAGAAGAACGCTCCGTCTATGGGTGGCGGCGACGACATGGGCGGCATGGGCGGCTTCTAAGCCCCCGCGCTAGCTCACAAGCCACACGCACGACGGCGGTCCCCACCTCAGGTGGGGGCCGCCGTCGCGCTTTAACCCCCTACCGACGCTCGCTCACTTTTGTCGGGTTTTGGGCTGACGCTCGCTCACTTTTGTCGGGTTTTGGGCTGACGCTCGCTCACTTATGTCGGGTTTTGGGGCGACGCTCGCTCACTTTTGTCGGGTTTTGGGGCGACGCTCGCTCACTTTTGTCGGGTTTTGGGGCGACGCTCGAAAGTTGTCAAGCTGTGTGGAGTCACTGGGCTGGTTTTTGGGGTGTTTTGGTCTTGGGGAGGTTGATT
>NZ_JAMXIC010000048.1 GCF_027587375.1 Arthrobacter sp. B2a2-09
GGCGATCTCCGTGACGCGCCGGCCCAGGCGCTTTCCGGCCCGCAGGTAGAACGGCGCCCCGGCCCAGCGCCGGGTGTTGATGTCCAGACGGATGGCCGCATAGGTTTCGGTCTTGGAATCGGCCGGGATGCCCTCTTCCTCAAGGTAGCCCTGCACCAGTTCCCCGCCCTGCCAGCCGCCGGCGAACTGGCCGCGGGCCGAGTGCGTGGACAGGTCCTCGGGCAGTTTGACCGCTGCCAGGACCTTTTCCTTCTCGGCACGCAGGTCATCAGCGTTGAAGGAGATGGGCTCCTCCATGGCCGTCAATGCCAGCAACTGCAGGAGGTGGTTCTGGATGACATCCCGGGCCGCGCCGACGCCGTCGTAATAGCCTGCCCGGCCGCCGGTGCCGATGTCCTCAGCCATGGTGATCTGGACGTGGTCAACGTAGTTGGCGTTCCAGAGCGGCTCGAAGAGCTGGTTGGCGAAGCGCAGGGCCAGGATGTTCTGGACCGTCTCTTTGCCCAGGTAATGATCGATGCGGAACACCGCGTCCGGCGGGAAGACGGACTCCACGATGTCGTTGAGCTTGCGTGCGGATTCCAGGTCGTTGCCGAAGGGCTTCTCGATGACCACCCGACGCCATTGGCCATCGCCGGCCTGCGCGAGGCCGTGCTTGGAGAGCTGGCGGCAGACCTGCTCGAAGGCCTTGGGCGGGATGGATAGGTAGAACGCATGGTTGCCGCGGGTGCCGCGGGTCTCGTCCAGTTCGTCAAGGGTGGCGCTGAGGCGCTTGAACGCCGCGTCGTCGTCGAACTCCCCCTGCACGAAGCGGATGCCCTCGGAGAGCTGGTTCCAGACGGCGTCGTCGAACGGGGTCCGGGAGTACGCCTTGACGGCCTCTTTAATCCCAACGGCGAAGTCCTCGTTATCCCACCCGCGCCGGGCGAAGCCCACCAACGCAAAGCTCGGCGGCAGGAGCCCCCGGTTCGCGAGGTCGTACACGGCGGGCATAAGTTTCTTGCGTGCCAAGTCTCCCGTTACGCCAAAGAGCACCAGGGACGACGGTCCTGCCACCCGGGACAGCCGGCGGTCGCGCGGGTCCCGGAGCGGATTATGCCCGGACCTGACACTCGAATCAACGTAAGTAACAGACATTGTTTGCCTTCTAACTTTCTACAGGCAGTGCGGCCGTCGACCGACGGTCAGGAGAGTATCTGCTCGCGGGTCTCCCCAAAGGGAACCGTGTCGCTGAGCGTGAGTGTGTATCGGCCCGGATCATGGCGAGTGACCAGGATGCCGGCAAGCCGTTGGGGCGTCTGCCGGAGCACGGCCTCTGCATTGTCGAGCAACTCGTAAAGTCGACCAGAGTCGGTAACGAGGACTTCCAAATGCTCGGCGGTCTGGCTACGCATGATGAACAGCTTCCTTCCCAGGGATTAGGGTCCCCCCAATGTGCCGACCCCTCGTCCTCGGGGGCGTGCTGTGTCTTCGATCGAGTACAGCGTGACGGGATCATCACGAACGAACAGCCGACGGCAGCCTGTGCCGTTCTCGATGACCCATATCAGTCGGCCGTCATCGGCGCGGTCATCAATACAACCTGCGTAGCGGAACGAATCGTCGGACCAGACTTCAACGCAATCCCCCTGCTGAAGGGAATCCCATTCCCGGACAGGCTGCTGATCGGGGAATCTGCAACTTCCCTTGGACGGTCCCAGCGTTTGTTGGCTCATGTCTTATTCCTTCCGCCTGGGCCCGGGCCGGACAATCGCCGACTACGGCTCACTGACGTTGCAGGAGCTGCAACCCGGAAGGTGGCGTCCCGGGGCTTTTGGGCTGCGGGACGCCACCGTCACTCGGCTGGCTAGACGATGGCCTCGCGGAGTTGCTTGGCTGCCAGGGCCGGGTCGGCTGCGCCATAGATGGCGCCGCCGGCGACGGCGACATCGGCGCCGGCCTGCTGGACGGCTTTGATGGTCGTGAGGTTCACGCCGCCGGCCACGGAGAACGGAACGCGGGCTTCTGCTCCGGCGCTGAGCAGTCCGTTCAGGTCGAAACCGGGCTGGGCCTGCTCGTCCAGGCCGGCGTGCATCTCGACGAACTTCGCACCCAGCGCGCGGGCTTCCTTGGCTCGGGTGACCTTGTCTGCCACGCCGATGAGGTCGACGACGATGCCTTTGTTGTGGGCCTTGGCTGCTTTGACGGCGCCGGCGATGGTGGAGTCGTCGGCGGTGCCGAGCACGGTGACCAAGTCGGCGCCGGCCTTGAAGGCGATGTCGGCTTCGAGTTCTCCGGCGTCCATGGTCTTCATGTCAGCGAAGACGATCTTGTCAGGGTGTGCGTTCTTGACGGCGGTAATGACGGAAAGCCCTTCGCTCTTCACCAAGGGCGTGCCGAGTTCGATGATGTCCACGTATTCGGCGACCTGACCGGCCAGTTCGAGGGCGGCTTCGGTGGTGAGGAGGTCGATGGCGACTTGGAGTTTCATGATGTTGTTTCTTTCTGTAGGGAACTGCGGTGGGTGTGGAAAGTGAAGGCCTCGGTTATTCGAGGTTGGCGTGCCTGAGCCAGAGCTGTTCGGCCGGTTCATCGGTGTTTTCCCACAGCGACTGGAAGAGGGCCTCGGTTGCGAGGAAAAGCACCTGTTCGAAGAGGGACCCGGAGTACTGGCGGGAAACGCTGGTGCCGTGGTCGGTCTTCTGGGCGGCGGGAATGATCACCAGTGCGTCGGCGAGTCCAGCGAGCGGCGAATCCGGGTTGGTTGTGAACGCGGCAATGCGCGCTCCGGCCTTCGCCGCTGTTTCCGCCGCCTTGACCACTCCTGAAGTCGTTCCCGATCCGGAGGCCACTAGGAGCAGGTCGCCGGAACTGATTGCGGGAGTGGTGGTGTCACCGGCGATGTGGACGGTCATACCCAAGTGCATTAGCCTCATCGCGGCCATGCGCAGGACCAGGCCGCTCCGCCCCGCCCCGGCGACGAACACCCGGCCTGGATGCCCGAGGTGGGCCGCCAAGCCGGCCACCTCCTGTTCGTCGATTTTGGCCGCCGTGTCCGCGATCTCGTCCCTGACGAGGGACAGATTGCGGACAATGTCACCTGTGGTGCTGTACACGGCACGCGTCGCATTTGCTGTCGGATTCACGATTTGTCCCCTTCGATTCGGCCATCGGCCGGTAGTAGCCGAATGGATGCTTTCTGGTTGATATCCATGATCCCGAAGCGAACGGGCAGGGGTAACGCTGTTTTCTGACGGTTCTGACTACACTTAAGGATTGGTCGGACATTCCCGGCCCCGGTACCTGTCCGGATGAGCGCAGCCGCGGAGCGTGGCTAAGTGCGTGAAACCAGCCAGGTCCGGTCCTGCGCCAGAATCTCGCCGTCGGTTTCGACATTTGCCGGTAGAGACGGATAGGGCGTAATCGCTGGGGCCGTCCGCTCACATGATCCAGACGTCCGAGAATCTCAAGAGGACTTTGCCGCTCGTGGCTGAATCCTTGGCGGTGACAACTTCGTCCATTTCGTCATTGAAACGGCGAGAGCTGGCGAGGTCGATCTCTCTCTTGTGGCAATCGATATAGGATCGCGTTGGTTGCCGTCCGGCAGGAGGCCGACCACAACGAGAGGCCCGACCTGAGTCACTGCCTAGAGGGCGGAGGCCAGGCAAGCTGAAAGCCGCAGTATTGAAGGATTTACTTGCATAGGCTCAAAAGAACGATCAAAGTCCCTTAAGTACCTGCCAAGACTGGTTAGGATTGACCCGACCCGTAGCCCATTTTCACCCGTAGCCCATTTTCGGAGCGCAGACTCTTGGCCTCGCCGACCTCATTCCAGTCGCAGATATATCGGTCCTTGCCGGAAATCGAGAGGGCTGATGCGATTGTCGACAGAATTACCAAGGCCATCGCCCTCGGGCTGCTCAAAGTAGGTGAACGCTTACCCCCCGAAGCGGCGCTCTCGGAGATGTTCGGGGTCGGCGGTGCGACCCTTCGCGAAGCTTTGGGGGATCTGCGCGAGCGGGGAATCGTCGAGACTCGCAGAGGCCGGAGCGGGGGAACCTTCGTCGTCAATCAGCCTCGAACCCAGACCGACACCATACGGGATTGGTTTCTCTCGACGTCTATTTCGGAAATACGGGACATCGGAGACGAACATTCCGCGATAGCCGCCACGACCGTCCGTCTGGCATGTGAGCGCGCGGAAGCACACGACGTCGACCGTCTTCAGGAACTTGCGCGAGCATTGGTTCTGGCGACGACCCCCGAAGCGCGTGCACCTGCAGACAGCCGCTTCCACATCGAGTTGGCAGTATCCGCGCAATCGCCGAGGCTTACCGATGCGGAAATCCGGCTTCAGGAAGAAACAGTTCGACAACTATGGACCCCCTTCGCTGTGGCATTTGACCCCGAACAGGCAACCGCTGAACACTTGGAATTGGTCCGGGCCGTGGCTCAGGACCAACCCGAGAAGGCACAGAAACTAGTGCTTGAGCACATCAGGCGAAACATTTTCCACCTGATTGACACGAAACTCACCCTCGGTTACGCCCAATCAGTTCAGGATGACCAATGAACCCCACGACTGAAGTCGTACATGCTGCCAGTGCCCTCGCTTCGTGGATTCGCGGCGTCTCCACCGAGACCGAGAAACTCTCCAGAAACGTTGCCTCGCTGCTTGAACGAAATCTGCTCGGCAAGTCCAAGGTCGACAAGGCTGCACTGGTCGGATTGGACGAAGTCCCACGGGAGTTCCTGACGAAGAACACGTTCGCTGTTGGCGCCGGGGCCTTCTTTGCCGCGGAATCCGTTGAAGAGGGCGGCCGAGCTTTGGAGTGGTGGTCCCGCAAGGAATCCGGTGCCATTGGAAGGCTTGATTTTGACCGGACTCCAGGCAGCAATCGATATTACGACTACGAGAAGCTGCCGTTCTTCTCGACCGCCGCTTCAACAGGTGAGCGGACCCTTTGGGGCCCGTATGTAGACTTTCTCGGCTTCGAGGAATACATTCTTACCTTCGCGGCTCCGTTTTCCGTCCATGGAAATTTTACAGGGGTGGCGGCATGCGACATTCGGATCAAGGACCTGGAACCCCTCATAATGCCAATCCTGCGAGTCATCCCAGGCGACGCCGCTCTCATCAACGCTAGCAACCGGGTAATTCTCGGCAACTCCGGGATGTACTTGGTTGGCGAGCGGATCAAATCCGGATCGCCAGATCAGCATCGAATTGCTCTGGATGTTCCCCACCTGGGGCTCTCATTGATCTACACCACCTAGCCTCAGACCTCCTGAAGTAGGCAGGAGATCATTGTTGAAGTTCATGCCCCGGTGATTTGGTAGGTCAGGGTGAGGGGTCGCTGGGAAGCCTGGTTGCCGCGTTGGCGAGTGCCTCGGTGATCGTGTCATCAACGTCCGTGCCCACGAACCCTTCTGCTAACGCACCCCGCCACCCCCGGCTAGCAGGCGCGAAGCCGCCGCATCGAGCTGTGCCCGAACTTGAACGCCCAAGCTCACAAAAAGAGACAGGAACGAAGCGCGTTGGCCTCAGCCGGGTACCAACGTCTACACGGAACGGACGAGGTTGGCCGTTGGTCAGGAACAATTCCTGACAAGCTAGTCAACGAAGCGGCAAACTTAACCTGAATAAAAACTCTTGCAATGCATGTTTAAATCTGCAACCTTTAGAGTGATCTGTTTCACAGGAGACGCTGCGGGAACGGTCCGAAGTTCTGCAAAGATCGCAGACCCGGATGAGAAGTGCACTTCCCCGAATACGCCACCCCCCACGAATTCGACCCCCAACGGCGTCTTTCTCAACGACCCCAACGGTGCAATCGTTCAGATTCGACTAAGGACTCCACATGTCTCAACTCAAGGACCACGATACGAGCGGTCTCAGCGACTTCGGCTACAAGCAGTCGCTCTCGACCGGGAGTATCGGTAAATTCGCCAGCTTCGCGGCTGGCGTCAGCTACATTTCCATCCTCACTAGTGTTTTTCAGCTGTTCTACTTCGGCTACGGTACCGGAGGACCGGCCTATTGGTGGACCTGGGTCGGAGTATTCGTCGGCCAGCTGATGGTCGCGCTCGTCTTTGCCGAGCTCGCGGGCCGGTATCCGGTCGCCGGCGCCGTATACAACTGGGCCAAGCAGCTTGCCTCGAAAACGACGTCATGGATGGCAGGCTGGCTGATGCTGATCGCGTCGATCGTCACAATCGGCGCTGTCGCACTGTCTCTTCAGATTACAATGCCGCAGATCTGGCAGGGCTTCCAGATGGTGGGTGACGGAACCGGCCCCTACGACTTCGCGGTCAACGGCGTCCTGCTTGCAACGATCCTGATCGCCTTCACCACACTCGTGAATGCGTTTGGCGTTAAACTGACGGCCGCCATCAACAGCATCGGCGTATTTGTGGAACTCTTCGCTGCTGTATTCCTGGTCCTCGCTCTGGCATGGCACGCAGTGCGCGGGCCTGAGGTCGTTTTCAACACCCAGGGTCTAGGCCAAGGCCAACCCCTCGGATACTTCGGCGTGTTCCTTATCGCAGCCATGGCTTCCGGCTACGCCATGTACGGTTTCGACACTGCCGGTTCCCTCGGAGAAGAAACCAAGAACCCAAAGAAAACCGCGCCAAGGGCAATCATCAGGGCCGTAACTGCGTCCTTCGTCCTGGGCGGAGCAGTGCTCCTCGCTGCTCTCCTCGCCGCTCCGAACTTGTCTGACCCCAAGCTCGGGGAAGCGGATGGAGGCCTCCAGTACATCGTCCTGTCGGTCCTCGGAGGACCCTTCGGCAAGGCCTTCCTGGTCTGCGTTGTTGTGGCAATCACTGTCTGCGCACTCGCAGTCCATGCTGCGGCCATCCGCATGATGTTCGCCATGGCGCGGGACAATAACTTGCCGTTCAGCCGCCAGCTTGCAAAAGTCCACCCGGTTCGTAAGACCCCCACGACGGCGGCCATCACCACCGGCGTTCTCGCAATCATCCCGCTGCTGATCAATATCGGTCAGCCCGCCATCTTTACGATTCTTTCCAGCATTGGAATCGTTCTGATCTACCTGGCCTACCTGCTGGTCACCGCTCCCATGCTCCGTAACAGGTTCCTGAAAAAGTGGCCGCTGCCTGACGATGGGGCAGGGACAGGCTTCAGCCTCGGTAAGAAGCGGGGCTTTATCGTCAATCTCACTGCTGTGGTGTGGGGGGCCGCAATGACCGTCAACCTGATCTGGCCCCGCCCGGAGATCTACAACTCCGTGCCACCGTTCGAGTGGTATTTCCTGTGGGGCGGAGTTATGTTCGTCGGATTCGTCGTTCTGGTCGGTCTCCTGTTGTACAGGCTGCGCATCAGACATCACACCGGTGTCCTGGAAGAACACTCGGCACCCGCGCAGGGCTCTGCAGGCGCCGACGAGGACCACGAGCTTGAACCCGTGCAGGGCTCTGCTGACGCTGACGAGGACGATCAGCTTGAGCCCGCAATGATCTGACCCCTCAAGGTAGGAAGGCAAGGACCGCTCAAGGAGCGGTCTTGCCTTCCTACCTGTGCGTCTGAGGCGTTTGTGCCGGAACGCCGGCGTAGCCTGATGCGTCCATGAACCCTGAACTAGGTGGCCGATCGTCAAAGACGGCACGGGCGACGTCTGGCATTACGGCCCCGCCGGTTGTCGAGTCATCCACCATTCCAGCATGGCGGTTCAGCACGCCTGTCGGGCCGCCGGGTCCACGAAGGGCCGGGGCCCGCAGTGGTCACGGTTCCAGCAGCGGCATCTTCTCCGCGGAATAGCGACACGGGGTCGCAGTCCTCATCAGGCCGGAAATATCAGGCCTGAAATCGCGTGTCCCGAGTTGAAATCCGCGGAGGTAGGGTGCGCGGACCGAATACGTCCGCGACGAGCGCATGCAGTACCCGGTAGGCGGTCGCCTGGGCGCGTCAGGGCGGGGAGCGATGAGGTAGCCGCCGCGGGCAGGCACTGGGAGATAACTTTCCTTCCGACGGGCCCAGGGCCGAACTCTTGCTTATGAGGGCGCAAGCAAGGGACCCAGGTGCAAAACACCAGCCTTCCCGGGCCTAATAATCATTCTGAGCATTAATTTTTGTAAAAAAGGCTGGACTAGATGAATTACGTCGCGTAGCTTTGCTTATGGGGCGAAGATGCGTGACTGGCATCACACCAGAAGAACTTGGTGCAGAGCTCGGCTGGGCCTCTGGACATCAGAGGATGCCGGGTTAGCAGATCCCCTCCGGGCCTGACAGGGGTTGTGAAGTGATCTGCAGCGCAGTCTCGTATGCACCCAAAAATTATCGGTTCTGACAAAGATGAACCCTGCTTTCACGACACTATTCTCAGGAGAGAACATGGAAACTACCCTCGTAGGAACACTCAGCAAGGCCGGATCCATCCACAAAGTAGAAGGCGGCTATATCGGGCTGCCGTCGATGAACGAGCCTGGGACGGAAGCTGCAATCGGTGACTCCCTCCACAACCCCGAAGGGTCAGTGATGAGCGCCGGATTCTTCGAACTGAAGGCATCCGAGCCATTGGTATACACCTACACCTACGACGAAATGAAGGTCGTCATCAAGGGTGAATTCATCCTCACCGATGAGGCGACAGGGGAAGTCACACACGCGAAGGAGCGCGATGTGCTGTTTTTCCCGAAGGGAACAACCGTCAAGTTTGAGACCCCTGAGTATGGCCTGGGGTTCTTCGCCGGCGAGCGCTCCTTCGCACCGTAAGGACCCTCCCGTGCGTTCCGTGTCCATGCCGCCGACAGCATGCACCGGCTTGGAACCAGGTTTTCGCGGTGTCATCTGCGCGTCGTTCGGCGCAGCAGGTGACATCGCGAAGCAAGACACCGGTGGCCGGCCCAGGCATGATCTTCATTTCGCATCTGCAACCCCGAACACTCTCTCGGACCTGAGAACTGTGCTCGGAGCTTCCCATGTCGGTGTCCGTCTTGTACTCGCGGGCCCGCAGGCGGACATTCGCGCGGCCGCAGCCGTCGCCGCGGAGTGTGGACTGCTGGAGGAGGAGGTGACCCTCCTGTCTGACGAAGCCGGACCCCGCGTTGTCTACTGCCCGCATTGCCTTACCACCACCATTGATCGGGCAGCCGGATCAGAGGTGGAGTGCCAAGGATGTGCCACTGTCCTGGCCATCACTGATCACTTTTCTCGTCGAAAAGGCGCATATCTGGGCTACTCAGCCCATGCCGAGGAGGCATCATGACAATGACGGCGCTGAAGACCCGTGCACATCCGGCGGTGGAAGGAGGTCTCCAGCTGGAGGTGACAAACGTCAGCCTTCAGACGGAGTCGATTATCAGCATCACGTTGGCTGACCCGTCGGGCGAAAGGCTGCCTTCTTATGTCCCGGGGAGCCACCTTGTGGTCCAGTACGGCAGCGGCGTCAATGCGTATTCGCTCACCGAGTCAGGCAGCGCCCCGTCCGAATACACCATCTCGGTCCTCCGCGTCGAAGACGGTGCCGGCGGCTCTGTCGCCATGCACCGGCTCTCAGTCGGTGACCGTGTGTATGTTTCACGTCCCCGCAGTGCGTTTGCCCCGGTGTCAACAGCGACGCATCATCTGCTGGTTGCGGCAGGAATCGGAATCACGCCGGTGCTTTCGCATGCCCGGGCCGCGGCTGAACGGGGCATCGCAGCATCCCTGATCTACGTCTACAGGCCCGGGGCCGGGGCGCACGTGGCAGATACGAGGGAACTGCTGGGACCTGGGCTGATCGAATGTACCGATCGTGGCAGTTTCCAGAAGGTTCTGACCGAACACCTCACGACCCAGGCCCTCGGAACCCATCTCTACGTCTGCGGGCCGGCTGCCTTCATGGATGCAGTCCTGGACCAGGCGCGGGAGCTTGGATGGTCACCGGCCCGGCTGCATTCAGAAGCCTTCGGCGCGGCCCCGTTGGACGAGGGCGAACCCTTCACGGTGAACCTGGTTCGCAGCGGCGTCAGACTGGAAGTTCCGGCCGGCGTTTCGTTGTTGGAGACACTCGAAAAGGCAGGGAGAAGCATTCCCAATATGTGCCGCAAAGGCATCTGCGGCGAATGTTCCCTGTCCGTAGTTCGGGGGGCACCTCAGCACCGGGATCTCTACCTGACCGACCAGGAAAAGGCCGCGAACACCACCATGATGTGCTGTGTTTCGCGCAGCGAAGACCCAGAATTGGAGTTGGACCTTTGAGCATCACCATCGACAGAGCCCCTGACACCTTCGTCCTCCCGGAACGCATCAAACGCTTTCCCTTTCCCTTTCCCGGTGACAGCTACCGCTACAGCGCCAATGTCGAACCGGCCCACAAAACAGTGACAACAGAAGCCGGCGCCTGGGGCGCCCGGCTGATCGACATCGACGAACACTACCTTCAGGAACTGGCCGAACGCGACGAGGTGCTCGCCCGCGACCCCTCACGTATGCAGGTCCTGCCCCACATGAGGACCGCAGTATGGGACGCCATCTCCACACTGCTGCCCGTAATGGCCGAGGAAAACCCGGGCACGATGTCCTTCCACCGCGAAGGAAACACCTGCCGCTGGCAGAACAGCCTGCAGGACCTCGGCGTGGAATTTACCATCGGCGACGACAATTCGCTGCCCATGGGTCCTCTGCGCTTCCTTGGCAGCCAAATCCAGGATGACGTCGTTCTGCTTGACATCCGTGAGGAGACGATGTGGCTCGACGCAGGCCTGGTCACCTTCGCCGCGGACTGGTCCTTCGGTTTCGACGTCGGCATGAACTTCCTCGAAATCCACGGTCCCGTCCCACGGGTGAAGGAGGAAAAGATCGTCTCCCGGGCGCATCAATTCCTCCTGCGGCTACAACCCGGGGAACAATATCGCAGAACCAACTGGACCATGACCATCGACCGGCGCCTGGACACCTCCACCGAAACCTACCCGGTATGGGGCCCGGACCGCGCAACCATCGCCAACGACCCCGCTCTGCCCGACAGGCTCCACCTCCGGGTCGAAGTCCAACACCTCATCCGTCTCCCACACACCGGGGTCCTGCTGTTCCTGGTCCGGACCCACCTCCTGCCCCTCTCCGACATCGCCAAGGTCCCCGCCTGGCGAGAAAAGATGGGCCACGTCCTCGCTGAACTCCCGGAAGACATGGCCGAGTACAAAGGCATCGCCCGCTATCGCAAAGCGGCATCCGACTGGCTGCTCGCCAACTGCATCTCCTCAAATAGTCCCTAAAAAGCTGGACTAGATGATTTCGACGCCAAGTTTGCAGATGGTCCCCCGGACCCCGCAGGGGTTTGGAGGGTCTTCGGCGCAGTCCTATTCGCAACCGGGGATGAACAGTCCTGCCAAAGGTGAACGGTACTGGGAATCCGAACCGGGCCTGTACGGGCCAACCTACCCGGCACGACCCTCATCCTGAACAGCAAACGTCCTGAACAATGAACCAATCAAGGAGAAACCATGACTATCGACAGTGAAACTCAAGCCGTAGTAGGGGTGGCGCACCCTCTTGATCCG
>NZ_JAMXIC010000049.1 GCF_027587375.1 Arthrobacter sp. B2a2-09
ATGGACCTTCCCCACCCCACACGCCGGACTCCGGCCAACAGAAAAACCTGTCACACAAGAGCCTGACACACAGGGTTCCCCCAACCCTCGCTCACATATAGGCCGGTTTCCCCCAACGCTCGCTCAGCTTTGAGCTTCTAGGCTTCTTTGGGGCGCCGGTCGTTCTCGACCGTTACCACGGGGTTTTCATCCACCAACCGGTCCTCGATTGCGGCATCTTCGATCTCCAACGCAGAGCGGATGGGCTTGGCCCGCCCGGAGAAACGTTCGCGCATGGATGCTGTGGCGGCGTCGCGCTGCTTCTTGAAAAACAGGTAGCTGATGGCGAACGCGATAAGGCCCGCGAAAATCGCCGCCAGCAACAAACCCGTGTGCAGTAAGGCGAAGACGACGAAGAGCGGCACGAAGAGCGCCAAGCGGATCAGGGAGTATTTGAGGAAAGCCACGGATCAAGTTTAGCCTCACAGCCTGATTGCACTCTGAGCGTGCAGCTATCACCGGACCCGGCGGCGACTAGACTTGACGGTATGCTCCGCGTTGTTGCAGTTGTGGCCGTCCTACTCGTGTTCGTCTATGGGCTGGTGGACGTCATCCGTACAGACCGCCGCGCCACCCGGGGAATTTCCAAAACCGCTTGGATTGTGGTGATGATACTGCTGCCGATTCTCGGCGCGGTTCTCTGGTTCCTTATCGGCCGCCCCTACAACATCGGCCCCGCCCCGCAGCCGGCGAGCCACCCCACCGCCCCCGACGACGACCCCGACTTTCTCCGCAACCTGGAGGTCCGCCGTCGCAACCAGGCCGAAGCCGAACGGCTGAAGAAACTCAAGGCCGAGCTCGAAGCCAAGGAACGCAAGCTCAAGGGCGAATCCAAGGCCGACGACAGCGGCGACGTCAACAGCTGACGGGCCCAACTGAACCTTTGGCACGAGAGGGTGTCCTTCCTGACCTCTTTTGAAACGCGAACGACGGCGACACGCCCGCAAGTGCGGAGTGTCGCCGTCGTCGTTAATTCAAAGAGGGTCAGGACGGTCAGGCGCCCTTCCGGAGAGCAGCCTTACTGCGGGAGCCCCGAGTACGAGTGCAGGCCGTTGAAGAACACGTTGACCACCGTGAAGTTGAAGATCACGCACAGGTAGCCCGCAATCGACAACCAAGCCGCGCGGGTTCCCGTCCAGCCGCGCGTGGCGCGGGCGTGCAGGTAGCCGGCGTAGACCACCCAGATCACGAAGGTCCAGACTTCCTTGGTGTCCCAGCCCCAGAAGCGGCCCCAGGCTTTTTCGGCCCAGATGGCGCCGAACATGAGGGTGAAGGTCCAGCCCACGAATCCCACGGTGTTGATCCGGTAGGACAGGTTTTCCAGGCTCAGCGCGTTCGGCACGAGCCGCATGAAGCCCAGTTTGTCCACCCCGCCGGCCGCCAAGGTTTTCTGCCGGTGCGATTGCACCAGCTGAAGGGCTGACATGGCGAACGTCAAGGTGAACAAGGACGCGGACATCACGGCGATGGAGACGTGGATGACCAGCCAGTAGCTTTGCAGTGCCGGCACCAAGTGACCCACCGGGGTCCAGTAAGTCACGGACGCCGCCACCATCATGATCACGGCGAGGCCGAGCACGAAGGTGCCCAGGAAGCGCAGGTCACGGCGAATGATCGAGAGCAGGAACACTGCAACCACCAGGAAAGCGCCTGTAGTGAGGAACTCGTACATGTTGCCCCACGGCACGCGGCCTGCGCCGATCGCACGGGTGATCACTCCGGCGCCGTGGATTGCGACACCGATAATCGCGACTGCCACGGCAACCCGAGCCGGAATGCGGCGCTCGGCGGCGTACTTCATATCGCCGCCGGCGGTCTGGCTGACGGAGCTGGTCGCCGACGTCGGGCGCTCGGTGCGGCCGGCAGGTCCGCCGACGTCGTTTCCACCGGCACGGCCGGCGGCGACCGGAACCTTGACCTCGGCTGCCACCGAAGAGGCTGCTTTCAGGTCCACCGCTTTCAGCATTTTGCTGCTCTTGGCGAGGTCCCAGGCGAAAGCGATGAACGCCACCGTGTAGGTGCCGGCCGCGAGCAGCATGAAAAGCTCGCTGTATTGGCCCATGGTTTCGTTGATGGGGAACATTACTGGTCCTTCGAGGTTGAGGAAGAAACGGTGTCGGTGGACTGTTCTGTGGGGAGCAGCCATTCACGGTGCAGCAATTCGCGGATGGCGGCGGCCTCGCCGGCCAGCCTGTGGTCCTCGCCGCGGGCAAGGAGACCATACTCGACCATTGTGCGCCCGTCGTCGTGGGTTCCGGTGCGGACCCAGACACGGCGGCGGTTCAGGTAGAGGGAGAGAATCAGCCCGGCGACGGCCAACAGGGCGAAGACGAGCGCGCTGGCCTGGCCGGGGTTGTGGTGGATGTCGACGCCGACATACTTCTTGACGCCGTCGAAAGTGATGCTGCCCTTGCCGTTCGGAAGCGTGTACGTGCCTCCGGGGGCGATCGCGATGGCCTTGTCGGCCATGCCGCGGCCATTGAGCGGAGTCAGCTTGGCTACGTCGAGCTCGAAGACGTTCTGCGGGGCGCCCTTGTTCAGGCCGAGGTCGCCATAGTACGAGTTGAGGTTCAGCTGCGGGTTGATGAGTTCCGGATCGCCGCTGTAGGAGGCACCCTGGTCCGTGACCATCGCCGTCGGCAGGAAGAAGCCTGCGAAGCCGAGCTGATCCGGCTTGGCGTCGGGAACCTTGATGACTACCGAAGAGTAGTAGTTGTCACCCTGCAGCTTGGCCACCACCGGTCCCTGCATGGCGACGTTGCCGGCGCCGTCCCGCACAGTGACGACCGGCGCATAGCCGTTACCCGTCAGGTAAATGCTGGTGTCGCCGAGCATCACGGGGTCGTTGACCTTGAGGACCTGCTTCTTGGCGGGCGAATCAGGCGTGTCCTTGGTGGTCACGGCTGCCGTGAAGTCGATCGGCTGGCCGAAATGCCCGGGCGATTCACGGTCGAACTTCACGTCGAACTTGTCCAGCTGGATGGAGTACGGCTGCAGCCAACTGCTTTGGAAGTTGGTGCCAGGGCTGAACTGGTCATAACCCACCAGGGTGTTCACGAAGGTGTCACCCTCCACCAGGATGCGCTGGCCGCTGTAGCCGAACAGCCCGCCGACGGCCACCGAAACCAGCACTCCGATCAGCGAAGTGTGGAATACCAGGTTGCCCACTTCCTTGAGGAAGCCGCGCTCGGCACCCAAGGAGGGCATGGCGGCGTCGACGTCGCGCACGTCCACGCGGTAGCCGCGCTTCTTCAGCACCGCAGCGGCGTCCGAGATAGCCTTCGACGCCGGGATCCCGGCGTCGGCGGGCAGCACGAGCGTGCCGTACTCCGGAAGGCGGGAGAGGCGCTTGGGGGTCCGCGGCGGCTGGGAGCGCATTGCCTTGTAGTGGGCGATGGCCCGGGGCGTGACACAGCCGATGAGGGAGATGAACAGCAGAATGTAGATCGCCGAGAACCAGGCCGAGGAGTACACGTCGTAGAGCTGCACGGAGTCCAGGAGCTTGCCGTAGTCCGGGTGGTCGCTGATGTACTGCGTCACGATCGAAGGGTTCGCCGGACGCTGCGGGAACAGCGAACCGGGAACCGCCGCGACGGCCAGGAGCAACAGCAGGAACAGCGCAGTACGCATGCTCGTCAGCTGGGTCCAGGCCCAGCGCAGCATGCCCACGATCCCCAGGACGGGCAGTGCTGCCTCGGCCTTGGCCTTGTCAATCGCCTTGCCGGCGGCCTTGTCAGTGGCTGCGGGCTCGCTGGCGGACTTGTTGGCGGACTTGTTGGACTTCTTTTTACCTTGCACGGGCTCGCTCATCAGATCGGCAACTTCACATCGGTTTGGAACCAGTACTGCAGCCCGGTCACCCAGGCGCCCCACACTCCCGTGGCCATCAGGATTCCCAGGAGGATCAGGATGCTCCCGCCCATCCGCTGGATGGCCAGGCGGTGCTTGCGGAAGAAGGACATCACACCCATCCCCCGGCGGACTGCGAGGGCTATCAACAGGAAGGGAATGCCAAGGCCAAGACTATAGACAAACGCCAGGAGGGCTCCCTTCGCGGCGGACGATCCACCGGAAAGACTCAGCAACTGGACTGCGGAATAGGTGGGACCAATGCAGGGCGCCCAGCCGAGTCCGAAGGTGATGCCCAACAAAGGGGCGCCCCACAGCCCGGCGGGCGGTTTGGCATGGATTTTGGCGTCACGCTGCAACCACCCGAAGCCGCCCAGGAAGACGACCCCCATGATGATCACCAGCACGCCCAGCAATTGTGTGATCCAGGCGTTCTGCCGGCCGGTGATGAGGGTTCCCAATTGGCCGAAGGCACCACCGAGCAGGACAAAAATCACGGAGAATCCGAGGACGAACAGGCCGATTCCCGCGAGCATGCGCCCGCGCTTTTGCTTCTGGAGGTCGACGCCGGTCAGCCCGGTCACGTAGCCAAGGTAGCCAGGTACCAAGGGCAGGACGCACGGCGACAGGAAGGACACGAGTCCGGCCAGCAAAGCCACGGGGATGGCCAGCAGCAAGGAACCGCTCAGGATGGTCTCGGCGAAAGGGCTGTTCACGCTGTCGGGGCCACCTACTCGGCAACCGCGGTGGTAATGAGTGCCTTGAGGGTGCTCTTCTCGATCTCCCCCAGGATGCGGGCGGCAACCTTGCCTTCTTTGTCCAGGACCAGCGTCGTGGGCACCGCACCGGGAGGCACAATGCCGGAGACGGACAGCAGCACAGCGCCGTCTTTGTCGTTGAAGCTGGGGTACGTGAGTTTGAACGTCTGGTCGAACGCATCGGCCGTGGCCTTCTCGTCCCGGAGGTTCACACCGTAGAACTGGACGCCCTTGCTCTTGAACTCCTGGTGCAGTTCCTCAAGAATCGGCGCTTCAACCCGGCACGGCGCACACGCGGCGAACCAGAAGTTGAGGACGGTCACCTTGCCGAGCAGGTCCTGCGGAGTCACGGCAGTTCCGTCAAACAAAGTTCCTTTGATCCCGACGGCGGCCTTGCGGTCCGCTTTGGCGAATTCGGTCACCGAGCCGTCCCCGGCGACGTAGTTCTTGTTGTCGCCGGCTTTGGCCTGCTGGGCCAAGGCGTCTTCCTGGGCACAGGCGGACAGGCCCATGGTCAATGCGGAGAGTGCCACGCCCCCGACAGCGAGGAAGCTGCGTCGCGAAGTCAAGCCTGCATTGATCTTCTGGCCGCCGGTCTTGCGGCTGGTGGTGTTGTGGTCCATTGTCATGCTCCGGGGGTCCTCGCGGCACCGGGCAGCAGCACGGCTGCGGGTTCGCTGTACTCCACCCGCGCAACCTTGCCGTCGTCGAACACCAGGGAGGTCAGGGACGTCAGCGTGCACTCGCGTTTGCGCGGATCGTGCCACAGTCGTCGGCCCTCCGCGCTGAGGCGCGTGGCATAAATGGGAAGCTGGTGGCTGACGAGGATGGCTTCCGCGCCATCGCCGCCGAGCTCGATCGCTTTCAGCCGGGCGTCCTCGACGGCGGCACGCATGCGGGTGACCTGGTCCTGGTAAGACTCGCCCCAGGACGGACGCAGCGGATTCCGGTACTCGAACCAGTGCTTGGGCTTGATGAACTCGGAGATGCTGGCCTTGAGCCCTTCGAAGTGGTTCTCGGCTTCGATGATCCGCGGTTCGGTGTGGATCTGAAGGTCCAACGCCTGGGAAGTGGGGAGGGCGGTTTCCTGGGCACGCGTCAGCGGTGAAGAGACAAGGTGGACGATGTTCGCCCCCTGCGCGACGCGGGCAGCGAAGTGCTCCGCGAGCATCTTGGCCATCTCACGGCCGCGTTCGGAGAGGTGGAATTCGGGCAGTCTGCCGTACAGAATGCCGTCGGGATTGTAGACCTCGCCATGGCGGAGCAGATGGACAGTTGCTTGGGGCATGTTTACCAGTTTCTCAAAGAAGGCGGGCGATCTGAAATCTTCTACGTTTCGTAGAACTGAAAGTTTCTTCAGAATGTTCCCTGAAGGTGGAATAAAAGATGCATTTGCATGTTTATACTTGACACAAGGTTCGGTTGACACTTCAACTAAGTGTGACTGAACGCCCGATGAAGCTACGACCACACCTTCCCAAGGAGAACCCCATGACTCTTCCCGCAAACGTCACCACCGGCGTCTGGACCCTTGACAACTCCCACAGCGAGATCGGCTTTACCGTCCGGCACGCAGGCATCAGCAAGGTCCGCGGCCAGTTCACCGCGGCCGAGGCCACGCTGGAACTCGGCGGCAGCCTGGCCGACTCCAAGGTCGCCGCAAGCATCCAGACCGCCAGCTTCGACTCGGGCGACGCAAACCGCGACGGCCACGTCAAGGGCGAGGACTTCTTCGACGTGGAGAAGTTCCCGGAAATCACTTTTGTCTCCCGCCACGTCAAGGCCAACGGCGACAGCTTCGACCTCGTGGGCGATCTGACCATCAAGGGCGTCTCCAAAGAGGTGACCATCGAGACCGAGTTCAACGGCGTGGCCGTTGACCCGTTCGGCAACACCCGTGCAGGCGTCTCCGGTGAGACCACCATCAGCCGCAAGGAGTTCGGCCTGACCTGGAACGCAGTGCTTGAGGCCGGCGGCGTGCTGGTCAGCGACAAGGTTGTCATCAACCTCGAACTGGCCTTCATCGCACCTGCCGCCTAATCCACCGGATTCCCGGAGCTCACCCGGCTCCTGTCCTGAATGGCGCCTTCGGGGCCGCACACGATCCCGTGTGCAGCCCCGGAGGCGCCATTTCGTTGCTTGCGGTGTCACCCGCCTATTGTTCGGCCAAAAGCCGATACTTAGCGGCGAATTAGCCAAGAATTTCCTATGAATCCTTAAACCTCAGGTCTACAGTGATGCCATGAGTAACCCAGACGAAGCTCCTCAGCCTCAGCAGCCCGGCGCCCAGCCACCGCAGCCCGGAGCTCAGCCACCGCAGCCCGGCAACGTCCCTCCTGCGGGTTACCAGCCTCCGCAGGGATATCAAGCTCCCCCTTCTTACCAAGCACCCCCCTCGTACCAGCAGCCAGGCCAGCCCGCCCCCGGTTACCAGCAGCCAGGCCCGGGTTACCAGCAGCCGGGCCAACCCGCCTATGGCATGCCAGCTGGCCCTAACAGCGCCCCGCCGGCAGGACTCGGCTACGCGGCCCCGGCACGGAACACCTTCGGACTCGACTTCAACAACGTCGCGCAGCGTTTTCGGGACACCACGGGTGTGCCGCAGCAGCTGACCATTTCCTACTGGTTGTGGGTCGCGGCCGCCGCTTTGGGTGTTCTTGCCAGCTTCATCAACATCTTCACGTTGCGCGGGCTCTTCGGGGAGATGATGGTCGGCCCGGGTATTGTGGGCCTGATTTTCAGCCTGGTGTTCGCGGCCCTCTACATCTTCATTGCCATCCGGCTCAAAGAGGGCTCCCGCTGGGCACGCCTTGTCTTGACCATCCTGGGGGCGTTTGCG
Source organism: Arthrobacter sp. B2a2-09 (assembly GCF_027587375.1). Taxonomy (GTDB): domain Bacteria; phylum Actinomycetota; class Actinomycetes; order Actinomycetales; family Micrococcaceae; genus Arthrobacter. Next base: position 7,486 of record NZ_JAMXIC010000049.1, read on the forward strand.
GTAATTTCCCTGCTGGTCCAAGTAGCTACCCTTAACCTCAACTTCATCGGATCGGCGGTAGCCGTCGCGGCCGCGGTCTTGATGTGGCTTCCGGAGTCCAGGAAGCACTTCGTATAGGAACAACGCAGTGCCTATGGCCGAAGGCCGCGGCAGGTCCCCCAATGACCCCGCGGCCTTCACTTTGCCCTCGCACGATTGCCCTCGCACGATTGCCCTCGCACGATTCAAGGGAGATCCGCCGAACCTTGTTCAGCGAGAATTCTTACCGTGAATCATCACCAGCGCTGTGCCATCGGGGTACGGTGGAATTAAGCCGAGCTGGGGGCAGGGCACGTTGCACCCGGCAGCCGTATCTGCAGTCGACACCCAAAGGAATGCCATGAGCACCCCTCCGTACCCGCCGTCCACTCCGGGTGAAAATCCCACCCCTGAGCAGCCGAAATACGGCCAGCAGACACCGCAGCAGGGTCAGCAGCCGCAATACGGTCAACAAGCTCCGCAGTACGGGCAGCAGACACCGCAATACGGCCAGCAGGCCCCGCAGCAGGGTCAGCAGCCCCAGTACGGCCAGCAAGCCCCGCAGCAGGGTCAACAGCCCCCTTACGGCCAGCCTTCCGCGCCCCAGTATGGGCAGCAGGCTCCGCAGTACGGCCAGCAGGCACCCCAGCAGCCGCAGTACGGCCAGCCTCCCGTCCCGCAGTACGGCCAGGGCGGCCCGGTCACTTGGCCGAGCCAGCAGCCCGCTGCGACGTCGGGAGTCCCCCAGCTGGTCAACATCTCCTTCTGGCTCATGCTGGCCGCCGGTTTGCTGACCTTGATCGGCATTCCCTTCACCATCGCTTCGCTGAACTCGCCGGCGGGCAAGAATATGCTGGATCAGGCCTTGTCGGCGCAAGGAGCCAACGCTTCTGGCATAGACACCAGCAGCTTTATCAACATTTTGGTCACCGTCCTGGTTATTTTCTCGGTGATCTTCGCCGGACTCTACGCACTGGTTGCGTTCAATGTCCGCAAGGGGAAGAACTGGGCCCGCATCCTGGGCACAGTCTTTGCCGCAATTTCCCTGCTGGGCCTGACCCAGATCGGCATGGGCACCATCACCATCCTCCTGGGCATCGCCGCGATCGTGCTGCTGTACTTGCCTGCCTCGGCGCCGTATTTCCGGAAGGCCCAGCCGTTCGCCAACCCTTACGGCCAGGCGCCGTACGGCCGCTAAGTCTTTAGACCTATAGCTAAGAACAAAACCAGCAACGGGCGCAGACCCGGCCCGGCCTAAATGGCTTGGCCCGGGGTCTGCGCCCGTTGTGCGTGATACGCCAGGATCTGAAGCTCGGTGGCCATGTCAACCTTGCGCAGATTCACGTACGGCGGAACCTGCAGCAGCACGGGAGCAAAGCTGAGGATGCTGCGGATACCGGCGCCGATCACGCGGTCGCAGACGTCCTGAGCCACTGCGGCCGGGAGGGCCAGGACAACCATGTTGGTGCCGGTCCGCTGAAGGACCGTTTCAAGATTCGCGGCGTCGCTGACCCGCAGCCAGCCGACTTCGTTCCCGATGACCATGGGATCGGCGTCGAGGATCGCCACCACGTCGAAACCGCGCGACTCGAATCCGCCGTACCGTGCCAAGGCTTTGCCAAGGTTGCCGGCGCCCACAATGGCCACTTTCCAGTCGTGGGTCAGGCCGAGCGCCGCCGCGATGTGCCGGCTCAGGTACTGGACCTCGTATCCCACGCCACGTGTTCCATAGGAGCCGACGTAGGAGAGGTCCTTGCGCAAAGTGGACGAACTGACTCCCGACGCTTCGGCCAACGCCTCGGAGGAAACCCGCTCCACGCCTTCGCCCAGCAGGGAGTTCAGAGCGCGCAGGTAAAGCGTCATCCGGGCCACAGCCGCGGGTGGTATCTGCTTCGCGGCAGAGTCCTTGTCCCCGGGCACAGCTTCGGCGGACGGTTCCAGCGCAGTCACGTTCTTCTCCATTGCGTCGCTTTGTTTTCCCACTCTATTGCCAACAAAGCACTGCACGCATGTTCAGGCGGCGATGGCCTTCTTCAGGACCCGCACCAATCGTGCTTCATCGATTTTCCAGAAATCCCGCTGGATTCCGTCCACGAACACCACCGGGATCTCCTCGGCGTAACGCTCGCGCAGTACCGGGTCGGTGTCGATCGACTGTTCCGTCCACTTGAGCCCAAGGCTTGAGGTCACGCGTTCGACGGCGTCACGCGCCGCGGCGCAAAGGTGGCAGTCAGCTTTGGTGAGGAGTACGACGTCGGGATTTGGCATGGTTCAACGGTATCGCCTCAGCGTCGACGCAGCCTTCGCGCAACCGTCGGCAAAGCGTGAGAACAGCCGCCGCGCAACCCGAAGAGCCCTCGACGCGGAACGTTCTGGCACTTCCGCGAACGGCAGGAGGCCGGGCGATTGACTAGACTCATGGCATGCCCGTCGAGAAGAACGCCGTTGTGGCCACCGCGCCTGCTGCAACGCAGCAACACGGCGAAGCCGCATTCTTCGACGTCGACAACACCCTCATGAAGGGTGCCAGCCTCTTCCACGTTGCGCGGAAGATGTATGAACGCAAGGCCTTCACTCTCTCCCAAGCCGCGGGATTCGCCTGGAAGCAGTTCAAGTTTGTCCTGCGGGGCGAAAAAATGGAGGACGTCCATTCCGTCCGGGATTCCGCGCTGGTCCTCGCGGCCGGTATCAAAGTGTCCGAAATCAAGGAGCTGGGCGAAGAGGTCTACGACGAGATGATCGAGTCGCGGATCTGGCCTGGTACCAAGGCCCTGGCAGAACAGCACCTGCGTGTCGGCCGGAAGGTCTGGCTCGTAACCGCCACGCCCATTGAAGTTGCCACCGTCATTTCCACTCGGCTCGGCCTGACCGGCGCCTTGGGCACCGTGGGCGAAGTAGAAGATGGCGCCTACACGGGCCGGCTGGTGGGCGAGATCCTCCATGGGCCAGCCAAAGCCGTGGCCGTGCGGCGCGTAGCGGACGAAGAAGGCCTGGACCTGAACCGTTGCTGGGCCTACAGCGATTCACATAACGACATCCCGCTGCTCACTTTGGTGGGCCATCCGGTGTGCATCAACCCCGACGCCGGGCTGCGCCGCCATGCACGGGAGAACAATTGGCCTGTTTACGACTTCCGTTCCGGCCGCCGGGCAGCCACCCTCGGCCTCAAAGCCGCGACTGTCGGAGGCGCTGTCTACGGTTTGTGGCGGGGATTCGCCAAGTTCCGCAGCCCGAGGGGCTAACTCACGCGACCCTCGCTCACATATAGCCCCCTCTCCAGCAACCCTCGCTCACATATAGCCCCCTCTCCAGCAACCCTCGCTCACATATAGCCCCCTCTCCAGCAACCCTCGCTCAGATATAGCCCAAGAATTGAGAACCATCCTGCCCTCGATGCGAAGGTGGTTCCGGCATGTGGCCGACATAAGTGAGCGAGCGTCGTCGAAACCCTACGTGTCAGGCTGGAACGGTACCAAGGGCTCATAGCAAGTCCGTTTAATCGCGTGGGGCGAGAACCAGGAATC
>NZ_JAMXIC010000004.1:0-71198 GCF_027587375.1 Arthrobacter sp. B2a2-09
ACCAGAGCCCCGGCGAGTAACGCGCATACTTTCCCAAACCACGGCGCACCAGCGGCGCTCATCCGCTGACTCGCATTAGATGTCGTATTGAGGCCTGAAAACGACATCTAATGCGAGCTAGTTGGGCACCCCCACGGAACATGCCCACTGGCGGCCGCCAAGGATGGACATATTGCTGTTATGTCCACTCGTAGCCGCGGACAGGGGGCATGCTCAGTGGAGGTCGAGCTGCTTGGTCTCCGGCGCGAACAACGCCATCCACAGCACCGCCACCACGATCAGCGCGCCAGCCAAGGCGAAGGACGTTGCCAGGCCGAACTGGGGCCAGAAATACGAGGCGAAAACGAGCGGCCCGATCCCGGCACCAACCCGTGAGAACGTGGACGCCCAGCCGAAGCCGGAACCCCGAAGCTCGGTGGGGTAGAGCTCCGATACGTAGGTATAGAGCACCGGGATGGCCACCTGGATAACGAAGCCGAACGCCAGAAGCCAGAACACCGCCGCGTCAGGAATATCCACTACCAATGAAACGATCACCAGGGTCAATGCGGACATCGGCCCGGTGATGGCCAGGATCCATTTGCGGCCCACCCACTCCACCAACACTGCCGCGACCGCCACGCCCAGGAGCCCGACGCCGGCCATCCCGGCCGTCGTCACGAAGGCCTTGTACTCCTCGAATCCGGCGCCGATCAGAATCCGCGGCATCCACGTCAAGCTCAAGTAGTAGACCAGAAGGATGCTGAAAAACAGGGCCCAGGCCGCCGTCGTGATCTTCCAATTGAACTGCCAGACGCGTCGCAGCTGCTGCCATGCGCTGCCAGCGGAGAGACACGGCGCGTCTTGCGGTGCGGGCAGGCTGTAGGCGCGGGGCTCGGCTCCTGTGGCCAGGACGAGACTGTCAATGACGTCGGCGGCCTCTTGGCGTCTGCCCCTGCGGATGAGGAAGAGCGGGGATTCGGGCACGCTCCGCCTGACCCAGAACACCAGCAGGGCAGGCAACACCATGACGAGCATCGTCAGGCGCCAGTCCGCGAAGGCAGCGACGAGTCCGGCCGAAATGAAACCGCACAGGGCAGCGCCGACTGGCCACCAACCATCCATGGCGGTAAGTACCCTGCCGCGCTGCTTCCGTGGTGTGAATTCACCTACCAGCGCGTAGTCCACTGGAATGCAGCCGCCCAGCCCGAAGCCGGCAATGAAGCGGAAGACGCAGAACCAGACGAAGTCCGGGGCGAGAGCTCCCAGCACCGTGAAGATGGAGAAGATCAGCAGGGTAGCGGTGAATGCCCGCTTCCGGCCGATCGTGTCCGCGATAGTGCCCCAAGCGAAGGCGCCCAAGGCCATGCCGATCAGGTTGGCAGTGCCGATCCATCCGGCGTCGGCGGGCTGGAGGGACCAATGCTTGGAAAGCAGCGGAATGAGGATGCCGTTGAGGGTGACGTCCCAAGCATCGAACATGAAGCCGAGGCCGCCGATCAGGAAGATCCTGCCCTGGACCTTCCACCGCCACGGCAGCTCCTGGACCACCTGCTCGCCACTCGGGACTGTCGTGTAAGTATTCATTTCCCCTCCTGGGGAAACTCTATCCGTGCTTCTGGATCGCCTTTCGCAGGAAGCCGCCGGCCTCAGCCAAAGCACCCTTCGCCTGCGCCGGATCGATGCCCGTCAGCACCACCAGGATGGCCGCCTTGACTGATCCACCCACGGAATCCAGCGCGCGAATCGCCGTCTCCGCGTCCACGCCGGTGGCGTGTTGGATAGTCCGTTGGGACCGTGCAAGGAGTTTGTTGTTGGTGGCGCGCAGATCCACCATCAGGTTTCCGTAGGTCTTCCCGAGCTTGACCATGGCGAGCGTGCTGATCATGTTGAGGACGAGTTTCTGCGCCGTGCCCGCCTTCAACCGAGTGGAACCGGCAACGAACTCCGGACCGACCACGACGTCGATCGCCACGTCCGCCAGTTTGCTGATGGGTGAATCGTGGTTGCAGGCGATCGAGGCAGTGAATGCGCCTCGGCTGCGGGCCTCCTCAAGGGCGCCGATCACGTATGGCGTCCGTCCTGAAGCCGAGATTCCGACGACGGCGTCCGCCTCGGTCACGCTGATGTCGTGCAGGTCCCGGGCTCCAGCCGTGGCGTTGTCCTCGGCATATTCCACCGGTTTCTGGATGGCCTGGTTGCCGCCCGCGATGATCCCGACGACGAGGCCCGGGGGAGTGCCGAAGGTGGGCGGGCATTCGCTCGCGTCCAAGACCCCGAGCCGCCCGGCAGTTCCGGCGCCGACGTAAAGCAGCCGGCCGCCACGTGCGAGGCGTTCCGCAACGGCGTCGACCACTGCGGCGATCTGCCCGCTGGCTTGTTCGACGGCGGCCGGGACGCCGCGGTTCTGCTCGTTCATGGCGGCGACGAGTTCGGCTGTGCCCATGGAGTCCAAGTCACTGAGCGCGGGCGATGCCGCTTCTGTTTGCAGGCCCGCGAGCTCGGAGCGGAGTTCCTCGAGCCCATCCCCACTGAGCGGACCCGGGGAAGCTGATGCGTCAGGCTGTTCCGTCACGGTGAATGTACCTTTCCTGGAGGAGCCCGCGGCGGTTCGCTGCGAGGGCGGCCCCGTCCATGCCATCGCCGAGTGCCGCAACCACCTCAATCCCAGCCGAAGCGAGGGCGTTGTGCAAGAGCCCTCCGAAGAACTCCGATTTCACCACGCCGCCAAGAAGTGCCACTTGCTTCGTGTCGCCGGAAGCAAGGGTCACGGTGTCCACGAGAAGCCCGCAAGCTTCAACCGCAATGCCGCGTGCGACGGCGTCCCCCGCCTGCGCTTCTTTCAGCACCACGGGGGTGAAACGCGCCATCGTCCGGGCCGGGTTATCGGATTCGGCGAGCCACGCCGGAAGCTGCGCGGGCGAGCCGAGCAGTGCGGCGGCCGCGGCGAGCAACGAAGTGCCCGGTCCGCCGTCGTGCGCTTGAAGTGCGGCCTGAAGACCCTGCTGGCCGATCCACCGGCCGCTTCCGCGATCGCCCAACAGCGGGCCCCAACCGTCGGCACGGTGGAGGGTCCCGGCGTCGTCGAAGCGGAAGGCAACAGCCCCCGTGCCCACAATCAGCACTGTTCCGGGTGCGCCGTCCAGGGCGCCGAGCTGGGCCGCGGTGGCATCCGAGAGAACCGCGGCCGGGACCTTGAAGCGTTCGGAAAGCAGGACGGCGAGCCCGTGGGAGTTGGCCTCGGAGGCCTCAACCCCGGCTACCGCGGCGCCGATTCCCCGCAAGGAACCGGCCGGGAATGCTTCAGGGAGTCCCCGCGGCAGCATGGCTGCGGTGTCTGCGAGCAGATCGAAGGCGAGCCGGGCGCCGTTGTCCATGCCCAACCCGGGGAAGCCCTGCTGGTCCGCCGAGCCCAACACCTCATCGCCCTGCCTGAGTTCAACCCTGCATCGGCTCTTGCCGACGTCGGCCACCAAAATCACATCTGCGGAATCCATGGCCCAACCATATGTTGCGGGCGCCGCTACGTCTCGAAAAACGAAGAGGACCGACAACACGATAAACTTGCCCGTATCCCCAGCAACCGCGGAATCCCGCGATATAAGACGGAGACTTTTGTGAGCTTGACGCAGCTTGACCGTGTTCCCATCCGCCGTGCACTGATCTCGGTTTACGACAAGACGGGGCTGGAGGAGCTCGCGAAGGGCCTGCATGCAGCAGGAGTCGCCATCGTCTCCACCGGTTCCACCGCGAAGAAGATCGCCGCAGCCGGTATTCCGGTCAAGGAAGTCGAAGAAGTCACCGGTTCCCCGGAGATGCTCGACGGCCGGGTGAAAACCCTGCACCCGCGCGTGCACGGCGGCATCCTGGCCGACCGCCGCGTTCCCGCCCACATGGAAACGCTGGCCAAGATGGAGATCGAGCCCTTCGACCTCGTGGTGGTCAACCTCTACCCGTTCGTGGAGACCGTCCGCTCCGGCGCTGCCCAGGACGACGTCGTCGAGCAGATCGACATCGGAGGCCCCGCCATGGTGCGTTCGGCCGCCAAGAACCACGCCGCCGTCGCAATCGTTGTTGACCCGTCCTTTTATGGCGCCGTGGTGGAAGCCGCCGCTGCGGGTGGCTTCGACCTGAAGACCCGCCGCCGCCTGGCGGCCAAGGCCTTCGCGCACACCGCAACGTACGACACCGCCGTTGCCACTTGGACCGCCAGCCAGTTCCTTGACGAAGACGGCGACGGCATCATCGACTGGCCCGCTTACGCCGGCCTCGCCTTGGAGCGCTCCGAGGTGCTGCGCTACGGCGAAAACCCGCACCAGCAGGCTGCCCTCTACGTGGACCAGGCCGCGCCCGCCGGCATCGCCCAGGCAGACCAGCTGCACGGCAAGGCCATGAGCTACAACAACTTCGTCGACGCCGACGCCGCCCTCCGTGCCGCGTTCGACTTCTCCGAGCCCGCGGTCGCCATCATCAAGCACGCCAACCCGTGCGGTGTGGCCGTTGGCTCCCCGGATGCGTCCGACCCCATCGCCGACGCCCACGCCAAGGCCCACGCTTGCGATCCGGTTTCCGCTTTCGGCGGCGTCATCGCGGCCAACAGCATTGTCACGGCGGGTATGGCCTGGACCGTGGCCGGGATCTTCACTGAGGTTGTCATCGCGCCGGGCTTCGAGCCGGAAGCCGTTGAAATCCTGTCCAAGAAGAAGAACATCCGCCTGCTGGCGCTGCCGGACGGTTACGGCCGCTACCCGACGGAGATCCGCCAGGTCTCGGGCGGCGTCCTCGTCCAGCAAGCCGACAAGGTGGACGCCGACGGCGACAACCCCGCCAACTGGACCCTCGCAGCCGGCGAGGCCGCCGACGACGCCACGCTGGCGGACCTCGCGTTCGCTTGGACCGCTTGCCGCGCCGCCAAGTCCAACGCGATCCTCCTCGCCAACAACGGAGCGGCAGTCGGCATCGGCATGGGCCAGGTCAACCGCCTGGACTCGTGCAAACTGGCCGTTGAGCGCGCCAACACCTTGGGCGTCCAGGTGGAGTCCGACGTCGAGGGTGCTGGCGGTGCTTCCAACGCCGGCGCTGTCGGCGCACCTGAGCGCGCCCGCGGTGCCGTGGCTGCTTCCGACGCGTTCTTCCCGTTCGCTGATGGCCTGCAGATCCTGATCGACGCCGGTGTCCGTGCTGTCGTCCAGCCGGGCGGTTCAGTGCGCGATGAGGAAGTCATCGCCGCAGCCAACGCCGCCGGCATCACGATGTACTTCACGGGAGCACGCCACTTCTTCCACTAAGTCCTCTCGCTCCACCAAAAAATGGACATGCCCTCCCTTCCCGGGAGGACATGTCCATTTTTTGTGGTCAGGACTGGGCATATTCGCAATATGTCCAGTCCTGGGAGCAAACAGGGGGCATGTCCCGGGGGAGGTTACGGGGCTGAGGACGCGGTCTGGTACGTGCCTTGGATGACCGTGCCCCAGTACGGGCCGTACATCTTGGTGGAGTTGCTGCCGTAGCCGTAGCTGTTCACCGAGTTCTGGTACCCGCCGGAGTTGGTTCCAATGAACCATGGACCACCGGAGGACCCACCCGTCATGTTGCAGGGGATCCCCTGGGTGTTGTACTGCGGGTTGTAGGGATCGTTGGCGCCCGTGCCCGAGCAGCTCTTGAGTGACTCTCCGGTGAAGGGAGATGCTGCAGGGTAGCCGAACGACTTGTATGCCAGTCCGCGTGTGGCGTTGAACTGGACTCCCGAGGCACCCACCACGGCTGAGAGCTTTTGACCATTGAGGGTGTTCATGACGGCGAAACCGGTGTCGTACTGCATGTCTCCGCTCGAGGACCACTGGCTGGTGGTGTACAGCGCCTTGGCGGTCCACTTGCCGTAGGGCGCGGCGCCGTTCAGGTAGGCAGGAACGAATGTGAAGTTGCTCGCAAACACCCCGGGGCCTTCGTTCAGGCAGTGGCCGGCGGTGGACACCGTGCTCTGGTTGGCGGAGGTCACGGAGTTGCCGGAGCAGACATAGTTCACCCCGCCGAGGGTGAAGAACACCTTTCCGATGTGCGAAACGGAAGACTCACTGGCGTTGGCTTTACGGTCTACGGCGGGGGACTGCGCTGCGGTGCTGGTGGCTTTCTGGCCTTCGATGGTCATCGCGCGCCCAAGCTCGGGAGAAACAAGTTCGGGAAAAACCTGTTCGGGCGAAACCGGGAAGTCGGCAGGGTCAACTGTGGTCTGTGCTCGGGCGAGCGCCTTGGTGGCCAGAACGTCGCCGGAGACGGCGTTCTTCATCCGTTCAGGAGTCCAATAGTCAGCGGTGTTGGCGTCCGACGCCGAATTGCTGCTGACGGTCGACGCGTCGGTGCCGTGGCTTATGGACGGAGCCGCGATCGCCCCGCTGCCGGCGCCCAGTGCGAATAAGGCGGTGGCAGTCAGGCTGAACAGGCTTGTGGCCAGGGTTTTGGTTCTCGTCACAGTCGTCCTAGATATCGAGGGGGAAGGCGGCCGGTTTGTGGTGGCCGCCGACTGACGGAACCGAAACTACCCAAGCCGTGACAAGTTTGTAAATAGATTGTTCAAATTTTGTGAGATTTGACTTTCGTTTTTGACAAGATGCGAATTCTGCCCAATTTCGGAGCGGCCGGAGGGCCTAGGACGTGGACGCCGACTCGTAGGCATCCCGGATGACGGAGCCCCAGTAAGGCCCGTAAATCAAGGCCGGGCCGCCAGGGTAGCCATAGCTCGTAATGGAGTTTTGGAAGGAATCCCGCTCGGAGTCGACCATCCAAGGTCCGCCCGATGATCCACCGGTCATATCGCAGGGAATGCCCTGCGCCTTGAACTGTGGATTGATGGGATCCTTGGTGGCGTCGCCCGAACAGCTCTTCAGCGACTGGCCGTCAAACGGAGGGGCGGCAGGGTAGCCAAAAGCCTGATAGCTCAAACCCCGGTCAATGTTGAACTCTACCCCGGAGGCGCCAACGACGTCGGCGAGGTGCTTGCCGTCTACCTTGACAGTCACCGCGAAGCCGGTGTCATAGCGGATATCGCCCGTGGTGCGCCACTGGGGTGTGGTGTAAAGGGCTTTGGCCGGCCAGATGCCGAAAGGAGCCTTTCCGTTGAGATAGGCCGGAACGAAAACGAAGTTCTTGACGAACGCTCCAGGACCTTCGTTGACACAGTGGCCCGCGGTCGCCACTGTGCTGTCGTTGTCCGACACGACGACGTTGCCGGAGCAGACGTAGGCGAAGGCTCCCATGGTGAAGAAGACCTTGCCGACGTGGTCAATGGGGTCTTCGTCTTGATGCAGACTCGGGCTGCCGCCCTTGGTGCTGGCGATTTTCACGGGCGGGCCGGTTTCGATCGCGCCACTGGCGGTGCTGGAGGCGCCGCCTCGTGCGAGGGCTTTAGCTGCGAGGACATCGCCGGGGATTGCTGCTTGCATCCGTTCGGCAGTCCAGTACCCCGTGGGGTCGGTGTTTGCTGTTGCCATGCTGACGAGCTGCGGCGTCCCAGGCGCTGCGAAACTCGAAACCGCACTGAAAGGCGTTGCGGCTGCCGCCCCTCCAGCGGCACAGAGGGTCAAAACGGCGGTGGTAAGGAGGCTCAGGAGACCAGTGATGGGGAGTGATTTCTTTGTCATGATTGTCCTGCCAATCGTTTGGCGGCCACGTGTCGTCGGCCACAGTTTGACCCAATGAACCTACTCCGATTTGGCGCGGAGGTACATAACGTTCGGCGGGGTATGACGTTGCACAGGTAGCCCGGACCCGTCCCAGTAGGCGCCAATCGGGCCCCCTCAGGTAAGTTAGAGATGTTGAAATCTGCAGACTTTCAGGGAGATGCCCCGCCAATGGCAAAGATTATCTATACCCACACTGACGAAGCGCCGATGCTGGCGACGTACTCGTTCCTGCCGATTGTGGAAGCTTTCGCCTCGACGGCCGGCGTGGAGGTCGAGACCCGCGACATTTCGCTGGCTGGCCGAATCATCGCCGTCTTCGGTGACTACCTGACTGAGGAGCAGCGGATCAGTGACGCACTGGCCGAACTGGGTGAACTGGCAAAGAAGCCCGAAGCAAACATCATCAAGCTCCCCAACATCAGCGCATCCGTCCCTCAGCTGAAGGCTGCCATTGCCGAGCTCCAGGGTCAGGGCTACGCGCTTCCGGACTACCCGGACAACCCTTCCTCTGACGACGAGACGGACGTCCGCTCGCGTTACGACAAGATCAAGGGCTCCGCCGTCAACCCGGTCCTGCGTGAAGGCAACTCGGACCGCCGCGCGCCCCTGTCGGTGAAGAACTACGCCCGCCAGAACCCGCACTCCATGGGTGCCTGGAGCGCCGACTCCAAGACCAACGTTGCGCACATGACGGCGAACGACTTCCGCTCCAACGAGAAGTCCGTGGTCATCCCCGCCGATGACACCGTCAAGATCCAGATTGTCCGCGAAGACGGCACCGTCAAGGTCCTCAAGCCGGCCTTCCCCGTCCTCGCCGGTGAAGTAGTGGACGGCACCGTGCTGCGCGTCGCGGCCTTGGACGAGTTCCTGGCTGCCCAGGTGGTCCGCGCCAAGGAAGAAGGCGTGCTGTTCTCGGCACACCTGAAGGCCACCATGATGAAGGTCTCCGACCCGATCATCTTCGGCCACGTCGTCAAGGCGTACTTCTCAGAGCTTTTCGACACCTACGGCAAGCAAATCGCTGCTGCCGGCCTGAGCGCCAACAACGGCCTCGCGTCCATCCTCAACGGCCTCGATGAACTCCCGGAAGACGTCCGCGAAGGCATCAAGGCGGCAATCAAGAAGGGCCTGGAAGACGGCCCGGCAGTGGCCATGGTCGATTCCGACAAGGGCATCACCAACCTCCACGTTCCCAGCGACATCATTGTTGACGCTTCGATGCCGGCAATGATCCGCAGCTCCGGCCACATGTGGGGACCGGACGGCAAGGAAGCCGATACCCTCGCCGTCATCCCGGACAGCTGCTACGCAGATGTCTACCAAGTGGTCATCGATGACTGCCGTGCCCACGGCGCCTTCGATCCCACCACCATGGGTACGGTTCCGAACGTCGGCCTGATGGCACAAGCGGCTGAAGAATATGGCAGCCACAACAAGACCTTCGAGGTTGAGTACGCCGGGACCGTGCAGGTTGTGGATTCCGCAGGAACCGTGCTGATCGAACACCAGGTCTCCCCGGGCGACATCTGGCGCGCCTGCCAGACCAAGGACGTGCCGATCCGCGACTGGGTCAAGCTGGCTGTCACCCGTGCCCGTGCCTCCAAGATGCCGGCTGTCTTCTGGCTCGACGAAACCCGCGCCCACGACGCCCAGCTGATCGTCAAGGTCAAGGAATACCTCAAGGATTACGACACCGAGGGCCTGCAGATCGAAATCATGTCCCCGGAGAAAGCCACGGCGTTCACGCTGGAGCGGATCCGCAAGGGCGAAGACACCATCTCGGTGACCGGCAACGTGTTGCGTGACTACCTCACCGACCTGTTCCCGATCCTCGAACTCGGTACCAGCGCCAAGATGCTCTCCGTGGTCCCGCTGATCAATGGTGGCGGCCTCTTTGAGACCGGTGCCGGTGGATCGGCCCCGAAGCACGTCCAGCAGCTGCTGCAGGAAAACCACTTGCGCTGGGACAGCTTGGGCGAATTCCTCGCCCTGGCCGTTAGCTTCGAGCACCTCGCCACGACCACCGGAAACGCTCGGGCACAGGTCCTCGCCGACACGCTGGACCGCGCCACGGGCACGTTCCTGCTGGACAACAAGTCCCCGAAGCGCAGGGTGGGCGAACTCGACAACCGAGGCAGCCACTACTACCTCGCCAAGTACTGGGCGCAGGAACTGGCACAGCAGAGCGACGACGCCGAGCTCGCCGCGGCGTTCTCCGCCGTTGCCGAGGCCCTGGCGTCCAACGAGGAAACCATCGTTGCCGAGATGCTCGGAGTCCAGGGTTCGCCTGCCGACATCGGCGGCTACTACCGCCCCGACGCCGCGAAGGCAGAGGCCGTGATGCGTCCCTCCGCAAAGCTCAACGAGGTTGTCGCGACGCTGAACTAGGCGCCCGCCCCACCCAACTCGCTCGCAGTTGTTGTCGTTTTGAGAGCTCATAACGACAACAACTGCGAGCCAGTTTCGTTTAGGCGGCCAGCTTCCTGCGGACCCAGGCCGAGAACTGGTCCACCACGATGATCAACACCAGCACAATGATGATGTGGGTCAGCATGGAGTCGAAGCGGAACGACTTGATGGACTGGTTGATCAGCAGCCCGATGCCGCCGGCTCCCACCAAGCCCAAGACGAGTGACGAACGCACGTTCACGTCGAAGCGGTAGAGCAGCAGGCCTACGAACTGGGGAACCACCATGGGCAGCGTGGCATTGGCCACCTGCTGGATCCGGTTGGCGCCGGCTGTGCGCAGTGCCTCCTGCGGACCGGCGTCGCTCTCTTCCATGGACTCGGCCCACAGCTTGCCCATCACGCCCGTGTTGTGGCAGATCAGGGCCAGCACGCCGGCAAATGGGCCGAGGCCGACTGCCGTGACGAAGATCAGGGCGAAGACAATGTCCGGCACGGCGCGGAAGAAGGACAGAACCGCGCGTGCTCCCTGGTAGACGAGCCGGTGCGGGGCCGTGCTCCTTGACGCCAGCACGGCCAGCAGCAGGGCGAACGGAACCGAGAACGTGGTGCCCAGAAGGCCGATCCACAGAGTCACGAGGGTGGCCTCAAGACCTGGCCGAATGGTCTTGTCCCAGCTCAGGTCCGGTGGAAATGCGTCGGCTACGAATGCCGCCATACCCTTCCACCCGTCCACCAGCAGCCCGGGCTCAAAGCCCGTCCCCTGGATGGCCAGCGCGTGGAGGACGACGACGGCGACAACGGCCACCGCCGTCGCGGTCCATCGCAGGGGCTGCTTCGGGCGTAGTGGAAACGGCCTGCTTTCATTGCTCACGTTGCCACCACCCGGTCCGGGGCGTAGAGGGCGTCCAGTTGGGCGGCGTCGACCTCGGACGAGGGCAGGTCGAAGGCCGTGGCGCCGTGGAGCAATCCGATGCAGCGGTCCGCGCGTCGCAGCGCGAGATCCGGCTGGTGAAGTACGGCCGCGACGGCCAGCTTTTCGACGTGCGCGAGGTGCTGCAGGAGGGCCATGACCTGTTCCGCGGCATGGGGATCCAAGGCGGAGACGGGTTCGTCGGCAAGGACGATGTCGGCCCGCTGGCAGAGCGCCCGGGCCACGGCGACCCGTTGCTGTTGCCCGCCGGACAGCCGGCCGACCCGGTCGAAGGCCCGGTCCGCCAAGCCCACTCGGTCCAAGCATTCGAGCGCCTCCTGCTGCACTGAGCGGGGAAAGAACAGCGGCGAGAGAGAGCGGCCGGTGGGAATCCGGGCCAGGGCTCCGGCGCAGACGTTGTCCAGGGCTGTGCGGCGCGGCACCAAGTGGATCTTCTGGAAAATCATGGCCGTCCGTCGCCGGGCCTCCTGCAACTGGCGCCACGGCAAGCTTCCAAGGTCGTCGCCACCTACTGCGATGACGCCGGCGTCCGGCTGGGCGATCCCCATGACGCAACGCAGGGTGGTGGACTTGCCGGAGCCATTGGCGCCGAGGAAGGCAAGCAGTTCCCCGGCGCGGACATCGAAGTCCACGCCTTTGAGGACAGGGCGGTTTCCGAACGACTTGTGGAGGCCCCGTACGGAGAGCAACGGGGAATCCATTACAGGTTCTTCTCCGTCAGGTTCATGATCTTGGCCAGGTCGAAGAGCGGCTGGTAGTTGTCCTTGGTGACCTCGATCATCGGCCCCGGAGGAGTCACGTCGAGGAAAGCGCCAACCTTGGCAACGTCAGCGGGGTCCAAGTTGAGGAAAGCGTCCTTGACGGCCTTCTTGAAGGCGGGGTCGGCGTCGGGGCGGACCGTGATGGGGTCGTTGGGGATGGGATCGGAGGCCCAGATGCGACGGAAATCGTCTTGCTTGAAAGTTCCCGCGGCGGTGGCGGTGGCGAGGGTCTGGGTGTTGATTTCCGCGGCGTCAACCTTGCCGTTCTTCAGAGCCAGCAAGGCTTCGGGGTGTCCGCCTGTGTAGTCCATCTTGAGGTCGGAATCGGCAATGCCCACACCTCGAAGTCCGAAACGGGGGAGGACGTCTCCGGAAGTGGAACCGACGCTGCCAAGGGCGAGGGACTTGCCCTTGAGGTCCTCGATCTTCTTGATGGGGCTGTCCTTGGCCACCCAGATTCCTGCGGAGTAGCTGCTCAGCTTCTTTTCGGCGGTGGCGAAGGAAACAAGTGGTTCGGCGCCGGCCTTCTGGCTGGCGAACACAAAGCCGAGCGGGCCAAACTCGCCCAGATCCAGCTTGCCGTTGCGCATCGCCAAGACTTCGGCGGAGTAGTCCTCCACCACCTGGACTTTGACGGGGCAGTTGAGCTTCTTGGAGAGTGCGGCGGCCAGGACATCGTAGGCGGGGGTGAGCTTTGCCGGGTCCTCATAGGGTTCGATGCCGAACTTGATTTCACCGCCGGGGCAGTTCGCGTTGCTGCCGGCGCTTGCTGTTCCACCCGGGGTTCCGGCGGAATTGGCGGCCCCTCCGCAGGCGGAGAGGGCCAGCGCCGCAGCGATGGCAAGCGCGGAGGAAGTGAAGAGTTTCGTTTTCATGGGAGTCCTTTTGCGAATGGGAAGGAAGAACGGGTCAGTAAAGCCGGGAGATGTTGCGGTGTGCGAGTCCAAAGGACAGGGTCATTCCGACGCCGGACGTCACCGAGACGACCGTGACGCCGGGTTGGGTTTCGCGGACCAGGATGGGGGCAACGGAACTGGAGGCATAGATTCCCTGCCAGCGTTCGATCACGTCCAAGGGTGTCCCCATGGCCCGCTCGATGTCCGTGTTCAAGATGGTGGTGATGGATTCCTCCATGAACGGTGCCGCCGTGCGGTGGTAGTGGTGCGAGTCCCCGAGGATCACCGTCCCGTCGGGGCGTTGCGTGAACATCACGTTCGCTCCGATGTCCAGTAGCTCGGGCCGGTCCTGTTCCACTTCTGCCCGCAGCGCGGCCGCTGCCGGCATGTCCGTGAAGGCCGGGTAGCGGAGCATTGACGTCGCGGTGAGGACCGCGGGGCCGATCGTCAGCCCTGGTGGCTGGGCGGCGCGGGACATCTGCAGGGCGCAGCGTTCGATCCGGTGTTCCTCGGCAAGCGAAGGAAACAGATAGTCGACGTCGTGGCCGACGCAGACGAATACCTGTTTGCCCTGGAAGTCGCCACGGGAAGTGCGGACGGTTGGGTGGCCAGCAACGTCTTCGAAGCCGAGGGCGGCGGTGTTCCAGTGGATGTCGACGCCGGGTTGGCGGGCGAGCCAGTCGGCGAGCTTGGCGACCGTGGTCCGGGGGTCCACCCGCACGTCGTCCCGGAGGAAGGCTCCGCCCACCAATCCGGGCCAGGAAGCGGAGGCCGCTCCGCCGTCGTCTGGCACGGTTCCTTCCGCGCCGGAACCCAATCGCGACCGCACCCCAGCGGGGGAGAGCAGCTCAACTTGGCCCTCTTCGCGGGCCGCGGACAGCTCCCGGAGCACGTTCATTTCGGTATCCGTCCGAGCGAGCACCACGGCACCGGATTCGACGGCCCAGAAACCGGCCAGGGCAGCGAACTTGAGCCAGTACTTACGGGAGGTCTTTGCCAATTCGTAAAGCTCGCCGGATTGGGCGGTCACGCAACAGTGGCCGAAGTTCCTGACAGAGGCGCCCACGGCGTGGTGGTCGCGCTCGAGGATTGTCACGCTCAAGCCGTTGGCGACGGCGTGTGCGGCGTGAGCGAGCCCGACGATGCCGGCGCCCACGATGACAACATCGGAGCATGATCCTGTCGCAGGCGGACCGCCGGAGGGGGAAGGTTGGATGTTCACGCCATTGACATTGGACTGCTTGGAAGGCGGAATCAAGCCAGAACTCCACTTGTATATACAAGTTTACCGAGACTTTACTTTGGACCTTGATGGTTCATTCATCGTTTACCTTCAAGCCCGGAAATATGGGGCGCCGGGCCGCGCCAACTTGTATTATCAACTGGTGAGTATCCAGCAGAACGCACCCCTGCATGTCCGCCTCAGCGAGGAGTTCATGCGCCGCATCACGGACGGCACCTGGCCGCCGGGCTCGCAATTGCCCAGCGAGGCCGCGCTGTGCAAGGAGTTCGGGACGTCCCGTGGGCCCATCCGTCAGGCGCTCGCGTTCCTGCGGGCAGAGGGCGCCGTCACGGGTGGCCGCGGCCGCCCGCCGATGGTGCGTTCGACCGTCCCATCACAGTCGTTCTCGACGTTCAATTCCTTCACCGAATGGGCCATCGGCATTGGCAAGACCCCCGGGCAGCGAACGTTGGAGGTGGCGCACCGTGAGGCGAGCGCCGAAGCGGCCGACGCGCTCGGGCTGGAGCCGGGGGAGAAGGTGGTGGAGCTGCTGCGCGTCCGCTACATGGACGGCGTGCCCGCCATGATCGAGCGCACCAGCTTCATCCTGGAGGTGGGCCGCTTGCTCTTCGATTTCGATACCGATTCAGGCTCCATCTTCGCCTTCCTCAAGGCTCAAGGCGTGGACCTCTACAGTGCCCGCCACACCATCGACGCCGTGGCCGCGGGCGAGGAAGATGCGGAACTGCTCGAACAAGCCGAAGGGATTCCCCTTTTGCGGGAACGCCGCGTGACCAGCTCGGCCGACGGTAAGGCCATCGAATACTCGGAGGACCGGTACTTGCCGGCACTCACCAACTTCACCATCGACAACACCGCGGAACGCCGCGCCGCTTTGGTGCGCATCCACGCCGAATAGACCAGAGGAACACATGATCAAGCTCGTTGCCTGCGACATGGCCGGAACCACCATCGACGAACACGGGGACGTCTACGTGGCGCTGGCTCGCTGCGTGGAAGAGACCGGGGCAAGCACCACTCCCGAAGCCGTCCAGGAATGGATGGGAGCCGACAAAGTGGAAGCCATCGCGGCGCTGATCACCAAGGGTGGTGGCACTGCGACACCGGAGATTGTCCAGGCGGCGTTCCTCCGCTTCAAGGAGCTTCTCGCTGACTTCTACGAGCAGAACCCGCCGGTAGCGCTCGACGGCGTTGAGGACGCCTTCCGCGAATTGCGCAGCCGGGGCGTCAAGATCGCCCTGACCACGGGATTCTCGCGCGATGTCGCGGAGCCGCTCCTGGCGCGGCTCGGCTGGTCGCTTGCGGGCACGGGTACAGCGCCCGACGACGGCGGCTTGCTTGACGCCGTCGTCTGCTCTGACGATGTGGCGGCCGGACGTCCGGCGCCCCATATGATCCACCGCGCCATGGAGCTGACGGGAGTGATGGACGTCCGCGAAGTGCTGGCTGCCGGAGACACCACGAACGACCTCAAAGCGGCCAAGAACGCGGGAGTGACGGCTGTCGGTGTCCTGACAGGAAAACTGGGACGCGAGGAACTCGCCGGACACCCGCACGATCACATCCTGGCGGGAGTCAAGGATATTCCGGCGCTGCTGGCTTGATTCAAGCGGCCGGATCACAAGGCGGCCGTTTTGAGCTGCGCCGTCGGCATGGAAGATTGGACCGGGTGAAATTCCTCCTTCCTTCGCAGACCTCATCCTCGCGTGGCATCGCGTTTCTGAGGATCGTGTTCGGCGGCCTTTTGCTGCTGCACGGAGTCCAGAAGCTGCTGGCCGGGCAGCCGGCGTTTGAGGCAACCATCGCCGCCATGGGTGTTCAAAAAGCGGGGCTGATGTCCTGGCTGGTCATCTGGGGTGAAACCGGACTGGGCGCACTCTTGGTACTCGGCGCCCTGACCAGGGTGGCTGGCTTCCTGGCCGCCCTCATGTACGCGGGGATCTGGTTTGTCACCGAATCAGGCAAGCCGTTGTTGAGTGATAGTCCCGGAATCAACGCTGAGCTGCTCATTCTGTATATCGCGTTGGCGTTGGCGTTTGCCTTCATCGGTTCCGGGGCGGTTTCGCTGGACCGGAAACTGTTTGCCGGGAAGCCAGCCAGGAAGTCGCGGCGCTAGGCGCCCTAGCGCCGTCCGGCCTGGAGACCCGCGCGGGCCATGGCGTCCGCGTAGGAGCGGCCCATTTCGATCAGCCATTCGGTCTGGCGTTCCTTGGAACCGGCGAAGGCGCGCCCGTGCAGCGAACGGGCCTTGTAGACCTTCAGGCCGCGGCGCCAGATCAGCTGGTTGTCAGTCTTGAGGAGCATCTGCGCCAGGCGGTTGGCTTCCGTTCCATGGGCGACGATCGCCGAGGCGCGCGGAACGAGTTTGAGGAAAGCGAGGAGCGGCTTGAGGCCGGCGGCGATCTGCTCGGGAGTCAGCTTTCCGTTCGCCTCGCCCGGCGTGAACCACGGGTGGGTGTTCCACGGCATCATCCATTCCGGGCGCAGGCCGAGCTGGAACTGCAGGCCCAGTAGCCGGGTGGCGGCGGCGTCGTCGCCAGCCCAGACAACGCCCCGCGGGGAGGCCTCGCTGGTGTTGGAGAACAGCGTGACAATCCGGCAGTCCTCCACCGAGTGCATCGGATCAACGTAGGGGACCTCGAAGCCCGGGCGGAGCTTGCGGAGGAACTCCACATGCCCGTTGACCGGGGCGATGTGCGGGGCGAAGAAGGGGCTGTCCGGAACCGCGGGAGCCTCGGCTTCTTGGGTAGCCGGAGCCTCTTCGGAGCTTGCCGGTTCGACGACGGCCCTTTCGACGACGGTCACAGACGGCGTCTCTTCGGCGGCCTCGGCAAGCGGGGCTTCAATCGCGGGAGCGGCCACAGGTGCCACACTGCGGGTAATGACCGGGCTGGCCTCGGGCAACGACTTTGACGAAGCCTTCTTAGGCGCGGCTGTCTTTACGGCAGCGGCCTTCGGAGCGTCTTTCCGGGCCGGAGCCTTCTTTTCGGCTTTGGCCGGGGCGTCGACGTCATCGTCGTCGTCGAACAAACCATCGAAGAGCTTGTCGAGTTCGTCGTAACCGCTGCCGTAGTCGTCGTCGAGCTCGGGGCCGCGCCCGAAACCTTCCTCGTACCGCGAGTCCAGTTCGCTGCGGTAATCCTCGTCGTGGACCTCGAAATAGTCAGATTCGGCCAGTACGGTCATGAGAGCAGTGGTCTCCTGGGGTCGGGCAGAGGCCAGTATCGGGCGCGTGGGGGCACGTCCGTTCCGGACCAGTTGATGGGGAGGCTCTCCGGGGGACCGGTTGAGCCTTTAGATCTTAGCAAGCCACAGCTGGTCTGGTGTCCTTCCGCCGTTCATCTGACTCGGTATGTCGCGCAGCCCCGGCGCATGAAGGAACCACGATGCGTCGAATATCACCCCGTATGCGCCGCCGAGGGCGCGCGCAGAGACACGGGAGGGCGGTGGAATAGACGAAAGAGTCCATTCCACCGCCCGTGCGGCGTCAGTTGTTCGGCGTCAGCCCTCAGACATGGATGACGAATTGCGCAAGTGCTGCGGCTGCTACGAAACTCGCGGAGAACGTGATTGTCGCCACAATCACCGTGCGCCAGTTCAGGGACTTCAGCGCGTTGACGTCGCGCCCCACGTTCATGCCGAGCAGGGCGATTGATCCAAGGCCTACGTACAGCGGGTCAAGGTTGTGGGTGAAGGAGACGATCATTCCACTGAAAGGATGGATCGGGGCCGTTGCCAAAGTGGCGAGAGCAAGGACCCATACGCTCGACGGCACGGCCGGCACGTACTTGGCGAGTACGAATGCCAGGGCGGTAAGGAGGCCGAGGATCACTACGCCGATGACGTCGTTGACACTGATGGACTTGGTACCCAAGGCGTTGAGGACCACGCCCGCGGCGATGCTTGCAACGAAAGCGATGATCCACGTTGAAGGCCTCGTACGCACCTCCGGGTCCTGGATTACGGCCGAAACGTCTACTTTGCTTCGGTCCTGCCGCCGGCTCTGGTTTGCTGAAACAGCGTTTCCGTAGCGGTCAAGGCGCTTGCCGTCGTCGTCACGGCGGAAGATGCGCGACCAGAACTTGTAGAGCCGCAGGGACATCGGCAACGAAAGGAAGGCCCCGGCGTAGAAGCCGACAAGGTTCGTCACCAGGTTCGACAGGGCCGCCAGCGCCATGATTTCCGGCGCCTGCCCCGGGTAGAGGATGGACAGGGCAGCTACGCCGCCAAGCATCATGGATCCCGAGCCGAGGCCCAGGCCCAGCGCCAGGGCAAGCGGGTCGAAGATTCCCATCCCGCTGAGGAGTCCGGCCAGCAGGGAGATGAAGACTGCTCCGAAGACGCTGCCCAGGAGCCACACGGAGAACACGCCGCGGTAGACCGGAGACTTCACGCCGAACCGCTGCAGTGCGTAGGCCAAGTAGGACTCGCGGTCGATTGCCCAGGTGGCGCCGATAGCCGTGCGGCCCATGCCCAGCGCGACGCCGACCGGCAGGGCGATGATGACCGTTCCGAAGATGTGGCCTACTTCCTGGAGCAGGATGGCCGGGCCGAGGGAGCTCAGTTTGGCGAAGGAGGGTCCAACCTGGGTGCCGAGGGCCCCCAGGAACATGACGATGCTGACGTTGAGCAGCACGGAGGCCACGGCACGGCTTTGGCCGGACATGGGGCGTACCTTCTGCACGCCGATCACAGCGCCAATCAGCACGGCCCACAAGACCGGCATGAGCACGATCGCGGCGTTGCCCAGGGGAATCTTGTGCGTTCCAGCCAGGATGGCGACGGCGCAGACGGCCGTGGAGAGCAGGATCATCGATCCCCATTGCCGCGCGGTCGGCGTGAAGAGGCGGGTCCGGCCGTCGTCGACCTTGACTACGGGCGTATCCACCTCCGGAGTGGTTGTGGATTGGTTCTTCATTGTTGTGAATCCTTCGTGTGCTGCAGAGGCGAAAGATGGATGTACCCCACGCCATTTGGTATACCAAAAATGGTAAGGTGGATCACATCGCAATGCAAGACATGTCACAAAAGCTGTTGAAAGTCCTGAAAGCGAGGGCGCTTGGGCGCTCCGTCAGCTTCGAACTTGATCTGCGGCTACTTGACCTGGGATACCAAACTTGGAGGGTTCATGATTACTCAACTTTCTGCCCGGTACGTTCTTGGCTATGACGGGACCAGGCACGTGATGCACACGGATGGGCACGTCGTGATGCGGGATGACGAGGTCATCTACGTCGGTACCGACTACACGGGTCCCGCGGACGAACGCCGGGACTTTGGACAGAGCCTGATCGCACCTGGCCTCATCGACCTCGATGCCTTGATGGACATCGATCACATGATCTTCGACTCCTGGCCCACGGAGGAGATTGCTCCGGGCTTGCAATGGTCTGAAGACTACTTCCACAACCGCCGCCGCGATGTCTTCACCGCCGCGCAGCGCCAGAGCGTGCGCAAGTTCGCACTGGCGCAGCTGGCCTTGCACGGCGTGACCACCTACATGCCGATCGCCTCGGAGATCCACAGCTCATGGGCTGAAACCTTCGAAGAACTCAAAGGAATGGCGCAGTCCAGCATCGAGCTTGGCCTGCGCGGCTTCCTTGGCCCCGCGTACCGCTCGGGGATCAATGTCACCGACAACGACGGCCAACGCGTGATCCTCTTCGACGAGGAGGAAGGACGCGCAGGGTTCGCCGACGCCGCACGGTTCCTCGACTACGCCGACGAGCTCGGACACCCGTTGCTTAGCGGTGTCCTGCTGCCGTGCCGAATTGAGACACTTTCGGACGAACTGATGCGCCGGACCGCCGAGCTGGCCACCGAACGCAACGCACTGGTCCGCCTGCATTGCCTCCAGGGGGCGAATGAAGACGGGTTGCTCGTCAAGCTCACGGGGCGCACCGTCCTGGAGCAACTTGCGGATTCCGGCCTGCTGGCCACCCGGCTCCTCATCCCGCACGGGGTTGTCATCGACGGCACCGACCCGTCCTCCAGTGCAGAGGGCGGGCCGTTGGATGTGCTGGCCCGGCATGACGTCAGCATCATCCACTGCCCCCTGACGTCGTTCCACTACTCAGGCATGCTCAAGTCCTTTGACGCCTTCGCAGCCGCCGGGGTCAACATGTGCCTGGGAACGGATTCGTTCCCGCCGGACCTGATCAAGGGCATCGACATCGGCACGCACCTGGCCCGTATCGCAGAGGGCAGACGGGACGCCGGCACGGTGTCGGCGTTCTTCGACGCTGCCACCCTGGGCGGTGCCAGGGCATTGGGCCGCGATGATTTGGGACGCCTGTGCCCGGGCGCGCAAGCGGACATCATGGTCGCCTCACTGGGTGACTTCCGTGACGGGGTCGTGGAAGATCCGCTGCGCACGCTAATCCTGAACGGCTCGGCACGCAACGTCACCGACACGTACGTTGCTGGCCGCCCTGTGGTTGTTGGCGGGTCGCTCCCAGGTATCGAACTGGATGAACTGCGTGCTGAGGGTCAACGGCTTTTTGGCCAGATGGTGGAAGCCTACGGCGAACGCGACTACCGGCTGCGCGAAGCTTCCGAGCTGTTTCCTCCCGTCTATGCCCCGGCGGTGTAGCGCGCCATAAAGTCGCAATTCATCGGTGGTGCCACGCATGGGCTCCTCCGCGGGGCTGTTTGCCCTGCGGAGGAGCCGGGAAACGGGCTGCGATCCGGTGCGGTGGAGCAGCCCGAGCCGGTGACTATGCGGGAAAGGTTGCCCGGATCTTCCGGCTGCCCACCATCACGATGAGTCCAAGCAGCAGCAGAGCTGCCGCGAACAGCAACCACAGGCCATTGAAGCCAGTGCTTGCGAGAACGGCCGTTCCAGCCCCAACAGCAACCGCTGAAGGAGCTGAGGCGGCGCTGGCTTGCATTGCCGATCCAGTTGACGGAACGGCGGCAGCAGGATCAGCGAAGCCTTGAGCGCCTACCGGCACGTTCACGACCGGCAGATTCACTACGGGAGGGGTGACGACCGGCGGGTTCACGCCTGACGGGGTCCCGACGGCGGAAGGCAAGCCCAGGCCGGCCAATGCGGTGCCGAGCAGGTTCACGGGTGCGGTAAGCCCCGTGCCCAAGAGAGAACCGACCCCTCCGCCGGTGACTGCAGAGGCGGTGCCGAGCAGATCCATCGGCGCGGTGACTCCCGTGGTTCCGGTTGGCGTCGGGCTGAGTAGGTTGACCGACGTGTCACCGACGGTCACTGGTGTGTTGACCGGTGCGGTGACGCCGGTGGTTCCGGTGCTTCCGGTCGGCGGCGTGCTGAGTACGTTGAGTGTGGTGTCACCGACGGTGGCCAGGCCGTTGACCGGCGCGGTGACCGGGGCAGCGACGCCGCTGGTGCCTGTCGGCGTCGTACTGAGTACGTTGACCGAGGTGTCACCGACGGTCACTGGTGTGTCGACCGGTGCGGTGACGCCGGTGCCTCCGGCGGTGCCCGCCGGCGTCGTGCTGAGTACGTTGACGGACGTGTCACCGACGGTGGCGAGCCCGTTGACTGGTGCTGTGACCTGGGTGCCAGAGGCTGTTCCAGGGCCGGAATTGCTCAGAACTGCCAGTGAGGTGGCTCCGATATTAACAGGGACCGATATCGGAGCCACCACCTGGGTTCCGGACGGGACGGCTGCTCCGCCGGAATTGGTCGCCGGGGCCGGAGCCGGGGCGAGTGCAGGGGTGGTGGTCGCGGCGCCCGAATTTCCGAGTATTGAGAGCGACGTCGACCCGAGGTTCACCGGAATGGATACCGGTGCAACGACTTGAGTGCCTGAGGCATTGCCTTGCGCACTTGTAGTGGTGTCTGCCGCGTTCGCGGCAGTTGCGCCGAGGGCTATCAACCCACCGGCAAAGAGGGTGCCAAGCAGCCCCTTGCGAATCATGCTGTGCATTTTGTTTTTCTCCTGAACGATTAGTTCCCAAAGGCGCCACGGTCCGCAGGAAACTGCGGGAGCGCCCGGATCGGCCGTTTGCCACGGCCCAGAATGGTCTTCTGGGGAGGCGGCGGGGCTCGGAACTAGTCAGGGGAAGAACCCGGGTCAAACGACACCGGAGCCGGAACACTGCCGGCAGCAGCCGTGGACACGAGGGTCCCAGCCAAGGGGTAAAACAGGTTTGTGCCTTGGAGCCAAGCTGCAGCAGCCCCCGAAGGATTGCTGGAAAGGGCCGCAGATCCGCTTACAGTGTCGCTGCCGCCTGGTGCACCGCGCGGGAATGCCGCGTTGGACGCCGAAGGACCGCTGGCCCCGCTGTTCCAGGAGGCTTGGTTCCACGGTGCACCAGCCAGCACCGGCAGGCCCTCGTGGCCACCAAGGACAAACAGCGGAGCCGCGGCTTTAACAGCAACGGGCGGCAAGCCACCAGCAACGGACCCAAGAACCGAGGATTGCCCAGAAGGAGTTCCGCTCGCCTCGAGATCACCGAGGAGGTCAACGGCGGGAGTCGTTGCGGGTATGCCGGAGATGGTCACTGGGAGAATGACGGGAAGCGCCTGCACTGCGGGCCCGACGGCGCCCAGCGCCGGGGTAACGACGCGGCCAACCAAGGAACCAACGCTTGACCCAATCCCGTCAACCGCGCTGGCTGCTGGCGATACAACGCGTGCAGTCACGGCACCAACGGTCCCCTCAGGAAGTACTGCGCTGACCACGGGCGTGCTGGCCACAAGTTGGTCAACGCTCCGGGCCAACTGCGGGACGACCGCTGGTAGATGGACCACAGGGGCTGGAACGGAATCCGCTGCCGACGCCGATCCGGCGCTTCCCGAAACGGCATTGCCGAGGGTTCCGGAAAGTCCCGCCGCAGCGTTTTGCACGACGTTTGACACTGCGGAGCCCGCGCCGCCCAGAAGGGTGTGGTTGGTGTTCCCGGAATCAGCGTTGGCTGCCGTGGAGGAGAGGGCCATCCAAACGACGGCACCGGCGCCAGCGAGCATGACGGAGCGGAGAACATGAAGAACGCGCGACTTACTTCGCTTAGCTTCCATCTCGACACCCCCCAGCGTCAGCTTGGATCGACGATCGCTCCCATCCTAGGCCTCACTAGTTAACTAGTCCAGACGTTGGATGGAATCTCCTCCGTGGCCGACGGATTCGGCATTCAGCTCAGCGGGCGTCGTTGGCGTATCGGACTCCGAGCTGGGATCGCACCCCGTCGAAGAGACGCATGGTGTTCAGCGAATCGTCCAAGGGCATCACGGGACTCTCAGTCAGTCCTTGCTGGACACAGCGCGTAACCTCACGCAGCTCGTAGGTGTAGCCGATCCCTACCGCGTCAAAGCGTTCGATTCGCGGTTCGTCCCAGCCAGTTCGAATTACAAGCTCGCGCGGATTGTTGATGGACCCTTGCGTCTGGAGGAAGCCCTTCGAACCGGCAACCGACGCCGAGCGCGGCCCATGGGCCAGCAAAGAAGAGGTCAGCTGGGCGATAGCACCGCCGTCGTAAGCCAGCGTGAGCGCATTCTGGGAGTCGATGCCGTCGTCCGTCAAAGTGCCGATCGCGCTGACTGACTGCGGGAAACCTAGGGTGCCCAATGGCCACAGCAGGGCATACACCGTGAGGTCCAAAAGGGCTCCGCCACCGTCCGCCGGGGCCCAGATGCGGGCGGAAGGATTGTAGGGGGCAGGGAAACCAAGGTCGGCGCTGACCCACTTGATTTCGCCCAGCTCGCCGGACGCGGCAATGGCGAATGCCCTCTGGATACTTGGTAGGAAGCGACTCCAAACAGCCTCCATCAGGAACAATTTCCGCTCCCGGGCCAAAGCGACCAGCTCTGCCGCTTCACGGCCGTTGATGGTCAAAGATTTCTCGCACAGAACGTGCTTGCCCGCGTTGAGGGCGTCCCTGACGATCTCGAAGTGCTGGGCGTGCGGAGTGGCCACATAGACCACGTCGACGGCGTCATCGGCGAGCAGCCGCTGGTAGCCGGGCACGCCGCCGTCGTCCCCGTAGGACTTCGTGACCCCATGCGCGGCAGCAAAGGCATCCGCGGATTCCTGGCGCCGGGAACTCACCGCGTAGAGGTTTGCGTCCTCAAGCTGGGCGAGGTCGCCGCTCACGGTTCTAGCGATCCCACCTGTGGCGATGATGCCCCAGTTCAGAGCCTCGCCGGTGGCTGAGCGGGGATCCTGGTTCGGCTGGCTGAACAACCACGGCTTGGCGATATGCAGACTCATGCGGCCTATCCTCTCATTGCCCCGTGTGGTTTACAGGACGCGCTCAGGTCACAAGCTGTGTCTATTTCGTCGGAGCCATCGCCTAGGCTGATGGTCATCATCCCTCGCAGAGAGGTTCTGTGGGGAGTTACCGAATGGAGCAGGGATGGGTGTTTTTCGACGTGTCATTTTGCCTGTGGCGTGGCTGCTGGTTTTCGCAGTGATCGCCGCGGCCTTGGTGAAGATCGCCTTTATAGATGGCTTGAAGCCGCAGGGTGCCGAGCCGGCCCCGATGGCCAGGGTGGAGACGCCTGTTGTGCCCGCGGCTCGTGCAACGGTCACTAATACGGTCCAGGTCAAGGCCACTGTCCAGAGCGATCCCGTTATTGGTGTCCGGAGCACGGCGGCGGGAACTGTCGTCCATATCTACGTGGAGCAAGGCGTGGCCGTGGCCAAGGGGGACCAGCTCTTCCAGGTCAAGTCCGAGCGGACCAAGCCTGCCAGCACTGCAACAACGCCCGCGGAAAAGAGCACGTCTGAACCCGTGTACGTGTACACCGACGTGCTCGCCCCTGCCGCCGGCAAGCTCAATGAACTGACTGCCCTCCTTGACCAGCAGTTAAGCGTGGGCGAAGCCGTGGGCAAGGTTGATCCCGGGACCTTCACGGTTTCCGGTGCTGTCAACGCCGCACAACAGTTTCGGCTTCTTGCCAAGCCAGGCTCGGCGCAGATTTCCCTGGTGGGCGGGCCGGCTCCATTCGCCTGCCCTGCAGTGACTCTAAGGAACAACGCCAACGACGCCGGAGCTACTACCGGCGGGAGCGGAACCGGCGGCGTTGGCATGGCCGCGCCTGCTGGCGCACTACCGGTGGCCGCAGCGCCTGGACCGGGCGGGGAAACACAGACTGGCGGCGCGAGCACCGGGACGCTGAGTTGCCCTGTTCCGGCCGGCACGGAAGTTTTTGCCGGTCTAGGAGCAACCATGACGGTGAGTGCGGGTGAAGCCAAGGACGTGGTGACCGTCCCGCTGACCTCCGTGAAGGGCAGTGTCAAAGAGGGAATTGTCTGGATGGCCGGCGCTGCTGCCGAGGGCAAAGCGCCAGAACAACGGCCTGTGAAGCTGGGCCTCAACGACGGCTCCAAGGTGGAGGTGCTCTCTGGCCTCGCCGAAGGCGAACAGGTACTTGAATTCGTCCCCGGCGCTCCGGCGGTTCCCTCCCAGCAAGGCTACGGGCCGGGAGCGGTCACCTACGGTCCGGCGGGCGGCTAGGCATGGATAGCCTCGTAAGCCTGCGCGGAGTCACGCGCACGGTGGTGCTCCCTGACGAGCAGAAGCTTCATATCCTCCGCGGGATCGACCTTGAGATTTCCGCCGGCGACCACACCGCGATCATCGGCCGCTCCGGCTGCGGGAAGTCAACGCTGCTGAACCTCCTGGGTCTGTTGGACGTGCCCACGTCCGGCGAACTCCGGTTTGTTGGCACACCTGTGCTACAACTCCGAGGCAACGCGCGTGCACGGCTTCGAGGCTCCACGGTGGGCTTCGTGTTCCAGCAGTTCAACCTGCTCCCGGGCCGCAGCGCGCTGGACAATGTCATCACGCCCCTTCTCTACGCCCGCGGCCGCGATTTCCTGCGGCGCCGTGAATTGGCGATGGATATGTTGGACCGTGTTGGACTTGCCGGCCGTGCCCGGACCATGCCGAACATGCTCTCGGGTGGCGAGCAGCAGCGGGTGGCCATCGCGCGTGCCCTAGTCCGGAGGCCTCGACTGATCCTCGCCGACGAACCCACGGGCGCGCTCGACGTCGAGACCGGCCAGTTGGTCATGGCACTGCTCGACGAGGTCGCCACGGAGTCCGCAGCGGCACTCGTGACCATCACCCATGACAGCAATGT
Organism: Arthrobacter sp. B2a2-09; assembly: GCF_027587375.1. GTDB lineage: Bacteria > Actinomycetota > Actinomycetes > Actinomycetales > Micrococcaceae > Arthrobacter. The sequence goes on from NZ_JAMXIC010000004.1 coordinate 25,960, forward strand.
GGCCGCCCTGGCGCGGTCTCGCTACCGACTAGACGCGGGTGTCCTGCAGCCCACAGACGGCCTGACGCCCTCGGAACCAGCGCCCCCAGAGTCAGAACTTTCGGAGCCAGTCGCCTCCGAGCCAGACTCGTCGGAGGTCCTTCCATGATCGGCTTCATGTCTGCCATGGTGGAGGCGTGGCAGGAACTGCGGATCAACAAAGTCCGGATCTTGTTGGCCCTGCTGGGCGTGGCCCTGTCCGTCGCCGCACTCACCTCCGTGGTGGGCGTCGGCAATCTTGCGCGCGAGGGCTTCAAAGCCTCGTCCGAACGTAACGGCGGACGCTCAGCCACCCTCGGACTCGGGGTCAATGGTCCAACCCAGCCGGATCCAGCACGTCTGGATGCGGCCTATCAGTCCATCGTTGACCGTTACGGCATTGCTTTCTCCACGCACGAGGGCCACGCCGAGCAGCCGTTCCAATTCCCTCGCGGTGTCCAGCCTGTTCAATTGATGGTGGTGGACCCCGGATATGAGGTCATTCACCGTCTGGAGTTGCAGCAAGGGTCCTGGTTTGCCAGCGACGACGAACAGCGGCTGGCGCCCGCCGTCGTCGTCTCTGAAGCGTTCTACAACGCGGCTGGCAGGCCCAACCTTGCCTTGCAGCCCGGCATCAAGACCGCAGGCGAGCAGGAATCGAATGCAGTGATCATCGGCGTCGTGCCGGACACGTGGCCGGATGCACCCCCGGCGGCGTACATACTGTCCGGCGCCGCCAGGCAAATGGGAGTCAACCAGCTCGGTGGGCAATTCAAGGTGTGGGTGCCGGACGCACAGGCTGAAATGCTCTCGGCCGCCATCCAAGCCGACTTGGCGCAGCAGTTCCCGGAAATGCACATTATGGCTCAGCGCATGGACTTCGCCGCCCAAGGAGATCCGCTGGCTCCGGTGCAGTTGGTGGTGGGCGGTATTGCGGGCCTGGTTCTCTTGCTGGGTGCGGTGGGGATGTTGAACATCTCGATGGTCACCGTCCGCTACCGGGTGCGGGAAATCGGGATCCGGAGGAGTTTCGGAGCCACCTCGGGGCGGATCTTCCTGGGTGTGATGATGGAGTCCGTCGTGGCCACGGCGGTAGCAGGTCTGGCCGGCGTCATGGTGGCGGTGGCGGTGGTCAAACACCCCTGGATCCAATCAAAGGTTGCCCCAGCCCTCAGCCAGTACCCGCCGTTCCCCATCGAAGCGGCCATGCTCGGTTTCGGAGCAGCTGTGTTGGTGGGTGCGTTGGCCGGGGCCATCCCCGCACTGGTGGCGGTGCGCGTCAAGGTTATCGACGCGATTCGCTTCTAAGGCCTCCCGCGCTCAAGACGGAAGGGCCGGGAACCTTGCGATTCCCGGCCCTCTCGTCCGCTAGCTCTGAAGAGCCGATCAGGCCCCTGCAGCGACCCTCGGACGCACAGTTTCCTCGCTCAGTTTGCCTTGCTGAAGCCTGAAGCGGCGCTCGGTTTTCTGAGCCAGGCTCCGATCGTGCGTCACCACCAGAATGGTGGTGTTGTGGTCCCGGCTCAACGAACTCAGCAGTTCGATGATGTGCTCACCGGTCTGCTCATCCAGGTTGCCGGTGGGCTCGTCGGCCAGGATGAGCTTGGGCTCATTGGCCAGCGCCCGGGCAATGGCAACCCGTTGCTGCTCGCCGCCCGAGAGCTTGTTGATACGCCGGGACTGTTTCTCCGGATCCAGCTGCACCTGCTCCAGGAGGGACCGCGCCCGCTCCAAGCGGGCAGCCTTCCGCATTCCGGCGAACTCCATGGGCAACATCACGTTGTCCACTGCCGAGAGGTTGGGGATGAGGTTGAACTGCTGGAAAACGAAGCCGATGTCCCGGCGTCGGTATTCGGTGAGTTTGCCGGCGGGAAGCCCGGCCAGGCTGACCCCATCCACTACGACGTCCCCGCTGGTTGGCTTGTCCAAGGCGCCGAGCAGGGAGAGCAGGGTGCTCTTTCCGCTGCCGCTCTTCCCCACGATCGAGGCGAGGGTGCCTTTTTCGAGCTCGAAGCTCACGCCATTGACTGGCTTGATGGTGCGGTCGCCGGACTTGAACTGGCGGACCAGGTCTTTGACTTCAATCATGGCTATTCTCCTCGGAGGACTTCGATGGGGCGGATGCGGGCTGTGAGCAGCGCTGGTACCAGGGCACCCACGACGGCGACGCCGAAGACCGCGGCAACGCCGGCGGCAATGACGCCGGGGGAGGCGCTCGCCGTCACGGAGGTCAGCAGCTGGGAGGCTCCGCCGAAGGGACCGCCCCCGCCGGGAAGACCAGCGCCGCCGAAGCCTCCGCCGCCGGGGCCGCGCTGGCTCGTGGCCGCCGTCGAGCTGTTGGAACTGATCAATGCCGATGCGATGCCGCCGCTGGCGACGGAAGCAATTGCAGCGCCAACGACGCTGCCGAGCGCCACGAGGACGAGGGCTTCGAGTACGAACTGCAAGCCGATGGTCCGGTTGCGGGCGCCGATGGCCTTCAGGACGCCGATCTCACGGCGGCGCTCCCGGACCAGCATGACCATGATGAGCAAGATGATCAGGCCGGCGGTGCCGAGTGCCGCGATGAAGGCCACCAATGAAATGTTCTTGACGCTGTCCAAGGAACTAACGGCGGTGTCGAGGTTTCGCTGGCCCTGCGTCACGTCGGCCTTACTGGAGCCGAGGGCAGTCTGCAGCGCCGTCTTGGCAGCATCCACGTTCGCCATGCTGTTGACCGTCACCACCATGCTGGAGAGCTCGCCCGGAGTTGCGGCGAGGGCCTGGGCCTCGGCGAGTGTCGTGTACACGGCGTTGTTGCCGAAAGTGGTGCCGGCGTCGAAGATGCCCGCCACCGTGAACGTCTTGCCGGCAATGGTGAACGTTGAGCCGGCCTTGAGGTTGTTCTTTGTCGCGAGCGTGGTTCCGACGAGGGCCTTGGTGCTAGCCACGGTGTAGTCGCCCAGGCCTGTGCCGCTGGTGATGTTCAGGGCCTTGCCGGCGGTGTCCACCTCGGCGCCGATACCTGTAGCCGTGATGGGCAGCGAGAACGTCGGCGCGGTTCCGGTGTTGCCCGTGCCCGTGTTTCCCGATCCGGTGCTGCCGCTGGTGTTGTTGCGATTGCCGAGCGTGCCGGCGTCGATGGCGGCCTGAAGGTTTGTGGTGACGCTCGTGCCGCCGCCGGGACCGCCACCCGGTCCGGCCTGTTGCGCCGTGGTGCCGGTGGTTGAGGCGGAGGCCGCCGTTGCGGTCTCCAGCCGCAGAGCCTTGGTGCCCACCACGGAAACGACGTTCGGTACGGCTGCCGCCGTCGCGGTCTGGGCCGTGGTGAGCGGCTCGCCACCGCCGTCGAAGCCCTGCGCACCGGCGGGGTTCACGGTCAGGACCGTGCCCACGGAGGCGTTGAGCTCCTGGACTTTGCCGCCTACGGCTTGGTTGGCCACGAGCATGGCCAGCGCCAGCCCGATCGCGACGGCCAGCACTGCCACTACAGCCGCGGTTCTTATCTTGTTGCGGAAGGCATTGCCTACACTCCGGGCGAGGACGCTCACGATTCTCCTTTTGGACCTGGCCCGCCCCAGCGGCGCGCCTGCTCACCTAACAGTGCGCACCGCGGCTGTGCGGCTGTGTTGCTGTTGCTATGCGGGGCCTGTGAAGCGTTGCCCGACGGCGCCTGGAACCGGACCCAACGACGGCGGCCACCCCCTTGAGTGGGGATGGCCGCCGTCGCTGGTGCCTAGATGAGAACTACTACTTCGTGATCGGGCCGAGTACCGGATCGTCGACGTAGGCCGTCTTCACGTTGGCCAGGGTCACGATGACCGGAGGCAGCAGGTATGCCGGCACGGTCTTGACACCGTTGTTGTAGGACTTGGTGTCGTTGATTTCCGGGGTCTTGCCGGACTGGACGTCCTGGACCATGGTGATGGCGTGCTCAACGAGCTTGCGGGTGTCCTTGTTGATGGTGGAGTACTGCTCGCCTGCAAGGATGGACTTGACCGACTCAACTTCGGAGTCCTGGCCGGTCACGATCGGCAGCGGCTTGCCGGCCGCCTTGACCGAGGTCAGGATGGCGCGGGCCAGGGTGTCGTTCGGGGACAGGACACCGTCCAGCGACGCGCTCGTGTAGGTACCTGCGAGCAGGGTATCCATGCGCTTCTGGGCGTTTTCTGCCTTCCAGCCCTGGGTGACGGCCTGTTCGAAGGATGTCTGGCCGGAAACCACCTTGAGGGTTCCGTCAGTGATCTTCGGCTGCAGGATGCTCATGGCGCCGTCGAAGAAGACCTTCGCGTTGGCGTCATCGGGGGAACCTGCAAACAGCTCGATGTTGTACGGGCCGTTCGCCTTCTTGGACTTGAGTCCGTCCAGCAGGGCCTGGCCCTGCAGCACGCCGACCTTGAAGTTGTCGTAGGCCACGTAGTAGTCCACGTTGGCGGTGTTCAGCAGGAGGCGGTCATAAGCGATGACAGTGGCGCCGGCGTCCTTGGCCTGCTTGAGCTGCGTACCCAGCTGCGCGCCGTCGATCGCGCCGACGATGATGAGCTTGTCACCCTTGGTGATCATGGCGCTGATCTGGTTCTGCTGCTCCGAAACGCCGCCGTTGGCGAACTGCACATCCGGCTTGAAACCTGCGCTCGTGAGCCCGTCGTTGAAGAGCTTCTCTGCCAGGACCCAGTTCTCACTGGTTTTCTGGGGGAGCGCGACGCCGATCGAGGAACCCTTGGGGAATGCCTCGCTGCCGCTCGATGAACCGCCGGTGCTGCCGCTGTCCGTACGGCCGCAGGCCGTCAGCGCCAGTGCCGCGATCGCAGCAACCGCTGCTGCCTTTCCTGCTTTACCAAACATTCGCATATCTTGCTTCGCTTTCTTTGTTGTGGATGGAACAAGTCGTCCTGAAGCCGATCAGGCTTCCTTGGAGATGGTTTCCCTGGTTGAGGATGTTTCGTCTGGAGCGTTTTCGCTGCTCCGGCCGAAGTTCTTCATCATCATTCCGATGATCGATTTCTTGCCCTGGGTCTTGTTGTAGACGTCGAAGGCGACTGCTGCCAGCAGCACGAGGCCCTTGATGATCTGGGTGAGGTCTGCGCCGACGCCGAGGAGTTGGAGGCCGTTGTTGAGGACAGCCATGACGAGGCCACCGACGATCGAGCCGATCACAGTGCCCACGCCACCGGTGACCGCGGCGCCACCGATGAATACGGCCGCGATGGCATCCAGTTCCCAGCCGACGCCGTCAAACGGACCTGAAGCGGTGGAGCGGCCCACGAAGATCATGCCGGCGAGGCCGGCAAGGATGGACATGTTCATCATGACCATGAAGTTGACCTTCTTGGACTGAACTCCGGAGAGCTCGGCCGCGTGGCGGTTGCCGCCGACTGCGTAGATGTGGCGGCCAATGACCGTCTTGGCGGAAATGAAACCGTAGATGAGGACCAGCACGGCGAGGATGAGTCCCGGGATGGGGAACGAGGTGCCGGGGCGGCCCGTGGCGAAGAGGTAGGTCGCGTACAGGATGGCGGCGTTGACCAGCACGAGCTTGGTGATCATCACCCATGTTTCAGGGACTTCGGCGCCCAGCGCCTGAGCGTTGCGGCGGCTGCGCAGTTCGCTGAAAATCACGAACGCGACGGCGATAAGGCCCAGCAGGAGAGTCAGGTTGTTATATCCCGTGCTCGGCCCCACCTCGGGCAGGTAGCCCGAGCCCAGGTACTGGAAGTCTTCGGGGACCGGAACGGTGTTTGACTTGCCGACGAACTGGTTGAAACCGCGGAACAGCAGCATGCCCGCCAGGGTCACGATGAATGCCGGAATGCCGACGTATGCCGTCCAGAATCCTTGCCAGGCTCCGATCAGGGCGCCGAGCAGGAGACCGAACAGGACTGCTGCGAACCAGGGCAGGTGCCAGTCCCTGATGGCCAGGGCCACCGAGATACCGACGAAGGCCGCTACCGAACCTACGGAAAGGTCGATGTGGCCGGCGATGATGACCAGGACCATGCCAATGGCCAGGATCAGGATGTAGGAGTTGCCGTTGAAAAGGTTGATGACGTTGCCGGGGGTCAGCGTTCGGCCGTCGGTGAAGATCTGGAAGAAGATGACGAGCGCAACCAGGGCAAAGATCATCCCGAATTGGCGGGTGTTGCCACCGAATAGCTTCTTGAGCGCGTTCATTGTTTTGGGTCCTTGTGTCCGTGTGGTTCTGGAGATGACCGGGGTCAGGCGGCTTTGCGGCTGGATGTCATGAGCTTCATGAGGCTCTCCTGGCTGGCTTCTTCCTTGTTGAGCACGCCAGTGATGGAGCCCTCGAAGATGGTGTAGATACGGTCCGAGAGGCCCAGCAGCTCGGGGAGTTCGGAGGAAATCACAATCACGCCCTTCCCTTGGTTGGCCAGCTGCTGGATGATGCCGTAGATCTCGTACTTGGCGCCGACGTCGATTCCGCGTGTGGGTTCATCCAGGATGAGAAGGTCAGGATCCGTGAACATCCATTTGGCGAGAACCACCTTTTGCTGGTTTCCGCCGGAGAGCTTCGAGACGCCTTCCTCCACCGACGGCGTCTTGGTGCGCAGCGACTTCCGGTATTGCTCGGCCACCATGAACTCCTTGTTGGTGTCCACAACGATTCCCCGGCTGATCTTCTTCAAGTTGGCAGACACCGTAGTGGTCTTGATGTCGTCCAGGAGGTTCAGTCCCAGGCTCTTGCGGTCCTCCGTGACGTAGCCGAGACCGGCGTCGATCGCCTGGCGGACGCTGCGCATGGTGATCGGCTTGCCGTCCTTGTACACCTGCCCCGAGATGAACCGGCCGTAAGAGTGGCCGAAGACGGAGCGGGCAAGCTCGGTGCGGCCTGCGCCCATCAGGCCGGCAAAGCCGACGATTTCGCCGCGGCGCACGTGGAAGTTGGAGTTCTTGCAGACCAAGCGGTCCTGGATCTGGGGATGCCCGACGTTCCAATCCTTGACCTCGAAGAACACCTCGCCGATCTTCGGCGTGTGGTCGGGGAAGCGGGACTCGAGCGTCCGCCCGACCATGCCCTTGATGATGCGGTCCTCGTCGACGCCGTCTTCCACCACGTTGAGCGTCTCGATGGATTTGCCATCGCGGATGATGGTGATCTCGTCCGCGATCTGCTCGATCTCATTGAGCTTGTGGGAAATGATGATGGACGTGATGCCCCGGCCCTTGAGGCCAAGGATCAGATCCAGCAAGTGCTGGGAGTCCGATTCGTTGAGGGCGGCAGTGGGCTCGTCCAAGATGAGCAGCTTGACGGACTTGTTCAGCGCCTTGGCGATTTCCACCAGCTGCTGCTTGCCGACGCCGATTTCCTTGATCGGGGTATCCGGGTTCTCGCGCAAGCCAACCCGTGCGAGCAGTTCGATTGACCGCTTGCGTGCCTCGGCCCAGTCGATGATGCCACGACGGACGGGTTCGTTGCCGAGGAAGATGTTTTCCATGATGGAAAGCTCGGGGATCAGTGCCAGTTCCTGGTGGATGATCACGATTCCCGCATGCTCGCTGGCCCGGATGTCCTTGAACTGCTGGACTTCCGCCTGGTACACGATGTCGCCGTCGTAGCTGCCGTAGGGGTAAACCCCGGAGAGCACCTTCATCAACGTGGACTTTCCTGCACCGTTTTCGCCGCAGATCGCGTGGATTTCGCCCACCTTGACCCGGAGGCTAACGTCCGAGAGCGCCTTCACGCCGGGGAATTCCTTAGTGATGGACCGCATCTCGAGAAGAACCGGATCCTGGTGCGTTATGGGGGTCGACATACCCTCGCGCCTCCAATGTTTGACGTCGTTGTCGGCTCGGGGATGGCGAGCCTATCTGATGAGAAAGTAAACTGGATCACACCGCTTGTCGTCAAGACTTTAACGCAAGACGGCGATAACAGCGTGGTAACGAAATGTTCAGGACTGCTTGATTCCGGCGTGCTGGAACACCAAAGCGGCCGCCCCGAGGGCCTCCGCCCGGGCGCCGAGCGAAGACATCGCGAGGTGCGTTGTCTCGCCGATTACAGGCACCGCATGGCGGACGAGGCCGCGCCGGATCGGGTCCAGGAGGATGTCGCCGAGGCCGGCCAAGGGGCCACCCACAACGATGACTTCCGGATTGATGAGATTCGCCACATTGCCCAATGCGCGCCCCACCGCGAGCCCCGCGTCGTCCACCACGCGAAGGGTTGCCGGATCCCTCGCCAGGGCGTTGCGGACAATGTCCTCGGGCTCGAGGTGCAGCCCCGAGCCCTTCCCGAGCAGCTCGATCATGGTGGTGGTGGAAGCCATCGTTTCCAGGCAGCCCCGGTTGCCGCAGCGGCAGATTGCGCCGTATTCGTGGATGGTCGCATGGCCGATTTCTCCCGTGATTCCCACCGCCCCGTAGTAGGGCGCGCCGTTGATGATGAGGCCCGCTCCGATGCCGGAGCCGATCTTGAGGAACATGAGGTTGCCGATCCCGCTGTGGGGTCCCCAGGTGACCTCGGAGAGGGCGCCCAGATTGGCGTCATTGTCAACGTATACGGGAAGATCGAGGGCTTCCTCCAGTCGTTCGAGAATCTGGATCCCCACCCATTCAGGCAGGATGGCACCCTGTGCCACGGTGCCGGAGCGGCGGTCGATGGGGCCGGCTATGCCGGCGCCCGCGCCCACTATCGCGCTCCGGTCAACCCCGCTTTCGATCAATAGTTTGTTGAGGAGGGCGACGGCGGCGCTGATGCCCTGTTCGGCGTGGTGGCCAAGGGGAAGCGTGACCGTTTCCTCGATGATGATGTGATAGCCCAGCGAGGCCAGGACCACCCGCAGGTGGCGCCGGCCAAAATCGATTCCGACGGCGACCGCGCCGTTGCTGTTGAGCCTGACGTTCAGTGCGCGGCGTCCGGAGCTGGTGATCGGCTCGGTGGAGACGAGCCCCGCGTCCTGCATGATCTTGACGATGTTGGACACCGTTGCCGTGGAAAGGCCGGTCTGCCTGGCGAGTTCGGCCTGGGTGGATGGGCCGCTCAGCAGGCATTCGATGAGCCGCTGCTGGTTCAGGTGGCGCAGCGCTGATTGCGAGCCGGGGTTTTTGCGGTGGCTCTTCGTCGAGCTGGATGTTGCAGGCATGACATGAAGCGTGCCTCAAATCACAGTTGCAGTCAAGAAGTTAACGCAATGGAGTAAACTTGCATCGGCATCATGAACTATGCCCCCAATTTGTACGAACCATCCCCGTGGGGTCCTCCGCAGGTCCATTTGTCCTGTGGGACCGGCCTGCGGCTGGCTAGTCTGGAATCACGAGTAATCCCGGGCGCGTCTCCCAAGAACGCCTGCCGGGGGATGCAAGGTGCTATCGAGGTGGTAATGATGCTGCTGTCCGTCCTACAGGCCAACGCTGTTGTCCTGGACATCGACGCCAATCTAAAGACGGTCGATGCTGCGGCGCAGCGCGCTGCCACGGCAGGGGCCGCTTTGCTGCTGACGCCCGAGCTCTTCCCAGTGGGGTACGCGCCGCTGAGGCTCCACTCGGAGCTGGATGCTGCAGCGCTCCCAGGCATCCGGGAGCGCCTTGCTGACATCGCCCGCACGCACGGAATCGGACTGGTCTACAGCCTTCCCGCACCGGCTGCCGATGGCAGCTGGCATATCTCCGCCACTCTTCTGGACGCGCACGGAACCGTGCTTCTGGACTACGACAAAGTGCACCTCTTCGGCGGGGAGGAGCGAAAGGCGTTCTCCGCCGCCCAAGCAGCTCCCGGCGTCGTGGACTTCAACGGGGTCAAGACGTCGCTGCTGATTTGCTACGACGTCGAGTTTCCCGAAACTGTCCGCGCCGCGGCCATGCGAGGCGCTGAACTTCTGCTGGTTCCAACCGCCCTGTCCGCGGGCTTCGACGCCGTGCCGCAAGTCCTGATCCGGGCCCGGGCGCTGGAGAGCCAGCTCAGCGTGGCCTACGCGAACCACAGTGGCCACGAGGACGGTTGTGACTTCCTTGGCGGTAGTGTGGTCGCCGGTCCGGACGGTTCATTGCTCGCTGCTGCCGGGGATGGTGCGGCATTGCTGTTCGCCGAGATTTCCACGGAAGGCGTCAGGGCCGCCCGGGAACAGGTGCCGTACCTGCGCGAGCGCCGCCCGGAGCTGTACCGGGAGTGGGAAGAGTCTGCACCAAAAGGTTGAGGTTCGGTGCATGGCGTGGAAGGGCAGCTCAGCAATTGACCCCGGGCGCGAGTAACCCAACAGGCCGAGCCCACGCACGGATTCCGAGAATGAGGCTGCGTCCATCACCAAAGAATGGCAGAAGGAAGACTGCATGCAACAGGAACCAGTACTGCAGGAATGAACCGGGTGCGAGTAGGGCAACCACCGCCCCGGCCAAGCATGATGCACTCGGGCCAAATATCGCCACGATTGCGATCTGCCACCCGTAGAGACGCCCGACGGGAATAACGGAGAAGCGAAGGACGCCGGCAGATATCACGACGTCGGAGACCCCGTGAAACAGCCGCATACCCACGACGTGAGACGACTCGTGCACCAGAAAACCGGCCAGCAGGAAAAGTGCATGCGCAAGGAGCCACAGGCCAGCCTGGAAAAGTATCGGGTCAGTGGTCATGGTGGCCAGGAAGGTGCACGCCGTGAAGCCGAGAGCAGCGGCGGCAAAAGGCAATCTACATGACCATATGAGTTGCTTGGCTATCAGCCCGGCAGTCACATCCCGGAGGGCGAACTTTCGAGGGGTCAACCCTGGTCCGCTTGCAGGAGTCGCTTCTTGTGGAGCTTTAGGCGTTCCAGGACTGATGCAACGGCAACATAAAAGACCAGCGATGCCGCGAAGACAAAAGCGATGGGCGCGCCGTTTGACACCCCGATTTCCAATGCGGTCGCCCCGTCGGGCTGTGCATGGGGCTCGAAGAAGAGCGCGCCGAACAGGCCAAATTTCCTGACTCCTATTTCGGACGCAGAGAACATCGTGGTGATGAAACTTGCGACAACGACGATCATGGTGACAACAAAAGAGACTGTCAGCCCGACGATGAATCTAAGCAGCCACTTCATGGCGTGCAATCCTTTCCATTCTTCGCATACCCAGGATGCTGTAAAAGACGACCAGCATGTTAAGCGCGGTGAAAATTCCCGCACTGATCATTGGATCAAAGTTAAAGACGTTCAAGCCAAGTGCCACAATCATGACGACTATCACCGTGAGCAGGACCCCGATGATGACAGTGAATGGGTTTCCCTTCTCGGGAGGGAAAGCGATGCCAACCAAGGTTGATATGAGAATGTTGCTCAAGCAGAATCCCGCCACTGGCAGGCACGTTTCGAAGGCGACTCCCTGGGCCACGGAAATCGTGATGACTGGGATGCCCACAGTCACCAGGAGAACGCCTTGCGAGCCTATGAGACGTAAGTAGTTCGCCACGGTGCTGCCCGGATAGGTGACCATGCGTCGCAGGGGCTCCGAGTTTGAAAATGCATAGACTCCCTGAAACGTTATGAGGGCAAGTGCGTAGGGCGGCAACACCAAATGCTCGAGCCAGGCGAATACTGAATAAATGATGATAAAAGAGGCGGCCACCATTGTTTCGAAACTTCGAAACAAGACGAGAATGTAAACGCCGAACTTGCGATCTGCCAAGCGTGAAGGCAGAAAGACGAAGAAGCGACGCATCGGAACGTAGTTCCTGGGTGCGATGGCGACGATTGCCGGAATTAGTGCTGCTGATGTCGCAAGCAGCACTAAAGTGGAAAACAAGAGCCCGACGTCTTCCTGCAGCTTTGCGTAGAGTAAAGCAGGCGCGAAGTAGTCCCGCCCGTTGACGTAGCTTTCGGTAATCTGATTGCCCTGCTCGTTGGTTTGAGGAAAGGCGACCGCCAGCCCGAAAGCAAGCACCATCGGGACTATCAGGCCACGAAGTCGAGCTATCCTGAGGGCCTGTAAAGCACGCTCAAGCAGATAGTAGCCGAGGCTCAGAAGCAGGTACGTTGAAATAGCGGGGAACCAGATGGACGCCAGAACCCTCGGAATGTAATCCGTCCCCTCGATCAGCACGGTTGAAATGGAGAAAGCACCGAAAATGAACACGGTCACGAGGAGGACGAGGGACGACTCAAACAGCGCAAATGCCATGGTCCTTTCCTTGTTGGTCACCGGCAGATTGAAGGAGAGCCTTAGAAGCTCATCGGCCTTCATAAACAGCACCCGGATTAGTGTGTACGCAATAAGTACCCAGAATCCGACGGATGCGTTGGCTACTTGAAGAACAGGCTCAAGTAGGCCGGTTCCACCGAGATACTGGCGGATGACCACATAGCTCAACGCGTTGAATCCGGCGAACGCGACAACGAGTAGGAAGATGGCAGAAAGCCGAGCAGCCGGGCTGGCCAGCAGTCCTCGTCCCAGGACGCGTCTCACGATGAAGAGCCAGAACAGTCGAAACAGCAGGACAACGCTCTTGAGGCGCATTTATGATGGTTCCATTGCTTGAATGAATTCGTTCGCAAGGTCAGCTATTGTGCCGTGATCTTGGATAATTTTCCGGACCGGAGCCTGAACCACTAGGGCCCCTTGGATGAGAAGCGCCAGCTCGTCAGCGACGTGTTCCAACATGGTGAAGTCATGACTGCACAGCAGAACTGACCGGCCTTCTGTGGCAAGTTTCCGGATGTCCCGTTCGAAGAGGTTGATGGCGTCGATGTCGACGCCATTGAGGGTTTCATCGATTACGGTAAATCTTCGTCGGAGCATGAACGCGGCGATGAGTTGCAATTTCTTCCTCATGCCGTGCGAGTAGTCTTCGATCAAATCGCGGTGCCTGTCGCGCATGGAGTACCTGACGAATTGAGTCCTCAGTGCCGCGTGATCCATGGGTTCTCGGTAGAGGCCGTGCATAAAGCGCAGGTATTCCTCGCCTGTGAGGAACTCAGGGAGGTAATCATTGCTGGACAGGTAGATCGAAGACATCTTGGCGCTGCGGCTCTGACTGCTTTCAGACCCGATGCGGATGCGGCCGCTTTGAAGTTGGAGCAGATCCAGGATGACCTTTATCAGGGTGGACTTCCCGGACCCGTTGGGACCAATGAGGCCCATGATCTGGTCCTCGGCGATCGTGAACGAGACATCATTAAGCACTTGGGTTCTGGAGTTGTAGGCGTAGTTGACGTTGGCAACGCTGAGAGTCATGAGGGCGATTCCGATGCTCTGGTCGTGGTGGCAGCTTGTCAGTGCCACCACGACGGTTGGCTTGCAGCTGGTTACCTGCATTCAACGAACACAGAGACGCCCCATTGGCTCCAACTCCAGTTGCCAGTGAACCGGCCTCGTCCCTGCGTCAAGCACCAGATGGCCATCGCTGCGAGCAATACAAAAGCAAGCGCCATCAGGACGGCGAGAAACACCAGAAACCAGCCATCGTAACGAACAATCATTTCGTCAATCTTGGTTCGGGCCGCTGCCATCGTGCTGCTTGCATTCAACGCGATCGTAGTGAGCATTTCGTTCCTCCACTTCGATATGAGCTACTGGCGGACGCCGTGTAGCCGGCAGTCGAATGCTAGGCCGTGAAAACCGCGTCTCAGTGGTCAAACGGCGAAATTAAGTGGTGGAATGGGGCAAAATACGTGCAAAATCGACGTTTCTCAGTGTGGTCGCGGCACCGTCTACGTGTTGCGCAAGCACAAACGTAGACAGTTCTGTAGGCGGGCGGCGCCGAGACGACAACCCGGAAGTGCCGAAGACTAGGAGTCCGCTCCGCCCACCAAACCGTCCGTGTACTGCAGCGCGATCCAGAGCTCCGCGCGCACTTGGGCCTGGTTCAGGTCGGCGTCGAGCAGTTCGGCGAGCAGGCCGATCTGGCGGCGCACGCTGTTGCGGTGCAACCCCAGCAGTTTGGCGGAGGCGTCCCAGCTGCCGTTTTCGCTCAGCCAGCCCCGGAGCACTGCCAAGAGCGGATCGCGTTTATCGGCTCCCAAGGTAAGCACGGGTTCAAGAAGCCTCGCGGCCAACATGGACCCGGCCTCCCGTCCCAGGAGTCCGGTGACGGACCATGTCATCTCGTCCACCCGGGCGCTCCGTCCGCTGGACTGGACCCGTGAACGGAGCGAGGTCACGCGCTGGTGCGCTGCGGCGAGTCCGGTCAGCTCCGTCGGATCTCCAATCACGAGCCGCCAACCCAGCTTTTCGACGTCCGCCAGGAGGGCGTCGTCCACCTTCAAACGAGTGATCGCAGCGAATCCGTACTCGGTGATTTCCACCAGTTTGGTGTCGAACAGGCGTCGCCAATGCAATAGCTCGCGCACCGGGCTGTCTCCCGCGGGCCACTCGGGGGAGTCCACTTTGATGCCTTGGACCACGCGCAGGGGAGCGGATCGCGTGGAGGACAGGCTTTGGGCGAGGAGGTCCTTGAGCCCGTTGACGTGCCGGGTCCCACCGGTGGCAAGGCTTTCGGGGTGAAGCAACAATGCCGTGGCCAATTGGCTTGGCGCGAGCGAGCCGCTGGTCCGTTGGCGGACGAGCAACTCCAGCAACCCCACAACTGACTGCACCACGCTGTTCTGGGCGGGAGTCAGCGCAGCATCCGATCCCAGAATCAGGGCGCCCAGATTGGCGTCCTTGGTGCTCCGCAGCGGGTGGCCGAAAACCATCGCCGATCCCGGCTGCTCAAAGCCGTCCACCTCAACCCGCGGCCCGCTGCCCGAAAGGAGCCGTTCCAGCATGGGCTCCAGCAGTGAATGCTCGACGCCGGTGCTGCCGCCGGCAGCGTGGGCGCGCGCACGTACCCGCCCGTCCGCTCCGACGAGAAGTGCCCAGACGGGCACCTTCTGGACCAAAGCAGCGAGCAGCTCGTGCTCCGGCCGAGGGGAGAGGACCGCCCGCATGAGTTGCCTGTTGGTGTCCGCGAGCTGGCGGAAGACCTTCGCGTTATCCGATTCCAGAAGCTGGGAGAACTCCAGCCCGATCGCGGCGAACGGGATGGATTCCGGGATCTCAATCAAGGTGAGCTTATGCCGCCGGCACGCCTTGAGCAGCTCGGCCGGGACGGCGTCGAAATACGGCCTGATCCCGAACCCAAGCGCCGCCACCTTGGCCCCCACCAGCCGCCTCACGTAAGCGTCAACGTTCTCCCTGGACCCGCCATCCCCCAGGAAAGGGAGCCCCGCGGTCAGCAGGAACTCCCCATCCGGCAGGTAGGGGGTGGGATCGTCCAGTTCGCTGGGTTCAACCCAGCGCAGCAGCTCCCCGCCGCTGCCGCCGTCGTGGAGTATCTCCAACTCGGGCGGCAGCTGCTTCAGGAACTGCTCTAGCGTGACGAAACTCAGGCGGCTGGGGGTCGGCTCAGGCGACATCGCTCGCTGCCTCCTGGTAATCGGGGCACTCGTAGGCACCGGACTCATACACACGGGGGAGTCGCGGTGCGATCCGGTTGATGATCTCGTCACCATGGCTCCCGATGGCGGCGCCCCAATCGTCGGCGCTCGCAGCTCCTCCGGCAGGATCGCCGAACAGAACCGCCGTGTCTCCGACCTCGACTCCAGACGCATCCGGACCGAGGTCCACCATGAACTGGTCCATGCACACCTTGCCGATCACGGGGACTTTCCGTCCGGCGATCTGGACCAGGCTCCGCCCGCTGATGCCCTTGGGGATGCCGTCGGCGTAGCCAAGGGGGATGAGCCCGAGGTAGCGCGGCTCGTGGGTGATGGCTTGGTGTTCGTAACTGACGCCGGTCCCTGCCGGGACTTTCTTGACCATGACGAGCGGTGCGGTGACGCTCAAGGCGGGGCGCAGTCCGAAGTCGGCCGGATCCAGGTGGTCGGCCGGGGCCAAGCCGTAGATCGCCAGTCCGGCGCGGACCATGTCGAAGTGGAATTCGGGCCGGTCCAGGATGTTTGCCGAGCTGGATACGTGCCGCAACTGCGGGTCCAGGCCGGCAGCGCGGGCTTCGCGAACGGCGTCCTCGAACTCCGCTACGGCCGCGGCGTTTCCGGGGTGTGCGGGGACGTCGGCCCAGGCCAAGTGGGTCCAGATTCCGCGGACGAGTACCGTGCCGTCCTGCTCGGCCTTGCGCGCCTGGGCCACGAGTTCGGGCCAGTCCTCCTTGCGCGCGCCGCCGCGGCTGAGGCCGCTGTCCAGTTCCAGGTGCACGACGGCGGGGCGGCCCAGTTGCCTCGCGATCCCGGCCAGGACCTCAAGTTGACCGACGCTCCCAAGCGAAACGTCGACGTCGTACTCGAGTGCCTCACGTATGGTCGCGCTGGTCTGGGATGCCAGATATAGCCATGAAAGAACCGGCACTGTGATGCCCGCCTGGCGCAATGTGATGGCTTCGTTCAACTGAGCGGTTCCCAACCAATCAGCTCCTGCCGCCACCGCCGTGCGGGCAACATCAACGAGGCCGTGCCCGTAGCCGTTCCCCTTGACGACGGCCATGAAATGCGGTGCTGGGGTGCGCTTTTTGAGGGCTTTGATGTTGTCTGAAATCGCAGACAGGTCAACGCTGACCTGCCCGGAAAGCGCCGCTTCCGGCGTCGTTTCTGATTGTGCAATACGTCTCATGGTTGATCACTATAGGTCATTTTGCACCGCCGTGAGAGCTGGCTCACAGGCTTACGGTGGACACGGGAAACCGCAAACTACTCTGAAGGGACGTCAACGGTGACTGTGCCTACCTCCACCCAGACCAAGCCAACGCAAGCCACACCTACAGGTGCCAGTAACGCCGCTCGCCGCCCGGGGCTCGGTTCGCAGCTGCTGCGCCGCAAGCCGATCGGGCAGATGGTCAGCGAAGCCGGAAGCAGCGAAAGCGGTACGCCGCTGGTCCGCAGCTTCGGTGTCCTCCAGCTGACGATGATCAGTGTCGGCGCGACTTTGGGCACCGGCATCCTGGTGATCCTGGGTGAATCCGTGCCACTGGCTGGCCCCGCGGTCTGGATTTCCTTCGTAGTGGCTGGGCTGGCGGCATTGTTCTCGGCCGTGTCCTACGCGGAGATGGCGGGCCTCGTGCCTGTTGCCGGCTCCAGCTATTCCTACTCCTACGCCACGATGGGCGAGGGTATGGCCTGGATCTGTGGGTGGTGCCTCGTCCTCGAATACGCGGTCTCCGTGGCTGCAGTGGCCGTCGGCGCAGGGCAATACGTGAACGAGACGCTCGCGGCGTTCGGACAGTTCCTGCCGGACGCGATGTCCCAGCCACCGGGCAGCGGCGGCGTGGTCAACATCCCGGCCATGGCGATCGTGGTCCTCGCGATGATCCTGCTGGTGCGCGGTGCCAAGGAAAGCGCCTGGATCAACACCGTGATCGTGTGCATCAAGATTGTCATCCTGCTGTTCTTCTGCGCCGTTGCGTTCACCGCGTTCAACGCCGGGAACTTCGAACCGCTCATGCCCATGGGGGCCGCAGGCGTCTCGGCTGCCGCGTCCCGGGTGTTCTTCTCCTACATCGGCTTCGACGCCGCTTCCACGGCAGGTGAGGAAGCCCGCAACCCGAAGCGCGACATGCCCCGCGCCATCCTGCTATCCATGGTCATCGTGACCAGCATCTACGTCCTGGTTGCCGTGGCCGCCATCGGCGCCCGCCCCTGGGAATGGTTCGGCGGCACCGAGGCCGCCCTGGTCCAGATCCTCGAGGAAACCACCCACCAGCCCTGGATCGCGCTCGTCTTCTCCATCGGAGCCGTGCTCGCCATCGCAAGCATCGTCCTGACGGTCCTCTACGGCCAGACCCGCATCCTGCTCTCCATGTCCCGCGACGGACTGGTCCCGGAGGTCTTCGGCCGGATCTCTCCGCGCACCGGCACGCCGGTGGCCGGGACGCTCATCGTGGGCACCGCCGTCGCACTCACCGCGGGGCTCGTCCCGCTCGGCGCGCTGGCCGACGCCACCAGCATCGGCACCCTCTTTGCGTTCGCGCTGGTCAACGTCGCCGTGATCTACCTGCGGCGCAACCGCCCGGAGCTCAAGCGCAGCTTCCGCGTGCCGCTCTACCCGATCACCCCCGTTCTCGGCACGCTGATGTGTGCCTACCTCATGGCCAACCTGGGAGCCGACACCTGGGTGGTGTTCGGCGGCTGGATGCTGGTCGGGATCGCCCTCTACTTCGGCTACGGACGCCAGAACTCCAAAGTAGCGGCCCTGAGCGAACAGGAATACCGTGAACTATCCGCCAGGGTCGCCGACCCGGAAACTGTGAAGGCAGAACTTTCATGACCACCGCCACCGAATTGCCCACGGAACCCACACCCCGCGCGGGGCACACGGGAACTTCCCAAGCAACGCCGGCCGACGCTCCCATCACCATGCTGAACCCGGACTTCCCGTTCAGCTACGACCACTACCTGGCCCACCCCGACGGCCTGGCGGTTGTTCAGCCGGAACTGTACGGCACGGAGGTCGCGGTGATCGGTGCCGGCCTGTCGGGACTCGTCACGGCCTACGAGCTCATGAAGCTCGGGCTGCGCCCCGTGGTCTACGAGGCCGACCAGATCGGCGGGCGGCTCCGCACCGCGAGCTTCCCCTCCGCTCCCGGAGTGGTGGCCGACCTCGGCGGCATGCGCTTCCCGGTGTCAGGAAAGGCGTTCTACCACTACGTGGACCTCCTCGGCCTGGACACCCAGGAATTCCCCAACCCGCTCGCGCCCGCAACATCAAGCACCGTGATCGAGCTCGCCGGACAGAAGCACTACGCCGCCACATCTGCTGACCTTCCGGAGTTCTTCCACGAGGTTGCCGCAGCCTGGAAGGCCGCCGTGAATGACGGTGCTGCGTTCCAGGAAATGCAGGAGGCGATCCGGGCCCGTGACACCAAGCGCATCAAGGAACTATGGAACGAACTGCTCCCGCTCCTGGATGAGCAGACTTTCTACGGTTTCATCGCCGCGAGCAAGTCCTTCAAGGATGCCGGATTCGCGCACCGCGAGGCCTTCGGGCAGGTAGGTTTCGGTACCGGCGGCTGGGACACCGACTTCCCCAACTCCATCCTCGAAATCCTGCGCGTCGTCTACACCGACGCCGATGACCAGCACCGGCTCATCACCGGGGGAGCGCAACGACTCCCCGAGGCACTGTGGCACCACGCGCCGTCGGGCATGGCTCACTGGCCCGAGGGCACGTCGCTCGCATCGTTGCATTCCGGTTGCCCGCGCGGCGCCGTGGACCGCATCGAGCGAGGCGGGAACGGCGACCTCATGGTGCGCGAGCGTTGGGGCCGCGAAACGGGCTACCCCGCCGTCGTGACCACGTGCCAGTCCTGGCTGCTGTCCACGCGCATCCACACCCACGAATCGTTGTTCCCCTCGGAACTGTGGACCGCGATCGAGCGCTCGCATTACATGCAGTCGTCCAAGACCTTCGTGATGGTGGACCGGCCGTTCTGGAAGGACGTCGACCCCGAAACGGGCCGTGAAGTGTTGTCCATGACGCTGACCGACCGGCTCAACCGGGCAACGTACCTGCTCGACGACGGCCCGGACAAGCCTGCCGTCATCCTGCTTTCCTACACGTGGAACGACGACGCGCTGAAATGGCTCTCGCTCAATGCCGAGGAACGCGTCAAGCTCATGCTGCACTCGCTCGAGCAGATCTACCCAGGCGTGGACATCGCGAGCCACATCGTGGGCCAGCCCATCACAGTCTCCTGGGAGGCCGACCCGAACTTCATGGGCGCCTTCAAGGCGAACCTGCCCGGGCACTACCGCTACCAGCAGCGCCTGTTTACGCACTTCAAGCAGGACAAGCTGCCGGAGAGCCAGCGCGGCATCTTCCTGGCCGGCGACGACGTTTCGTTCACCGCAGGCTGGGCCGAAGGCGCTGTCACCACAGGGCTCAACGCCGTGTGGGGCGTCGTGAACCACCTCGGTGGTTCGTCCGTGGCAGGCAACCCCGGTCCCGGTGACTTGTTGGACGAGCTCGGGCCTATCAGCCTGGACTAGTTGCCGCTGTTGCGTTTGCGAGGTCCACTCTGCGTTCCTAAACCTGATCCAAGGACGCAGAGCGGGCCTCGCATTTTAGTGGGTTGCGCGCCTGCGTGGACCAGTTCGGTTCGTGAGCTGAACACGGTCCACAGCCATTGTTTGGCGTTGCTCTTCCGCAGTGCACGCCCAGGCCTGTATCCCGGACATCCACGCCTGCAGGCATCCGTCAAGAGTCGGTTTGACCGAATAATGATAGTGAGCTATCATTTACAAAATCATCAAAATTGGCCGCCTAATCCTTTTGTGAACGTTAGGCGGGGGGTGGACTCATCATGGCGCCGACTTGCTGTCGGTGGCGGTTCTAGAACCGGCTCCACCAATGTTTGATGGCGGCGTCTAGTAGCTATGACCCTTTACGAAAATGAAGCCAATTTGGGGGAATAATGGCAGACGTAATGGTTATCCGTGCGCAGAAATTCATCAACACCTACAACTCCGCAGGTATTCCAAAAGTGGAGGAGAACGGGCGAACGAGCTGGGCGGTCATGTTCGCCCTGACCCGGGCGCTGCAATTCGAGCTTGGTATCACCGTGCTGTCGGACAGCTTTGGCCCAACGACGTTGGCGACTCTTCAATCCAAAATGCCAAATATCGACGGGGCCACTCCTGGCGCTGGGCGCATTAATAAGATCATCCAATCGGCTCTGTATTGCAAGGGTTACGATGGCGGAGAAATCGACGGAATCTACAATCAGCGGGTCAAGGACGCCGTCCGAAAGCTGAAACTGGACATGGGAGTCCAAGAGGCCTTCCCTGGTGATGGCGTCGCGCCGAAAGTATTCAAGGCCCTTCTGACCATGGATCCGTACGTCCTGCTGCCGGGCGGAGACAGTGCTGTCCGTTCTGCCCAACAATGGCTGAATGCAGCGTACATCGCGCGTCGTGAATTCTTCATCGTCCCCTGCGACGGTTTCTTCTCACGGAATGTGCAGAAGGCTCTCATGTTTGCCATTCAGTACCAGATCGGCATGAGCGACAATGTGGCCAACGGATTCTTTGGACCGGGCACACAATCAGGGATTCGCAATAACACGTTGACAGTTGGCTCCACGGGAACCTGGGTTCGGCTGTTTAGCGCCGCCATGATCTTCAATAAACGTGCCGGAACCGCGTTTGCGGATGTGTTTACCGCTCAATTGTCTGCGCTGGTGTCCGATTTTCAAGGCTTCGCCAAATTGCCCGTCACGGGAAAAGGCGACTTTCAAACATGGGCGTCGCTTTTGGTTTCCACCGGCGATGTCACCCGGAGAGGAACGGCTGCCGACTGCATCACCACGATCACTCCTGCACGGGCTTCGGCTCTGACGGCGGCGGGCTACCAGATCATTGGCCGTTACCTGTCTAATGCTCCCCGCTCTACCTGGAACAAACAGATCGAACAAGGGGAACTCGCGGCAATCCAGTCAAGCGGTATGCGCGTCTTCCCCATCTACCAAACCTGGGGCGGCGCGGCGGCATACTTCAATGCCGGACAGGGGCAAGCAGATGCACTGGCGGCCATCGAAAGACTCCGCTTCTACGGGTTCAAGCCCGGCACGACCGTTTACTTCGCCGTTGATTTCGACGCCCTCGATTATGAAGTTACCGAGAACATCATCCCTCACTTCCGAGGGATCAAGTCCACGATGGACTTCAACGCCGCAGGCTACAAGATAGGTATCTATGGTCCTCGCAACGTGTGTTCCCGTGTAGCCGGCGAGGGGCTTTCAACAGCCAGTTTTGTGTGTGACATGTCCACCGGATTCTCGGGCAACCTGGGATATCCGCTGCCGGAAGATTGGGCCTTCGACCAGATATCAACCATCACTGTCGGGACGGGCGCCGGAAGCATCGAAATCGACAAAAACATCGCGTCGGGACGCGATGCGGGACAGAATTCATTCAATCCGCCGAAGGAAACTCAGGTGGTGGACGTCCTCCTTGATGCTCAGCTACAAGGGGCATTGATGGCCGACATCAAGTCATATCTCGAGTCGATCGGGGTTCCGGAGAAGGGCCTTGAATACGAAGGCGAGCCTCTGACCACGCTGCGGTCTAACACTGATGCGGTCGAGATGATCTTTCGTTTCGATGCGCAAATCACCCAGACTGCGGGTCGGTTCCGAGTGCCTAAATCGTTGGTCCAATGTCCCCTGTTGTGGGAGTACCGCAAGTACACGCACCTCGACACGGTGGCGGACGAGGGAGTGCGGCTCTACTACGCAGGACTCCTCGGGCGCGGCAACGATGATTCAAGCACCGGTCTGGGACAAATCTTCGCGAGGACTGCCATCCGGGCGCAAAACTACTGCATCAGCCAAGGAATGATGCCGGGCACAATCATGGATCCCAATAATAAGCCCGATGTGTGGACGATGTGGCAGAAACTCCAGGACGACAACTTCAATGTGCAAACCGCCGCCCAGGTCCTGATCCATGGAGCCGTCGATCAGGACGTGCTTCTGGGCAGGGGAAACCCCGAAAGCGAGTATCAGACGACTCTGGCCCGCTACAACGGAACAGGTCCAGACGCCCAGCGCTACGGGGGAGAACTCATAGGCCTCTACCGGGTGTTTGAGAAGTACAACGGCCTCTTGAGGAATAGGCGAGCATGACAAAAGCCCAGCCCGCATCGCCCGGCGCGGGGGAGCCCGGTTCGCTTGCGGCCGTCGTTTTCCTGAATCTGCTGGGCTTCCCATGGTTGGCACTAGCTTCACTGAACGCCGCGCACTTGATCCTGGAAAATGGCGGATACCCGGATGCCCGCTACGGTCAGGACGACACGAATCTCAGCATTTGCATTTTCTTCTTCGTTCTCATCACTGTGGTGTTTCTTCTCGCCGATGCTGTCGTGCTGCTGAAGCTAAGGCAACTCAAGAACCTTAAGTCATGGTCAGCGGGGTTGGGAACACTCCTTCTGCCAGCAATTGCCCTGTTTGTCTTTCTTGTCCTCACCGAGACCAATCTCGGTTGACTTTCCAAGCCGTTGGTCAACCAATTCGCGTCGTGAAAGGTCCAATCCCGTGAAGACTCCAAGTCGAAAAGTCGGCCGCCGCTCCCTTCTCGGCGCTGTATTGGGGGGAGCAATAGTCGTCGCGGGCGGTGCAATCGTCACGGCATCCCCAGCCGTCGCCCAAGCCACGCATGTTGTTGGGGCACCTTCAGGGAAGCAACCGAAACGAAGCAACAACGGCTGGCGAACGGCACAATCATCCGATACGAACGAAGGAGTTTGGGCGCGTCCTGTGCCCGGAAGTGCCGCATCAGTGTCGGTCCGTGCCGGAGATCCCGAAGCGATCCTGATTTACGTCGCTCGCCGCTTCAACTATGAGGTCCGGCCGCTAGGTAAAGGGGACGTGGTTGGCTTCCGACCGTTGTCAGAGATCGCGGCGGGTGTTTCTACGAACTTGGCATCAGGCACGGCTATTCAGATCTTGCCGGGTTCTTTCCCGTTCGGAAGCCGAGGCTATCTATTCGGCTCGGAGCTTCGAACCATCAGAAGCCTGTTAGCGGAGTGTGCTGGGGTCGTGGCGTGGGGTGGAGACTCAGATAACCCCGATGAATCTCTGTTCGAGCTCGTCAAGGGCCCCCGTGACAAAGACCTTGCAGCCCTCGCGACCAGAATTCGACAGTGGAACGATGAATCCGGGAAGGGCGCCGGCACAGTGATAGTCGGGGCATAGGTCTGCCGTGGGAGCTCTCGCATTTGCTTGTTAGGGGAGTTTCGCGTGCATCTCCCTGTGCGCCGTGGCGAGTTCCTTGTAGTGGGCCGCGTTGCGCTTCACGCCGTCGAGCTCTTCCTCGCTCAGTTCGCGGCGCACTTTGGCGGGCACACCGGCAACCAAGGATCGCGGCGGGATGACAGTTCCCTCAAGCACGACGGCGCCGGCGGCCACAAGCGAACCTGTACCGATGACCGCGCCGTTCAGGATGGTTGCGCTCATGCCAATAAGGCAGTCGTCCTCCACAGTGCATCCGTGGACGACAGCGCTGTGCCCGACGCTGACGCGCTCGCCTACGGTGCAGGGGAAACCGGGGTCGGCGTGCAGGACCACATTGTCCTGCAGGTTCGAGCCGGCGCCGACGCTGATCGCAGCGGTGTCTGCCCGGACTGACACACCATAGAAGGCGCTCGAGTCCTCGCCAAGGGTGGCCTTGCCGATGATGGAAGCCGTGGGTGCCACGAAGGCGGTGTCATGGATGACCGGGGTATCCCCGGCGAAGGTGTAAATGGGAGCCATGGGGCAAGCCTAGAACACGCCGTCTGGCCCGCCCATCCCAACTGGGTCGCATTAGGTGTCGCTATGAGCCTTGAAAACGACAACAAATGCGAGCTACTTGGGTGGGCCGGGAGGCGTTCGGAGGACCAGGAATTGGTAGTGCTGCGTCCAATTCCCCGCGCCGGGTCCGGACTCCGCTCCGGCTCCCTCGGGCCAGGTCTCAAAGTGCTCCACGTCGCCGTGCGCACCGAAGATGCGGCGCACGGCGTCGTCGCTCCGCCGGCTGAAGAACCGCCGCGGCTCGTCCTGGTCCTCGGGGTTGAGGACTTCTTCATCGTCACCGGACCAGAGCCCGACGGCGATCGGCGCGCCAGCCGCGCTGACCCGCACGAGCTCACGGACGACGTCGTGGATTACCGCGTTGGGGACGTGCAGGAGGGTGCTCATGGTCCACACGGCCGGGAAGGAGACGTCCGCGAAAGGCAAGGCGCGGCCGCTGGCCACGCTCGCGTCCAAGCCTTTGGCGCGGGCGACGTGGATGCTCTCCTCGGACAGGTCAACGCCCGTGTAGTGCAGTCCCGCCCGCACGAATTCCAAACCTTCGACGCCAGTGCCGCAGCCTAGTTCGAACAGAGAATGCCTGTGTTCGTCCTTGAGCAGGCGAATGAACCAATCGCGGCACTCCGTCCGATGCGTGGTCATGGCGCGGGTGTTCTGGATGCCGGCCTGCCGGTCGTAGTAGACGGCCAGGTTCGCCTCGTGATTGTCGGCTTCGTCGCTGAAGGCCCTCCGGGTCCCGTCCATGCACCCAGCGTAGAACACCCAACTAACTAGCAGTAGATGCCGTTATGAGGCGTCAAAACGACAACAAATGCGAGCTAGTTGGGTGGGGACGACGGGTAGGTGGGCAGGGGGGGAGCGCTAGTTGAACACCACCGTGCGGGTGCCGTCGAGCAGGACGCGGTGCTCGGCGTGCCACTGCACAGCCTGGGCGAGGGTGCGGCCCTCGACGTCGCGGCCCATCTGCACGAATTGCTCGGCTGTGCGGGCGTGGTCCACCCTGATGACTTCCTGCTCGATGATCGGGCCCTCGTCGAGGTCCGCCGTGACGTAGTGGGCAGTGGCGCCGATGATCTTCACGCCCCGGGCATGCGCCTGGTGGTAGGGCTTGGCGCCCTTGAAGGAGGGCAGGAAGGAGTGATGGATGTTGATGGCCTTGCCGTTGAGCTCGGTGCAGAGCTCGTTGGAGAGGACCTGCATGTAGCGCGCCAGGACAGTCAGCTCGATGCCGTGCTCCTGGATGAGCGCAAGGAGCTTCGCCTCGGCTTGTGGCTTGGTGTCCGGAGTGACCGGGATGTGGTGGAAGGGGATCCCATAGAACTCCGCCAGACCTTCGAGGTCCCGGTGGTTGGATACGATGGCCGGTACCTCGATGGGGAGGGTTCCGGAGCGTTGCTGGAAGAGCAGATCATTGAGGCAGTGTGCGTCCTTTGAACCCAGGATCAGGGTACGGACCTTCTGGCCCACCGGGTTGATCTGCCACTTCATGCCGAACTCTTCGGCCACCGGGGCCAGCGCCGAACTCAGTTCAGCCTGGGTCGAGGACGTCGTGGCTTCCACCCGCATGAAGAAGTTTCCCGTGCTGGGGCTGCCGTATTGCTGGGAATCGGCGATGTTGCAGCCAGCCTCCAACAAAGCGCCTGCGACGGCGTGCACAATTCCGGGCCGGTCCGGGCAGGACAGGGTTACAACAAAAGACGTAGGCAGGGTGGAGTCAGTCACACGATCAAGCCTACCGTTGCGCACCTGTTGTACTGTTTAAGTCGTCGCGACTGGCGTTGGGTGGTGTACCACCAGGGAGCGGCATTGATGAAGACCACGGATCGTACGCCTGGGCCGAGGGTCACGTTTTACTGTCGCTGTGCCATGCCCCGTAATCAAAGGCATGGAAAAAACCCAGCCGGTAGCCTGACCTGTAGAAATACCCGATGCCTATCCAGGAGATCTTCGTGACCACCAGCACCATCACCTCCGCGACCATCAGCAACCAGCCGCTTGCCGAGCTCGACCCCGAGATCGCCGCGGTTCTGGAACAGGAACTCGGCCGCCAGCGCGGCACCCTGGAAATGATCGCTTCCGAGAACTTTGCGCCCCGCGCCGTCATGGAGGCCCAGGGCTCTGTCCTGACCAACAAGTACGCCGAAGGCTACCCGGGCCGCCGCTACTACGGTGGCTGCGAATACGTGGACATCGCCGAGCAACTGGCCATCGACCGCGTGAAGGCACTCTTCGGCGCTGAGTACGCCAACGTACAGCCGCACTCGGGTGCGCAGGCCAACGCCGCGGCCCTGTCCGCCATGATCACTCCTGGTGACAAGATCCTCGGCCTTTCCCTGGCCCACGGTGGCCACCTGACCCATGGCATGAAGCTCAACTTCTCCGGGAAGCTCTACAACGTAGCTGCCTACCAGGTTGAAGAAGACACCTTCCGCGTGGACATGGACAAGCTCCGCGAACAGGCCATTGCCGAGAAGCCTCAGGTCATCATCGCCGGCTGGTCCGCTTACCCGCGCCACCTCGACT
Organism: Arthrobacter sp. B2a2-09; assembly: GCF_027587375.1. Taxonomy (GTDB): domain Bacteria; phylum Actinomycetota; class Actinomycetes; order Actinomycetales; family Micrococcaceae; genus Arthrobacter. The sequence continues at coordinate 52,682 of NZ_JAMXIC010000004.1, forward strand.
TTGCAGCCTTCCGCTCCATCGCCGACGAAGTTGGCGCGCTCCTCTGGACGGACATGGCCCACTTCGCCGGCCTCGTTGCAGCAGGCCTGCACCCGAGCCCGGTGCCGCACTCCGACGTCGTCACCTCCACGGTGCACAAGACGCTGTCCGGCCCCCGTTCCGGCGTGATCCTCGCCAAGCAGGAATGGGCGAAGAAGATCAACTCCAACGTGTTCCCGGGCCAGCAGGGCGGCCCGCTCATGCACGTGATCGCCGCCAAGGCTGTTGCCTTCAAGATCGCTGCCGGCGAGGAATTCAAGGAGCGCCAGGAGCGCGTCCTCGAAGGTGCCAAGATCATCGCCGACCGCCTCAACCAGGCCGACGTCGCTGAAGCCGGCATTTCCGTGCTGACCGGCGGCACCGACGTCCACTTGGTCCTCGTGGACCTGCGCAACTCGCAGCTGGACGGCCAGCAGGCCGAAGACCTCCTGCACTCGGTGGGCATCACCGTCAACCGCAACGCCGTTCCGTTCGACCCCCGCCCGCCGATGGTCACCTCCGGCCTGCGCATCGGTACCCCGGCCCTGGCTACCCGCGGCTTCGGTGCCACCGAATTCACCGAGGTTGCCGAGATCATCGCTTCGGCGCTGAAGTCCGGCTCCGCTACCGATGTTGAAGCATTGCAGGCCCGCGTCGACAAGCTCGCCGCTGACTTCCCGCTGTACCCGCAGCACGAGCAGTGGTGAACCCGTCCATGGCGCAGACCGCAAAGATTCTTGACGGCAAGGCCGCCGCCGCCGCCATCAAGTCCGAGCTGACTGAGCGTGTCGCTGCCCTGAGGGCCCGCGGCGTAACTCCGGGCATTGCCACTGTGCTCGTAGGTGCGGACCCTGCCTCGCAGCTTTACGTGTCCATGAAGCACAAGCAGTCTGTGGAGATCGGGATGAACTCGATCCAGCGTGAGCTTCCGGCGGACGCCACCCAGGCCCAGGTTGAGGCCCTCATCGACGAACTCAATGCGGACCCCGCCTGCCACGGTTACATCGTGCAGCTTCCGCTGCCCAAGCACCTGGACACCGACGCCATCCTCGAGCGGATCGACCCCGCCAAGGATGCCGACGGCCTGCACCCGACCAACCTGGGCCGGCTGGTGCTCAACGTCAACGGAGAGATCACCTCGCCGCTGCCGTGCACGCCCCGCGGCGTCATCGAGCTCCTGCAGCGCAACGGCTACAGCCTCGCCGGCAAGCACGTTGTGGTGGTCGGCCGCGGCGTCACGATCGGCCGCTCGATCGGCCTGCTGCTTACCCGCAGGGCCGTGAACGCCACCGTCACGCTGACGCACACCGGCACCAAGAACCTCTCGGAGCTGCTGCGGCAGGCGGACGTGATTGTAGGCGCGGCGGGTGCCAAGCACATCGTCAAACCCGCGGACGTGAAGCCGGGCGCGGCCGTGCTCGACGTCGGTGTCACTCGTGAAACCGACCCCGAGACGGGCAAGAGCAAGGTCCACGGCGACATCGATCCCGCCGTTGCCGATGTAGCCGGCTGGATTTCGCCGAACCCTGGCGGCGTGGGTCCCATGACCGTGGCGCTGCTCATGACCAACGTGGTCGAAGCTGCGGAACGCCAATTGGCAGCGGAAAGCGTCTCCGGCGTCGCCTGATTTTGCTTCCCACCGCCTTGTAGGGCGCCTACTCCCGCGGGAGTAGGCGCCCTACACCGTTAACCCGACGACGCCGGCGCCCTCCGCGGCTAGGCTCGGAGCATGCAGCGGCGTTTCCAGGGTCCTCCCACGAGTTTCATCGTGATCGCGGTGGCCCTGATCCAGGTCCTGGGGACCGTCTTTTCGGCAAGCCATCAGGTGGCCCTGCGCCCCTTGGACCCCCTCGCCTTCATGCTGCTGCTGGCCGGACCGGTGGCCTTGGCTTTCCGGACCCGCAAGCCCGCCGTCATGCTGCCGATCACCCTCGCGGCCACGTTCAGCTACGTGCTACTCGGTTACGCCTGGGGTCCGATAGTGCTGTCCCTGGCTCTCTCGATTATCCTGACCGCTGCCGCGGGGCTCCGCTGGCAGGCCTGGCTTGGGGCGGGAATTTGCGCCGCAGCCGTCGTGCTGATGGCTGTCCTCGCCGGGGATGAGACGGGGCTGGTCCGGGCCTCTGCCGGCGTTGCCTGGGCGGCGATCCTTGTACTGATCGGTGAAGGCTTCCGACGGCGGGGCGAGCGGATGGCCGAATACCGACGACGGCGGGAGGCCGCCAAACAGGCCGAACGGGACGAGTACCGTCTCACACTCGCCCGCGATATCCACGATGTGGTGGCGCACTCCCTGTCGATGATCAACGTCCAGGCTTCCGTGGCGCTCCATCTGGGCACCAACGACCCCGAAAAGCTCCGCCCGGCGCTGGAAGCCATCAAGGCAGCGAGCAAGGAATCCCTGGCCGAAGTCCGTCAGCTCCTCGGAGTGCTCCGCGACGACGCCCCGCTAAGTCCCGCACCGCCTCCAAGCCTGGGGCGGATCCCGGAACTCGTGGAAGACGCGCGGCGCGGCGGCCTGCAGGTGCGGTTCGAAAACTCCGTCGACCCGGAACGAGCTGACCCGGAACGAGTTGGCCCGGAACGAGTAGGCCCGGAACGAGCTGGCCTGGAACGAGTAGGCACGGCACAGCAGGAAGCCGCCTACCGGATCGTCCAGGAAGGGCTGAGCAACGTCCGCAGGCACTCGGGCGCGGCGTCCGCCGTCGTACTTCTGGAATTGGCAGGGGACGAGCTGCGGGTGAGGATCGACGACGACGGCGGAGGCCTCCGGGGAGCGCCCGCCGGGAACGGGCTGAGGGGCATGCATGAGCGCGTCCAGGCCCTCGGTGGCACCCTTGGCCTGACCTCGCTGGAGCCCGGGCTGCGCGTGGAAGCCAACCTCCCGCTGAACCCCAAAAAGGGAGAACGCCAGCCATGATCCGCTTGCTGCTGGCCGACGACCAGAACCTCATCCGGGCCGGTTTCCGGGCCCTCCTGGACGCTGAGCCGGACATGGAAGTGGTGGCTGAGGCGGGTACCGGCCGGGATGCCGTCAGGCTGGCCGAGCGCGAGGCACCCGACGTCGTCCTCATGGACATCCGCATGCCTGACGGCGACGGGCTGGCCGCAACCCGGCAAATCCTGGCCAACCCCCGCCTCGTGCACACCCGCATCATCATCCTCACGACGTTCGAGCTGGACGAGTACATCGCCGAAGCCGTGCGCGCGGGGGCCGCCGGTTTCCTCGTTAAAGACACCGAGCCGGAGGAACTGATCCGCGCAGTGCGGGTAGTGCACGACGGCGACGCCCTTCTTTCGCCGTCTGTGACACGCCGCATCATGGCCCAGCTCGCCCTGCACAGCAAAGCGGCGTCGAAGACGGTACCCCTGCACCAAATCACGGAGCGCGAACGGGAAGTCCTGGCACTGGTAGGCGAGGGCCTGAACAACGCAGAGATCGCCGAGCGGCTGTTCATCACCCCGCTGACAGCGAAGACGCACGTTTCGCGGATCATGACCAAACTGCTGGTTCGGGACCGTGCGCAATTGGTAGTGCTGGCGTACGAATCCGGCCTGGTCCGGCCGGGCTGGAGCAGCTAGCCCTGGGACGCAGTCTCCCGGGGGAGTAGGCGGCGGGTGGCAAGTGACTCCCGCTGGCCGACGCGTTTCGATGGGCCAAAAACCAGACTGGAACCAGAGCCGAGATACGGCCTGTTGAGAGTTTGGACTGGACATGTTGACATCACTGACCACCACCATCGGCGCCGCGGCCGCCCAGCTGCCCGCCGACGTCGTCCATGGACCCGGGGACGGATTCGTCTTCTGGCCGTTTTTCCTCCTGATCCCGCTGTTTTGGTTCCTGGTCATCGGATTCTTCATCTTCTTCGGCCGCCGGATGTGGCGCAGGAACCACTACTGGGCAGCAACCCAAGGCGCCGAAAGCGTGCTGAGGGAGCGCTACGCACGTGGCGAAATCGACGAGACCGAGTACCGCCAGCGCTTGGAAGTGCTGCGGACACATCCGACGAAGTGAGGAACCGGCGGATTCTGCTGGATCATTCGTCTGGATAAACCGTCAGGCCTTGGAATCACGCGGTTCCAGGGCCTGAGGTGCGGAATGATCCAGCAGAATGTCGCGCAGGGCCCGGGGTAACCCGGTTTCAGGAGGTTATTCCAGAAAATTGCGGAATACCTCTTTCACGTATTCCTTGGCTCTACTAGTCTGCTGGGGTGCACAATGAAGCCACCCGCTCTTTCTCCACGTCAGCCAGCTTCCAGATGAACCCACCCGCAGTCATCACAGCCGAAAACCTCACCAAGAGCTACGGCGAGCTCATCGCCGTCGACGGTATCTCCTTCGAGGTCCCGGCAGGGGAGTCCTTCGGCCTGCTTGGCCCCAACGGCGCCGGCAAATCGACCACTATGAAAATGATCGGCGGAGTCTCCCAGCGCACGTCCGGGAAGCTCAGCATCATGGGCCTGGACCCGGAAACCCACGGTCCGGAAGTCCGGGCGCACCTCGGAGTGGTGCCGCAGCAGGACAACCTGGACGAGGAATTGAAGGTCCGCGAAAACCTGATTGTCTATGGCCGCTACTTCGGCCTGCCGTTGAGCTACTTGCGTCCCAAGGCCGATGAGCTGCTCGAGTTCGCCCAGCTGACAGACAAAGCCAAGTCCAGGGTCGATGCCCTCTCGGGCGGCATGAAACGGCGCCTCACGATCGCCCGCTCGCTGATCAACGAGCCCAAGATCCTGCTCCTGGACGAGCCCACCACGGGGCTGGACCCGCAGGCCCGGCACATCCTCTGGGACCGCCTGTTCAGGCTCAAGGAACAAGGTGTCACGCTGATCCTCACCACGCACTACATGGACGAGGCCGAACAGCTCTGCGACCGGCTGATCGTGGTGGACAAGGGCCGGATCATGGCCGAAGGCTCGCCTGCCAGCCTGATCCGCGAATACTCCACCCGCGAGGTTTTGGAGCTCCGCTTCGGTTCGGAACGCAACGCGACTATCGGGGTCGAACTCGCGGGCATCGGCGAACGCGTCGAGACGCTTCCGGACCGTGTGCTCATCTATGCGGACGACGGTGAATCGGCGTTGGAGCAAGTCTCCGCACGCCGGCTCCGTCCCTTGACCTCGCTGGTGCGACGTTCCTCGCTGGAGGACGTCTTCCTCCGGCTGACCGGGCGGAGCCTTGTTGATTAGGCGACGGTTGACTGACGCCCAGCTCCCGACGGCGGACCTTCCCTCGCGTGCCCACGCGCCGGCCGTTTCGGCTAGCCGGGCAAAGCGGTGGGGATCCTTCTTCTACGCCGAGCAGGTCCTGCGGGTGATGCGTGGCTACGGCTGGTCCGTGTTCCTGTACAGCGTGGGCCAGCCGGTGGCCTATCTGTTCGCGATGGGCATCGGGTTGGCGAGCCTGGTGAATGCGAACAGCGCGGCGGTGTTTGGCGGCGTGAGCTACTTGACCTTCATCGCGCCGGCACTGTTGGTCTCATCCGCGGTCATGACGGCATCGGGGGACTTTTCCTACCCGATCATGGACGGCTTCAAATGGCGCCGCGTGTTCTATGGCCCGCACGCCTCCCCGCTGGTTCCGCAGCAGATCGCCGCTGGCCACATCATGGCCAGTACCTTGAAGTTCCTGGTGCAATCGGTGGTCTACTTCGCCATCGTGGCCATGTTCGGGGCCTCGCCGAGTCCGTGGGGCTGGGTGTCCGCGATAGTTGCCACGGTGGCCGGGTTGTCCTTCGGGCTGCCGCTCATGGCCTATGCGTCGACCATTACCAAGGACTCCGGCCAGTTCGCGTTGGTGCAGCGATTCATCGTGGTGCCGCTGTTCCTGTTTTCGGGCACCTTCTTCCCTCTGGATTCGCTGCCCCTTGGTGTGCGCTGGATCGGTTGGATCTCCCCGGTGTGGCACGGTACGCAGCTGGGCCGCGTGTTCACCTATGGACTCGAGGAGAACCCCTTGCTGACGCTGACCCACGTCCTGTTCCTTGTAGGCGCCGCCGCTGCGGGTTGGATGCTGACGCGGCGCCAATTCGTCAGGAGGATGGGGGCATGAGCGTCCTCACTGGGGGCCACAGCGCCACCGACGCTGCCCGTGAACGCACCTTCGGCCCGCTGTACTCCCGCAACGCGCTTGCTGTTGTGTCCCGGGGCCTCATGGCAGCGAAAAGCAGCACGTGGTTGATCCTGGTATCCGGATTCTTCGAGCCGGTGCTTTATCTGGTCTCCATGGGCGTGGGACTAGGACCGATCGTGGGTTCCGTGGCGGGACCGGGCGGCCAGGAAATCAGTTACGCGGCCTACATCGCGCCCGCGCTCCTGGCCGTGTCCGCCATGAACGGCGCCGTCTATGACTCCACCTGGAACGTCTTCTTCAAGATGAACTTCGCCAAGCTGTACCAAGGAATGCTCTACACCTCCCTTGGACCACTGGACGTAGCCATCGGGGAGATCTTCCTGGCCCTGCTGCGTGGACTCTTGTACGCCACCGGGTTCACGGCCGTCATGGCCGTCATGGGACTCATCACCACGCCATGGGCCATCCTGGTCATCCCGGCGTCCGTGCTGATCGCCTTTGGCTTTGCGAGTTTCGGCATGGGCATCACCAGCTTCATGAAGACTTTCCAACAGATGGACTGGATAAATTTCTTCATGCTGCCTATGTTCCTTTTCAGCGCCACCTTCTACCCGCTGAGCGTCTATCCGCAATACATCCAGTGGCTCATCCAAGCGATGCCGCTCTGGCACGGCGTAGAACTCCTGCGGCAGATCAGCATTGGTTCCTTCAGCCCGGCCACGGCAGTTCACATCGCCTACTACCTCGTGATGATCGCCCTCGGCATCACGCTCACTACCGGAAGGTTGCGCAAGCTCTTCCTGAAATAGCCCGGCAGGCTGTTCGCCGGGGGTGGAAGCGAGCGGTTCGGCGCACGGAGTTTGCGACAATGGGTGCATGCGATCCCTCGGCGACTCCCCGTCATCTGTTCCCTCGTCAGCTTCCGCCAGGAGCCCTTTCAAAGGCTTCCGCATCGGCGGACTGGGCATGACGGTGGTGCTCATCGCTTTCCTGGTCGCTGTGATCTTCGCGGCCAACCAAAACGACGTCGTCGGTTGGATCGTTGCTGTTGTCTCCTTCGGCTGGCTTGCGCTCGCCGCTTTCGTGGTCTCCAGCATCCAGAAGGCCGCCAGGCGGGCCGGTGAAAAACTCACCGAAGCCCAGAACGCCTTCAACGCGGCAACCGGCCGGGCGCCGTCGTCGTCGAGCGCCGACCATGGTGGCACACGCGTGGTCTCGGAACGGAACGAAGCGGATGAAATCCGGGACCTCAAACTGGACCACTCTTTCAAGATTGTCCAGGTGCAAGTACGCGTGGTGGAGGATGAACGCGCCAAGGGCGACGCCGCCGATCAAGACACCATCGATCGCGCATTGGAGACCATCGCAATCACGTCAAGCAATGCCCGGGACATGATCAAGTCCTCCGACGGCGGCGACGAGCCCGTCTCGGGCACCATCATCGACTAGAGTAGGCGGGGTGAGCTCGGCATTGAAGAAGGACTTCCTTCGCATCGCAACGGTCAACGTCAACGGCATTCGCGCCGCCTACAAGAAGGGCATGGCGGAGTGGCTGGAACCGCGCGACGTCGACATCCTGTGTCTGCAGGAAGTCCGCGCGCCCGATGAGGTGGTCCAGCAGCTCATCGGCGAAGGCTGGTACATCCTCCACGCCGAAGCCGAAGCAAAAGGCCGTGCCGGCGTGGCGATTGCCTCCCGGCAGGAACCCGTCGCCACCCGTGTGGGTATCGGCGACGATTACTTTGCCACCACTGGACGCTGGGTCGAGGCAGACTACGGCGTGAAGACGAGCGGCGGCAAGGACACTACCCTGACGGTCGTCAGCGCTTATGTGCACTCCGGCGAAGTGGACACGCCCAAGCAGGTGGACAAGTACCGCTTCATGGATGTCATGATCAAAAGGCTTCCGGAACTTGCCAAGCACAGTGAGCATGCCCTGGTGGTTGGCGACCTCAACGTGGGCCACACCGAGCTCGACATCAAGAATTGGAAGGGCAACACCAAGCGTGCCGGTTTCCTTCCTGAGGAGCGCGCATACTTCGACCGCTTCTTCGGCGACGAGATCGGATGGAGGGATGTCCACAGGGGCCTGGCAGGAAATGTCGATGGCCCCTACACCTGGTGGTCCCAGCGCGGTAAGGCCTTTGACACTGACACAGGCTGGCGCATCGACTACCACATGGCCACTCCTGGACTCGCGGCAGCCGCCCTTTCGGCCGTCGTTGACCGGGCGCCATCGTGGGACACCCGTTTCTCCGACCACGCACCGCTGGTAGTCGACTACCAGCTCTAAGCTTTCGAAAGTTTCCTCATGACCAGTTCCACCACAACTGAACCCGCTGCAGCTGCAGCCGTGTCAACATCCACCAAACTGGCCGCCGGGGCCAAGCACCGCGTGCTGTCCGGCATGCAGCCCTCCGCTGACTCCCTCCACCTGGGCAACTACCTTGGTGCCCTGGTCAACTGGGTCCGCATGCAGGACGAATACGACGCCATCTTCTTCATCCCGGACCTGCACGCCATCACGGTGCCGCAGGATCCCGCCGAGCTGGCTCGCCGGACGCGCGTCACCGCTGCGCAGTACATCGCAGGCGGCGTGGACGTGAACAAGTGCACGCTGTTCGTCCAGTCCCAGGTTCCTGAACACGCCCAGCTGGCGTGGGTTCTAGGCTGCATCACCGGCTTCGGCGAGGCCTCGCGCATGATCCAGTTCAAGGACAAGTCGCTGCAACACGGTTCGGACCACGCGAGCGTCGGGCTCTTCACGTACCCGATCCTGCAGGCAGCCGACATCCTGCTGTACCAGCCACACGGGGTACCCGTGGGCGAGGACCAGCGGCAGCACATTGAGCTCAGCCGTGACCTCGCCCAGCGTTTCAACAGCCGCTACGGCGAGACGTTCCAGGTTCCGCAGGCCGTCATCCAGAAGGAAACGGCCAAGATCTACGATCTCCAGAATCCCACGGCCAAGATGTCCAAGTCCGCGGAGTCGCCGGCCGGTCTGATCAACCTGCTCGATGACCCGAAGATCACGGCCAAACGCATCAAGTCGGCAGTCACGGACACCGAGACGGAAATCCGCTTCGACCGCGAAGCCAAGCCCGGTGTGTCCAACCTGCTGAGCATCTATTCGTCCATCAGCGGCCAGCCGGTGGAGAAGATCGTAGCGGACTACGAAGGCAAGATGTACGGCCACCTGAAGGTCGACCTCGCTGAACTCGTTGCAGCCCATCTCGGGCCGATCCGGGACCGCGCCAACGAATTGCTGGCCGATCCGGCCGAGCTCGACCGGCTCCTGGCCCACGGGGCGGACAAAGCCCGCGAGATCGCCTCGGCCACTCTGGCCGACGTCTACGCCAAGGTGGGCTTCCTGCCGTACGGCGGAGCACAAGGAATCCGCTAAAGCCATGTGCGCAGCTGGCAAGCTCAGCGTCCAGGTCGGCTCCCTTTCAAGGGGAGCCGGCCAGGCCACTGATGCCCGCCTGGACACCGGTGCACACCAGTCTGCCAGCGCGTGCGGGGACAGCCTGTGCGTGGGAGTCATCCTGGGTTTCCCCCCGGATGTCGCCCAGGAACTGCAGCAATGGCGTGCTTCCTTCGGTGATCCCATGGCGGAAGTCATCCCGGCCCACATCACCCTCGTCACCACCACGCCTGCCCAGGACTGGGAAGCCACTCGTGAGCACGTTCGTGAGATCGCCCGTCGCCAGGCACCATTCAAGATCACGATTTCCGGCACGGGCTCCTTCCGGCCGGTATCCCCGGTGGTGTTCCTGAAGGTCGAAGACGGTTTCGCGGAGTGCGTGGGCCTGCACGAACAACTGCAGACCGGCCCACTGGAACGCGATCTTCCTTTCCCCTACCACCCGCACGTGACAGTAGCCCACGACGTCGCTCCCGAAAGCCTGGACGAGGCCGAAACGGTGCTCAAGAACTACACCGCCACCTTCCCTGTGGTTAGCATGGGACTTTACGAGCACGACGACAACGGCATCTGGCAGCTACGGGAAGAGCTCGACTTTGGCGGCGACGCAGACCAATCACGGGAAAGCACAGCACAACGATCGGCAGCAGGCGGAGAGGCCACCACTGCCGACTGAAGGGGCGCAGCTGAAGCTGCAGCTGATTCACTGTCAGGTCGAATGGGGGAAAGCCCGGCGCTCGGGGAATGGCGGCGCCAGAATACCGGCATTCATCAACCTGGCTCTCGCCCGGCTGAGCAACTTCCGGCCCATGCGCGCCTTTAACCTTTACAATCTGCGCCATGGTCCGCTGTTGAGCGCCGGCATAGGCTTCACCATGTTCTTCTCCATCACAGGCTTGCTGGCAACAGGATTCGCTGTGACCGGCCTGGTCCTCAACGGGCAGCCCCAACTGGTTGATTCAATTGTCTCGAGCGTCGCCACGGCGGCCCCGGGACTCCTGAAAACCAACGGAGGCAACGGCCTGGTGGATCCGCACGATCTCCTGAATCCCACAGGCCTTGGCTGGACGGCCGCCATAGCCGCCGTCGTCACGGTATTTACCGCGCTCGGCTGGATCGCCGGGATTCGGGAGGGTCTTCGCGGAGTTTTCGGACTGGAGCCCCTGCAAGAGAACCCACTGCTGATGAAGGCCCGCGACGCCGGAACCCTCCTGCTGCTCGGCGTAGCCTTGGTGGTCAGCGCCGGTGTTTCGCTGGTGTTCGGGACAGCGGCAGGGTGGATCATCGAACGGCTCGGCTTGGCCGACGCCGTGGCTGGCCCCGTCACGTGGCTCGTTCGCACGGCCGTTCCACTAGTCCTCAACTGGGCGACGGCGGTGATCATGTTCCGGTTCGCAGGCCGCCTGAAGCTTCGCCGCCGAGCCTTCGTGGAAGGAACAGTGCTGGCCGGTATCGGGACCACCATCCTCCAGATCTTCAGCACGGAGTTGCTGGCGAATGCCGGACGGAATCCCATCCTGGCCTCATTTGCCATCATCATCGGGCTTCTCATCTGGTTCAACCTGGTCAGCCAGGTCTATTTGGTCTCCGCGGCATGGGCGGCCATCAGGGAAGCGGACACGGGCGCACACGAGCACCATAAGCCGGCCCTCGGATCACGGCACCCTTCGCCTCGGCCGTTCACACTAAAGGACACCTGAGGGCAGTTAGAGTCCCAACTGGCTCGCATTTGTTGTCGTTTTGACGCGTCATAACGACAACAACTGCGAGCTAGTTGGGCAAGGTTCCTCGTGCTAGTCGCCGAGATATTGGTCTGCCCAGGCCGAGATGATTTTGGCCACGCGTGCGGCCTGACCCTTTCCCGTCAAGAGGTGATCACTGCCTTCGAGCGAAACGAAGCTTCGCGGGTGCCGCGCCGTTTGGAAGATTGTGCTCGCGTTGTCGATCCCCACCGTATTGTCGGTGGGGGAGTGCAGCACCATGAGCGGCCTGTGCAACGTCCGGATGCAATCGCTCAGGTCGGCCCGTTCCACATCTTCCACAAAGTGGCGGCGCACCTCCATCCGCCTACCGCCCAAGTTGACCTCCGCGCTGCCTTCACTGAGGATTGTGCTCACTTCAGCGTCGAACATGTGCTCCACGTGCTTGGGTTGGAACGGGGCGCCCACAGTCGCAACGGCCCGTACCTCGGGAAGGCTGAGGGCGGCAGCCAGCACAGCCGCTCCGCCGAAGGAGTGGCCCACCAGAAGGGAGATTTCCTTGTCATCGGCACGCATGAACTCGGCCGCACGGATGGTGTCAGCCACTTTCACGCTGAATGATCCCGCCGACCATTCGCCGGCGGAGTCGCCCAGTCCAAGATTGTCGAAGCGAAGCATACCGACTCCAAGTTCCGCAAGGCCCTTGCAGATACGCGAGGCAGAGGGGCTGTCCTTGCCGAGAGTCAGCCCATGGGAGAACACACCCCAGCCCCGGACGGGTCCCTCAGGCATGTCCACGATCCCCGCCAGGAGATCTCCGGTGCTGCCTTCGAAGCTTATCTTCATGGATTTGGACACCTGTCCGCCTTTCGCTTTGAGGGTTGTCCGGTCATTGCCGAACCACCTTTAAACAACGACGACGGCGCCCCCCATCCCCCAACACTCCCTACCCTCGCAAGCTCGGGCAGGGAACCCTGTGTTGGTGGGCCCTGCTAGGGGGCGCCGTCGTCGTCGTACTTTAGGTTCAGAAACTAGATCTTGCGTGCCAGGATGGCCTGCTTGACCTCGGCGATCGCCTGGGTCACCTGGATGCCACGCGGGCAAGCCTCCGAGCAGTTGAAGGTGGTGCGGCAGCGCCACACGCCTTCCTTGTCGTTGAGGATCTCCAAGCGCATGTCACCGGCATCGTCGCGGGAATCGAAGATGAACCGGTGTGCATTCACAATGGCGGCCGGACCGAAGTACTGACCATCCGTCCAGAACACGGGGCAGGACGACGTGCAGGCAGCGCACAGGATGCATTTGGTGGTGTCGTCAAAGCGTGCACGGTCCTCGACAGACTGCAGGCGCTCCTTGGTGGGCTCGTGGCCCTTGTTGATCAGGAACGGCATGACCTCGCGGAAGGACTGGAAGAACGGCTCCATGTCCACGATCAGGTCCTTCTCCACGGGGAGGCCCTTGATCGGCTCAACAGTGATGGGCTTGGACGTGTCCAGGTCCTTCAGCAGGGTCTTGCAAGCGAGGCGGTTGCGGCCGTTGATGCGCATGGCATCGGAGCCGCAAATGCCGTGGGCACAGGAGCGGCGGAAGGACAGCGAACCGTCGATCTCCCACTTGACCTTGTGCAGGGCGTCCAGCACGCGGTCGGTGCCGTACATGGTCAGCCGGTGGTCCTGCCATACGGGCTCTTCCGAGACCTCAGGGTTGTAGCGGCGCACGCGCAATGTGATGTTGAAGGTGGGGATCTCCCCGCCGCCGCCAACACTCGCGGGAAGCTCGATCTTGGAGGCCGGCTCAGCCATTTCGGTCGTCATTAGTACTTACGCTCCATTGGCTCGTAACGGGTAAAGACAACGGGCTTGGTCTCGAGACGGATGCCCGCTACGGATTCGGCTGACGATTCGGTGGTGACCGAGCTGTCCTTGAAAGCCATGGAGTGCTTCATGAACTTCTCGTCGTTGCGGTCCGGGAAGTCCTCGCGGTAGTGGCCGCCGCGGGACTCTTCACGGTGCAGCGCACCGACCGTCATGACCTTCGCCATGTCGAGGAGGAAGCCCAATTCCACGGCCTCCAGCAGATCCAGGTTGAAGCGCTTGCCCTTGTCCTGGACAACCACGTTCTTGTAGCGCTCCTCGAACCCGGCGATGTCGCTGAGGACCTGGTCCAAGGATTCCTTGGTGCGGAACACCTGCATGTTGGTGTCCATGGTTTCCTGCAGCTCCTTGCGGATCTGCGCAACACGCTCGGTGCCGTTGCCATCCAGCAGGCCAGACAGCATGGTGCGGGTGTGTGCTTCGGGATCCTCCGGCAGCTCGACGTAGTCTGCGGTCTTGGAGTATTCCGCCGCAGCCACGCCGGCGCGCTTGCCGAAGACGTTGATGTCCAGGAGGGAGTTGGTGCCAAGGCGGTTGGAGCCGTGCACCGAAACGCAAGCAACCTCGCCGGCGGCGTACAGGCCCGGCACGATCGTGTCGTTGTCCTGCAGCACCTCCGTGGTGATGTTCGTGGGGATGCCGCCCATGGCGTAGTGCGCCGTCGGGAACACCGGAACCGGCTCCGTGAACGGCTCCACACCCAAGTAGGTGCGGGCGAACTCGGTGATGTCCGGCAGCTTGGCCTCGATGTGCGCGGGCTCAAGGTGGGTCAGGTCCAGGAGGACGTAGTCCTTGTTCGGACCGCAACCACGGCCTTCGCGGACTTCGTTGGCCATGGCGCGGGCCACGATGTCACGGGGCGCGAGGTCCTTGATGGTGGGGGCGTAGCGCTCCATGAAGCGTTCACCCTCCGAGTTGCGGAGGATAGCGCCTTCGCCTCGTGCACCTTCGGTGAGGAGGATGCCCAGGCCTGCAAGGCCGGTCGGGTGGAACTGGAAGAACTCCATGTCTTCCAGCGGGATACCACGACGGAAAGCGATGCCCATGCCGTCACCGGTCAAGGTGTGGGCGTTGGAGGTGGTCTTGAAGACCTTGCCGGCGCCGCCGGAGGCGAAGACCACGGACTTGGCCTGGAAGACGTGCAGTTCACCGGAGGCGAGGTCGTAGGACACAACCCCGGCAACACGCTTCTGCTTGTACGGCGTGCCGTCCTCGCGTACTGCGTCTTCTTCGACGAGCAGCAGGTCCAGGACGTAGTACTCGTTGTAGAACTCAACGTTGTGCTTGACGCAGTTTTGGTACAGCGTCTGCAGGATCATGTGGCCCGTGCGGTCTGCGGCGTAGCAGGCGCGGCGGACCGGAGCCTTGCCGTGGTCACGCGTATGGCCACCGAAACGGCGCTGGTCAATGCGGCCTTCAGGCGTGCGGTTGAACGGCAAGCCCATCTTTTCCAAGTCCAGCACGGCGTCGATGGCTTCCTTCGCCATGACCTCTGCTGCATCCTGGTCAACCAGGTAGTCGCCGCCCTTGATGGTGTCGAACGTGTGCCACTCCCAGTTGTCCTCTTCGACGTTGGCCAGGGCTGCACACATGCCGCCCTGGGCCGCGCCGGTGTGGGAACGGGTGGGGTAGAGCTTGGTCAGTACTGCGGTGCGTGCGCGCTGACCGGATTCGATCGCGGCGCGCATGCCGGCGCCGCCGGCACCGACAATAACGACGTCGTACTTATGGACCTGCATACCAGATGCTCTTTCTCTCTAAGTCAGATGGTCGGCGGAGCCTGCTCCGCGTGTGCTGCACAGCCGGACATTGCCGGTGGTGCAGCGGAGCCGCTACGGCGCCGGGCAGAACCCGCCCGGCAGCTGAACGCCGTTGAGGACGGGGCACGGGTTGAACGTGAAGATCACCAGGGTGCCCAGAACGACGATGACGACTGTAGCCGCGTAAAGAACCACCTTGAGCCAGAAGCGGGTGGCGTCCTTCTCGGCGTAGTCGTTGATGATGGTGCGGACGCCGTTGGTGCCGTGCAACATGGCGAGCCACAGCATGGCCAGGTCCCAGAACTGCCAGAACGGGTCGGCCCACTTGCCAGCCACGAAGCCGAAGTCGATGCCGTGGATGCCTTCGCCCACCATGAGGTTCACGAAGAGGTGGCCGAAGATCAGAACCACGAGCACGACGCCGGAGAGCCGCATGAACAGCCATGCGAACATCTCGAAGTTCCCCTTGGAACCGGTGCCGCGACGGTACTGCGGAGAAATCTTCCCGCTGCTGATTTTTCCACTGCTGTTTTGTCCACTGCGTGGGGCTTGAATTTCAGTACTCATGGCTCAGTGGCCTCCCAGTGCGAGGGACAGGTGGCGGATGGCGAAGGCCCCGAAAACGACCAGCCACAATACCAGGACGGTCCACAGCATCTGGCGCTGGTACTTCGCGCCCTTCTTCCAGAAGTCAATGGCGATCACGCGCAGGCCATTGAAGGCGTGGAAAACGATCGCGGCGACGAGGCCTGTCTCGCCCAGGGCCATGAGGGGGTTCTTGTAGGCGCCGATAACGGCCGTGTAGGCCTCCGGGGACACACGCACCAATGAGGTGTCCAGCACATGGACCAACAAGAAGAAAAAGATCACAACACCGGTAATGCGGTGTCCAACCCAGGACCACATGCCTTCACGGCCGCGGTACAAGGTGCCAGCTGGTTTTGTCGGCACTGAATAAACCTTCCTGCAACACAGCGGCGCTGGCACGGGATCCATGCGGGGGAAACGCCAGCTGCGAGAGCACTCGTAGCTCAGCCTAAATCTAGGCTTCGCTCACAGCTTATTCAATTTAGGCGCCCCTTCTTGTAACGAGAGTGCGGGTGTTCGCCTGAATTCCGGTCTTTTCGCCGCGAGGGTGAGACGAAGACCACAAAGTGGGACTTGCGCCGCTGTCCGATAAGGTGTTGCGGTGAGTATAGAAAACGCTGCAAGCCCCGAATCGCCATTGCGCCACTTCCACGCGGTTATTCCGGCCGGCGGAGTGGGCACTCGCCTGTGGCCGCTCTCGCGTGCTGCTGCGCCCAAATTCCTGCACGACCTCACGGGTTCGGGAAGCACCCTCCTGCGGGCTACGTACGACCGCCTCGAACCACTGGCCGGCAACCGCGTCCTGGTGGTTACGGGCGTGGCGCACCGGACTGCCGTTTGCCGCCAGCTTCCCGAAGTGGGCGACGACGAGTTGGTCCTCGAAAGCGAACCGAAGGACTCAGGGGCCGCCATTGGCCTCGCCGCCGCCATCCTGCACCGTCGAGACCCGGACACCATCATGGGCTCCTTCGCCGCCGACCATGTAATCAGCCCGGACAACCTCTTCCAGGAAACGGTCCGCGAGGCTATCCACACCGCTGCTGCCGGAAAAATCGTCACCATCGGCATCAAGCCCACGCATCCCTCAACCGGTTTCGGTTACATCCGCACCGGCGACTTGCTCAATATCGACGACGCGCCGAACGCGCACGCGGTGGTCGAATTCGTCGAGAAGCCGAGCGAGGACATTGCCAAGAAGTACCTTGAGACCGGCGACTACGTCTGGAATGCCGGAATGTTCGTCGCCCCCGTTGCACTCATGCTTAAGCACCTTGAAGCTAACCAGCCGGTCTTGTTTGCCGGACTGCAGGAAATTGCGGACGCCTGGGACACCCCGGAACGCGATGAAGTAACCGCTCGGGTGTGGCCCACGCTGCCGAAGATCGCCATTGATTATGCCGTGGCGGAACCTGCCGCAGCGGCGGGGGATGTCGCCGTCGTGCCCGGTACTTTCCGCTGGGACGACGTCGGAGACTTCGCCGCGATCGGTCGCCTCAACAACGCCGGCGACGTCGATGAGGTGACGGTCCTCGGCGAAGGCGCCCGTGTCTTCACCGAGAACGCCAGCGGCGTGGTGGTCTCCGATACCAAGCGCGTGATCGCGCTTATCGGGATCAAGGACGTCGTGATAGTTGATACGCCGGATGCGTTGCTTGTCACCACGAAGGAACATGCCCAGCGGGTCAAGGGTGCGGTGGACGCGCTCAAGGCCAGCGGGGACACCGACGTGCTCTAGGGTCGGTCCTGAATCGCACTGTTGCGGCGCAGTCCGTAACCAAGAGACCCCTTTCGCTATTCGGAGGGCGCGGATGGCTAGAGTTGTGAGGTGCGCAATTTCACTACCGAAACCGAGCCGACCCCTGTGGTGAAGCCGTGGCTTGACGATCTCTTGCCGGAACTCATCGAATTCCGGAGGGACTTGCACGCGCACCCCGAACTTTCCTTCAAGGAATTTCGCACCACGGACAAGTTGGCTGAACGGCTCGAAGCGGCGGGACTTGAACCCCGTCGGCTGGAAGGGTCGGGGCTGACGGTCGACGTCGGCGAGGGGCCTATCGCTACGGCTCTCCGCGGAGACATCGATGCCCTCCCCATCATCGAAGAGACCGGCCTTCCGTTCGCGTCGAAGAACCACGGCGTCACTCACGCGTGCGGGCATGACGTCCACACCACCAGCATGCTCGGCATTGCCTTGGTGCTGCATGCCATGCACCAGGAATCCCCCTTGGGCGGCACGGTGCGCATCATCTTCCAGCCGGCAGAGGAAACCATGCCCGGCGGAGCGCTGTCCTGCATCGAACAAGGCGTCCTTCAGGGTGTCCCGCGGATTCTGGCGCTGCACTGTGATCCGCGTATCAACGTCGGCCAAATCGGCACACGCATCGGTGCCATCACTTCTGCCTCGGACACCATCAAAATCGAACTGACCGGACGTGGCGGCCACACTTCCCGTCCGCATTTGACCGAGGACCTGGTCTTCGCCTTGGCCCAAATCGCCGTCAACGTCCCGGCCGTTCTGTCCCGTCGCGTGGATGTGCGCAGCGGCGTCTCGGTGGTGTGGGGCCAGATCACGGCAGGTTCCGCACCCAACGCCATCCCCGCCAATGGCTACATGGCCGGCACCATGCGTTGCCTGGACAGGGACGCTTGGCATAGCGCAGGGGAGTTGCTCGACGACGTCGTCCAGCAAGTTGCTGCGCCGTACGGGGTGGACGTGCACCTTGAGCACACCCGCGGTGTCCCTCCTGTGGTCAACTCGGAACACGAGACTGCCCTCATCGAGGCTGCGGCCCGCGCGGAACTCGGCGAGCATGCCGTCGTCCTGACGCCGCAGTCCATGGGCGGCGAGGACTTTGCCTGGTTCCTGGCCGACCTGCCGGGTGCCATGATGCGGCTCGGGACCCACACGCCCGGCGGCGAGGAATACGATCTCCACCGCGGTGACTTCATTGTGGACGAGCGTGCCCTCGGCTTCGCGATCCAAGTCCTGGCCGCCGCCGCGTTGCGAACCATCCGGGATCTCTGAAACTCCGACGCTCGCTCACTTATGTGGGTCGGTCGGCGGACGCTCGCTCACTTAT
>NZ_JAMXIC010000004.1:71298-312643 GCF_027587375.1 Arthrobacter sp. B2a2-09
GTGGGTCGGTCGGCGGACGCTCGCTCGCTTATGTGGGTCGGTCGGCGGACGCTCGCTCGCTTATGTGGGTCGGTCGGCGGACGCTCGCTCGCTTATGTGGGTCGGTCGGGGGACGCTCTCTCGCTTATGTGGGTCGGTCGGCGGACGCTCGCTCGGATCATCTGCAGGAGGATCCCGTCGTTTGGGCTTGTTTGTGAGCGAGCGTCGCCCGAGATGGGCTTGTTTGTGAGCGAGGGTCGTCGGGGGTGGGCTTGTTTGTGAGCGAGGGTCGTCGGGGGTGGGCTTGTTTGTGAGCGAGGGTCGTCGGGGGTGGGCTTGTTTGTGAGCGAGGGTCGCTGGGGCGAATTGAGTTGTGCACAATTTAATTGTGAGCTATCGTTATATTCATGAGTGAAGCCCCCCGCCTCAACCACCAGGTCTGTTTCGCCCTCTACTCCGCGTCCAAGGCGGCGACGGCGGTCTACCGGCCGGTGCTGGATGAGCTTGGACTGACGTATCCGCAGTACCTCGTGATGCTGGTGCTCTGGGAGAACGAGCCGCGAAGCGTCCGGGAACTGGGTACTGAGCTGGGCCTCGATTCGGGCACCCTGTCACCGCTGCTCAAGAGGCTTGAAGCCTTGGGGTTGGTGGAGCGCCGGCGTTCGGCCGAGGATGAGCGTCGCGTTGAGATCCACCTGAGCGATGCGGGACGTACCCTCAGCGCCCGGGCCGGGGCTGTGCCGGAACGCCTCGCCGAGGCCGCCGGCTTGAGCGCCGCCGAACTTGCACAGCTTCACGACACCCTGGGCCGGCTCACCGAAGCCCTCCATTCAGCCATCTGATCGTCCATCCCCTCCGAAGGAAAAGGAACCACAGTGAAGACTCTCTACACAGCCGAGGCGCTTGCCTCCGGTGAAGGCCGCGACGGCAACGCACGCAGCAATGACGGCAAGTTGGACGTCGCTCTCGCCAGCCCGGTGGAACTGGGCGGAAATGGCCAGGGCACCAACCCCGAGCAACTCTTCGCCGCCGGATACGCTGCATGCTTCCACTCGGCGCTCAGGTTGGTGGGACGCAAGGCCCGGGTGGATCTCAGTGATTCCGCCGTGGCTGCCAAGATCCACTTCGGCGCACTGGAGGACCGCGAGGGATACGGGCTCGCCGCCGAGCTCGAGATCGCGCTGCCTGCCCTCGACCGGGAAACCGCCGAGCAGCTCGTGGCCAAGGCCCACCAGATCTGCCCCTACTCCAACGCGACCCGCGGCAACATCGCCGTCGACATCAAGCTTGTGGAGGTGGCCGCATGAGCGCCGCCGTCCCCAATAGCACCCGCGAAATCCAGCTGGCATCCCGTCCGCAGGGACGCCCTGTCCAGGAGAATTTCCGGTTGGCTGAGACCGATCTGCCGGAGCTTCAGGACGGCCAGATCCTGGTCCGCAACGAGTTCATGTCGGTCGATCCCTACATGCGCGGCCGCATGAATGACACGAAGTCCTATTCGGCACCTTTCCGACTCGATGCAGCGCTCGACGGCGGTGCGGTGGGCGAGGTGATCGCGTCCCGTTCCGAGGCTCTCAAGGTGGGTGACGTCGTCGTGCACCAGCTCGGTTGGCGCGAATTTTCCGTGCTGGATGCGGCAAGCGCGACGCCGGTTCCGGCCGGCCTGGCACCGACGTCGGCGTTCCTCGGAGCGCTTGGCATGACGGGCCTGACGGCGTATGCCGGGCTGCTCAAGGTGGCCGAGTTCAAGGCCGGGGACGTCGTCTTCGTTTCCGGTGCCGCGGGCGCAGTAGGTTCGATCGTCGGCCAGGTCGCCAAGGCCATGGGCGCCTCCAAGGTGATTGGCAGCGCCGGTTCCCCGGAGAAGGTGGCGCGCTTGCTGGAACTCGGCTTCGACGCGGCCTTCGACTACCACGACGGCCCGGTGGTGAAGCAACTCCGCGAGGCGGCGGGGGAGCGCGGCATCGATGTCTACTTTGACAACGTGGGCGGCGAACACCTCGAGGCTGCCCTCGCAGTCCTCACCGCGGGTGGCCGCGTGGCAATGTGCGGCGCCATTTCGCAGTACAATTCCACAGAGCCCACACCGGGCCCGCGGAACCTGGCCGTGGCCATCGGAAAGCAACTGACCCTCCGTGGCTTCCTCGTAGGCGGCCAGCGCCAGCACGCCGCCGAGTTCGCCGAGAAGATGGCCGGATGGCTGGCCGATGGAACGGTCCGCTACGACGAGACGATCGTTGACGGGCTGGAAAACGCGCCGCAGGCCTTCATTGATCTCCTGGATGGAGCCAACACCGGCAAGATGCTGGTCCGCCTGCCCTGAGTCCATTTCCGTAGCGGCGCGAACTGGCGGCAGATGCCCTCAAAAAGCGATTTTGGGGTCATCTGCTGCCAGTTCGCGCCCGTGGGAACGCGAATGCTAGGCCCGCTGGCTGGGAGTTCCACTACTGCTTGGTAACAAAAGCTCAACAATCTTCGGGTTGTTGGGCTTTTGTGTTACCCGGGTGTGTTCAATCCCACTAAAGTTGTGCCATCAGTGCGCCCCAGGCGCAGTGCTGCGAAGCATCAGTGAAAACAGAATTTCAGACTCGAGTTTTCGAAACGGACACTCATTGACCAACTGTCGTAGCATCAATCACTTTCTTCCTGGAGGAAAATTGAAGCAATCACTGCGTGCCACATTAAAGCGCGGTTCATTTGCGGGCGTCGCAACTGCGGGCGCCGCTGCACTTTTGCTGGCAGGCTGCGGCAGCGCACCGTCTGCGTCGAGCTCGGGCAGCGCCACCAAGTCGGACTACACCGCATGCATGGTGTCCGACTCCGGCGGCTTCGATGACAAGTCGTTCAACCAGTCAGGCTACGAAGGCCTTCAGGCGGCAGCCAAGGACCTGAATATCCAGGAGAAGCACGTCCAGTCCAAGGCCGACACGGACTATGACCCCAACCTGCGTTCCATGGTCCAGCAAGGCTGCAAGCTGACGGTTACGGTCGGCTTCCTGCTGGGCGACGCCACGAAGAACATTGCGACGGCGAACCCGAACGACCACTTCGCGATCATCGACTACTCGGACCCCACCTTCCCGAAGAACGTCAAGCCGATTGTCTATGACACGGCACAGGCTGCCTTCATGGCCGGATACCTCGCCGCCGGCACTTCCAAGACGGGCAAGGTTGCCACCTTCGGTGGCCTCAACATCCCCACCGTGAGCATCTTCATGGACGGCTTCTCTGACGGCGTGAAGTACTACAACCAGAAGAAGGGCAAGTCCGTCCAGCTGCTTGGCTGGGACAAGGACAAGCAGGACGGAACGTTTGTCGGCGACTTCAAGCAGGTCGACAAGGGCAAGGTCCTCACCCAGGGATTCCTGGACCAAGGGGCCGACGTCATCCTTCCCGTCGCTGGCCCGGTTGGAGCGGGCGCCGGAAGTGCGATCCTTGACGCCAAGGCGAAGGGCACGGACGCAAAGCTGATCTGGGTTGACTCGGATGGCTACCTGACCGCACCCGCCTACAAGTCGGTCATCCTGACTTCGGTCCAGAAGACCATGGCGACCGCCGTCGAAACGGTCATCAAGGCCGACAAAGACGGCAAGTTCGACCCCAGCCCCTACGTTGGCACGCTCGACAACGGGGGCGTGGCGCTTGCCCCGTTCCACGATCTCGACTCCGCTGTGCCGGCTGACATGAAGAGTGATCTTGACCAGTTGAAGAAGGACATCATCTCGGGCGCAGTCAAGGTCGAATCGAAGTCCAGCCCCAAGTAATAGTCCGGGCTAAACCGCGTCGCGCTGCCCTTCAGCCGAGTTTTGGCAGAAGGGCAGCGCGTTCTGCGTTGCCTTCAATTTTGCTCTTCGACACTCCTTGGCCGAGCACTATGCTGGGAGCACGGTGATGACGAGGAGCCATCCTTTATAGATGGGTTGGAGTTTTGAAACTCGAACTGAAAGGGATCACGAAGCGCTTCGGATCCCTCGTAGCCAATGACCACATCGATCTCGTGGTTGAACCCGGCCAAGTCCATTGCCTCTTGGGCGAAAACGGTGCCGGTAAATCCACCCTGATGAATGTCCTTTACGGACTCTACGATCCCAGCGACGGCGAAATCCTGGTCGACGGCAAGCCGGTCGTCTTCAAGGGTCCCGGCGATGCCATGGCGGCAGGGATCGGAATGGTCCACCAGCACTTCATGCTGATTCCGGTATTCACCGTCGCCGAAAATGTCGCGCTGGGAAACGAAGCCACCAAGGCTGCCGGTTTCCTGAACCTGGATGAAACCCGCCGCAAGATTTCCGAGATCTCCAAGCAGTACGGATTCCACGTCGACCCTGACGCCCTCGTGGAAGACCTGCCCGTGGGCGTGCAGCAACGGGTCGAGATCATCAAGGCGCTGGTGCGCGACGCCGAAGTCCTGATTCTCGATGAACCGACGGCGGTTCTCACTCCGCAGGAAACCGATGAGCTCCTGGACATCATCCGACAGCTCAAGGCCGCCGGAAAATCAATTGTCTTCATCTCGCACAAACTGCGTGAGGTCAAGGAAATTTCGGACATCATCACGGTGATCCGGCGGGGGAAAGTGGTGGGCTCGGCTGATCCCTCCGCGTCCCCGACGGAACTCGCCTCGGCGATGGTGGGCCGGGCGGTCAGCCTGACCCTGGAAAAGAAACCCGCCCAACCGGGTGAGGCGACCTTCAAGGTCCGGGACCTGACCGTCGTCGACCACAATGGCCAGCACGTCGTGGACGGGCTGAGTTTCGAGATCGCCAAGGGCGAAGTGCTTGCCATCGCCGGTGTCCAAGGCAACGGCCAGACGGAGCTCACGGAAGCCATCCTCGGCGTCCAGCCCCACGTCACCGGGTCCATCATCCTCGACGACGTCGAACTGCTCGGCAAGAGCGTCAAGCAGGTCCTTTCCGCCGGCGTCGGGTTCGTCCCTGAGGACCGCAAGATCGACGGCCTGGTAGGAACGTTCTCCATTTCCGAGAACATGATCCTGGACCTGTACGACAAGCCGCCTTTTGCCCAAGGCATCGGCATGAAACCGGCCTTGATTGCTTCCCACGCCGAGAAGAAGGTCGAAGAGTTCGATGTGCGGACGCCGTCGATCGATGTCGCCGTAGGCACGCTCTCCGGAGGTAACCAGCAAAAGGTGGTGCTCGCAAGGGAGCTGTCGAGGCCATTGAGGCTCTTCATCGCATCGCAGCCCACCCGAGGCCTCGACGTCGGCTCCATCGAATTCGTGCACAAACGGGTCATTGCCGAACGGGACAACGGAACTCCGGTGATGATCGTGTCAACGGAACTCGATGAAGTGCTCGAGCTAGCTGACAGGATCGCCGTTCTCTACCGCGGAAAGCTGGTCGGGATTGTTCCCGCCGGTACCTCCCGCGATGTGCTGGGTTTGATGATGGCAGGCGTTCCGGAACATGAGGCAGAACTGACTGCGCACAAGACCCTCGAGGGAGGAACACATGTCTGAGTCCAACACCCCTCGACAAGAAAACGAGGTCGAGCCGGAGCGCCCGGAAACATTGAACGACGAGGCCGTCCTGGATGTCGCATTGGACACTGCTGACGGTGCAATGGCCCCGTCGGCAGTTCCCGCTACCAGCCAAGGCGGACAGATCCCGCATGCCGCCGGTGGTTCGGTCTTCCGGCAGATCGTGACCGGAAACGCCATGGTCTCGGTGTTGTCCGTGCTACTCGCGATTGTGCTCGGCGGAATCCTGATGGCCGTGACCAACCCCAAAGTGGCTGAAACAGCAGGTTATTTCTTCGCGCAGCCGGGGGACATGCTCACCGAGGTCTTCAGGCCGTACGTGGCACTGGTCCAGGGCTCGATATTCAACTGGGCCGGGGCCGACGCCGCAGCCCAGCTGTACCCGATCACTGAAACCCTGACGGTGTCCACGCCCCTGATCCTGGCAGGTCTCGGCGTGGCCTTAGCCTTCCGTGCGGGACTGTTCAACATCGGCGCGCAAGGCCAAATCATCTTTGGTGCCCTGTTCGGCGCCTACGTGGGATTCACCTGGCACTTGCCTTTCCTGGTTCACCTGCTGCTTGTCATCGTTGCCGGATTCGTCGGCGGCGCGGTGTGGGGCGGCGTCGTCGGCCTCCTCAAGGCCCGGACCGGTGCGCATGAGGTCATCGTGACCATCATGCTGAACTACATTGCCAACTTCCTGCTCCTGTTCCTCCTGACCACTCCGGCTTTCCAACGCAAGGGCTCGACCAACCCGATCTCGCCCTTCCTGGACCAGTCGGCACTGTTTCCGGAGTTGCTCGGGCCCCAGTTCAGGCTCCACGCCGGCTTCCTCCTGGCTGTGCTGGCAACGATCTTCGTCTGGTGGCTCCTGAACCGCTCCACGCTCGGCTTTGAATTCCGGGCCGTGGGCGCCAACCAGAGCGCGGCACGCACCGCTGGAATCAACGTTCCCCGCGCCGTGATCCTCGTGATGGCGATTGCGGGTGCCCTTGCAGGCCTGGCCGGCATTGCGCAGGTATCCGGAACGGAGAAGTACCTCTCGGGAGGCGTCGCGGCTTCCATCGGATTCGATGCCATCACGGTCGCATTGCTGGGCCGTTCGACGCCGTGGGGAACCTTCTTCGCCGGGCTTCTCTTCGGCGCCTTCCGTGCGGGAGGCGTCGCGATGCAGGCTGAAACCCAGACCCCCATCGACATCGTTTTGGTCATCCAGTCCTTGATCGTCCTGTTCATTGCGGCACCGCCACTGGTGCGCGCGATCTTCGGACTGAACCCGCGGAAAAAGAAGAAGGCCACTGGCGGCCCCGGCTCCGGAACCATCCCCTCCGGAAAAATCGAGAGCGGAGCTGCAACAGCATGAGCACCACCACAACTCAGTCCGGCGGTGGCACACCCGCCGGTAACGCGCCTGCGCGCCCCGGAAAAACGGGTGCCACCGGGCTGGTCAGCTGGAAGGCCGGAATCGGACTGTCCCTGCTCGCAATCCTGGGAACCGCGCTGTTCGGGTTCATGTCCAATTCGAAGTCGGCAGGCTTCGGCATTGCCGAGGCGGCCAATGAAGCGGCCTCCAGTGTTGCTGCGTTGGTCACGTTCGTTCTGGCCCTCCTGCTTTCCGTTGGCCTCGGATACCTGTGGTTCGCCCGCCGTCGTCCGGGCCCCACGTCGGGTTCAGGCCTCGCGTCAAGTTCAGGCACAGTACCGGGTTGGTTGCCAGCATCCTTCGTCGCCGCTGTGGTGGTCCTCGGCCTTGCCGCGCTGGGAGTGGCGAAGGTTTCCAAGATCACGCTTCCTTCCGCGGCCATCGGCTGGATCGCTGCGGTGATTCTCCTGGGCCTGGCCGGCTACACGGTGTACCTCACCCAGGCGAAGAGGGCTACACCCCGCTGGGTGGGCGGTACCTTTGCCGCAGTGTTCCTCATCGGATTCATGGTCTGGATCGTGGCTGGCGGAAATGGTGATGAGCCGTCAATTTCCCTCGCCGGACTGATCGCAGGATCCGTAACCCTGGCTGTGCCGCTGGTCTTCGGATCCCTTTCCGGCGTCCTGTGCGAACGCGTCGGCGTGGTCAACATCGCCATTGAAGGGCAGCTCCTGCTGGGAGCGTTTTCGGCGGCCGTCGTTGCCACCGTGACGCACAATGTCTACGCCGGGCTGGTCGCGGCGGCCGTAGCTGGAGCGCTTGTTTCCTTGGTCCTCGCTGTGGTCAGCATCAAGTACCTCGTCAACCAGATCATCGTCGGCGTCGTGCTCAACGTCCTGATCAGCGGACTGACCAGCTTCCTCTTTTCGACGCTGCTGACGGCTGACCCGGATGGGCTCAACAAGCCGGGGCGCTTGCCTCCGGTGGACATTCCCTTCCTGTCCGATATCCCCATCATCGGCCCCATCCTGTTCCACCAGTCCCTCGTGGGCTATCTGATGTACATCGCCGTGATCGTGGTTTACCTCGGCCTTTTCCACACGAAGTGGGGACTGCGCGTGAGGGCCGTCGGCGAGCATCCGCAGGCTGCCGACACCGTGGGCATCAATG
This sequence comes from Arthrobacter sp. B2a2-09, assembly GCF_027587375.1. Taxonomy (GTDB): domain Bacteria; phylum Actinomycetota; class Actinomycetes; order Actinomycetales; family Micrococcaceae; genus Arthrobacter. The sequence continues at coordinate 79,293 of NZ_JAMXIC010000004.1, forward strand.
TCAACCGGACCCGTTTCTGGAACGTGCTCATGGGAGGCGCGATCGCGGGCATTGGCGGCTCGTTCTTCACGTTGGTGTCCGTGGATGCGTTCAGCAAGGACATGTCCGGTGGCCGCGGGTATATCGCCCTCGCCGCGTTGATCTTCGGGCGCTGGAACCCGATCGGCGCCTTCCTGGCCGCGTTGCTGTTCGGCTTCGCGGACAACCTGCAGAGCGTCATCACCATCATCGGATCGCCCGTGCCGAGCCAGTTCATGGCCATGCTGCCTTACGCCTTGACGGTCTTCGCGGTCGCTGGATTGGTGGGCAGGTCCCGGCCGCCGGCGGCAAGCGGCATACCGTACGTCAAGGGTTGACCGTGGCGGTCACGGATACTGAAGTGGACTGGGCGGCCCTCGAGGCCGCCGCGGTCGCCGCCATGGGGAAGGCCTACGCTCCGTATTCGAAGTTCCCGGTGGGGGCAGCCGCCCTCACCGAGGACGGGCGGATCGTCAGCGGCTGCAACGTCGAGAACGCCAGCTATGGCCTCACCCTGTGCGCCGAGTGCGCCCTGGTGGGAGACCTCCATATGGGCGGCGGCGGCAGATTGCGGGCGTTCTATTGCGTCGACGCCAAGGGCAACGTCCTCATGCCGTGTGGCCGTTGCAGGCAATTGCTGTATGAATTCCGGGCACCCGGCATGCAACTCATGACAACGCAGGGCATCAAGACCATGGACCAAGTGCTGCCTGATGCCTTCGGTCCCGACAACCTGGAGGAGAACCGGTGACACAGACTGAAGCGTTTGATGCCGTCCAGATCATCAGCATCAAGCGGGACAAGGGCACCCTGAGCCCGGAACAGATTGACTGGACCATCGATGCCTACACCCGCGGCGTCATTGCCGACGAGCAGATGGCGGCCTTGAACATGGCGATCCTGCTCAACGGGATGGACCGTGCCGAGATCTCGCGTTGGACGGAGGCGATGATCGCCTCGGGCGAGCGGATGGACTTCTCCAGCCTTCGGCGTCCCGACGGCGGCATGAAAGCCACCACCGACAAACACTCCACAGGGGGCGTCGGGGACAAAATCACCCTTCCGCTGGCGCCGTTGGTGGCGGTCTTTGGAGTGGCGGTGCCCCAGCTTTCCGGCAGGGGACTGGGCCACACGGGCGGCACGCTCGACAAGCTCGAAGCAATTCCCGGTTGGCGGGCGAACCTCAGCAACGAGGAAATCCTTGCCCAGCTGCAGGACGTGGGTGCTGTCATCTGCGCCGCCGGCACGGGATTGGCTCCGGCGGACAAGAAGCTCTACGCCCTGCGCGACGTGACGGGCACAGTGGAAGCCATTCCCCTGATTGCCTCGTCCATCATGAGCAAGAAGATCGCCGAGGGCACGGGCTCCCTGGTGCTCGACGTGAAGGTGGGCTCCGGGGCGTTCATGAAGGACGAAGCCCGTGCCCGCGAGCTGGCCGAAACCATGGTGGCCCTGGGCAAGGATGCGGGCGTCAACACGGTGGCCCTCCTGACCAACATGAGCACCCCGCTGGGCTTGACTGCGGGCAATGCGATCGAGGTAGAGGAATCGGTGGAGGTGCTTGCGGGCGGCGGTCCGGAAGACGTCGTCGAGCTGACCGTCAGGCTCGCCGAAGAGATGCTCGCCTGCGCCGGAGTGCACGACGCCGATCCCGCGGCCGCCCTCAAGGATGGCCGCGCGATGGACGTCTGGAACCGTATGATCGAAGCCCAAGGCGGCGATCCGCGTGCCGCCCTGCCTGTGGCCAGGGAATCCGAGGTCATCCGGGCTCCTGCCGACGGCGTCCTGGTGGAGCTCGACGCCTTGTCCGTGGGTGTGGCTGCCTGGCGCCTCGGCGCCGGACGTGCCCGGAAGGAAGACATCGTCCAAGCCGGAGCCGGGGTGCGGATGCATGCCAAACCAGGTGCCTTGGTCCGGGCGGGGGAGCCACTCATGACCCTCCTGACCGACACCCCGGAAAAGTTCGAACGGGCCAAGGAAGCCTTGGAAGGCGCCGTGCTCATCGCGCCGGAAGGCTCACGGCCGGCGCAACGGCTCATCATCGACCGGATCTCCTAGGTGGGTCTCCCGGGCATTTTGGGATGCCCGGGAGACAATCCGTGCGGCCATTCGTTAGAAAGACCGTGCAAGCCTTCAACGACTTCATCCTCGCCGCAGCCGGACAGCCTTGGGTCTTGCTTCTGGTTTTTGCCTGCTGTGTGATCGACGGTTTCTTCCCGCCCATTCCCAGCGAGTCGATGGTGGTGGGACTCGCGGCCGTCTCCGCGACCGCAGGGACGCCTAACGCGTGGCTGCTGATCCTGGTGGGCGCCCTCGGGGCTTTCACTGGCGACAACATCGCCTACTTGATAGGCCGCAAAATAGGTGTTCGCCGCTGGCGGTGGATGCGTTCCCAAAGGATGCAGGGTGCCTTCCGTTGGGCTGGGCGGGAACTTCGACGCCGGGCCGCGTCACTGATCATCGTGGCCCGGTTCATCCCCATTGGACGTGTGGCGGTCAACCTCACAGCCGGTGCTACGCATTTCTCGCACGGCATGTTTGTGGCGCTCACGGCCATGTCTGCCGCTTTGTGGGCCAGTTACTCCGTAGCCATCGGTTTGTTCTTCGGCCAGTGGTTCGAGCACAATCACCTGCTCGGAGCGACCATCGCGATCGTTGCGGCCGCCATCCTGGGAATCATCGTGGACCGGGTCATCAGCAAAGTCCGCGGTGCCACCCCCGCCACCGAAGAGGACGAGGAAGCCGGGGAGCCCGAAGAGGAGCCTGTCAGATAGCCAGGAGTGCACAGCCAGGGTGGCGCCGTCTCCTCCCTTGGTATGACGCGTTTAGCTCCGGAAGATCCCTCTGCGGGGGGATGCTCACGTTCCAACTTTCGAGCTAGCCTTAAATTGTGTCCCGGCCGGGGCGTAGCGAACGACGCTCCGGCCGTGGGACACTGGATAGCGATCTGTGTCACGCAACCGCGTGACTTTCCTTGAGGAGCAATGCCTGCGTGGAATTCATGAACCACATGCTCGAGCACGCCGCCGGGCAACCGTGGATCTACCCGGCGCTCCTGGTTTTCTTTTTCATCGACGGCTTTGCCACGATCCTTCCCAGTGAGACCGCGATCGTAGGGCTCTCGGCTTTGGCAATGCACCGGGGTGAGCCCAACCTGTGGCTACTCGGCGCTACCGCGCTGGTCGGGGCGATGGCCGGCGACAACATGGCCTACATGCTGGGCCGCAAGATCGGCTTGGACCGCTGGAAATGGATGCGCAAGCCGAAGGTCCAGAAGATGTTCGCCTGGGCACACTACGAGCTGGACAAGCGCGGCGCAGTGCTTATATTCACCGCACGGTATATCCCGTGGGGCCGTGTGGCGGTGAACTACGTCGCCGGACAGACCGGGTTCCGCCACAAGACCTTCTTCTGGCTGGATGCCTTCGCCTGCTTCACGTGGGTAGTCTATTCGATCGGCATTGGATCGCTGGCTGGCCACTGGGTGCACAACAACCCGCTCCTCGGAGTGGGGATTGCCGTGGCATTCGCCGTAGTACTCGGCGTCATTGTGGACCACACGCTGCGTTGGTGGCACAAGCACCTCGAAAAGAAGGACGCGGAGACGAAGGCGGCTGCTTCCGCGGAAGCAGCCGCAGCAGACGGAGGGACCGCGGTTAACGCGGCGGCCGGCGTCGATCGCTCAAACCCTGCTGGCTAAGCTTCTTCCGTCCCCCTAGAGTTGAGACGTGACTGAGCCCATTGTTGACGCCGCCCCTGCCCTTGACTTCGACCTGAAGAGCCTGCCGAAGGTTTCCCTTCACGACCATCTGGACGGGGGACTGCGTCCGGCCACCATCATCGAGCTGGCGGAGGCCGTCGGCCACCCCCTGCCTTCCACGGATCCCGTAGCACTGGGCCAGTGGTTCCGTGAGTCCGCCGACTCCGGTTCGTTGGTCCGCTACCTCGAAACCTTTGACCACACCATCGCTGTTATGCAGACCAAGGAAGGCCTGGCGCGTGTCGCCAAGGAGTTCGTTGAGGACCTGGCTGACGACGGCGTCGTGTACGGCGAGATCCGTTGGGCTCCTGAACAGCACCTGCAGAAGGGCCTCACCCTGGATGAGGTTGTGGACGCCGTCCAGGAAGGTCTCGACGCCGGCGTGGACGCCGTTGAGGAGTCCGGCCGCCAGATCCAGGTGGGCCAGCTCATCACGGCGATGCGCCACGCGGACCGCGGCCAGGAAATTGCCGAGCTCGCCGTGCGCCACCGCTACAACGGAGCTGTCGGCTTCGACATCGCCGGAGCCGAAGACGGCTTCCTGCCGTCCCGCTTCAAGGACGCTTTCACCTACTTGGCCGAGCACAACTTCCCGGCTACCGTGCACGCCGGAGAAGCCGCGGGCCTGGATAGCATCCAGTCCGCCCTCGTGGACGGCCGCGCCCTGCGCTTGGGCCACGGCGTCCGTATCGCGGAGGACATCACGGTTGAATTCGAAGATGCCGAAGGTGAAGAGGCCGACGACGACGCCGAGGACACCGTTGGCATGGTCACGTTGGGTGAGGTGGCCGGCTGGGTCCGCGATCGCGGAATTGCGCTGGAAATCTGCCCCTCGTCCAACCTGCAGACCGGCGCAATCGTGAACTTCGGCGAAGGCATCGAGAACCACCCGCTGGACATGCTTTACCAGTTGGGCTTCAACGTCACCATCAACACGGACAACCGGCTCATGAGCGGCGTGACGCTCACCGACGAGTTCGAGCTTCTCGTGGAGACCTTCGACTACGATCTCGACGATCTTCTCGAACTGACCCTTAACGCGGCCGAGTCGTCGTTCCTGCCGCTCGACGAAAAAGAAGCGTTGGTGGAGTACATCAACGACGCCTACGCCAACCTTGCCTGAGGAAACTCCTTCAGGCGCGGCCTCTGAACGACCCACGGACGTGCTCGGTGGGCCCACGGCAGCAGGGGTCCCCGGCCGAGCTTGCGAGGTGGGGGAGCTGCTGGGGAAAATTGCTTCTTTGCGCGAGCATTGTCCGTGGATGGGGGCGCTGACCCACGAATCCCTCGTCGAGTACCTGATCGAGGAAGCGTACGAAGTGGTCGATTCGATCGAAGCCGGTGCGTCCGGTTCCGATACGGCCGTCGAACTCCGAGGTGAGCTGGGCGACGTGCTGCTTCAGGTGGTACTTCACGCCCGGCTCGCCGAGGAGCAAGGACAGTTCACCTTCGACGACGTCGCCCGCACCATCACGGAGAAGATGGTGCGGCGCAACCCGCACGTCTTCAGGCCGGACGGATCCTTGCAGGATTCCTTCCCGGCCACCGTGGAGGAGATCGTCGAAAAGTGGGATGCCGTGAAGAAGGCCGAAAAGCCCGAGCGTTCGGATCCTTTCGAAGGCATTCCACCCCACCTTCCGGCCCTCGCCCTGGCGCAAAAGTCCCTTGACCGTGCCGAGCGCGCGGAGCGCTCAGGCGGCGCGGAACGCCGTGGCCGTCCGGTTGCCGCGGTGGAGGTTCCCGACTCCGAAGCCGCGCTTGGAGACTTGCTGCTTGCCGTTGTAGCGGGCTCACGGGAGAAGGGCTTCGACGCCGAACGGGCCTTGCGCGGTGCCGTACGCCGCTACCAGGGACGCGACGGCGAAGCCACAAAACGTGAGGGGTCCGACGCTGTTCCGTAACGTTGGCCGGTCTCGACTAGGCTAGTGGCGACGAGGACGTCGAGAATTTCCCTCAAGATTCCCAGTAAATCGCTTCACCATAAGGAGCAGTCCATGGCGCTTATCGATGCCATCCACGCCCGCGAGATCCTTGATTCCCGCGGAAACCCGACAGTAGAAGTTGAAGTTCTGCTTTCCGATGGCCAGATCGGCCGCGCGGCAGTTCCCTCCGGTGCTTCCACCGGCGAGCACGAAGCCGTTGAACTGCGCGACGGCGACAAGGGCCGTTACCTCGGCAAGGGCGTCCAGAAGGCCGTTGACGCGGTCATCGACGAAATCGCCCCGGCCCTGATCGGCTTCGACGCCACGGACCAGCGCAGCATCGACCAGGCCATGATCGACCTCGACGGCACCCCGAACAAGGCAAAGCTCGGCGCCAACGCCATCCTCGGCGTTTCCCTCGCCGTGGCCAACGCAGCCGCCGCCTCCGCGGACCTGCCCCTGTACAAGTACCTGGGTGGCCCGAACGCCCACGTCCTGCCCGTCCCGCTGATGAACATCCTCAACGGTGGCTCCCACGCCGACTCGGACGTCGACATCCAGGAATTCATGATCGCTCCGATCGGCGCCGAGACCTTCTCCGAAGGCCTGCGCTGGGGCGTTGAGGTCTACCACAACCTCAAGTCCGTCCTGCAGGCCAAGGGCCTCTCCACCGGCCTCGGTGACGAAGGCGGCTTCGCGCCGAACCTGCCGTCCAACCGCGCTGCACTGGACCTGATCCAGGAAGCCATCAAGAACGCTGGCTACACCCCGGGCAAGGACATCGCCCTGGCCTTGGACGTCGCCTCCTCCGAGTTCTACAAGGACGGCGCCTACCAGTTCGAAGGCAAGGCACTCTCGGCCACCGAGATGAGCGCCTATTACGCCGAACTCGTTGCCGACTACCCGCTGGTCTCCATCGAAGACCCGCTGGACGAAAACGACTGGGAAGGCTGGAAGACCCTCACCGACGCGATCGGCGACAAAGTCCAGCTGGTTGGCGACGACCTTTTCGTCACCAACCCGATCCGCCTGCAGCAGGGCATCGACTCTGCCACGGCCAACTCCCTGCTCGTCAAGGTCAACCAGATCGGTTCCCTGACCGAAACCCTGGACGCCGTTTCCCTGGCCCAGCGCTCCGGTTACACCACCATCACCTCGCACCGCTCCGGCGAAACCGAGGACACCACCATTGCTGACATCGCCGTTGCCACCAACGCGGGCCAGATCAAGACCGGTGCCCCGGCCCGCTCCGAGCGCGTCGCCAAGTACAACCAGCTGCTGCGCATCGAAGAAGAACTCGACGACGCCGCACGTTACGCCGGCCGCAGCGCTTTCCCGCGTTTCAAGGGCTAGTATCCGCTGAAACAGCTGACCGGTGGCTATGGTGGAAAGACCATAGCCACCGGTTCTGTTTAACGGAATGTGCGAGCACTTCGGCAAACCGCAGGCTCCGTGAGGCACGCAACGCGCAGCAACCCGCCAGGCAAGCACCAGGCATTACAGGAGTGTCATGGCCACCCGCCGCCCCAAGGTCCCCAGGGCAGATGCCCTCGGCCGCTCGCCCCAGAAGAACCCCGACGGCGGCCATGTTATCCGTGCCGACTTCGGCGAGTCCCGCAAGGCAACCTCTGCGCAGCAGGAGACCCCGGTTCACGTCGGGTCCAGGACGTCGTCGAACGCCAGAGCCGAAGGCAGCACCCAAAGCAAGGGCCAGTCCGGCTCAAAGGCTGGTTCTGCCGCGAAATCGGGTCGTTCTCTTCCGGGCAAGCCGGGAAACACCCCGGTTGTCGGCAAGGCATCCAACAAAACGTCCGGCGCAGTCTCCACCCACCTCGACAAGGACCACAGCGCGCGCCCCGTGCCCGCGAAGGCGTTCTCCGGCCGCATGCTTGCCCTCGCCGTGGTGATGATCGCGATCACCATCATGCTCGCGCCCACAGTCAAGATCTGGTTGGAGAAAAAGGCGGAAATCTCCGGCCTGGAAGCCGACATCGCGAGCAAACAGGCCGATCAGGCCAGCCTCCAGAAGCAGATCACACGGTGGCAGGACCCCAACTACGTGAAACAACAGGCCCGGGACCGCATTAACATGGTTATGCCGGGTGAAGCAGGCTACTGGGTGTTTGGTGGGGACGTTCCCGCCGGCACGCCGGGCGGAAGCACCAGCTCAGGAGCTTCCGGAAGCCCATCCAATCTGCCTTGGGTGGATGGGCTCTGGGAATCCATCAGGCGCTCGGCAACAGACTAGACGCGGTGCCCGCCGCCGTCGCGCCCTCATCGGCGCGGCCAAACAGGGCAGGAAGGATGGCAGCGCCAGTGGAAGACAACTCGGCACCTGCATCGCAGGAGTCCCGCAAGCCATCAGCACACGATCTTGAAATCCTCAGCCGCCAGCTCGGACGGCCGGTGCGCGACGTCGTCGAAATCCCGGCGCGCTGCGTGTGCGGCAACCCGCTGGTCGCTGCGACCGCTCCGAGATTGAGCAACGGCACCCCGTTTCCGACGACGTTCTACTTGACGCACCCCGTCATCACCGCCGCCGTGTCGCGCCTGGAAGCCGGCGGGCTCATGAATGAGATGAACGAACGGCTCACTGCCGACGAGCCTTTGGCTGCGGCTTACAGGAGCGCCCACGAAGCCTACCTTCAGGCTCGTGACGAGATTGCCGGACGTGCCGGCACCGGGGACGTCCCCGAGATCGCAGGCGTCTCTGCCGGCGGCATGCCCACCCGCGTCAAGTGCCTGCACGTGCTCGTTGGCCACTCGCTGGCGGCCGGTCCCGGCGTCAATCCGCTCGGCGACGAGGCCATCGAGGCGATCAGCGAATGGTGGACCGCGGACCGATGCTATTGCGACGGCGCGTGGGACAGCGCGGGGGAGGCCCCGTCCAAGGATCTCAGCCGCCACGGGCCGCAGGGCCTGCCTGACATCGTTGGCCGTCCCGCCCCTGTCCGCAAATCCACGTCCTCCCAAGCAACAGAGGCACCAAGGGAATCAGCCGCAGGGGAGCTCAACGTATGAACCGGGTAGCTGCCATCGATTGTGGCACCAATTCGATTCGCCTCCTGATCGCGGATTCCAACGGCGCGGACGCCGGGTCTCCATTGCGGGACGTTGTCCGCGAGATGCGCGTGGTGCGCCTCGGCCAAGGGGTTGACGCCACCGGCGAGCTTGCCCCCGAGGCGCTCGAACGCACCTTCGCGGCAACCGCCGACTACGCTGAGCTGATCCGCCAACATGGTGCCGGGGGCGTCCGTTTCGTGGCAACTTCTGCCAGCCGCGACGCCCGCAACCGGGACGTCTTCGTTGACGGGATCCGGCACCTGCTGGGCGTCGAACCCGAGGTCATCTCGGGCGACGAAGAAGCCGCCCTGTCCTTTGCCGGTGCAAGCAGCGTGCTTCCTTCACGCGGCAAGGACCCGGTGCTGGTGGTGGACCTCGGCGGCGGAAGCACGGAGTTCGTCCTCGGAGACTCCGACGGCGTCATTGCCGCCAAATCCGTCGACATCGGCTGCGTGCGGCTGACTGAACGGCACCTCCGCAGCGATCCTCCGACGCCGGAACAGATCGCCGCAGCGGAAGCCGACGTCGACGCAGCCATTGACCTCGCCGCCCGTACGGTCCCGCTGGGCCGGGCCACCGCCGTCGTGGGCGTTGCCGGATCGATCACCACCATCACGGCGCACGCCTTGGGCCTGGGCGAGTACGATCCCGCACTGATCCACGGTGCCAGCCTGGACCTGGCGACCATTAGCGACGCCGCCACAAGCCTGTTGGAAATGAGCCGCGAAGAGCGTGCCCGGCTGCCCTACATGCATCCTGGACGCGTTGACGTCATCGGAGCCGGAGCCCTCGTTTGGCGCCGCATCCTCCAGCGCTTGGCCGAGCTCGCAGAGGGCTCCATCACCGCGGCCACCTCCAGCGAGCATGACATCCTCGACGGCATCGCGCTGAGTATTCCGAGTAATCGGTAAGAGTGGGTATTCGCTGATGGCATTGCCACACGGTTGGCGCCGCCGGACAGTATCGGCCGCGCTGGCCGCCATGCTGGCCGGGGGAAGCCTTGCAGGGGCCCTGCTCACTGCGCCTGCGGCGTTCGCCGACTCTTGGCGGGACAAGGAATACTGGCTCAACGAGTACGGCATTTCAGCAGCCTGGCAGGTATCCAAGGGCGCGGGGGTGAAAGTGGCCATCATCGACAGCGGGGTGGACGGGCTACACCCCGATCTCAAGGGGGCGGTGGTCGGCGGAACTGACGTTTCCGGTGCGGGCGATCCGAACGGACAGAAGAGCATCGGGGCAAAACCGGAGCACGGGACCCTCGTCGCCACCCTCCTGGCAGGGCGTGGACACGCTTCGGCCAGCCCTTCGGCGTCTCCGTCGGCCAGTTCGTCTCCTTCGCCCGATTCCGGTGTTGGCCCGGACGGAATTGTCGGCGTGGCCCCCGAGGCCCAGATCTTGTCCGTTTCCGCTTGGCTTGGTTCGCCGAATCCCGCGGGCAAGACGGACCAGGAACAGATTCCCGAAGCTGTTCGATGGGCAGTGGACAACGGCGCCAAGGTCATCAATATTTCCCTCGGCAGCACCTCGCCGGACTGGCCCCAAAGCTGGGACGCGGCCTTCCTCTATGCCGAACAAAAGGATGTGGTGATCGTGGCCGCGGCGGGCAACCGGATCGGCGGAAATGTCCAGGTGGGCGCGCCCGCCACGATTCCGGGTGTACTGACCGTGGCAGGACTTGACCGGAACCGTACCGCCAGCGTCGATGCTTCTTCGCAGGGAATCAGCATCGGCGTCTCGGCACCCTCGGAACAGCTGGTGGGTGGCCTGCCCGGGGGGAGCTATGAAGATTGGGCCGGCACGTCCGGCTCCGCGCCGATTGTCTCCGGCGTCGCTGCACTTATCCGCTCGAAATGGCCGGATATGAGCGCCAAGCAGGTCATCAACAGGATTGTGTCCACGGCGGTGGATGCGGGGGCGCCCGGGAAGGACCCTATCTATGGCTACGGCATCCTCAACGCCGAGGCAGCGCTGAAAGCCGATGTGCCCGAGGTGGCGAGCAATCCGGTGGGATCCATTGCGGAATGGATCCGGGTCCATCGGCGCGGGGACCTCAGCAGCCCTACACCTCAGCCAACGTCCAAACCGAGCATCCCCGCCGCCACCTTGGCAGATCCCACAGTTCCTGCGGCGAAGGCGCCCTCGCAGGCCGACACTGCGGTTCCGGCCGCTGTGGTCATCGGCTTCGGTTCGCTCTTCGTGGCGATCCTTGCGGGCGCCTCCGTCCAATTGAGGCGCGCCTACCGGACCTCCCCGGAACTGCCCGACGAGCCCGCGACGGGCGTGGTGGACGTCGTGGATCCGAGTGGTCCGAAATAGCCCCTGGAGACGGCGCGGCAGCCTCGGGAAATAGTTAGTGAAGATTTTCACAAGGTGCTGTACTCTATTCTTATGGCAACCACCCCTGAGCTCATTGACCGTCCCCGTGTTCTCGTTGTCGGCGGCGGATACGTCGGCCTGTACGTAGCACTCAAGCTGCAGAAGAAGATCGCGAACGCCGGCGGAATCGTCACCGTCGTTGATCCCCTTCCCTACATGACCTACCAGCCCTTCCTCCCCGAAGTGGCCGGCGGCAACATCGAGGCACGCCACGCCGTCGTCTCGCACCGCCAGCACCTCAAGCAGACGGAACTCATCCAGGGCCGCGTCACCAGCATCGACCACCAGAACCGCACCGCTGTTGTTGCTCCGGCCGACGGTGGAGAGCCTTTCGAGATCCCTTACTTCGACGTCGTGGTTGCCGCCGGTGCCATTACCCGCACCTTCCCCATCAAGGGACTCGCTGACGAAGGCATCGGCCTGAAGACCATCGAAGAAGCGGTCGCCCTGCGAAACAAGGTCCTTGAGCGCATCGAGGTCGCCTCCACCATGACGGATGCCGCCGAGCGCGCCAAGGCCCTGACCTTCGTGGTTGTGGGTGGCGGTTTCGCCGGTATTGAGTGCATCACCGAGATGGAAGACCTCGCCCGCGCTGCCGTCAAGAACAACTCGCGCATCCGCCAGGAAGAAGTCCGCTTCGTTCTTGTCGAAGCCATGGGCCGCATCATGCCTGAGGTCACCGCATCCCAGGCCGAGTGGGTTGTTGAACACCTGCGCAGCCGTGGCATCGAGGTCCTGCTCAACACCTCCCTCGATAACGCCGAGGGTAGCCTCAAGCTCATCAACCTGCCGGACAAGACCCCTGCCCAGGAGTTCGAAGCCGACACCCTCGTGTGGACTGCAGGCGTGCAGGCCAACCCGATGATCCGTTCCACCGACTTCCCGCTCGAGCCGCGCGGACGTGTCCGTGTCCTCCCGGACCTGCGCATCGCCGGCGACGAAGGCATCATCGACAACGCGTGGGCGGCCGGCGATATCGCTGCCGTTCCGGACCTCACGGGCAGCGGCCTGCCGGACGGCACCTGTGTTCCGAACGCCCAGCACGCACTGCGCCAGGCCAAGCGCCTCGCCAAGAACCTGTGGGCTTCCCGCTGGGACAAGCCCATGGGCGACTACAAGCACAAGAACCTCGGTGCGGTTGCCGGCTTCGGCGAATGGAAGGGCGTTGCCAACATCAACATCCTGGGCCGTATCGGCCTCAAGGGCGGACTCGCCTGGCTGGCCCACCGCGGCTACCACGGCTTGGCCATCCCCACCGGTGAGCGCAAGGTCCGCGTGATCTTCAACTGGCTCCTGGGCATGACCATGGGTCGCGACACCACCCAGCTGCTGGACCTCGACAACCCGCGGGGAGCCTTTGTGGCCGCGGCCACCCCGGCTCCCAAGCCGGCCGCCGCGCCCGCGCCGGCTGCTGAGCCTGCTGAGCCTGCTGAAGCCAAGGCTCCGGTCACGGCTGACGCCAAGTAGCGATACCCCAAGTAGTTCCGCCGACGGCGGCCTTCTCCCATTCGGGAGGCGGCCGCCGTCGTCGTTTACTCGTGGCTTTACGCAGGGTCCTGTCCGCGACGGCGGGTCCTAGACTTGCAGCATGGCTGGCGAAAGCGATCTGACGACCCTCCTGACATCCATGCATCCCGTGGTTCGAGACGGCGATTACGTGTACGCATTGTGGCCGCACGGCAAACCGCTTGAGGGCAATATCGAAGCTGCTGTCCGCGAAGCGGAGGGCCTCACCGTGGTGCTTCGGCGCGAGGAAGCCGAGCGTCTGGGACTGTCCTACGATTTCGTGGCGGCGTGGATCACTCTTCAAATTCACTCTGCGTTGGAAGCCGTGGGGCTCACCGCGGCAGTCAGCTCTGCCCTTACGGCGGCTGGTATCAGCTGCAATGTCCTTGCCGGGTTCCATCACGACCACCTGTTGGTTCCATCCGCCGAGCGCGGCCACGCCATGGACGTGCTTGAACTGCTGGGCCAAGGTGTGGTGCTGCGCACGGAGAGGCGTGCGGACCGCGAGTCCGTGCTTGCGCTCACGGCTGCCGCCTTTTCCACTAGCCCGGTCACCGGGTTGCCCGTCGAAGGAGTCCCGGCCGAAGTAAAGCTGCTACGGGAACTGTTCGACTCCGATGAGTACCTGCCGGAGTTCAGCATCGTGGCCGAGATCGGCGGGGAGATCGTAGGCCACGTCATCAGTACCCGCGGCCGGATCGGGGAGCTCCGGCTTTTGGGACTGGGCCCGATCAGCGTCCAGCCGCACCTGCAGCGGCGCGGCATCGGATCTGCGCTCTTGCGGGAAACCGCCCGGCGCGCCGAGGATGCGGGCGAACCGGGCATCGCCTTGCTGGGCAGCACTGAGTACTATCCTCGCTTCGGTTTTCTTCCCGCCGGCAAGCTGGGCGTGATGGCCCCCGACGCCGGGTGGGGAGACCATTTCCAGTTGTTGCCCCTCAAAGCATGGCCCGACGGCGCCAGTGGAACCTTTCGCTATGCCGCGCCGTTCCAAGCGCTCTAGGAGACAAAGTAAGGGGGTGCGCTGGGTTACCATTATCCGGGCGCCCCAGTAGCCCAATTGGCAGAGGCAGCGGACTTAAAATCCGCGTGTTGTGGGTTCGAGTCCCACCTGGGGCACGCACGCGACGTGCGTTCCTTTCCGGCCCTCCTGTTTGCGCCAAGCTGCGCAGTGACACGAATTTAACCGTGCGTTCATAAGAAGGGTTGTCCGCGCGCGGCGGTCATCCACCGTTATTAGATCCTGACCTGCATATATGTGTTCTAGGACACATATTTGGTAGTACTCTCATGGAACATGTTCGAAGTGAAAGTGACTTCGGGCGAATGACCACGAATCATACGCACCGCGGAGGCTATTTATGTACAGGAAGAAAGTCATTTCGGCGATGGCAGCAGCGGCCACCCTCGGCATGCTCGTGGCGGGCTGTGCGAATCAGACCGCCCCTAGCGGCACGGAGACCTCGGGGGCCAGCGGCAGGATCAACATCCCTTCGATTTCCAAAGTCGACGTTCCTGCCGCAGCTGTTTTGCCTGCAGGCGATGGCAAGGGAACATGCCCGTCCACGACAACCCTTGCTTATGCCGGTGCCGAAACGGGACCGAACGCCCAGCTGGGTATCAACATCTTCAACGGCATCCAACTGGCGATCAACCAGCACAACGCCGCGAACCCCGGATGCCAGGTCCAGTTCAAGAAGTTCGATACTGAAGGCGATCCGAACAAGGCCACGGGCCCAGTGACGCAGATTGTTTCCGAGCCGGACATCATCGGAGTGGTGGGCTTGCCGTTCTCCGGAGAGTCCAAGGCCACCGGCAACATCTTCGAACAGAAGGGCTTGGTGCACATCACGCCCTCCGCTACCAACCCGAGCCTGACCAAGAACGGCTGGACCACTTTCTTCCGCGCCCTCGGCAATGACGCCGTCCAGGGTCCAGCGGCAGCAAAGTTCCTTACGGACAAGCTGCAGGCAAAGAAGGTCTACCTGGTCCAGGACGATTCTGACTACGGCATCGGTTTGGGAACCACAACCTCCCAGGCTCTTGGCTCTGCGATGGTGGGGTCCGACAAGGTCGTCACTGGCCAGAAGGACTTCTCGGCCGTGATTTCCAAGATCATGAACGCCAAGGCAGACACCGTCTACTACGCCGGCTACTACGCAGAGGGCGCTCCCTTCGACCAGCAGCTGGTTGCAAAGGGATTCACCGGATCCTTCGTGGGCCCGGATGGCGTGAAGGATGACCAGTTCATCAAGCTGGCAGGCGACGCGTCGTCCAACTCGTACTTCACCTGCCCCTGCATCCCGGGTGAGCTGATCCCGAGCTTCGAGACCGAGTACAAGAAGCTGGCCAACGCTGAGCCCGGAACCTACTCCATTGAAGGTTACGACGCCGTCACGGTCTTGCTCTCGGGGATCGACAAGGGCAAGCAGTCCCGTGCGGACCTTCTTTCCTGGGTCAAGTCCTACGATGCGGATGGCCTGTCGAAGCACTACAAGTGGGATTCAACCGGCGAGCTGGCAACACCGGATGTCTATGGTTACAAGGTTGAGAACGGCAAGATTGTTCCGATCGGCGTAATCGGCAAGTAATACCGGCAGCCCATGTGAATGCTGGGGGTCAGCATCCGTGCGGACCCCCAGCATTTCTCTTGAACGCATCAGGAAGTGCCCATGATCAGTGAAGTAATTCCCAGCCTGCTCCACTCCGTTCCCGTGGACGATACGTGGATCACCTTCGACGTAAACTCCTTTACCCAGAACTTCTGGAGTTCCACCTTTGACGGATTGACCTTCGGGGCAATCTACGCGTTGGTTGCCCTTGGCTATACCCTCGTTTACGGTGTTCTCAACCTCATCAACTTCGCCCACTCCGAAGTCTTTATCACGGGCTGCTACGGGGTGTTCTTTACCCTCAGTGCCTTGAATTTTGGCCCGTCCGCTCCAAGGCTGGCTTTCTGGGCCATCGTGGGAAACCTCGTCCTCGCCCTGATTGTGGCCATAATCGCCTCGGCCTTGATGGCGGTGATCGTGGAAAGGGTGGCTTATAAACCTTTGCGCCAGCGCAAGGCGCCCCGCCTGGCATTCTTGATTACCGCCATCGGTGTTTCCTTTGCCATTCAATACACCATCTACTGGTGGCGCGGACCCAGCCCGGAAGCGGCACTGACGATGTTCCGGCCCGCGGCAATTTTCGACGTCTTCGGGACAATCGTCGATTCGCAGCAGGTGGTTATTGTCATTGCTGCGATTATCCTGATGATCGCCACTGATCAATTCATTAGGCGGTCCCGGACCGGCCGAGGCATCCGCGCCGTCGCGCAGGACCCGGATACCGCAACTTTGATGGGTGTCAACAAGGAAAAGATCATCGTGACCACCTTCATCATCGGCGGTATTTTGGCCGGTGCGGCAGCTCTGTTCTACGTCATGAAAATCCCGTCGGGGGTGCAGTACAACGGCGGATTCATCCTCGGCGTCAAAGCCTTCGCCGCTGCTGTTCTGGGAGGCATCGGCAATGTGCGCGGTGCCTTGCTGGGTGGGCTGCTGATCGGTTTGATTGGAAACTACGGCCAGGTGCTCTTGGGCAGCTCACAATGGACGGACGTTGTGGCCTTCGTTGTCTTGGTGTTGGTGTTGATTGTGCGACCCGAAGGCGTCTTGGGTAGCTCGCTAGGAAAGAGTAAGGCATGAGTACAACAGACGGGCCCACACTTATTCCGGATGATGCCTCGGCGCAGGAGATTGCCGATCGCGAAGCCAAGATGCGGCGCCGTAAAGGCTGGTTCCCGGGGCTAAGCGACAGATGGAATGCGCTTCCGCGGCAAACTCAATGGCTGATACTGATCGTCGTGGTTGTGCTTGCGTACTTGCTTCCTATCCTCAATCCGCCGCTGATCACGACGGAACCGGGCAACAATTGGCAAATTGCGCTCGCGCAAATGTCTGTCTATGCCTTGGTGGCTGTGGGCTTGAACGTGGTGGTCGGCTATGCGGGCCTTCTTGACTTGGGCTACGTGGCGTTCTTTGCCCTGGGTTCCTACACAGCGGCAATGTTTACCAGCCCGGACTCGCCGTATGTGCACATTCCCTACTTGTGGACGCTTCCGCTGGCGATGGCGGTAGCCATGTTCTTTGGCGTGGTCCTGGGTGTGCCTACGCTTCGCCTCCGCGGCGACTACTTGGCTATCGTCACGCTTGGCTTTGGCGAGATCGTGCGCATTTTGGCCACCATCATTCCGGCAATGAAAGGCCAGGTTGGTTTCCAGAACGTCGGCCACCCTCCGGGGACGGATTCAAGCGGCCAACCGATCTTCCTGAACTCAAGCGGAACTCCGTGGTACTGGTTGACGCTGACCATCATCATCGTGGTGCTCTTGGCCGCCGGAAACCTGGAGCGCAGCAGGGTGGGACGCGCGTGGATTGCCATCCGTGAGGATGAAGACGCCGCGGAAATCATGGGCGTCCCCACGTTCAAGTACAAGGTCTGGGCGTTCGCGATTGGTGCTTCCGTGGGCGGACTCTCGGGTGCTTTGTTCGCCGGCCAGGTAGGTTTTGTGAACAACCAGAAATTTGATATCGCGACTTCGATCTTGTTCGTCGCCGCTGTTGTCATGGGCGGCACGGGAAACAAGGTCGGTGCGGTTCTTGGCGGTTCCCTGGTGGCATATATTCCGCTCCGCTTTACCGCGATTGCCGAGTTCAAGTATTTGATCTTCGGTGCGGCGCTGGTGATCATCATGATTTTCCGCCCCGGCGGCCTCCTCCCGGCACGCCAGAGTCTCCTCGCGTACGGGCGCCTGGCTTACAACAAGCTCAAGGGCGCCATGGGCGACATCCCTGCTTCGGGCAAAGTCGTTTTGGAACCGGGAAAGGGGTCTGGCAATGAGTGAAGCGATCGAACCGGATATTGATGTCGACGCACTCAAGGAGCAGGGTGTGGACCTGGAGGTTGCCGAGAGGGTAGCCCCTGAGAGGGACATTGTCACCAAGGTGGGCGAAGCCTTGGTCCAGGTCCAAAACCTGACGATCAAGTTCGGTGGCCTCACGGCTTTGGACAATGTCACGTTCGATATCAACCGAGGCGAAATCCTCGGTTTGATCGGTCCCAACGGTGCCGGTAAAACCACTTGTTTCAACGCCATGACGGGCGTGTACAAACCCACTTCGGGAAAGGTCTTGCTGGAAGGCCAGCTGCTCAACGGACTGCCGCAGCACAGGATCACCAGACGAGGTTTGGCCCGGACCTTCCAGAACATCCGCCTTTTTGGCGAGATGACAGCTTTGGAAAACGTGGTTGTTGGCCTCGACGCACGCCACCGCACGAGTATCGGCGGGGCACTCCTGCGTCTGCCGACCCATGTCCGGGAAGAGAAAACGGCAATTGAACGCGGCATGGCATTGCTTGAGTTCGTGGGCATCGCTGATCATGCCCACTTCTTGTCGAGGCACCTCCCTTATGGGTACCAGCGTCGCCTGGAAATTGCGCGGGCACTGGCCACGGACCCCAAGGTCCTGTGCCTTGATGAGCCTGCAGCCGGATTCAATCCCGCGGAAAAAGAAGAACTCATGGCCCTCATCCGGACCATCCGTGACGACGGCTACACGGTTCTGCTTATTGAGCACGACATGAAGTTGGTCATGGGCGTGACCGACCGGATTGTGGTCCTGGAGTTCGGGAAAAAGATTGCGGATGCGTTGCCCAAGATCATCCGCGATGACCCGAAAGTTATTTCCGCCTATCTCGGGGAGCCTGAAGATGACCTTGCTTGAGCTGAAGAACATATCCGTGCACTATGGTCGGATCCAAGCCATTTCCGACATGTCATTCAGTGTCGAAGAAGGCGAAATTGTCTCGCTCATCGGTGCCAATGGTGCTGGCAAAACCACCACCATGAGGACCATCTCCGGATTGCTGACTCCGTCGGCTGGTTCCATCACCTTCGGCGGTAAGGACATCACCAGGATGAAAGCGCACATCCGGGTCGTCCAAGGGATTTCCCAAGCGCCCGAGGGACGCGGAATCTTCCCCGGCATGACGGTGGAGGAGAACCTTGACATGGGTTCCTACGGCCGTAAGGACCGGACCAAGGTGGCAGACGATTTGGAGCGCGTCTTCGATCTGTTTCCACGGTTGAAGGAGCGCATCAAACAGCGTGGCGGCACCATGAGCGGTGGCGAACAACAGATGCTTGCGATCGGCCGGGCGCTGATGTCCAACCCCAAGTTGCTGCTGCTGGATGAACCCTCCATGGGGCTTGCTCCGCAGTTCATCCGGCAGATCTTCAAGATCGTCACCGAGATCAACAACCAAGGCACTACGGTGCTTCTGGTGGAGCAAAACGCCAACCAGGCCCTCGCGCGTGCACACCGTGCTTTTGTCCTTGAAACCGGGTCAATTACGCACAGGGGCACCGGCAAGGAACTGCTCGCCAATCCGGCGGTCAAGGAAGCGTACCTCGGCGTCGGATAGCCGCATGTGCCGGCACCCTCACAACTAGGAGGGTGCCGGCATCGACGGCGGTGGAACTTTCGGTGCGGACCAAGCGTGGGAATTGGTAGCGTGAACTATCACTTCGCACCCATAGCAAGAAGGACACCCACCATGGCACTCGGCGGCAACCCGATCTTCAACGGAAAGAATTTCCGTGGAGCCACACAGGCTCCGCCCGTTCCCAGCTACTCCCACGGCCAGAACCAGTACGGCCAGAACCAGTACGGCCAGAACCAGTACGGCCAGGTTCCGGGCAGCGCGCCCGGCCAGAACCAGTACGGCCAGCCCGCCTGGGCGGCACAGCCGCAGATGACCAGCGATCAGCTGCAGCAGATGTACAACCAGCCCGCGGCCGGTCCGGCCGAGACCGGCCGTATGACTTTCGACGACGTCATCGTCAAGACCGCGGCCTGCCTCGCAGTTCTGTTGCTTGGTGCAGCCGTCACGTTGTTCGTTGCCCCCGGCACCGCAAACCTCCTCATGGTTGTCGGTGCGTTGGGCGGCTTCGCGTTGGGCATGGTCAACTCCTTCAAGAAGCAGCCGTCCCCGGCGCTGATCCTGACTTATGCCGGTCTTGAGGGCTTGTTCCTCGGAGGCCTGACCCGCCTTCTGGATGGTATGTTCCCGGGCGTTGGCCTGCAGGCAGTCATCGGTACCCTCGCGGTGTTCGGCGTGACGTTGGCCCTCTTCAAGAGCGGCAAAGTGCGCGCCACCCCCAAGGCAGTGCGCTTCTTCATGATCGCCATGCTCGGCTACCTCGTCTTCGCAGTGATCAACATGGTCCTGGTGTGGACCGGCGCCGTCCAGTCGCCGTTCGGCCTGAGCAGCAGCGTGCACATCTTCGGCATCCCGTTGGGCGTTTTCATCGGCATCCTGGCTATTGGCCTGGCCGCGTTCTCCCTGGTCATGGACTTCACGAGCATCGAGCAGGGTGTCCGGCAGGGCGCTCCGGAGAAATACTCCTGGACGGCCGCTTTCGGCCTGACCGTCACGCTCGTGTGGCTCTACGTGGAGATCATCCGGCTGCTGGCGATCCTGCGCGGCGACGACTAACCCTGGTGGTCTTCGGGCGGTTACGAAAGCCGCTCGAAGACCACCGCCATGCCTTGCCCGCCACCGACGCACAGGGTCGCCAGTCCCAAGGTGCCATCCCGCTCGCGGAGGCCATTGAGCAAGGTGGTGGTCATTCGGGCACCCGTCATCCCAAAGGGGTGGCCGAGGGCGATGGCGCCGCCATGAACGTTGAGCTTCTCCGGATCGATGCCGAGTTCGCGGGCGCTCGCCACCACCTGCACGGCGAAGGCTTCGTTGAGCTCCACCAGGTCGATGTCCGCCATGCTCAGCCCCGCCAAGGCCAAGGCCCGGCGGGAGGACTCTACGGGTCCCATGCCCATGAGTTCCGGGGAAAGGGCGCTGACGCCGGTCGAGACGATACGCGCCAGCGGCTCGAGGCCGAGTTCCCGGGCCCTGAAATCGCTCATGACCACTACGGCGGCGGCGCCATCATTAAGCGGGCACGCGTTCCCCGCGGTCACGGTCCCTTCCTTGCGGAATACCGGTTCCAAGGCACTGACCCCTTCAAGGGTGACACCGGCGCGGGGTGAATCGTCGCGGTCCACCACCGTGCCGTCCTTGCGGGTGTACGGCGTGATCTCACGGGCGTAGAAACCTGAGGCAATGGCCGCCTCAGCGCGGTTCTGGCTCCGGACTGCCCACAGATCCTGCTCCTCGCGACTGATCCCGTGGCTCGTGGCGACGTTTTCCGCGGTCTGTCCCATCGCGATGTAGACGTCCGGCATCCGTCCACCCATGCGCGGATCCGTCCATGGGGTGTTGGACGCGGCCCGGGCGGCCGTGCGGGCACGCGCCGCTTCAAACAGGGGGTTATGCAGGCTGGTGTCCGTTTCCCCCGCCCCTGCCCAGTTCTGGTAACGGGACACGGACTCTACCCCCGCCGAGACAAAGGCATGGCCTTCCCCGGAACCGATGGCGTGGAAGGCCATCCGCAGGGTCTGCAGGCTCGAGGCGCAAAAGCGGTTGATCGTGGCCGCGGGGACGGTGTCCAGACCGGCCAGGACGCTCACCACCCGGGCCATGTTCGAACCGGCCTCGCCACTGGGTTCGGCGCAACCAAGGTAGAGGTCATCGAGGCCGCGGCCGTCCAGTGATCCCGGATCGAAAGCCGGAATCTTCGCCAGCGCAGCAGTCACCATCGCCGCCGCGAGGTCATCAGGACGTTCGTCCTTGAGCGACCCTTTGAAGGCCCGTCCAATGGGGCTTCTGGCGGTGGAAACAATGACGGCCTCAGTCATGCCCCCAGCTTACGCCGGGGCCCGCTCGCCGAATGCGGCGAATGCACCGACGTCAGGCGAGGCGTGTGGCCCCGGCGGCCGGGGTCACGGTGAAGATGTCCGGCGTCGTGAAACCGGCCGCCACGAAGGCGCGTACGACGGCGTCGCGCACCTCCTGCTCATGGCCCACCGGAGTGAGGGCGATCGCTGAGCCGCCGAAGCCGCCTCCTGTCATTCGGGCACCGATGGCGCCGTGGGCGCGGGAGGTTTCCACCGCGAGATCCAGCTCCGGGCACGAGATTTCGAAGTCATCGCGCATGGACACGTGGCTCGCATCCAGGAGCCTGCCGATGTGGGCGGGCCCGTCCGTGATGAGGCGTTCCACCGTTTGCAACACGCGGTCGTTCTCCGTGACGATGTGCCGCACCCGCCGGAAAGTCGTGCTGTCCAGGAGGCCGCTGGCTTCCTCCAGATCGCCGATGCCAACGTCGCGAAGGGCCGGGACGCCCAGTACTTGGGCCCCCAGTTCGCAGGAAGCCCGACGGGAGGCGTAGCCCCCGTCCGCATGCGAATGGGAGACCTTGGTGTCGATGACGAGCAACACGAGCCCGGCTTCCTGGGCGTCGAAGGGGACCAGTTGTACGCTTTGGTCGCGGCAGTCCAGGAAGACGGCATGGCCCTTTGACCCGCGAAGCGAGGCAGACTGGTCCATGATTCCGGTGGGAGCGCCCACGAAGTCGTTTTCGGCCCTTTGCGTTGCGAGCACCATGTCTTCGGCACCCAGTCCCGCGCCCGTCAGCTCGTTGAGGGCCGAGATGACTGCGCATTCGATGGCGTGCGAGGAAGACAGTCCAGCGCCAAGGGGGACATCGGAATCCATGAGGAGATCGAAGCCGGGGACATGGATGCCGCGCTGTTGCAAGGCCCAGGCCACGCCGAGCGGATACTTCGTCCAGCCCTTGGCTGCTCCCGGGGCCAACATGTCCACGTCGGCCTCGACCATGCCCTGCTCGCCGAAAGTGGACAGCAGCCGGACGCGTGAATCACGGCGGATCCGGACTGCAACCTTCGCGGTCTTGTCGATCGCGAAGGGCAACACGAAACCCTCGTTGTAATCGGTGTGCTCGCCGATCAGGTTCACGCGTCCCGGTGCCTGCCACACGCCGTCGGGGGCTGAACCGAAAGTCGACTCGAAATGCCCGGACAGGACGCTCAGGGCGGGGGCATCGGGAGTGGAGGTCATGCTGGGGCCCCTTCCGGAATAGGGCGCCGCGAATCGCTGGCGACGGCGCGCAGCCGTTCTGCCACGGATTCGGGCGTGGTGTCGTTGATGAAGGCTCCCATGGCGGCCTCGGAACCGGCAAGGTACTTGAGCTTGTCGGCGGCACGGCGCGGGGAGGTGAGTTGCAGGTGCAGGTGGCCGGACGGTCTCAAAGCGGGATCCAAGGGTGCCTGGTGCCAGGCGGAAATGTACGGCGTGGGAGTTGGATACAGGGCGTCCATGCGCTTGAGCAACTCGAGGTAGACATGGGCCAGTTCGTCGCGTTCTTCGCCACTCAAGGCGGCGAGGTCTGGAACTTGCCGATGCGGGACGAGGTGCACCTCCAGCGGCCAGCGAGCAGCGAACGGCACGTAAGCGCTGAAATGCCCGGCCTCGAGCACCATGCGGCCTCCGTCCTGCCGTTCAGCCTTGAGGATCGAGGACGTCAGCGATTCCCGGCCCTTGGAGTCGTCGAAGTGCCGGCTGGCGGCGGCGCCAAGGCTTGCCGCCCGCGGCGTGACGTAGGGGTAGGCATAGATCTGTCCGTGCGGGTGGTGGAGGGTTACCCCGATGTCCGCACCCCGGTTTTCAAAAGGGAACACCTGCTGGATTCCAGGGAGAGCGCTGAGCGCCTCGGTCCGGTGCGCCCAAGCCTCAATGACCGTGCGTGCCCTGGTTTCGCCAAGCCCGGCAAAGGATCCTGTGTGGCTGGGGGTGAACGAGACAACTTCGCAGCGGCCGTAGGCGGGGCCTGACGTTCCCCAAGCAGGGGTGCCGGGGATCGTCCCGACCGCGGGTCCCAGGGAAGGGAATCGGTTCTCGAAAACCACGACGTCGTAGTCCGGCGCGGGAATTTCCGAAGGGTTCGCGGGCGTGGTGGGGCAGATCGGACACTGGTCCGCGGGCGGCAGGTGGGTGCGGCTTTGGCGGTGTGCCGCGACGGCGACCCATTCGCCGCTCAGCGCGTCGTAGCGCAGCTCGCCCGGATCAGCGCGCGACGGCAGCTCACGGTGATCCGTCAGCGAGCCGGGATCGCGCTCCGGCGAGCCGGCGTCGTCGAAATAGATCAGCTCCCGGCCATCGGCGAGGCGTGTGCTGGTAAGGCGAGTCATGGATTTATGGTGCCACAGAGCGCTCAAAAAGGCAAAATAACTAACAAAATTGAACATTAAGCGATGGGACCAAGCGACACGCGGGATGCAGTACGGTGGTGCCATGCCTCCCACAACACCGTTTTCCGCGCCAGGCGAAGAGACCATATCCCGCCGCTTTGCCAGCGGACGCCAATTCGAGATCCGCCGCGGTGACGCACTCGCCGTCGTCACCGAGCTCGCCGCGGGCTTGCGGTTGTTCAGCCGCGACGGCGTCCAGCTCACCGAGAGCTACGGTGACGGGCAACTTCCGCCCGGCGCCACCGGAATTACCCTGGCTCCGTGGGCCAACCGGATCGAGGACGGGATCTGGTACCTTGACGGCAAGAAGCAGCAACTGGACATCACGGAGGTGTCCCGCAGCAACGCGAGCCACGGGCTCCTGCGCAACTCGTCCTATGCCCTCGTGGCGGAAGACGAGTTCTCCGTGACCCTCGAAGCCGTGATCTTCCCGCAGCACGGCTACCCCTTCCTCGCCCGGCATCAGGTCCGGTACGAGATCGACGCCGGGCTCGCACTGCGGGTCTCCCAGAGTTTCATCAATGATTCGGCTGCCCCCGCGCCTTTCGTACTCGGGGCGCACCCGTATTTGCGCGTGGGGGACGTTCCGCCAGAAGAGCTGGTCCTGACTGTCCACGCCGGCACGCGGCTCGTGGCCGACGAGCGGCTTATCCCGCGTAGCTCTGTCGCCGTCGATGGCGATTTTGATCTTGGCGGCGGCCGCAGTGTGGGCGGCCTCGATATCGATGTGGCGTTCACCGGGTTGGCGTACGACGGCGGCGTCGCCCGCCAAACGCTGTCAGCGCCGGATGGCCGGAGCGTTTCCTTGGAGCAGGACGAAAACTGCGCCTACGTCCATGTTTTCGTCACGGATACTTTTCCGGGCCGCTCGAAGGCCGTTGCGATCGAGCCCATGACCGGTCCGGCGAACGCGTTCAACTCGGGGGAGGGCCTCCGCTGGCTTGAACCGGGGGAGACCTTCACCATGACGTGGGGAATTGTGGGCGCGCTGTAGATGGGTTTCCCATCCGGCACTCCCTGCGGAATTATGGGGGAATGACGCCAGCACAGGACGCCACGCCAACAAGTGACCCGGTTTCGGCCGTGCCCAGGGCGGTGTCGGAACATCACATTGCGCAGGACATCCCGTACGGAGTCCGGATTGCCGCCGCTTGGGCCTGGCGGGTGGGCCTCATATTGGTGGTACTTGGGGCCCTCATTTGGTTGTTGGGGAAGGTCAGCTTCCTCATCATCCCGCTCATGGTCGCCTCCCTCCTGGCCGGCTTGCTCTATCCGGTCACGGGGTGGCTCA
This sequence comes from Arthrobacter sp. B2a2-09, assembly GCF_027587375.1. Classification (GTDB taxonomy): domain Bacteria; phylum Actinomycetota; class Actinomycetes; order Actinomycetales; family Micrococcaceae; genus Arthrobacter. The sequence continues at coordinate 104,445 of NZ_JAMXIC010000004.1, forward strand.
GGAAGCTCAAGGTGCCGCACGGAGCGGCTGTCGCCATCACTGTGGTGGGGTTCCTCGGGGTCATTGCGGGAGCCCTGGCGTTGGTGGGACGGCAGCTTGCCGTGGGATTCGGCGAGCTCTGGCTGGAAGCGCTTGCGGGCATCCAGCAAATCCAGGCGTGGCTCGCCGATGGGCCGCTGCATCTGACCGCGGACCAGATCGACACATATATCCAGAGCGCCACCGCGGCCCTGCAGAACAACAGCAGCAGCATCCTCAGCGGTGCCCTGTCGTTCGGTAGTACCGCCGGGCATTTTGCCGCGGGCATGGTCTTGGCCCTGTTCATCCTGATTTTCTTCCTCCTGGAAGGATCCAGGATCTGGCGGTTCATTGTCGGGCTCCTGCCCAGGACTGCACGCTCAGCGGCCGACGGCGCCGGCCGGCGCGGTTGGTCGTCGATGGTCAGCTACGTGCGCATCCAGATGTTCGTGGCGTTCGTGGACGCGGTGGGGATCGGCGTCGGCGCAGCGATTATCCAGGTTCCCCTCGCCCTGCCCCTGGGTGTCCTGGTGTTTATCGGTTCATTTATCCCGGTGGTTGGTGCCCTCGTGACGGGAGCCATCGCCGTGCTCCTGGCTTTGGTGGCCAACGGTCCCGTCAACGCGCTCGTCATGTTGGCCATCGTGCTGTTCGTGCAGCAGCTAGAAAGCCATATCCTCCAGCCGCTCATCATGGGCAAGGCCGTATCGCTGCACCCTGTCGCCGTGATCTTGTCGGTCGCAGCCGGTTCCTACCTGGCCGGAATCCCGGGAGCGCTCTTTGCCGTTCCGCTCCTCGCCGTAGCAAATACGGCGGTTCGCTATATTGCCGCGCGGACGTGGGAACATGATGAAGGACTGATGACGGCGTACGCTGGCGCAGGGACTGCACCACAGGACTCCGATGAGGACCCCACCATCAAGGAAATCCACCTTCCCGGCGCCATCGCCGGCGCACGGTCCAACAGCGGCAAAGGCGCCGCAGGTCAGTACGCGGCTGCGGAACGGACATTCCCCAAGGATGCCGCAGGCCACACCAACAAAGGAGAATAACCCGTGAATACCCTCGATACCCTGCCCGTCACCCTGGACGATGTCCTTAAGGCGCGGGAGCTGCTCGAGGGCATTATTACCAAGACGCCCATCGAGTCCTCACGGGCCCTGGGAGCGATGGTAGGCGGAGAGGTCTTCTTCAAATGCGAGAACCTCCAGCGGGCAGGTTCCTTCAAGGTCCGTGGCGCCTATGTGCGGATGGCGCGCCTGTCTCCTGAGGAAAAGAAGCGCGGCGTGGTCGCGGCTTCGGCTGGCAACCACGCGCAAGGCGTTGCAGTGGCGGCGAAAAGCCTGGGAATCAAGGCACGCATCTACATGCCGCTCGGCGTAGCGCTTCCGAAGCTTGCTGCGACCCGCAGCCACGGAGCCGAAGTTGTCCTGCACGGACACAACGTCGATGAGGCCCTGGCCGAGGCGCAACGCTACGCCGACGAAACAGGCGCCGTCTTCGTCCACCCCTTCGACAACGTCGACGTCGTGGCGGGCCAGGGCACCGTCGGGCTCGAAATCCTGGACCAGGTCCCCAACGTCGACACTGTCCTCATGGGCGTCGGTGGCGGTGGCCTGCTGGCTGGAGTCGCCGTCGCGATCAAAGCGAGGGCAAGGGAGCTGGGACGCGAGATCCGGATCATCGGCGTGCAGGCCGAAAATGCGGCCGCCTACCCGCCGTCGCTCGCCGCCGATGCCTTGGTGCCGCTCAAGAAGGTTTCCACCATGGCGGATGGCATCGCCGTCGGACGCCCCGGCCAACTGCCCTTCAGCATCATCCGCGAACTTGTGGACGACGTCGTGACCGTGAGCGAAGACTCCTTGGCCCGGGCGCTCATCTTCCTGCTGGAGCGGGCCAAGATGGTGGTTGAGCCGGCCGGTGCTGTCGGCGTCGCCGCCCTCATGGACGGCAAGATCGAAAACCCCGGAACCACTGCCGTCATCCTGTCCGGCGGCAACATCGACCCCATGCTGATGCTCAAGGTGATCCAGCGCGGCCTCTCAGCGGCCGGACGCTACATGACAGTGCGCATGATGCTGGATGACCGGCCCGGTTCCTTGGCCACCATCGCCCGCATCATCGCCGAAAACGATGCGAATGTGACCGGCCTGGACCACACGCGGGTGGGCGGCGCGATCAGCATGGGCGACGTCTCCATCACCGTCAACCTGGAAACCAAGGGCCACGAGCACAGCGAGCAGGTCCTGGCAGCCCTTCGTGCCGAGGGCTTCCACCCGATCGTGGTGCACTGACGGGCTGCTGACCATGGCGCTTTACGGCAACGGGGACGGGCGGATACCGGCCAAGGATTCACTGGCCACCCGCGCCAGGGGTGGATTGCTGTTCATGGGTGGCTTCGTGGCGCTGTTGGCTGTGATCGAGTTGGTCAACACCTTGATGTCGCACAGCCTCAACGCCACCTTCGGGCTGCGGCCGCGGAGCGTGGACGGGGTTTTCGACATCCTGACGTTCCCCTTGTTCCACGCCAATTTCGGTCATCTCCTGTCCAATGCGCTGCCGTTGGTCATCTTCGGATTCCTGGTATTCCTGTCCGGTCTCCGGGTGTTCCTGACGGCTCTTGCGTTCAGCTGGCTAGGTTCAGGCCTTGCGGTGTGGCTCATCGGCACAGGAGGTGTGACAGTAGGCGCTTCGGGCCTGGTTTTCGGGCTCTTCGCGTTCCTGCTGGTGCGTGGCTTTTTCAACCGCAGCTGGTGGCAAATCCTACTGTCCGTGGTGCTCTTCCTGGCGTATGGCAGCATCTTGTTCGGCCTGCTGCCCATGGTATTGGGGATCGTCTCCTGGCAAGCGCATCTTGGCGGGGCCATCGGGGGAGTGGTGGCCGCAGTGCTGCTGCGCCCGCGCCCCGCCGCCGCCGTGGCCCCACCCAGCTAACGCCGTGGCCCACCCAACTAACTCGCAGTTGTTGTCGTTATGAGGGCTCATAACGACAACAACTGCGAGCTAGTTGGGGGAGCAAAAGCAAAACGGCGGCCCTCCCCGCGAAGGGGTGGGCCGCCGAAACGACAACAACCGCGTGGGCCCACGCCGCCAGGGTTCCCTGGCCGGTGGGGACTTGCGAGGCGAGGGTGGCGGTGGGGACTATCAGCCAGCGAACGGCTTGGCGGAAACAATCTCCACCGGAATTTCCTTGCCGTTGGGGGCGACGTAGCTGATCTTGTCGCCTTCCTTGTGGCCCATGATGGCCACGCCCAGCGGGGACTTCTCGCTGAAGACGTTGAGATCGGAATCGCCGGCGATTTCACGGGATCCGAGCAGGAAGGTCTCTTCGTCACCGGCGATGCGGGCGACGACCAGCATGCCGGGCTCGACGATTCCGTCATCGGCCGGAGCTTCGCCGACCTGGGCGTCGCGCAGGAGCACGGTCAGCTGGCGGATGCGGGCCTCGATCTTGCCCTGCTCCTCCTTGGCGGCGTGGTATCCACCGTTTTCCTTGAGGTCGCCTTCCTGGCGGGCGGCTTCGATCTTCTGTACGATCTCCGCACGGCCAGGGCCGGAAAGGCGGTCCAGCTCTGCCTTCAGGCGGTCAAATGCGTCCTGGGTAAGCCAAGCTGCAGGCGCGCTGTTGGTGGTCGACACGGACTTCTCCTTATGGATCTGACAAGCAAAGACCCCGCCGGTGCAGGCCACTCGTGGAACTCAGCAACCAACTCAGCGGGGTTAAGGTATTGATCTAGTGTAGTCAATCCTGTGGACAAACCCAAGCTCGCTGAGTCGCGGGTCACACGTTTGTTATTTGCTGCTGTCGACAATCCAGCAGTTGTCCACGACGGCGGACACGGCCCCGGACTCGGTGCGAAGGATGGTCCTTTGGGCGGTTGTCTGGCCGCCGTCGGCGCCGTCCTTGGGGGCATTAGGGCCGATCTGGACGACTTTCCAGCCGACCACCGCGAACCCGGAGTCCATGGCCTTGATGGCACATTTTGCCGTGGCATCAGGATTCTTGGTGACTTGGAAATCGACCACGGTTTGGGTGGCGTCGGTAGCGCTGTAGCCGATGTCTTTGAAAGTCACAGACGATTGCGAGGAAGAAATGGTCAACCATGCCAGGAGCCCGATACCGAGAACGATAAAGGCGATCACGATGTTCCGTTTGGTTTTCCCTCCGAAGGCGCGCTTTTGGCTGCCGTAGCGATTGGCTAGGCTGGTAGTTGCCGGCAGCGCCGTGCCCGATGGGTCTTCCGAAGTCACCCACCTAGTTTAGTGGGCTTTCGGCACCTCGATGCACACCATGGAAACGCCTCGGCAACACCCGGCCATCAGCCTTACCCAGAAGAGCATTACCCAGAAGAGCTTTACCCCAGAAAGAGGAACCGTACCGGATGAGCACATCCACCAGTCCCGACACGCAGCTCCGGCTGCTCGCCGTCCACGCGCATCCGGACGACGAGTCAAGCAAGGGCGCGGCAACCATGGCGATGTACGCGGCTTCCGGCGTGGAGGTCATGGTGGCTACGTGCACTGACGGTTCCCGCGGGGACATCCAGAACCCGGCCATGGAGTCGGCTCCGCACCCGAAGCGGGACATGGCAGGCGCGCGGCGCTTGGAAATGAAGCAAGCTGCCGCGGTCCTGGGAGTCAAGCAGCGTTGGTTGGGTTTCGTGGATTCCGGACTGCCCGACGGCGATCCGTTGCCACCCCTGCCTAGCGGCTGCTTTGCGCTTCAGCCCCTTGAGCGGGCGGCGGCACCGCTGGTCCGCCTGGTCCGCGACTTCAAGCCGCACGTCATGGTGAGCTACGACGAAAACGGCGGCTACCCGCATCCGGACCACATCATGGCCCACAAGGTTGCCGTCGAAGCTTTCCACGCTGCGGGTGACCCGGAGCGCTACCCGGGGATAGGCGAAAGCTGGGCGCCCAGCAAGCTGTACTACGACCGCGCCTTCAGCCCGGACCGCTTCCGCGCCTTGCATTTCGCGCTCGAAGAGGCAGGATTGCAATCGCCTTACGCCGAACGCTTGGCTTCCTGGCTGGAAGCCGATGCGGAAGGCCACACTCCGCCGAGGCCGATGCACCAGACCACCACGAAGGTGGATTGCGGTGACTACTTCGAGGCCCGAGACGACGCACTCCGGGCGCATCGGACGCAGATTGATCCCCTTGGCTTCTTCTTCGCGGTGTCCCCGGACATGCAGCGCAGGGCCTGGCCGTGGGAGGACTACACGCTGGTCCACTCCCGGATCCCGGCCGAACTGCCGGAAAAGGACCTGTTCGCAGGGCTAAGATAGGATCGTCGGCGATTTCTATCAAGCGTAGAAGTCGCCACCCGGCTGGAAACTCCCATAGAAGGTTTGAACCGTGCACCACTTTCTCATCGCCCTGGCCACGACCCCGTCGCCTACCCCGACCCCGTCGCTGCGCCCCGGCTTGTCGGAAGACCAGGTGACCCCGGGGACCTGGGGTTTCGTCCTGACTGCCTTCATCGTGGTGCTCACGACCTTCCTGATCGTGGACATGGTCCGCCGGATCCGGCGGGTCCGCTACCGCGCCCAGGTTGAAGAAGCCCTGGTCGGCGAGGCCGACGGCACCGAGACTGACGGCGTCGTATCGGGCAAGCCGAGCGCAGAAGACTCCGACGGCGATGCCGGCTCCGGAGCCCGCTGACCCGGGCACCACCCGGGAATGGCCGGGGGCGTCCAACGCCCTCGGCTCGGAACCGTCCGCCTATCTTCGCCAGCATGCGCACAATCCAGTGCACTGGCGGCCGTTCGGCGATGAGGCCTTCGCGTTCGCGGCGGCCCGCGATGTGCCCGTCTTTCTCTCCATCGGCTATGCCGCGTGCCACTGGTGCCATGTCATGGCCCACGAGTCCTTCGAAGACCAGGACACCGCCGACTACCTGAACGCCCGTTTCGTGGCCATCAAAGTGGACCGCGAAGAACGCCCTGACGTGGACTCGATCTACATGGCGGCCACTCAGGCCATCAGCGGCGAGGGCGGCTGGCCGATGTCCGTCTTCCTGACGCCCGAGGGCTTGGCCTTCCATGCAGGCACCTATTTCCCGCCAACGGCCCAGCCCGGGAGGCCGTCCTTCCGCCAGGTGCTTGAAGCGGTCCACGAGGCGTGGCTGGAACGCCGGGACGCCGTCGAGCAGAATGCCCGGATGCTCGCCGTCGGCATGGCCAATGCCCAGCTCGCCTCGGCGGTGTTCCTCGACAGGCCGCCCGAAAGCCTGGACACGAGCCTGCTTTCGGAGGCGGTGCGACTTCTCGCCCGTTCGGAAGATCCCGACGGCGGTGGCTTCGGCGGCGCTCCCAAGTTCCCGCCGTCGGCTGTTCTTGAGTTCCTGATACGGCACGCTGCAGCGCCGTCGGATACGTCGGACGCCGCCCGCGACATGGCGGGCCGCACCCTCGCCGCCATGGCCCGTTCCGCATTGTGCGACCAGCTCGACGGCGGCTTCGCCCGGTATTCCGTGACAGCGGATTGGTCCGTGCCGCATTTCGAGAAGATGCTCTACGACAACGCCCAGCTTCTCCGCGCCTACGTCCACTGGGTCCGGTTGCACGGCGACTGGGTCCTGCCGGCCGGCGAGGCCGCAAGTGTGGCGTCGCGGGTGGCGGACTGGATGCTGGACTCGCTCGGCGTGGGCGATCCCGCAACCCCGGACGGACTCGCTTCCTCGCTTGACGCCGATACCGTGGTGGACGGAGTGCATCACGAAGGGGCGTCCTACCTGTGGACTCCCGCGAGCCTCGAAGCCGCGCTCGGCCCTGGGGACGGAGCGGCCGTGGCCCGGCTGATGAACGTGGGGCCGTCCGGGACGGTCTCGGAGCTTGGCTCTCCCCTCCATCCGGGGCGCCAGCTGTCCGGGGCGGAATCGCGGTTGTGGAACCGCGTCAGGCCCGTCTTGCGCGCCGCGCGCTCGGCGCGCCCCCAGCCTGCCCGGGACGACAAAGTAGTGGCAGGCTGGAACGGCCTGGCCATCGCGGCGCTTGCCGAAGCCGGTGCCGTCCTGGACAGGCCGGAACTGGTGACCGCCGCGGAAAGCCTGGCCGAGTACCTGGTGCGCGTGCATTGGCGCCCGGCGTCCAAGGCTGGCGCACAAAAACCCGGCACCTCAAAACCCGGCGCGGGGGTCCTGATCAGGGTCTCGCACGATGGCGTTGCGCGAGGGATCAGCGGCCTGTTGGAAGACTATGCGTTTTGCGCGGAAGGCTTCCTGGCGCTCTACGCCGTGACGGGCCGGCGGCGCTGGTATGGGTTGGCAGAGGAGCTGATCAGCGGAGCCTGCGCGCGCTTCGTGGTGGATGGCAGGTTGTCGGACTCCGTGGGGGAGTCGGCCCAGGTATTCAATGCGCAGGGCCAGCACGCGGGCCTGGACCCCTTCGACAATGCGGCGCCCAGCGGGGCAGCGGCGTTTTCCGGAGTTTTGCTGAGCTATGCGGCCTACTCCGGTTCGCACGAGCACAGGGCCATGGCAAGCAACATCCTGTCGCTCCTGCCGCCCATAGCCGGGCGGGCACCAAGGGTGGCGGGATGGCTGCTTGCGACCGCCCAGGCGGCCGTGGCTGGTCCCATAGAGGCCGCCGTATCCGGCCCTCGAGACCAGAAGCAACGGGAACTCCATCGCGCCCTGTTGGCCTCGCCGAGCCCGGGGATGGTGGTGGCGGTCCAGATCGGTGTTGCTGGCGAAAAAGCCGCCGACGACGGCGCGCTGCCGGAGGCCCGCGCCGCGGAACCGGAGGTGCCACTGCTTGAGGCACGGACGGCTGCTGCGGACGGCTCACCACAGGTGTACTTGTGCCGGGGCATGGTGTGTGACCTGCCGCTTGGCTCCGTCGAGGAACTGATGCGGCGCCTTGACACGATGACGGAGGCCGGAGGCTAGCTCAGCCGCAAACTAACTCAGCACCGCAATCATGATTGCGGCGAAATGTGCGGCGAACGCGAGCACCGTGAGGGCGTGGAAGAGTTCATGGAAGCCGAAGTTCAACGGACTGAAGTTGGGCCTCTTGATCCCGTAGAAAACCGCGCCGGCGATGTAGAAGGCCCCACCCGCACAGATCAGGATCGTGGCTGGAACGCTCGCTGCGAAGAACTCCGGCAAGTAGAACAACGCCCCGCAGCCCAGTGCAACGTAGATGGGCACGTAGAGCCAACGTGGAGCGCCGGTCCAGAGAACCCGGAACAGTACTCCCAGCAGCGCTCCGGACCAGATCACCCACAGCAGGAGCACCGCCTTGGGGCGCTCCAGCAGTGACCACGCAAGGGGCGTGTAGCTGCCCGCGATCACCAGCATGATGTTGGTGTGGTCCAGGCGCTTGAGGACCATCCTGGTCTTCGGCTCCCAATTGCCGCGGTGGTAGACCGCGGACACGCCGAAGAGCAGTACTCCCGTGAAAGCGTAGATGGCGGAGGCGATTTTGCGATCCGTCGTAGGCGCCAACGCCACAAGGACGATCCCTGCCGCAACGGCGAAGGGCGTGGCCACAGCATGTATCCAGCCGCGCCACCTTGGCTTGATTGAGAGCAGCTCCGACATCGTTAAAGCGTACCCCGCGCCGGGATAAGTTACCGCGGAGTAACGCAGTTTGCGATCGCTTTCCGCTGCTCGGGTGTGACGACCGCCCAGCTTGGGAAGGTAGCCTAGGTGGTGCACCTACGGCAGCAGTCCGGAGGCGCCGATAGTTGTTTGGCTGAGGGTGGGCTGCCAACCAGGCCAGCCGCCGTCGTTGTTGTGTCGCTTTTCATGTGGTGTTCAAAGGAAGTCAGGTGAGTGTCCGGATGGAGTGGCCCGGCTTCCTCTACGGCTTCTACGAGCGCAAACTGCTCCGTTCGCTCGAGCAGGAGAAGATTCCCCGGCATATCGGCGTCATGGTGGATGGCAACCGCCGCTGGGCGCGGCAATTCAACGCTCCCACCAGCGAAGGCCATCAAGCAGGCGCGGACAAGATCCACGAATTCCTCGGCTGGTGCCAGGAACTTGGGGTCAAGGTCGTCACGCTGTACATGCTCTCGACGGACAACATGAACCGCTCCGGTGAAGAGCTCGAACTGCTCATGGGAATCATCGCCAACACCCTCGATCGCTTGGATGACGACGCCAATATCTCGGTCCACGCCATGGGTGCGCCCGAGCTCCTTCCGGACTATCTCGCCGAGCGGCTCAACAAGCTCACGGCACGCACTCCGATCCGCGAGCGGCTGCACGTGAACGTGGCTGTCGGCTACGGCGGACGGCGCGAAATCGTTGACGCCGTGCGGGAATTGCTGCACGACGCCGTCGCGCATGGCCGCAACATCACCGAGCTGGCCGATGAACTTTCAGTGGACGACATCTCGCGTTTCCTCTACACGCGCGGCCAGCCGGACCCCGATCTGGTGATCCGCACGTCAGGTGAACAGCGCTTGTCAGGTTTCCTCATGTGGCAAAGCGCCTACAGCGAGTTCTACTTTTGCGAGGCACTCTGGCCCGCGTTCCGCAAGATCGATTTCCTACGCGCCTTGAGGGATTACGCAGGCCGCCAGCGCCGCTACGGTTCCTGACGCGGTGTCTAGCCGGTGCGCTCCCGTTTACGGGATGTTCACAATTTGTCTACATGAATCGCCGTTTGGGCTAACCGGAAATGTAATCGCACGGGAATACGTTAATCCCATCAGTAGGCAAACCGCCTGCTGATCGGGGAGGCCAGTAGATGGAGCGAATCATCGCACCAGTTACGTGGGGGGCCGCGCCCGGCCTTCCGGCCGAGCCGCCTCACGAATAAGCCGGGTTCGCCCGGGGCTGGAGTCGATGTGGCTATTTCTGAGCAACTGCCCGTAGTCGTTTCCGACGGGGAAAGTTCAGCTACCTCTCGCACCAAGCGGGTCAACAGTGGGCGGACTGCAAAGTCCGGGACCCCGACTGGCCGAAGCTATGTGATTGACACTTCCGTATTGCTTTCCGATCCGCACGCCCTGTTGCGCTTCGCGGAGCACGAAGTCATTGTCCCGATCGTGGTCATCACAGAATTGGAAGGCAAACGCCACGATCCCGAGTTGGGCTACTTCGCCCGCAAGGCCCTCCGGCTCCTGGATGACCTGCGCATTGAGCATGGCGGGTTGAATCAACCCATCCCGATCGGATCCGACGGCGGAACGCTGCGTGTCGAGATGAACCACGTGTCCACCGAAGTGCTTCCGGCAGGATTCCGCGGTGCGGACAACGACAGCCGCATCCTGGCAGTCGCCAAGAACCTCGCCAACGAAGGCCACAACGTCACGGTTGTCTCCAAAGACCTGCCCATGCGAGTCAAAGCCTCCGCGATGGGGCTGTTCGCGGACGAATACCGCAATGAACTCGTCAAGGACTCCGGCTGGACCGGCATGGCAGAGATCGAAGCCAGCGAGGACGAAATCACCACCCTGTACGGGCACGAACCGGTTTTCATCCCGGCAGCGGCCGAGCTGCCCGTCAACACGGGCCTGGTACTGCTCTCAAACCGGGGCTCCGCCCTGGGCCGCGTGGGCGCGGACAAGCAAGTGCGGCTGGTCAAGGGCGACCGTGATGTCTTCGGACTGCACGGCCGCTCGGCGGAGCAACGGCTTGCGATCGATCTGCTCATGGATCCCAGCGTCGGAATCGTCTCGATCGGCGGCCGGGCGGGCACCGGAAAGTCAGCCCTCGCCTTGTGTGCGGGACTCGAAGCCGTCCTGGAGCGCCGGGAGCACCGCAAGGTGATCGTCTTCCGCCCCCTGTACGCGGTGGGTGGACAGGAACTTGGCTACCTGCCCGGTTCCGAGGCAGAGAAGATGAACCCCTGGGCGCAGGCGGTCTTCGACACCCTCGGTGCACTCGTCAGCCAGGAAGTCGTCGAAGAAGTCATGGACAGGGGCATGCTTGAAGTCATGCCGCTGACCCACATCCGCGGACGTTCGCTCCATGACGCCTTCGTGATCGTGGACGAGGCCCAGTCGCTCGAAAAGAACGTGCTCCTCACGGTCATGAGCCGTATCGGCCAGAACTCCAAGATCGTCCTGACCCACGACGTCGCCCAGCGGGACAACCTCCGCGTCGGCCGGCACGACGGCGTTGCCGCCGTCGTCGAGACCCTCAAGGGACACCCGCTGTTCGGCCACATCACCCTGACCCGCTCCGAACGCTCGCCGATCGCGGCCCTCGTCACGGAACTGCTTGAAGGGGCGGAAATCTAGGCGCGGCGAGTGAAGGGCCGTGGCCGGTTCGCCGGGCCACGGCCCTTCACGCGTCGATCCTTGTGCGTCTGTCGCTGACGCTCGCTCACTTATGTCGTGTTTCCTGCCGATGCTCGCTCACTTATGTCGTGTTTCCTGCCGATGCTCGCTCACTTATGTCGGGTTTTCGCTGACGCTCGCTCACTTATGTCGGGTTTTTCGCTGACGCTCGCTCACATACCTAGGAACTTTGCCGTGGCTTCGTGGCCCTCCACCTCTAATTTCCAATCCGGTCGGATGAACGCTTCCGGGGTGAGCCGGACTCTCTGGACTTCCACGACGTCGGGGCCCCAGGTGTCGCGGTAACTGCCGTCGGATTCATATCCGAGGCTGGTGGAGACGCCCAAGGACTGCTTGTTCCAAATGGCAGCTTCGGAGGTCGCCATTTCTGCGTTCAGGTAGTCGAAGGCGTAGCTGAGGGCGGCCGCGCGCATCTCCTTGCCGAGGCCTTGGCCTTGCGCGCCCTTCTTGAGCCAGGAGCCGGTGGAGACAGTCTTCAACGATTCGAAGTTCTTCGCCTCCACATCCTGGCAGCCAATGAACTCGTTGTTGTGCCAGATACCGAGGAGGAGCGTCCATGATTCCGGGGTCATTCCTGCACGGCAGCGCCAATACCATCGGGCCATGTTGGCCCCCAACTCATCGTCGGGCAGTTCCGTCCAGGGGTTGCAGAAGGGCGACTTCCCAGGCTCGTGAATGCCGCTGAGGGCGGCCCTGACCGCTGCGGGGATGTCAGCGTCCTGGATGGGGCGCAACTCGAGGCGGGGTGTGGTCAGGGTAAGACCGAAGAGGGGCCAGATGGCACTTAGCTCGTTCATCCGGGAAGCCTAGCGGACAGGCCGGGATAGCTTGTCATCGGTCGGCCCGTTCCGCGGGAGGGCCCAATTGGTGAGCGAGGGTTGGTGGATGGGGCGTATAGGTGAGCGAGCGTTTGGCGGGTGGGGCGTATAGGTGAGCGAGCGTTTGGCGGGAGGGGCGTATAGGTGAGCGAGCGTTTGGCGGGTGGGGCGTATAGGTGAGCGAGCGTTTGGCGGGTGGGGCGTATAGGTGAGCGAGCGTTTGGGAATTGACGGCCAAAGGTGAGCGAGCGTCTCAGGGGCGGGGGCCGATGTCCCAGCTGATGTGTTTGCGTACGTCGGTGAGGTTCATCGATTCGGCGAGGAACAGATCGTCCAGCATGTATTCGTCTACCCCCAGGATCCGCATCCAATGCCCCCGACCGGTGGTATCGCCGTCGAGCGATTGGCTGGAAACGCACACGCCCGTTCCCGAGTCCACCCGCAAGAGCGTCCGTCCGGGAAAACAAAGCGGCGTTGCGGCATCAGACGCCACGTAACTGTGTCCCGGCGTCGCTATGGTTTCAAGGGCCGGCCGGCCCTCGTGATCCACTTCCCGAATGGCGCCGAACGACACCCGGTTGGACTCGGGAAACTCCATCGGCACCGGCGCATTGCCGGCGAGCTCCACAGGATCGAGGGCTGCCGCGAGCCGACCGTTCCCGAAGGACGGTTCACCGTACGCAGCCTCGGGACGCCGGCGGACCAAGCCGGCGGAGTCGTAAACGGGGGTCACCAAGTGGGCCGGCAACAGCCAGGACTTACGCTTGGAACCGAGGTAAAGCCCGTCGCGGGAGTCGTTGATGCCCGTGGTGCTATGCAGCAACGCGCCTTCCATGGTTTCGAGCCGAAGCGCCCCCGGCCGACGCAGCCAGGCGCGCACTGTGGCTCCCGTGTTGCCCGGCCGGTCCAGGTACTCGAACCTCAGGCTGGTCCATTTCCACGGGGAGGAACGGCAGAGGTTTCGGAAGGTGGAGGACATGTCAGCGTCCGGATTGCCTTGGATTTCTGCACTGTAGCGCCCCATATCCACAGTCTAAGCGTGCGTGACCGGCGCAGGTTTGAGAAAACCGATAGCATCCGAGAGTGATCCGACGACTCGGCGAATTGTGGGGGACCAGTTTCCCGGCCTTCTGGTTGCTGCTCGCAGCCTGTGTGTACTTTGCGATTATGGCTGCCCGCCTCACGGTCATTGACGTCCGCCACCACCTGTTGCCCAACCGGATCGTGTTCCCGTCCTATGCGATCGCCGGTGTATTGCTGCTCGGCGCGGCGATGGCTGTCACCCTGGCCGGGGGAGCGGCAACGAACCTCAGCGGCGGAGCAGCGGGGAACACGCCCGACGGCGGTGCCTCCTTCCTCGGGGTGCCCGCCTTGGGAATCGTGGCCGGGGGAGCCGTGCTGTGGGTGTTCTACTTCATCCTGCGATTGGTGTACCCGCCCGGGATGGGCTTCGGAGACGTCAAATTGGCTGGTGTCCTCGGCCTCTACCTTGGCTATCTGGGTTGGGCGCATGTTTTCGCCGGAACGTTTGCTGCGTTCCTCTTCGGCGGGCTGTGGAGCCTTGGGGTCCTGGCTGCCCGGCGGGGAACCCTGAAATCATCGATACCATTCGGGCCGTTCATGCTCGCCGGTGCCGCTGCGGCGATGCTTGCCCTGCCCGCGTGAGGAGAGCCGTGAGCAAGCGGCGCGTGAGACGACCGCCTGAGCAGGCTTGCCCGCTGTCATTCGGGCATCGCCGGTGGGATACTCGCCCTACTGGCGGATCCGATCCGGAAGCGGAGGCAGTGCTCTTGTTGGTAATGACTGTTTCAACGAAAGCGGGCTAGGCAGTGGCGGTCCCGGAATTCATCCTGCAAATCCGCGAGAAGATCGGCAACGACCCGCTGTGGCTACCCGGCGTACGTGGCGTGGTCCTGGACGACGAGAACCGGGTTTTGCTGTGCCAACGGGCCGACAATGGCCGTTGGACCTTGATCACCGGAATGCTGGAACCCGGGGAGCACCCGGCCCCCGGTTTGATTCGCGAGATCTTCGAGGAGACTGCCGTGGTGGCCGAAACCGAGCGGATCCTGGCCGTGGGCGTGATCGGCCCGGTCATTTATCCCAACGGAGACGTCTGCGACTTCCTGGATATTGCCTTCAAATGCCGCTATGTCTCGGGGGAGGCCCGCGTCAACGACGACGAATCAATCGCCGTCGGCTGGTTTGCCCTCGACGAGCTGCCTGATATCAGTGCCGGCCACCGCGAAACCATCCGGCTTGCGCTGGAGCCGGGCTCCGCCGTCGCGTATCAGCGCGATTGACGGGCTGCGAGGATCGCGCGGGCAGCGAAGAGGCAAGCGGCGGCCCCACAGACAATGGCTCCGACGATGGTCCACCATTCGCCCCGGGCGGAGGCTATGGAGACGGCCAGAAGGCCGAAAAGCACGGCCCCTAGTCCCCATCGAACGGCCGGGCTGATGTTCGCGGATTCTTCGGGCTCTGAACTCATGGGTTCCAGCCTAAGCCAGACGCCGCGGGGACGGACAACACAGGGGCGCCGCAACCCCCAAAGATTGCGGCGCCCCGGTTGGCCGGGCCAGCGGCCATGGAACCCGACGTCGGACCAAGGGACATGCCCAGCTTTGCATCCGGGCAGTGGGCATATTCCCCCTTATGTCCACTGGTCCGGGCCAAGGCTGGGCATGTCCTTCAGCGCCGGGCGAGCTCGCCGTCGTTGTCGCCCACCGTGCCGGACTCCGGCTCGGCGTCAGCGTCTGCGTCGACAGTCGCCTCGGCGGATCCTCCGAGGCGTTCGGTTTCAAGGCGTTCCGCCTCCTCGCCCCCGACAGCCTCGCCCCGGGCCACCATTCCGGCGGTGTCGGACAGCGGGATCTGCTTGAGGGTGATGGCGAGCAGGAGGGCGGCAGCGATGAACGGGATCAGGTACCAGAACACGGGTGCCAGTGAATCGGCATAGGCGTTGATGATGGCGTCCTTGACCTGGACCGGCAGTTGGGCCAGTGTCTGCGGATCAAGCCTGCTGGTGGACTGTGCAGCCTGCGCGGCAGAAGCCCCGGCGCCCGTGAATGCCTTCGTGAGGGACTCGGCTAGCCGCGTGGTGAAGATCGAGCCGAAGACGGCAACGCCCAACGAAGCCCCGACCTCGCGGAAGTAGTTGTTGGTGCTCGTTGCCGTGCCGATTTGCTCGGCCGGAACCGCGTTCTGGACCACCAGGACGATGACCTGCATGATCAAGCCCAGGCCTGCGCCGAAGATGAACAGCTGGATGCAGATGACCCAGATCGGAGTTGCCGCGGTGAGCGTGGTGAGCCATAACATCGCAACGATCGTGAGGCTCGCTCCGAGGATCGGGAACATCTTGTACTTGCCGGTCTTGGAGATGCGGATACCGGAGTAGATGGACGTACCCATGAGTCCCACCATCATCGGCAGCATAAGCAGGCCGGAGACAGCGGCCGAGGTACCGGAGGACATCTGCAGGAACGTCGGAACGAAGGCAATGGCGGCGAACATGCCCAAGCCAAGGGTGAAGCCGATAGCCGTTGCGTTGATGAAGATCCGGTTCTTGAACAGGCTCAGCGGAATGATGGGATCTTCGGCTTTACGCTCCACGAGGACGAAGAGGAAAGCAGCAAGCACCATGCCGGCGCCGAAGGCCCAGGTGAGCGGGGAGTCCCAGCCTTGGTCCTTCTTCCCACCGAAGTCGGTGAAGAAGATCAGGCAGGCCGTGGCGGCGGACAGCAGCAGCACACCCAGGATGTCGATGCGCTTTTCGGCCTTCTTGTTCGGCAGGGTGAGCGTGAACCAGGCGATGGTGAACGCCGCAATGCCGATGGGGATGTTGATGTAGAAGGCCCATTCCCAGGTGAGGTGATCGACGAAGAAGCCGCCCAGGAGCGGGCCCGCAACGGCGGAGAGGCCGAAGATGGCACCGAGGGGGCCCATGTACTTGCCGCGTTCCTTGGCAGGCACGATGTCCGCGATGATGGCCTGCGACAGGATCATCAGGCCGCCGCCGCCCAGGCCCTGGATGGCACGGAAGATCACGAAGCCCCAGAAGTCGGTGGCGAAGGCACAACCGATGGAAGCTGCGGTGAACAAACCGATGGCAATCAGGAAGAGGTTCCGCCGGCCCAGGATGTCACCGAACTTGCCGTAGATCGGCATGACGATGGTGGTGGCGAGCAGGTAGGCCGTGGTGATCCAGGCCTGGTTCTCAACGCCGCCGAGCTTGCCGACGATAGTGGGCATGGCCGTGGACACGATGGTCTGGTCCAGGCTGGAGAGCAGCATTCCGGCGATCAACGCCGAGAAAATGATCCAGATCCTTCTCTGGGTCAAGAGCAGCGGTGCGGCCGCTTTGGTCTTGAGCGTTGTACTCACGGTTGATCCTTCTGGGGTTCGACGGGATTGGCGTCCAGCGGTTGGGCGAAGAGTGCGCGGGCCGCGTTGAGGTTCCGATCCAGCAGTTCGCGGTAGGGCTCGGTGTTCTCTTCGGAAAAGAACTGTTTGCTCGTCTTCTTGGTGACTGCACCGAAGACCGCGGCGGCCATGGTGACCTCTACGTGGTCTGCGGGGAGGCCTTCACGGGTGGCGATGAGCTCGGCGAACTGGCGCTCGCGGACTTCGCCTTCGCGGGTCAAGCGGGCCAGGAGCTGGGGCTCGGCTGTGACGGCTGCGATGAGCTGGCGGATCTCCGACGGGCTGACGGTGGACCGCTCGAGGACCGCCAAGGTGAAGTGGCGCAGTGCGGACAGCAGCGAGTCCGAGATCGTGGCAGAGATTGTGCCGAGGGCACGGGCGGGGTTGCGGTTGAAGGCCTCCAAGGCATCTTCCGGAAGTTCATCGGAGAACGAGCCGATCACCGCGTCTTCCTTGGTGTGGAAGTAGTTGAAGAACGTCCGCCGCGATATCCCGGCCTGCTCGCAGGCTTCCTCGACGGTGAAGCCGTTGAGTCCGCGCTGGGCCGTCAGGGACCGTGCGACGGCGGAGATCGCCGCGCGGGTCTGTGCGCGCTTGCGCTCCCGGAGTCCGCCGTCGTTAGTTGCACTATTTTCCACAAAGTAAAGTTTTGCACTTTTTATCTAAGAGTGCAAGAAGGCTCTGTGGGCGGAAACGACGACGGCGGCCGGCACCTTCCGTGGGAAAGGTGCCGGCCGCCGTCGGGCTGGCCAGTTGGACTAGCGGGAGGCTAGGCCTTGTGGGCCGGGCGGGTCATGGTGGTGACGTCGAGAGCCTTGTCGAGCTGCTCTTCGGTCAATTCGCCGCGCTCAAGGTAACCAAGGGAGATCACGGCTTCGCGGATGGTCAAACCCTCGGCAACGGCCTTCTTGGCGATCTTTGCCGCTGCTTCGTAACCGATGAACTTGTTCAGCGGGGTCACGATAGACGGGGAAGCCTCGGCGAGGAAGCGGGCGCGCTCCACGTTGGCCGTGATGCCGTCGATCATCTTGTCGGCCATGACGCGGCTGGTGTTGGCCAGGAGGCGGATGGATTCGAGCAGGTTGGCGGCCATCACGGGGATGCCGACATTGAGCTCGAAGGCGCCGTTGGTACCGGACCAGGCGATGGCGGTGTCGTTGCCGATGACCTGGGCGCAGACCATGATCGAGGCTTCGCAGATGACCGGGTTGACCTTGCCCGGCATGATCGACGAGCCAGGCTGGAGGTCCGGGATGGAGATTTCGCCAAGTCCCGTGTTGGGGCCGGAGCCCATCCAGCGGAGGTCGTTGTTGATCTTCATGAACGAGATCGCGATGTTTCGCAGCTGGCTGGAGCCCTCGATGAGGCCGTCGCGGTTGGCCTGCGCTTCGAAGTGGTCGCGCGCCTCGGTCAGCGGCAGGCCGGTGTCGGCTGCGAGGAGCTCGATGACGCGCTCCGGGAAGCCTTCCGGGGTGTTGATTCCGGTGCCGACGGCGGTGCCGCCCAGGGGGACCTCGGCAACGCGGGGGAGGGCGGCGTTGATGCGCTCGATGCCGTAACGGACCTGCGCGGCGTAGCCGCCGAATTCCTGGCCCAACGTCACCGGAGTGGCGTCCATGAGGTGGGTGCGGCCGGACTTGACGACGTCCTTGAACTCCACGGCCTTGCGGTCCAGGGAAGCAGCCAGGTAGTCGAGGGCCGGGATCAGGTCGTTGATCAGGGCCGACGTCGCGGCGACGTGAACGGACGTCGGGAAGACATCGTTGGAGGACTGGGAAGCGTTGACGTGGTCGTTCGGGTGGACAACTTTGTCGCTCCCGGCGGCCGCGAGGGCACGAGTCGCCAGCTCAGCGATGACCTCGTTGGTGTTCATGTTGGAGGACGTACCCGAACCGGTCTGGAAGACGTCGATGGGGAAATCGCCGTCGTACTTTCCGGCGGCAACCTCATCGGCAGCGCTGGCGATCGCCTCGGCGAGCTCGCCGTCGAGCACTCCCAGTTCAGCGTTCGCCAGGGCCGCAGCCTTCTTGACGCGGGCAAGGGCCTCGATGTGTGCGCGCTCAAGCGTCTTGCCGGAGATCGGGAAGTTCTCCACGGCGCGCTGCGTCTGGGCGCGGTACAGGGCGTTCACGGGAACGCGAACTTCGCCCATCGTGTCATGTTCAATACGGAACTCGGCCGTGTTGGATTCTTGAGTGGAAGTCATGGGGCTAGCTTATGGCGAGCAGCCGCTTGACCGAAAACCGGAGGTGCAAAGCTACGGCCGCTGGTTACCGCCCCTTAGCGGGCGGCCCGGCGTCGGGTTTAGAGCTTGCCGATCCCGGAAACCAGCGCCGCGCGGCCTTCGTCCAGTTTGTAGGAAAGCCCGACGACGGCGGCCCGGCCGTCGTCGATCGCGTCGGAAATCACACGGGAACTGTCTGCAAGGCGACGGGCCGTCTGCTTGACGTGCTCCACCACCATCTCGTTGACGTCCGTCTGCTCGTTGCGCATTGCCGTGAGGACGGAAGGCGTGATGCGTTCCACGAGTGAACGGATGAAGCCTGCTGGCATTTCGCCGGTCTCGACTGCGTTCTTGGTCGCGGTCACGGCGCCGCAGCTGTCGTGGCCGAGGATCACGATGAGCGGAACATGCAATTGGGAGATGCTGTATTCAAGGGAACCGAGGACGGCGTCGTCGATCACTTGACCGGCGGTCCGGACCACGAAAGCATCGCCCAGTCCGAGGTCGAAGATGATCTCGGCGGCCAGGCGGGAATCCGAGCAGCCGAAAATCACTGCGAATGGGTGCTGGTCCTCGAGCAGGGAATGCCGGCGGGAAGCGTCCTGGTTGGGGTGCAAGGACTCCCCGGCGACAAAGCGTTCGTTTCCTTCGCGCAAACGGCGCCAGGCAAGTGCAGGAGTCAGGTAGGTAGCCACGGCGCTACTTTACGGCTTTGAGGTGGCAGGCTGCGAAACTGTGTCGCCCGGCTTCGTGCTCACGTCCGCGGAAGCGGCCGGAGCTGAGTCCATTGATTTCACCACGGCTGCGGCCAGTGTGGAGAACTCGTCCAGTCCTGCACTGCCGCTCAGGATGATCGTGGTTCCGCGGTAGTTCAGGACCATGCTGCGGTTGCCCTTGGCCGTGTCATGGAGCTCCCAGTCGTGGCCGCCGGCGCTGCGCGTGCCGGTAATCGGAGCGCTGCCGGTCTGCTGGAAAATCCAGGTTGGATTGGCCTTGCGGGTCTGGACAATTCCGATGAACATCTGCTTGGGAGTGACGTAGCCGACCTCCCACGTGGGCACGCCATCGCCGGTCCCGGAGTTCCAACGGGCGTAGTTCGGACTAAATGTGTCGCCGGTATCCGGCGCCACGGGTGTGAAACCCGCCACATCTTTCGCGTTGGCTGCGGTTGCGGCCACATCGACGTTGGGCCGGTAGCCGCTGCTCTTTGGTGCCGGGTTCATGAGCACGATCGGCAGGAATGCCAACACACAGAGGAGCAACGCGATGAGCATGCCAATCACCGACGCGTTGGCGCGTTTGGCTGCTTTCGCCGCGATAACGGGCTTGACCGCCGCTTGGCCGGACTCTTGGTTGCCAGTTGCGTCGGTAGTGGCGTTGTCCGATGGGACAGCGGCAATTGCTTTGTCTTGCGTTTCACTCACGCTTCAATAGTCCCTTATCCCGGCGGCTAATACACATCGGGCCATCCGCGCAAGGGGCGTTCCGGGAGTTGGTCATCCCATGACCGTGGCGCTCCGCCCCGACTATGATCTGTTGTAGAGGAATCATTCAGGCTGCCAAGCGCAGCCATTCCTGGTCCCACGAATCGCGTCATCGAAGAAGAGGTTCACGTGTCTCCAGCGCCAATGTCCCAGAAGTATTCCACGATTTCGCCGGCGCTCGCCGTCGGGACCGATGAGCCGGACCGCAACCTGGCCCTCGAACTTGTCCGCGTTACTGAAGCTGCCGCCATTGCCGGCGGTCACTGGGTTGGTTTCGGCGATAAGAACAAGGCAGACGGCGCCGCCGTTGACGCCATGCGCTCGTTCCTCCACACCGTCCATTTCAACGGCGTCGTTGTCATTGGCGAGGGTGAAAAGGACGAAGCCCCCATGCTCTTCAATGGAGAGCACGTCGGTGACGGCACCGGACCGGAGTGCGACGTCGCCGTCGACCCTATCGATGGAACCCGCCTTACTGCCTTGGGCATCAACAACGCCCTCGCCGTGCTGGCCGTGGCCGAACGCGGAACCATGTTCGATCCTTCCGCCGTGTTCTATATGGAGAAGCTCGTCACGGGTCCCGAAGCCGCTGACATGGTGGACCTGCGTCTGCCGGTGAAGCAGAACCTGCACCTGATCGCCAAGGCCAAGGGCGTCAAGGTCAACCAGCTCAACGTCATGATCCTGGACCGCGACCGCCACCGCCCGCTGGTGGAGGAAATCCGCGAAGCCGGTGCCCGCACCAAGTTCATCATGGATGGCGACGTTGCAGGCGCCATTGCCGCCGCACGTTCCGGTACCGGCGTCGACGCCCTGATGGGCATCGGCGGCACCCCGGAAGGCATCGTTGCCGCGTGTGCCATCAAGTCCCTCGGCGGTGTCATCCAGGGTCGCCTGTGGCCCACGAGCGACGACGAGAAGCAAAAGGCCATCGACGCCGGACACGACCTCGAGCGCGTCCTCTCCACGAACGACCTCGTCACGAGCGATAACTGCTACTTCGCGGCTACCGGCATCACCGACGGCGACCTCCTCAAGGGTGTGCGCTATTCCAAGGACAAGGTCCTGACCCAGTCCATCGTGATGCGCTCCAAGTCCGGAACCATCCGCTTCGTCGACGGCGAGCACCAGGCCAGCAAGTGGGAAGGTTACGCCCGCAAGTAGGACGCGCCCTCCCGCGCGAACTGGCAGCAAATGCCCTCTCAATCGAATTTTGAGGGCATTTGCTGCCAGTTCGCGCGAGTGCTGCGAAAGGAAACGTCAGCGGAGCTTTTCGCGCAGCTTCCGGGCCACTTGGTAGGCCCCGTAGCGAAGCTTGTTGACGGGAAGGTCCCACGTACCCGGGTAGGCGATTTCGCGCCCGCCGAAGGACTTCTTGAAGGCAGTGAATCCGGCCCACTTGTGGTCAGGCTCGTCCTCCGGGGCCACACCCCACAGGTCGACGTGCTTGAGTCCCTTGTCCTTGGCATCCGCCATGAGCGTCACGAGCAACGGAATGCCCGCGCTGAGCTTGCGGTGCGTGTCATCGAGCGCCGCGTGGGCGTAGGTGCGCGTGTCGGCGGAGTCGTACGCCAGGGCGGCCGCAATGGGCTCGCCTTCGAGTTCGGCGATGAACAGGGTGCCGGCACCCGCTGGCATGAGGGAGCGTGCCACCGAGCTCAGGTAGTCGTCGCTCTGGGGCTTGAAGCCGTTGCGTGCGGCGGTCATGTGCAGGAAGTTGAGAAGCACGGAGATCTCTTCAGGATCCTGCGAGGACCGGAAGGTGACACCCTTCTTGTGGATGTTGCGGTACAGGTTCCGGTTGGTGGGTTTCATGCCCGCAAGGACGTCCTTGAAGTCGCCGTCCAGATCCACAATCCAGCTCAATTCCGGCTGCTGGTTGGATGGCGCCGGCTGCAGGCCGCGTTCCCGCAGTATCGCCCCGGCGTCGGCGGCTTCGAACCCGGCGGTGACCGGTTCCATCCGGACAAAGACCGCACGGCTGCGGTGCGCGATCGCCGCGAGTGCGGCTACGGCTTCGTCGAAGGCCTCCAACGAATCGGCCACGGGCCCGTAGGGTGCATAGATGACCTTGCCCGCGGGGTTCTTTTCCTCCACCGCGAGGAAACGCCACCCCGGGCCGGACTCCTCGTGCACGGTTCGGCCGAGGGATCGCTGGAAGGACGCCCATGCGGGCGTCTGCAGGAAGTACTCCACCGTTTTAGTTCCCCAAGCCCGTTGTGACGGCAAAGGCAACGCTGGTTCCCGTTGCGCCGGCAACCGGGTGCACCATCACGGGCTCTTCGGATGCCGGGATGAACGCACTCCCGCCGCGCTCCACGGCGAGCTCGCTCTTGGGGGAGTCGAGCACGACGGAACCCGAAACCACGACGACGACGGCGGGACCGGCCTGCGCCATCGGCACCGGTTCCGCTCCGGGAGCCAACTCGATGCGCTGGAGCTGGAATTCCCGGAACGGCGGCACATACAGATCCTGGCCATATCCGGAGGTCCTCGACTCGATGCGCGGTACGCCGAGGGAGGCGAATTCGATGGTCTTCAGGAGTTCGGGGACATCGATGTGCTTGGGGGTGAGGCCGCCACGGAGCACGTTGTCCGAAGCCGCCATCACCTCCACACCGAGGCCTTTCAAGTAGGCGTG
Source organism: Arthrobacter sp. B2a2-09 (assembly GCF_027587375.1). Classification (GTDB taxonomy): domain Bacteria; phylum Actinomycetota; class Actinomycetes; order Actinomycetales; family Micrococcaceae; genus Arthrobacter. The sequence continues at coordinate 127,311 of NZ_JAMXIC010000004.1, forward strand.
GACGTTTCCGCCCGGCAGGTACACCGATTCGCCCGGGGACAGGAAGACAAGATTCAAGAGCAGGGAAATCAGGACCCCGGGATCGCCCGGGAACTCATTGTTGATGTCCACCAATGTGGAGAGTTCCGCGGCGTGCTGACCCATCGGCGCGCCCGATTTCAGGATGGAAACCACCTGATCGGTGGCTGCGGAGACGGCATCCCCGCCGGTAATCAGCCGGGTGAACGCAGCTTTGAGTGCCGAGGGCTCGTCGGACCCGGCGAGGTCCGCGATGACTCCGGCGATGACGCCCGGAACGTCGACGGCGGCAAGGTCCAGGAGGGTCGCCAGGTGCTCGAAGACACGCTGCGAATCGGCGGCTGGACGGAAACCGCAGAGGGCATGAAACGGCGTCAGCGCGAAGATCATCTCCGGCTTGTGGTTGTCGTCGCGATAGTTGCGCTCGGGTGCGTCCGCTGCCATACCTGCGGCATTTTCCTTCGCGAAGCCGTCCCGGGCCTGCTGCAGGCGAGGGTGGACCTGCAAGGACAGCGGCTTGTCCGCTGCAAGGAGCTTGGTGAGGAACGGCAAGCGGGGACCGAATTCGGCCAGGCTCGTTTCACCTAGGAAGTGCACGGGATCCACGCTGATCAGGGTGTCCAAGGCGACGGAAGACCCATCCGGACGGGTGGCCACGGACGGCGAGTCCGGGTGCGCGCCGATCCACAACTCCGCCTCCGGACCGCCCGAGGCGGGCCTTCCCAGCAGAGCGGCGATCGCCGTCGTCGATCCCCATGCATAGGGGCGGAGAACATTCTCAAGCTGGTACACGGCAGGGGATCCTTGTCATTGCGGGACGGTTCATTCGGGATTGCCGGGGATGACCTCTTAGCGGCTGCCCGGGCTCTTAACGACTGCTCCGGGCGGAGACGTTCGCCGTGGAGAAGACTTCGGCGACCTTGTCGCGGAGCCTGGCCCCTTTTTCCGTGGCGGTGTTGTTGAGCTCCTGGGCGAATTCGAGCAGCTCGCCGCGTAGCCGGACGGCCAGCTCATCGGTTCCGGACGCCAGCATGCGCACGGCCAGGAGGCCGGCGTTGCGGGCGCCGCCGATCGAAACGGTCGCCACGGGAACGCCGGCGGGCATCTGCACGATGGACAGCAAGGAATCCATGCCATCCAGGGTCTTCAGCGGGACCGGGACGCCGATGACGGGCAGCGGGGTGACGGAGGCGAGCATGCCGGGCAAGTGGGCTGCGCCGCCTGCTCCGGCGATGATGACGCGGATGCCGCGCTCATGGGCGGTCTGCCCGTAGCGGATCATTTCCGTGGGCATGCGGTGGGCGGAGACGACGTCGGCTTCGAAGGGGATGCCGAATTCGGCCAGGGCGTCCGCCGCAGCTTCCATGACAGGCCAGTCGGAGTCGGAGCCCATGACGAGGCCTACGATCGGGGTGGCGTTCGCCGCACTCGCGTTTTCGGTAATCGCGTTCTCGGCACTGACGTTCCCTGCGCTCATGCGGTCTCCTCGGAGGTGGTCTCGGCCGGCATGCGGCCGTCACGGATGATGTCGGCCACTACGGTGGCGCGGTGTCGGATGGAGGCGACGTCTGCCGTCGAGTTGCCCACGAGGTTCACGTGCCCGATCTTCCGGCCGGCCCGCACGGACTTGCCGTAGCAGTGGACCTTTGCGGCCGGTTCGTAGGCGAGGGCCTTGGGGTAGGCGCTGTAGAGATCCTGGTTGTCGCCGCCCAGGAAGTTCTTCATGACCACCACCGGGCCCAGGGCGTCGGTGGCACCGAGCGGAAGGTTGAGGACTGCGCGCAGGTGCTGTTCGAACTGGCTGGTGACGGAGCCATCTTGGGTCCAGTGGCCGGTGTTGTGCGGCCGCATGGCGAGCTCGTTGACCAGGAACCCGACCCCGACGCCGGGGGTTTCGAAGAGTTCCGCCGCCATGACGCCCGTGACTCCGAGTTCATTGGCGATACGCAGCGCTGCCTCTTCGGCTGCCGCAGCAACTTCGACGGGAATGTCTTGGGCCGGCGCAATCACTTCGTCGCAGACGCCATCCACCTGGACAGTGTGGACAACCGGCCAGGCGCGGGATTCGCCGTCGGGGGTCCTTGCAACGAGCGCGGAAAGCTCGCGGCTGAACTCCACCTTCTCTTCGGCCAATAGCGGGCTCATGGCTTCAAACCAGTCCGTGGTGGTCCGGGCGTCGTCGGCGGAATGGATAATGCGCACGCCCTTGCCGTCATAGCCACCGCGGGGGGTTTTCAAGACGATCGGCCAGCCGGCCTGCCCGCCGAAAGCCACCAGGTCCGCGACGCCGTGGACGGCAGCCCATGCCGGATTGGGGAGCCCCAGGCGGTCGATCGCGGCGCGCATCACGAGTTTGTCCTGCGCGTGCACCAGGGCATCAGGACCAGGCTGGACGTTGACTCCGGCCTCGATCAGCGCCCTCAGGTGCTCTGTGGGGACGTGCTCGTGGTCGAACGTCATGACGTCCAAGCCCTGCGAGAACTCAAGGAGCGCAGCGAGGTCCTTGTAGTCGCCAATAGGAGCCGTTGCCACGGCCTGGACCGCGGAAACGTCCTCACCTTCGGCAAGGACCCGGAGTTCAAAGCCAAGAGCGGTTGCGGCCGGGGCCATCATTCGTGCGAGCTGGCCGCCGCCCACCACGCCAATTACAGGAAAAGTCACAAGGTTCAGCCTACCGAACCAGCGGCTGGTTCCTTTATTCTGTTCGCCGCTGGGTCCCGTGCAGCCTCGGTGCGAGGCTGTTGGCGCGGAAAAGTTCGGGAAGCTCCAAGGAATCGGAGCTAAAATGGAGGCTTCGGCCCATCGGCCCCCTAGAACAACGGCCATGGAGGGTCATGATCAACACACTTGCAGATCGCATGCGCGGGCTCGCCTCGCTCTTTTGGCGCGAAGTAGCGAAGTTCGGCGCTGTCGGCGGTGTTGCGTTCGTCATAGATAACGGCTTGACCTACTATCTCATGCACGGCCCGATGTCGGACAGTGAGGCCAAGGCCCGTTTCGTCGGCGCAACCGTGGCCACTGTCTTCTCCTGGATCGCCAACCGCTTCTGGACCTTCCGTCACCGCCGCCAGCAGAACGTGGTGCGAGAGTTCGTGATGTTCATCATCATCAACGGCATTGGCATCGGAATTTCCACCGGTCTGACTGCCATCGCCAAATACGGCATGAACATCCAGGACAAGAACGTCCTCTTCGCTGCAGGCGTCGTCGGCATCCTTGTAGCCACTGTCGTGCGCTTCTTCGCCTACCGCTTCCTGGTGTTCAACAAGGAGCTCGACGAAGAGGAGGCCTTCTCGCATGACCACGAGATCATCGAAGCCCATCACAGGGCCAAGGCCAAGGCCATCCATGCCGCCAGCTCCGAGGCCAGCTCCGATGAAGGCGAAGACGCGGTCAAGCCCCGCTGACGCGCTCGTTGTCCAGCAGGTGCTGGGTGACGTCGACGTCCGGGTGCACCAGGACTACTGAACCGTCTTTATTCCATGCGCCGAGTGCGTCCGCGAGGGCCGACTCCAAACCGTCGGCCGCGCGGACCAGCAGGCGTACGCCGGCGTCGTGTTCCTTGGCGAAGCCGTCCAGCAATTCGCTGTGCGGGTGTCCGGATTCCGGGCGGCGCAGGGCCGGCAGTGCGGCGTCCGGCTCGGCGTGCGCCATGAACACGTCGCCGTGGGAGCGGACTTCAGCCGCGTAGTCCACGACGCCGACCGGCAGTTCTCCCGGCCAGCGCATCGCCAGTGCCGCGAGCGGCACGGCGACGACGGCGTCAAAGTCGGCTCCGGCACCGACGTTAGGGGTGTCTGTGACAAGCAGATCGGCGCTGCCGCCGTCGAGCACCAGCTCCATGCCCAGCTGCCATCCAGCCAGTGCCCACACAAAGGACTTCCAATGGGCCGGCAGGTCCAGGCGAAGGCTCATGCCTGGCTCGGCGTCGAACTCGTCCTGAAGCAGGTTGCTGGTCTTGGCCACCCAGTTATCCAGGACCCGGCCTGAGAGCTCCACCCGTTCGGCGTCCGGCCCGTACCAGGTCAGGCGGGGGGATGTGGCGTGTCCGGAACGCAGGGCTGCCATCAGGTTCATCGCGGGGGTGCTCATGGCTACATCTTGCCACGGGGCGCCCGGCCCGGCGCCGGCACGTGTGAATTGCACCACACTGGGCTGGGGGGTGGCGTCGGCGCGGTGCTCGAGGGGGCAAGTGATTTCCCTGAAATTCAATGAAAATACATCTTAAGTGATTCGAAGCTTCCGTTTTTCGTTGGGGGCGCGCGGGCGGGGCGAAAAAATCCCGGGCGTGGCGCGGCGGGAGTTAGTGCGGAAAGTTGATTATTATCCCGGCGCGGCTTGACGGCTTGGTAGTTACACACGTGTAATTAGATATCGAACGCCGCTGCGGGAGTATCGGGTACATAACCGAGTACCGAATGAGCACGGCAGCAGCTGCAAACATCAGGAGGGACGCCATGGGGCAAGCGTTGCGTATCCAGGAAGATGCAGTCGTCGCGGAATATGCGTCGGTGAAGTACCGATCGCGCGAAGTTCCGGGGGATTGGTATGTTGACCCGGCAGATCCGCAGGCGGCGGACCGCTATATCGAGACCACTCGGGAGTCGTTGGAAGACCAGGCAACTGCCCTTCTTGCTGCCCACGAGGCTCTTGTGGGGGGCGAACCGGTAGATCCGGAGGACGATCTCGACGATCCTCCGATGGAGCTGCGCCGTCCGCTCGACAACCCGGCCCAGCCGGTGTGGATCGGGCTTCCGGGCCAAGGTGACTTCGACGACGAAGGCGAACTTGGCTGGCAGACGGACGCCTTGTGCGCCCAGACGGACCCGGAGGCGTTCTTCCCCGAGAAGGGCGGCTCCACGCGGGATGCCAAAAAGGTTTGCGGTGCGTGCAATGTCCGTTCGCAGTGCCTTGAATACGCACTCGCCAACGATGAACGTTTTGGTATCTGGGGCGGGCTCTCCGAGCGTGAACGCCGCAGGCTGAGGAAGCGAGCGGTCTGATTCTCAAGGCAGTACACGTTACCGCCGTCGTCGTCTCGCACGACGGCGGTAGCTACCTCCCCAGAACCCTGGCGGCCCTGCTGGACCAAACGCGTCCGGCAGATGCCGCCATTGGCATTGATACGGGCTCCCGGGACAAGTCCGCCGCGTTGCTGCAGCGGGCTCTCGGTAAGGCCAATGTCACCGGCACAGGCGAACACAAAGTGGGCTTCGGCGCGGCCGTCATAGCCGGCCTGGCCCGTTCGGCCCCTTCGCGGGAGCCGGGAACCGTGGAATGGATCTGGTTGTTGCACGACGACGCCGCTCCCGCCCCGGATGCACTCGCCGAGCTGCTTCAGGCAGTCGAGCGCGCTCCCTCGGTCACTGTGGCCGGTTGCAAGCAGTTGGCTTGGGATGCGGAACGCAGGCTCATCGACGCCGGCCTGTCCACGAGCCGCTGGGCCGAACGGCTCACGCTCATTGAAGCCGACGAACTCGACCAAGGCCAGTACGACGGGCGCACGGACACTTTCGCGGTGAATTCCGCAGGCATGCTGATCCGCCGCGATGCCTGGGAGCAGCTGGGCGGTTTTGACCCTGCCCTTCCGGGCGTGGGAGACGACGTCGATTTCTGCTGGCGCAACTGGCTTGCGGGCAACAGGGTTGTGGTGGTCCCGGCGGCGCGCATGTTCCACGTCGAGCACCGCCCCCACGGCCTCGCGACACCTGCCGCCGCCCGCAAGAGCCAAGTCCATTTGAGGCTCACCCACGCTTCGCCGTGGAAGGTTCCGCTGCACGCGCTCGGCGCGTTGCTCGGGAGTATGGTGAGGCTCGTCTTGAGCATCCTCGTCAAAGAGCCGGGTTACGGGATTTCCCAGCTTGGCGCCACCGTGGCGGCGCTCGGCCGTCCCAGGGCGATTTGGCGTTCCAGGCGGAACGCGGCCCGGACACGCCGCGTGCGACGCTCGATGGTCAAGGGTCTGCAGACTCCGCGGCGCGAGGTGTGGGCCCACCGCCGCTCCCTCGTCGAGGCGATTGGCGCGGACGAATTCCAGGAGACTGATTCCCTGGCTCCGGAACCGAGTGGCGATGCCGGTGACGATTTCGTGGCCCTCGCAACGAATGAGCGTGGTTGGATCGGCACGGGCGCGGTGGCCGCCGGATTTGTTGCGCTGGCTGCTTCCATCGTGGGGCTGCTGGGGCTCCTGGGGGCAAGCGGGGTGACAGGCGGAGGCCTCTTGCCGTTGTCCGCATCCAGTGACATTTGGCGGTCCGCGTCCAGCTGGTGGATCAGCTTGGGTGCCGGCTTGCCCGGACATGGGGATCCGTTCGCCTACATCCTGTGGCTTGTGTCAATGCTCGGGGGAAGCGACTCCAACACAGCCGCCGTGTGGCTATTGTTGCTGGCCATGCCGCTGTCAGGCCTGGGCGCCTGGTTTGCCGCGGGCGCGATGACCACCCTGCGCCGTTACCGTTTCATTGCGGCGCTGGTCTGGGCCGCAGCGCCAGCCCTCCAAGTCGCATTGAACCAAGGAAGGGCCGGCGCCCTTCTGGCCCACGTGGCGATGCCCCTGCTGGTGCTGGCCCTCTTTCGGGCCACTGGATCGGCGCTAGGGCGCGGCACTACGTTGGACCAGCAACAGAATCACCAGCAGATCCAGCCGTCCGGCTACGCCGCAGCGAAGCCATTGCCAGCGAAGCCGTTGCCGGGCAAGCCGGGCGCCAACGGCACTCCGTCGTGGACGGCTGCCGCCGCGGCCGGCCTGGCGCTGGCTGTCGTGACAGCTTCTGCGCCGTCCCTGCTACCTCCCTTTGCCGTCCTCATTGTCTTTTGCGGCATCGCCTTGGGGCGGCGCGGGCGGACCATATGGTGGTCACTGCTTCCGAGCGCCGCGCTCTTTGCACCGTATGTCCTCTCGGTCCTGGAACGGCCCCGCGCCCTGTTGGCTGATCCGGGCCTCCCGCTGGGGTTCGACGCCGCACCGTTGTGGCAGCAATTGCTTGGCCAACCCTTGAAATTCGATGTCAACGGCGGTTTGGCCGGCTTGGCACTATTTGGCCCGTCGGGTATTCCGTGGGCATTGGCACTTGCCCTGCTGGTCGGCGCTCCGGTCCTGCTCCTGTCCGTTGCCGCACTCTTTGTGCCCGGACGGCGGTCCCGCGTCACGCGTTTCCTTTGGGCCGGGGCCCTCTTGCTCCTGGCTTGGGCATGGCTCGCCGGACATGTGGCGACTGGCGCCGACGGCAACCTGCTCGTCGCACCTTTCACCGGTCCGGCAGTTTCCGCCGCCGGGTTCGCGTTCCTGGCAGCGGCGTTGATCGGTGCCGATAACCTCCTCCAGCTGAAAGCCAAGGCAGACGACGGCCGCCCGGTCCGGCGCGCGGCAATGCGAACCGTCTCCGCTGTCGCAACCCTTCTCCTCATTGCCGGCCCCCTTGCCAGCATGGGCCTATGGGCAACCCAGAATGTCCTGGCCAGCGCAGACACCTCGCCTTCGGCCAGTGGCGCGCTTGGCACGCCGCGGCTGGTCCAGCCCTTAGGGCAGGGCACTCTGCCCGCCACCGCCGTCGACCACGGCCAGGGGCCGGAACAGACCCGTACGCTGGTCATCACCGCCGGTGAGAACGGTGGCTACACGTCATCCCTCATGCGCGGGGCCGGGACTACGTTGGACTCGCTTTCCACGGTCGCAGCCGCACGTTCCATCGTGGGATCACCAGGGCAGGAACTCCTTGTGGCCGACGACGACGCTACCGCGTCCATCCGGAACGCCGTAGCCACGATCGTCGCGGGAACAGGCGTAGACCCGCGGCCCGCCCTTGAGCAGCTCGGTGCCGGATTCGTGGTTCTGAAGTCAGCCGACACCGCTGCCCAGTTGACGGCCAACCGGATCGATTCCGTTCCCGGCCTGGTGGCGGTGGGCAAGACCGATTCCGGGTGGTTGTGGCGTGTCACGCCGCTCAACCAGGCCGCCGCGGCCGACGCCGAAACCGCCCACCGTGTCAGGGTAGTGGATGCCAATGGTGCCGTTGTTGCCCTCTTGCCTTCCCTCGGAACCTCTGCCGCCGGCAGCATCCCGGCAGGCGGGGACGGACGCCTGGTAGTGCTCGCTGAGCGGGCAGACACTGGCTGGAGCGCTTGGCTGGATGGCCGCCAATTGAGCCCGACGACGTCCGGATGGGCCCAAGCATTCACCTTGCCGTCCGCAGGCGGCCAGATCGAGATCCGCTACACCACGGTTTGGGAGCCTTGGCTCGGCATTCTGCAGGCCGTAGTTATTGGGTTGACCGTCCTGCTGGCCATCCCCATGCCCGCCCGCAGGCCGAAGACCGGCTTCCTGAAGGAACAAAACTCTCTCCGTAAGGAGTACAGCAGTGTCTGACAACCAAGACCCGGCACCCGAGGTCAGCGCGGGGTCAAGGAAGCGCGGCCAGCGCAAAGCCGGGAACAAGAACAAGGCCGTTGTGTTGGGGGCGCTTTCCGCTACGTTGCTCCTTGCTGCAGGGGCCGGGGTGGTGTCGGCAGCATCCATCCTGCCTTCCCCGTCGGGAAGCAAAACCCTGGACATGGCGCTTGCGGATGTCCCGGCAGGCAGGACAACCGCAGTGTGTCCGGCACCTCCCCGCCTCGCCGAGGGAACCGCGGCGGGCACCGACACCCAGTTCAGCCCTGTTTCACGTTCAGCAAAGAGCTTCCTGGATGCGGTGGTGCTCAGTGACGCCACCGGATCCGTTCCCGGGAGCAACCTCGCTTCGCTGGGTGGCTCCGCTATCGCCGATATTGCCAAGCCTCCCGCCGCCACCCAGCCCCCGGCGTCAGGGCCTCCCGTCCTGAACGCCGGCGTCGTGGCCCAGAGGCCCGCAGGCGACGTCACTGTGGTGGGCGCAGATCCCATCGGCGGACAGATGGCCGCGGTAGCGGGATTGATGAGCTACACCGCCGGCGACGGCGACCTCCGCGGCCTGGCGGCAGCACCGTGCCAGCAACCGGTCAACGATTCATGGCTCCTGGGAGCCAACACCGCACTGGGGCGGACCGCGGTTTTGAACATCAGTAATGCCTCGGGCACACCGGCGACAGTCAATCTTGACCTGTTCGGTGCCCGTGGACAGATCCAAGCCCCGGACAGCCGTGGCTTGCTCGTTTCGCCAGGAACTACCCGGTCCATCAACTTGGCCGGACTGGCCCCGAACGAGGGCCAGCTCTCAGTGCATTTGCGCAGCAGCGGCGGCCCGGTCGCGGCAACCATCCAGCAGAGCGTTCTCCGTGGCCTCACCGCCGGCGGTGTCGAGCTCATTACCCCGGGTGCCAGCGCCGCTGATTCCCAGGTCATGACCGGGGTGGACGTCCAGGACCCGGCCGCCGTCAAGTCACTCGCGGACAAGCCCGGTTTTGCCGACGTCGTTCCGGCCTTGCAGATCACCGTCCCCGGTCCTGTGGACGCCGTGGTGGATGTGCGTTTGTTCGGGCCGAACGGCCAGCGCGCTTTGCCCGGTGGGGGAGCGGTGACCGCCAAAGCGGGTTCGGTTACCGAAGTGCCGCTCACGGGCGTCCCGGCCGGCATGTATACCGTCAGCGCTACTTCGGACGTTTCCTTCGCCGCGTCCTCCCGCGTAACGCGGGGACTCAAGGCTGGGGATCCGGTTGATTTCGCCTGGTCTCCGGCCGCGGTACGTTTGGGCAGCCAGCATGTGGTGGCGGTGCCCCAAGGCGGCACTCGCTTCCTTAGCTTCGGCGTGCCGACGGGCCGGGCCACGGTCAGTTACACGCCGGTCACCTCGGACGGCAAGATACACAAAACGGAAACCGTCGACATCGCCGGGGGGACCACCTCCGTCATCGGCGTTCCGGATAAGTCCGACGGCGCCGCGATTTCCGGCTACATCGTGTCCGCGGCAGGGGACGCGGCCTACGGCGCGCTCGTGCTTGAGGAGGGCGAGCAATCCGGGGTTTCGGTCCTGACCATCCAGGACGGCGCTGCCGGCCATGAAAAAGTACAGGTCACCCTGGGTTACTGATAACGACGGCGGTAAACGGGGTCCAGGGTCTCCGGCGGTACTCCGAGCATCTCGGCGGTGTACTCGACGACGACGTCGTGCACCAGGTCCTGGAGGTCCTCGCGGCCGCCGGTGGTGTGCTCGACGACGCGCCGATAGATGGTGATGACGGGTCCTGCGCCGTGGGCCGCCGGGGTGTAAGAGCCCAGCGGTGCCGCGGTTCCCTCGGCCACCAGTTGCTCAAGGTTTGGCGGGATCTCGTCTACGGCGAACGCGACGCCGTCGAGCCGTTTGCCCCACATGTCCTGCAGCCGTTCCGCGGAATCGAGCACGAGGTCGTCGAACCTTTCGGCACGCGTCCGGTAGCCGGGAAGGTTGGGAAGGATGATTTCACCGCGCAACCCCCGCCCATGGCGGTTCCTGCGGCGCTCCCTGAAGCCGCGTGCGGACGCGCCCGCCGTCGTCGTTTCCTGGCTGTCCTCGGTGCCGGACAAATGGACTGTGAAGCCCGGAACGTGGTGCTGTGACTGCATATATCGACTTTAGTCCCGTGATTCGGCCAACGCGACATAATGCCCGCAAAGAGGCAATGCACCGCGCCGCGGCGAAGTGCGGCTAATCTGGGATGTTGTGGGTGCAATTCGTCAGTGTTCCAGATCAGCTTGCCGCCAGTCCGCGGTGGCTACTTTGACGTACGTCTACGCCGAATCCACGGCAGTGCTTGGTCCGTTGGCCACGTATGCCGAGCCGCATTCCTACGATCTGTGCGCGCAGCATGCCGAGTCGCTGACTGTACCGAGGGGCTGGGAAGTCATGCGACTGGCCATGCCGTCCTCCCCGCCCCAGCCCGGGCCGGACGATCTCCTTGCCCTGGCCAACGCCGTGCGCGAAGCCGCATCGGCCCCGGCCGTACCGGAACAGCGGACTGTCCGCGCCCCCTTTGACGGGCCGGCCCCGGTAGAGGGAACCAGGCGCCATCTGCGCATCCTGCGCGATCCCTCCTGATCCCGCAGGGCAACACACAGGGCAACCCAGGGCACCAGGAACTGCACGTCGTCTGACCGCGTGTGTCGCCGCTCCCTGTGTGACGCGCTTTGTGACAACGTGCGCTGCGCCGCCGGGTTGTACTCTGGAAGCTGCCATATCTGTCCAAAGCGGCGTCCGCGAGATGCCATCCAGGGAGCTTCAACCATGCCAAAGGTCAGTCCTGAATTGTTGTCCATCCTGAGGTGCCCGGTCACCGGGTCCCCGCTGGAGCAGGACGGCGAGGAACTCGTCTCGACGGCGGATGCCGCTTCGGGCGAAAAGCTCCGCTATGCCATCCAGGACGGAATCCCCTTGCTGCTGCCTCCGGAGTTGCTGGCCGCAGCCAACGCCGCTGCCTCGGACCAGCACGACGCAGGCCAGCACGACGCAGGCCAGCACGACGCAGGCCAGCACGACGCAGGCCAGCACGACGCAGGCCAGCACGCCTGAGCCCCACCTGACTTGACCATTCGGTACTTCCAAAGGATTTCCATGACTTTCGATTACAAGGTTGCAGACATCTCCCTGGCTGAAGCCGGGCGCCACCAGATCCGCCTGGCCGAGCACGAAATGCCGGGCCTCATGTCGCTGCGCGCCGAGTTCGGTCCGAGCCAGCCGCTCAAGGGCGCACGCATTGCGGGATCCCTGCACATGACCGTGCAGACCGCGGTGCTCATCGAGACGCTGACGGCCCTCGGCGCCGAGGTCCGCTGGGCCTCTTGCAACATCTTCTCCACGCAGGATGAGGCCGCTGCCGCCGTCGTGGTCGGCAAGGGTACTGTCGAGGATCCCCAGGGTGTTCCCGTGTTCGCCTGGAAGGGCGAGACCCTCGACGAATACTGGTGGACTGCCGAGCAGATCCTCAGCTGGCCGGGCGCCGACTCGAACCCGGAGTTGGGCCCCAACATGATCCTCGACGACGGCGGCGACGCCACGCTGCTGGTCCATAAGGGCGTCGAGTTCGAAGCCGCAGGTGCGGTGCCGGTTGCCACGGAAAGCGATCCCGAAGAGTATGCACTCATCCTCGATGTGCTGCGGAATAGCCTTGCCGCCGACCCGAAGAAGTGGACGCGCATCGCCGCAGGCATCCGTGGCGTGAGCGAGGAAACCACCACGGGTGTGCACCGCCTCTACCAGCTCGCCGAACAGGGCAAGCTCCTGTTTCCGGCCATCAACGTCAACGACTCGGTGACCAAGAGCAAATTCGACAACAAGTACGGCATCCGCCACTCCCTGCCGGACGGCATCAACCGCGCCACGGATGTCCTCATGGGCGGCAAGGTCGCCGTCGTCTGCGGCTATGGCGACGTCGGCAAGGGCGCCGCTGAGGCGCTCCGCGGCCAGGGTTCGCGCGTGATCGTGACGGAGATCGACCCCATCTGCGCGCTCCAGGCAGCCATGGATGGCTACCAGGTGGCCAAGCTGGATTCGGTGTTGGAACAGGGCGACATCTTCGTCACCACTACCGGCAACAAGGACGTCATCATGGCCTCCGACATGCTCCGCATGAAGAACAAGGCGATCGTGGGCAACATCGGCCACTTCGACAACGAGATCGACATGGCCGGACTGGCAAAGATCCCCGGCGTCCAGAAGGTCGAAATCAAGCCGCAAGTCCACGAGTGGGTGTTCGCCGCAGCCGACGGCCGCGAAGAGCGATCGATCATCGTGCTTTCCGAAGGCCGCCTCCTGAACCTGGGCAACGCGACCGGCCACCCCTCGTTCGTCATGAGCAACTCCTTCGCCAACCAGACGATCGCCCAGATCGAGCTGTGGACCAAGAAGGACCAGCCCGAGGCCGAGCGCGAATACTCGAACCAGGTTTACGTGCTGCCCAAGATCCTCGATGAGAAGGTCGCCCGCCTGCACCTGGATGCTTTGGGCGTGGAACTGACCGAACTCAGCAAGGAACAGGCGGAATACCTGGACCTTGACGTTGCCGGGCCGTACAAGCCGGAACACTACCGGTACTGAGAACACCGGCTGGGGGCACGCCGGCAGGCGGGCTCCCAGCCAATATCAAGCCACGTCCTTTAGGATGCGGCTGTGGGGCGTGGGCTTTTTGGGGGGCGTGAGTTTTGGAGAAAACAGGAATGGGTCTTAATCCCGACGGCGAGCAAGCAGACAGTATCGAGCATGTGGACGCCGCGCGGCTCTTCGACACTGAGCAGGATAGTGGCAGTGCCGGGCACGTGGACACTGCACTCACGAAGCGAAGCAGGTTCCGGAAGGTTGCCTGGATCGTGGTTGTCTGCCTCATTGCCGCGCTCAGTGGCACGTTCGCTGCAGTGGCCCCGCATGCGGCCAGTGCGGCAATCGAATCCGAGGGATCCTCAGGTGAACGCAGCGAGGCGGCAGCCGTGCTGCCCGTCGTGAAGCCTGCCACGGTGGTTGCCTCGCCTGCGAGCGGGGCCAAGCAAGTGAACCCGGCGGCGCCCGTCACGATCAGCGTCAAGGACGGAACCCTGGACAGAGTCTCCCTGACGAGCGCCGAAGGAAAGGCTATCGATGGTGCGTTGACCCCGGATGGGCTGAGCTGGACCGCAACCACGCCCCTCGAATTCAACTCCTCGTACACTTTCAATTACACCGTTGCGGATGCCGCCGGCCGGGCAACGTCGAAGACCGGATCCTTCACGACGGTTTCCACGCAGAACGAGGCAGACGCCGCCATGTACCCCCTGGATGGGTCGAAGGTAGGCGTGGCGCAGCCTCTCCAGCTCACGTTCAGTGAACCCGTGGTTAACAAAGCCGCCGTCGAGAAGGCCATCAAGGTCACGTCCACGTCGGGCCAAGTCGGTGCCTTCCACTGGTTCAGCGACACCATGGTGCGCTACCGCCCGGAGAACTTCTGGGCAGCGAACAGTACCGTGACAGTGGACCTCAAGCTGTTCGGGGTGGACTTCGGCAACGGCCAGATCGGCAACTTCAACAAGACGAACACCTTCAAGATCGGCGATAAGAAGGTGGCGGTGGCCGACGCGGTTGCCCACACGTTCACGGTCAGTGTCAACGATCAGCAAGTGGGCCAATGGCAGGACACCATGGGCGACACCAGGTTCCCTTCCGCGCGCGGCTACTTGGTGCTCATGGAAAAGTACCGGGTAGAGCACATGGATGCCTCCACCATCGGCCTTAAGCCGGGAGATCCGGCCTATTACGGACAGCTTGACGTCAACTACGCCACGCGCCTGACACCCAGCGGCGAGTTCATCCACCAGGCCACCGACTCAGCCTTGCCGTACATCGGCGTTACGAACCTCTCCCACGGTTGCATCGGTCTGGGACCTGACGGTGCGAAATGGGTGTACGACAACATGACAACCGGAGACGTCGTCCAGGTGGTCAATACCCAGGGCGACTACGCCAATTTCGACGATGGCTTTGGCGACTGGAACATCCCCTGGGCGCAGTACGCCAATTGATCAATACGCCAACTTCCGGCACGGTTCGGACGCATTAGTACCCCCGGTAGACTTGGCGGGTCAGTCTTGGGGGCTGGCTTTCTGCAGGGGGATGTGGAGTTGCACTATGGGGTCGCAGAGGAAACGCAAAACCGGGAAGATTCTCGGAATCATGGGGATTTGTGCTGGCGTCGCGGCCGGAGGAATCGGCGTTGCAACCGCCCCTCGTTGGCTGGAAACGGCGGTTGAATCGGAAGCGGGATCGCCGCAGCGTACCGACGCCGGGCCAGCGTCCTCAGTCGTCAAGGCAGTGGAACTGGGCATCACTCCGCTTGACGGTGCCCGCGAAGTGAATCCCGCCGTCGGGCCATCCGTGAAGGCCGTGCATGGCACGCTGAAGGGCGTTGAACTAGTCCCGGTCAAAGGCGGTATGGCCATCAAGGGAACCATCAGCGGCGACGGCAGCACCTGGTCCACGCTGGAGCCCCTGAAGTTCAACACCGAGTACCGTTACGGGTTTACCGTTGTTGACGGCGCGGGCCGGGAAACCCGGAAGACCCAAACTTTCACCACGGTATCCACGCCCAACGAGGCCAATGCCGTGCTGTTCCCCCACGACGGTTCCATCATGGGTTCGGGGCAGCCCATCGAAATCAACTTCAGCGAGCCTGTGGCCGATAAAGCCGCCATGGAACTGTCCGTGAAGATTGGTGTTTCCTCGGGCCAGGAAGTGGCCTGGCGCTGGTATTCGGACCAGAAGGTGCGGATCCGCCCGAAGACATTCTGGGCAGCCAACACGAGCGTCACAATGGATTTGCCCTTGTTCGGCAGGGATTTCGGCAGCGGAATGATCGGCAACTCCAACGTCAAGGCCACGTTCACGACCGGTCCGCAGCGGATCGCGGTGGTGGACGACGCCACCAAGACCATGAAGGTGTATTTTGACGGCGCACTCGTCAAGACGGCTCCCGTCACCCTCGGCAGCCCGGACTGGCTGTCGCCCACCGGCTATGCCGTGATCATGGAGCAGGAACGCCACTCCAAGTTCAACGCCGGCAGCATCGGCCTCAAACCCGGTGACAAAGGCTACTACGCACCGCTCGTCGTCGAGCACGCCAACCGGCTCACGAACTCGGGGGTCTATGTGCACCAAGCGCTTCCATCAGCCTACGGAGCCGTTGGCGCAAGCAACGTCTCCCACGGCTGTGTTGGCTTGCTCCCGGCTGACGCCGCCTGGTTCTTCAACAACATGCGAACGGGGGATGTGGTGCAGGTCCTGAACACCGGCGCCCCGGCGGTGGAGCCCCTTGAAGGCTTCGGCGACTGGAACATTGCCTGGGCCAGCTACGCGAAGCGCTGAGCGCTGCCGGGACTTGCCGCAGTGCTGCCCGACGGCGGGGCGCACCTTGCATGCCGCGCGCTTGGCTAGCGCGTGAACGGGAGCTTGTTGAGTCGATCCCCGACGATGGCGCTGCGTTGTTCTGCGCGGCGCAATCGTTCCAGTTCGCGGTTTCGCCGCTCGCCCAACACCGCGTGCAAGTAGCCTTCCGGCGTCGTTCCGGGCGGCGGCGGTGGGGCGACGTAAGCCGCGAGTTCGGTTGCGAGGGCTGCGGCCAGGCTGGCGCGCGAGTCCGGAGCCATCCGGGAGGCCTGCTGGATGAACTGTGACGCCCGCCGCGCGGTGCCGTCCGGAACCCTGCCGATATCCGCGAGTCCCACCCATGCCTGCAGGTGCGGAGGAGCGTAGGGGAGGATTTTGGGTTCAGCAGGAACGCGCTGCCTGAGCGAATAGCTTCCGGCCACGACGTCTCCGAGCCTCTTCGACTTGTCGTTGAAGAGCGCCACGGCGATGGCCAATCCGCCGAACGTCGCGTAGATCTCCAGGAAGCCGATCAACCCTCGGATCACCGCGTGCCGGAAGCGGATGGATCCGCCGTCGTCGCGCACGATCCTGAGACCGGTAGCCAACTTGCCCAGCGAGCGGCCGCGGCTCAGCGTTTCCACCGCCACGGGCACCACGACGAAGCACAGCACCACGCTGGACAGGGCCATCGCACGGACGGCGTCCACGTCCACATCCCGTGCCACCACGCTGAGCAGGAGCAATAGACCGAACAGCAACACAACATGAACCAGGACATCGAGCATGAGCCCGAGGGCCCTCGCCCCGAACGATGCCGGCCGCAGTTCAAGGACCACGGCCTCGCCGGTAATGATCGAACTCAAGCCTGCCCCCAAGCATTGCCACTTGTCTGCGGGACCGGACGGCTCCCGCTGGATCGAGTCTAACCGCGGCCACGGATCTGGAGCAGGGGGTGCGGGGATGGTGGGACTGTTTGGGAGGGTTGGGATTAGGGTAGAGCCGTGGACATGGATGCCTTCTCTGTCGTGAACGGGACCAAATGGTCCCGCTTGCACGAGCTCGCGCACAAACGACGCCTTGACGGCGGTGAAGCCGACGAGCTTCTGCGTTTGTACCAAGTGGTGTCATCACACCTGTCCCTCATCCGGTCGGTGGCCCCGGAGAGCGCACTCTCCGCATCTTTGTCGGCGGCCCTCGCCCAGGCCCGTACCCGCTTCACCGGGGCGCGGTCGAATTTCATGGAAGACCTCGCCCGCTTTTTTGTGGTGTCCCTGCCGGCCGCGTTCTACCGCTTGCGGTGGCTCACGGTCTGCTGCGGGGTTTTCTTCTGCCTTGTGGCTGCGGCCTACACGCTCTGGATCGGAACGTCCCCGGAAGCCTTGAGGGCCCTGGGAAGCAGCGACGCCGTCAAGCAATACGTCGACCATGACTTCGTTGGCTACTACTCAGAGAACCCTGCTGCGTCCTTCGCAGGCGCTGTCTGGACGAACAATGCTTGGATCGGGGCGCAGGCCGTAGCCTTGGGCATCACCGGCTTCTGGGTGCCGTACATGCTCTTCTCGAATGCACAGGGCCTGGGAGTCGCTGCGGGTGTGTTTGCCGCCACCGGCAAGATGGATGTGTTTTTCAGCTACATCCTCCCGCACGGCCTCATGGAGCTAACGGCGGTGTTCATCGCCTCCGCCGCCGGGCTCCGCATTTTCTGGGCCATGGTTTCGCCAGGCCCGCGGCGCAGGATGCAGGCAGTCGCGGAAGAGGGGCGTTCCCTGATCACAGTGGCTCTAGGCCTGGTGCTTGTCCTGTTCGTTTCCGGACTCGTCGAGGCTTTTGTGACGCCCAGCCCGCTTCCGGTATGGGCCAAGATCCTGATCGGTTCCCTCGTTCTCGCGGCATACTGGGTCTATGCGTTGGTGTTGGGCGGACGGGCGTTCCGTGCCGGCGCCACAGGCGACCTGGACGCAAACGACGCCGGTTACCGGGAGATAGCCGCCTGACGGCGCTCGGGCCCGGCCGCAATCCGACGTTCGCCGGGGTGGCTCATCGTCTCTCCGCGAGGGCTGACGGTAGGCTCAAAGGCAGAGAAGATTGCCAGCGGACCGTTCCTGCTCCGGCATGTGAATCCTACGGAAGTGAAATCGAAGTGACCGAGAAGAGCCCGATCCCCAAAGACCCGGACGCGGATACCCACGACGACGGCGATGAGCCGGCCTTCGAATGGATGAAGCCTGCCCCCAAGTCAACGCCCGCTGACGCTCGCCCGGCACAGGCCGCTGACGCACGCCCGGCACGGGCTGCTGACGGAGCCCAAGACTCTTCGACGAAGCGTTTGCCTGAAGAGGGCAAGCCGGGAGCTGCGTCCGCGCCAGGACAACAGCCGGAGAGCAGGGCAGACCGCAAAGCCGCTGAGGCAGCGGAAGCCGGGCCGGAACCGGCCCTCTTCGCCGAGCCCCTGCCGACGTCGGCCCTTCAGGTCCGCCCTCCGGAAGCCGAGGTGGAGCGACGCAACCACGAGCGCGAGCAGGCTGCCAACGCCAAGCCGGTGGCGCCGCGCATCTTCCAGGTCCTGCTGGCCGTTTTCTACCCAGTGGTGCTCTTGGTGCTGGCAATCCGCGCGGTGGCGAGTCCGCTGTTTTTGTGGGTGGAGTACTACCGGCCGGGATTCCCCGGCGATGGCTACGGCTTCAACGCCGATGACCGGATGACCTATGGTTCCTATGCCTTGGACTATCTCAGCAACTGGTCCGGGCCACGCTACTTGGGCGAGCTCGTCAACCAGAACGGCGAGAAGCTGTTCAAAGAGGGCGAAGTTTCCCACATGGCCGACGTCAAGACGGTGATGCTCTCCGCGTTCGGTGCCGGCGCCCTCATGATCATCATTGGCATCGTCGCAATGCTGTACCTGCGCAAGCGAAGCACGGGCGGAATCCGCCGCGGCCTGTTTGCCGGTTCGATCGTCACCGTGGTGCTCATCCTGGGACTGGGCACGCTTGCGGCACTGGGCTGGCAGCAGTTCTTCACGGACTTCCACCACATCTTCTTCGCCAACGGCACTTGGACATTCGCGCTGGACGACACCTTGATCCGCTTGTTCCCGGGACAGTACTGGATGGACTCCGGAATTGCGATCGGCGCTTTGGTCTCCATCACGGCCCTGCTGACCCTCATCTTCACCTGGCCTACCCGCCGTCGTCGCGGGCTCTCTCCCAAGAACGAAGCTGCTGCGGAAGGCGCCGCGAATGCGGCGGATACCGACGCGGATACCGACTCGGTGGCCCGCGCGGAGGCCGGCACGCCGGCCGGGACGCGCGAGAAGTAGCACTTCGGCAACAACGAAAAAGCGGTCCGCCCGGGAATATCCAATCCTAGGCGGGCCGCTTCTTTGCGTGGGTGCCGTCCCGACCTTCCGGGCAGGTCCCTAGATCCAGGACGGCATCCACATACGCATGCGCCAGTCCTGATAGCTGATCACTTCTGCCGTCCACACCGGATAGAAGAACGCCGACAACAGCACGGCAACGACCACCACAAGGCCAACCAGGTAAAGGCCGGAGCGGCGGCGCCACGGAGGAGCCTCGCTCCTACCGAGCACTCGTCCCAATCCATAGACGAGAGCCAGCACGAGGAAGGGCTCGAAGGAAAGCGCATAGAAGTAGAACATGGTGCGCTCCGGATACATGAACCACGGCAAATACCCCGCGGCGACGCCGGCCAGGATTGCCCCTGCCCGCCAGTCGCGCCGTCCCGCCCACCAGAACAGCACCACGAAGAGCGCAATCGTGGCACCCCACCAGATCACCGGGTTGCCGACGGACAGGATCGCCGAAGTACAGTTGGGCAGATCGCAGCCGGGGGTTCCCTGCTTGGGGGACTCATAGTAGAACGACGTGGGCCGGCCCATGACGAGCCAGGTCCACGGACTCGCCGAATACGGGTGCGGCGAGCTGAGGCCCTGGTGGAAGTTGTAAGCCTGCAAATGGTAGTAGGCAAGGGAACGCAACGGCCCGGGAATCCAGCCCCACGTGGCGGAGGGATTCGTATCCGCCCATTGCCGGTAATAGGCGTCCTTGGAAAGGAACCAGCCGGTCCACGTCGACAAATACACGGCTCCGGCCACCGGGATCATGGTGAAGAACGCAGGAATGCCGTCCTTGATGATCCCGGCACTGGGCCAACTCCGGATGCCGGCAATGCGCCGCGCGCTCATGTCCCAGAACACGGTCATCAAGCCGAAACCGGCCACGAAGAACAGCGCCGACCACTTGGTGCCAACCGCCAAGCCGAGGCAAACACCGGCCGCCAGCCGCCACCACCGGAATCCGAGCCACGGCCCTGAGGCGAGGTGCAACGCCGTCGGCCGGCCGTCCTTTGAGGCGCCTGCCAGCGCGGCAAGCCGTGCCGCCAGACGGCGCCGTCCGTCGTCGCGATCCATCAGGAGGGCACCAAAGGCCGCGAGCAGCCAAAACATCAGGAAGATGTCCAGCAGGGACGTCCGCGACATGACCAAGTGGTGGCCGTCGACGGCGAGCAGCAGCCCCGCGGCCGCGCCCAGGATGTGGGAGCGGAACAGCTTCAGGGCGATCAGGGCGATCAGGAAGATAGAGAGGGTGCCCGTCAGGGCCGCGGAAAACCTCCAGCCGAAGGAATTGTCCGAGCCAAAGAGCCACATCCCGAAGGCGATCATCCATTTCCCCACCGGGGGATGCACCACGTATTCGGGGGAGTTGAGCAGGACGTTGGGGTTGCCTGCATTGAAGGCATCGTTGGCCTTGTCCGGCCAGCTCCGCTCGTAGCCGCTGACCAGGAGCGAGTAGGCATCCTTGACGTAGTAGGTCTCGTCGAAGACGAGGCTATGAGGGTCATCGAGGCGGACAAAACGCAGGATCCCGCCGATCACGGCCGTGATAGTGGGGATCAGCCAGAACCACAGCCGCAAGGACGGCGGATAATCCCGCCAACTTTGGATGCTGCCAATGAGCCGCGTCCGCAGGGCCTCGGCCGTGAAAGCCTCCCGGGGCCGTATCAACCAGGTTTGCGGGGCGGGGCGCACGGAGGTATCGGTCACTCAGCCCATGCTACCTTTTGCCTCCGATAGCTCCCTGAAAGCAGCAGCCGGGGCATTAGGCTTGTTGGGTGACTGAACAGCTGAGCTCCCCGGATGAAACCACCGTTCCTGACTCGGCGGAGTCGCTTGAGGTGCAGGCGCTTCCCGCCCTGCCCGACGGCGTAGGCCGGATAGTGCTGGCTGCCACTCCCATCGGCAACGTCGGCGATGCCTCCAGTCGCCTCATCGAGTTGTTGCAGACGGCCGACATCGTCGCCGCGGAGGACACGCGGCGCCTGCATCGGCTGGTCCAGTCGCTCGGCATCACCGTGTCCGGCCGGGTCATCAGCTACCACGAGCACAACGAGGCCGCCAAGACCGAGGAACTGCTGGATC
This sequence comes from Arthrobacter sp. B2a2-09, assembly GCF_027587375.1. GTDB lineage: Bacteria > Actinomycetota > Actinomycetes > Actinomycetales > Micrococcaceae > Arthrobacter. The sequence continues at coordinate 148,539 of NZ_JAMXIC010000004.1, forward strand.
ACGTCCGGGCCGGCAAGACCATCATCATGGTGAGCGACGCCGGCATGCCCGCAGTGTCCGACCCCGGCTTCCGCCTCGTGGAGGGAGCCGTGGCAGCAGGGCTGTTCGTCACCGCCTTCCCCGGCCCGTCCGCCGTGTTGACGGCCTTGGCACTGTCGGGGCTGCCCACGGACCGTTTCTGCTTCGAAGGATTCCTGCCCCGCAAGGCCGGAGAACGCAGCTCCCGGCTTGCGGACCTCGCCAACGAACGCCGGACGATGGTGTTCTTTGAGGCACCGCACCGGCTTGAGCCAATGCTCCGCGCCTTGCACGAGCGGTTCGGCGCGGACCGCCGCATCGCGGTGTGCCGCGAATTGACGAAGACCTATGAGGAAGTCATCCGGGGAACCGTGCGGGAACTGCTTGAGTGGGCTGAAAACAACGAGGTTCGCGGCGAGATTGCCGTCGTCGTGGCCGGCGCCCCCGAACAGGCGCCGGGCAAGCCTGAGGACCATGTTGCGGCGGTCAATGAACTCATTGCCAAGGGCGTCAGGCTCAAGGAAGCGGTGGCCGCAGTGGCCGAGGACGCCCGCATCAGCAAGCGCGAGCTGTACTCTGCTGTGCTCGCGGCGCGTTAGGACGGTGCTCGCCGCTCGCTAGCTCCGGGCTCAACCGGGGCTGTGCAACTGCACAAACTCTTGCTCCCGCGGCAGTGCGCGAAGGCGTAGACACTGCTTCGCGGCGGGCAGTACCGTGACAGTAATTCCACAAAAATCAAGTGTTGGTGCATCTCTACAACATGCACCGACTGACGAAGGAGTCACTGTGACTGTTACCGCCGATCGCGAAAGCGAACTTCTCGCATCCGTTCCCACGGGGCTGCTCATCAACGGCCAGTGGCTGCCTGCGGCATCCGGCAAGACGTTCGACGTCGAGGATCCCGCCACGGGCAAGGTGCTCATCAGCATTTCCGACGCCGGAGCAGAGGACGGCGCCGCCGCTCTGGACGCTGCTGCCGCAGCCCAGGCCTCCTGGGCCCGCACCGCTCCCCGCGAGCGTGGCGAAATCCTGCGCCGCGCGTTCGAGCTGGTCACGGCACGCGCAGAAGACTTCGCGCTGCTCATGACCTTGGAAATGGGCAAGCCTTTGGCTGAAGCCCGCGGCGAAGTAGCTTACGGCGCCGAGTTCCTGCGCTGGTTCTCCGAGGAAGCCGTCCGCGTGAGCGGCCGCTACTCCGCAGCCCCGGACGGCAAGAACCGCATCCTGGTCCAGAAGAAGCCGGTTGGTCCCTGCCTGCTGATCACCCCGTGGAACTTCCCGCTGGCCATGGCTACCCGCAAGATTGCCCCCGCGGTTGCCGCTGGCTGCACCATGGTGCTCAAGCCCGCCAACCTGACCCCGCTGACCAGCCTGCTCTTCGCCCAGGTCATGCAGGAAGCCGGCCTCCCCGCCGGCGTGCTCAACGTCATCCAGACCTCCACGGCAGGCGCAGTCACCGGGCCCCTCATCAAGGACCACCGCCTGCGCAAGATCTCCTTCACGGGCTCCACCGCCGTCGGGCAGTCCCTCATGCGCGAAGCAGCGGACAAGGTCCTGCGCAGCTCCATGGAACTGGGCGGCAACGCACCGTTCGTGGTCTTCGAGGACGCTGACCTGGACAAGGCCGTCGAAGGGGCCGTCGCGGCCAAGATGCGCAACATGGGCGAGGCCTGCACGGCAGCCAACCGCTTCATTGTGCACGACTCCATCGCCGATGCCTTCGCCGACAAGTTCGCTGCCAAGATCTCGGCACTCAACACTGCGCGCGGTACCGAGCCGGACTCCACGGTTGGCCCGCTAATCGATGGCAAGGCCCGCAACGGCGTGCACGCCCTCGTGTCCGACGCCGTTGCCAACGGCGCGATCGCCGTCACCGGCGGTGCCCCGGTGGACGGCCCGGGCTACTTCTACCAGCCCACCGTGCTCAAGAACGTGTCCGCGGACGCCCGCATCCTGAAGGAAGAAATCTTCGGACCGGTTGCACCGATCATCACCTTCAAGAGCGAAGACGAAGCCATCAACCTGGCCAACAACACCGAATACGGACTGGTCGCCTACGTCTACACCAAGGACCTGAACCGCGGACTGCGCGTCAGCGAAAAGATCGAGACCGGCATGCTCGGCCTCAACGCCGGGGTCATCTCCAACGCTGCGGCACCTTTCGGTGGCGTGAAGCAGTCCGGCCTGGGCCGAGAAGGCGGTTTCGAAGGCATCGAGGAGTACCTCACCACGCAGTACGTCGGCATCGCGGATCCTTACGCCGACTAGTAGAACTTCGGCGTACCTCTCGCAACGGGGAACTGCCGTTGAATGAAGGCAGGGCACCAAACCTTTGGGTTCCGGTGCCCTGCCTTTGCCGTTCCAAGCCCAAGTAACTCGCAATAGATGTCGTTTTCGGCGCCCATAACGACAACAACTGCGAGCCGGTTGGGTCAGCGCCGCCAGCGGAGGGCCCCGAACAGTTTCTGCACGGATGCTGCCGCCCGGCTTGCTGCCGCCGCAGAAATGCCACCCAGCCAGCGGAATGGCGACCACAGGAGCTGGAACCACCTGGACATCAAGGACGGCGGGAACCAATCGGCACGGAAGACTGCGAACCAAGACGCATTGCGCCGGAACGCGGCACGGACAGCCGCGATCCGGACCGCGGCCGCGTTCGCTCGCTCCGCTGCAGTGTCCGCCTGGGGGCCCTCCGGGGGACCGTAACGCTGCCGTTCGAACTCGCCGGTGAGTGATGCAACTGCGTGCTGCCCGGCGTCGTCGGCGGCTCCCGACGGCGACGCTGCCGCCCTCGGCGTTCCAAGTACAGCTGAGTTGCTCAATCGGGCCGCGAAATGCCGCGGCGTTTCGCTGGGCACGGGTGGTACACCGTAGTCCGTGGCGAGGTCCTGAAGCTCAGCCCATGCCAAGACCGGACCATCCCCGGACGGGGCCGGGCCCGCCCCGTCTCCCGAAGCGATCTGCTTGGCTCGTGCCGGCCTCAGGCGCCGCGCCCGGATGCCGGAGCGGACCAGCCGCGGGGAAGCCGCCAACACCGCCAAAAGGAGCGCGGCGGCGGTGACGTACAGAGCGGTTGCGTAACCGGTGGCCGTGCCTGATCCGGCCCCCGGACCCGCAAGCGGAGGTACAGCAGTGGTGCTCGGCGGGGGAGTCGAGGAACCCGGGGTCAGGTTCTCGTCATGCAGGTTGGTGCTCGGGCCGCCCGGCGCAACAGGCTCGCTCGCATAGGGCGGGACCACGCCGCGGGAAGGGGTTGGTTCAAAGGCGACCCAACCGACCCCCTCGAAATAGAGCTCGGGCCAGGCGTGGGCGTCGCGGGCATCCACCTGATACTCCGCCAGGGGTTCCTGTCCCGCCACCGCAACTGTGGCCCCTGTGGCGTGCCCCGGCGCGTACCCCACTGCGATGCGGCTCGGGATTCCCTCCAGCCGCGCCATGACGGCCATGGCGGAGGCGAAGTGCACGCAATAGCCGCTCTTCTGCTGCAGGAAATCCGCCAGCACGGACATGCCGTTGCCGTCATAACCGCCCTGGACCGGAGCCTGCAGGGAGTAGCTGAACTGAGATGAGCGCAGATAGTCCTGGATCGCCATCGCCTTGGCATAGTTGCCGTTGGCGCCGGCCGTCACTGTCTTGGCGGTGTTCTTCACAATGTCCGGGACATTGCTTGGCAACTGGATGAAATCCTGCGAGATGGAGGTGGGCTTGGCGTTGTCCTGGCTCAACGTTGCCGACGTCAGCGCCGGCAGCGCCGAATACACGGTGTACTGCTGGTTCCTCGTGGTGGTGTCCTCGCCACGGATGCTGAGCGTTGCGGGATCCCAAGACCAGCGTCCGCTCAGGCCGTTTACGGCTGTTGGGGCATAGGGGACCGGCAGATACGGACTGGTGAACTGCCCGGTATCGACCACCGTCAATTGGCGGACCAGCTCAGAGGGGAGTGCGTAGTCCGGCGCCATGCGGCCCGGTCCTATGCGCCGGGAGGCTTCGCGGTCGTCGGGTGCCCAGGTATCGCCGTCGAACTTGTCAATGGTGACGGAGCGGAGGTAAACCGGGGCCGTGGAACTCGTGGCATAGGTGATGCTGCCGTCGCTGGTGGGATTCCGCAGGCTGTTGCCGAGCGTGATCATGGGGTTCAGGCCGTTGGAGACGCCCCAGGGATTCAGCCGCGAACCCACCGGAAACGTCCCGCGCTCGAAGCCCGGAACCGCCAATGGCAACAGGAGGCCCAGCACCAGGGCCACGCCACCGATCACCACGGACCGCTTGAGCTGCCCCGTGCCGTGGGCGTTGCCGGTCTGCAGCCGCGAGTCCGGTGCGAACCATTGGCTGCAGCCCAGGATCAGGATGAAACCGACGGCGGCGGCGAGGAATCCGAGCAGCCCGCCGCCTTGCGGCTTGATGGTCGCCGGGAAAACGAGGACAACCAGCAGGCCCAAGCCACTCGTCGCAGGCATGCCGAGCGGGACCGCCAAGGCATCGATGAGGACAACCACCAAGCCCAGGCTCACGCAGGCGACGAACACTATTCCAGCGTTCGGGGAGACGGGTGCGGTCTCCGACACCATCGTTTCTCCGGCCCGTTTGAGGAATTGGCCCAGCGTGTCCAGGGTCGCACCGGAGGGAATGAAGCCCGCGATGCTTTCAGGCCGGAAGAAGGTGAAGTCGAGGATGAACACCAAAGCGAGCAAGCCACCCAAAGTGGTGAGCACCGGGTGGACCCTCAGGGCACGAAGGACAGCCAAGGTCAATCCGACGATAAACACCGTGGTGATAGCGGGAACCAGCCACACCCAACCCCTGAAGACGCCGTTGAGCGAGAGCGAGGCTCCGATTACGGCGACCGCGATGGCCGCGGACATAGCCCAAGGGTAGGCACCCGGTCCTGGCTTTCCCGGGCGGGGCGCCCTTCCCTGGCCACGGGACTGCATTCCAGGTCCACCCGACGAAGCGTCACTCGTCTTTGCCGGCTCCGGGCGCGAGGACCGTCCCGGAGGGCTGTTCCTGGAGGTTGTGGTCATCGCGGCACCGCCGCGCCACGCCGGACGTCCATCGCTGCGGCAGCAGCTGCGAGGATCTCTCCTTGATCGAAGCCGGCCCATGCGGCGGGAAGATCCGTTCTCGAGCTCACGGCGACGGCCCGCCAGCCGCCCAGCTTCAATGCTTCGATGACGGGCTGGACATGGCGCGGGTGGTCGGTAACCACCAGGGCAAAAGCGTTGGCCCCGTAGCCGGCGGCCGGCGCCAACGCGCGGGCCTCGGAGAGCGGCATATTGCCGAGCAGTGCGAGAACGGGACCGCGCAGGCGGTGTGCGGCCAGCTTGTCCATCAGGTGGTCGTCGAAGGGCGCCTCAGCACCGTCGACGACGCCGGCCGCATCTTTGCGGCCGCGCTCGCCGTGGACATGCCGCGGGCCGCTGAGCTGAATGGCGGCGAGGCTTTCGGCAATGGATTGCAGGCCTCCCAAACCGCTGAATTCCTCGGTTTCGGGATACGGTGCGGAACGGGATGCGCGAAATGCGGGGTGCCCGGCAGCATCGAGGAAACGCAGCGAGTAGTTGCGATCGGCAAGGTGGGCGCTGATCGACATCGCTGCCGTCACGACCCATTCGAAGTTCTCGCTGCTCACCAGTTCAAAAGCGTCCTCGTGGGCAGGGCCAAAAACCGCGGCCGAGCCCGACACGAAAGCGGAATAGCGCTGGTCCATGATGATGGTCGCCTCGGGCGTGGTGACGGATTCCTCCTGCCGCACCATGAGTTCGCCGTGCCGCGCTGTCGCGGCCCAGTGGACTCGTCGCATGGGGTCGCCGTGCCGGTATTCGCGGGTCATCACGTCGTCGTCGCTGGGATTGGCGCGGATCCGGGTGGCGGTCACGCCGTCGTTTCCGCGTGCGCCCGCGAGGCCGGTGGCGGGGAGTTCGACGGCGGCAGGCGTCACGGTGAGGATGTCGCCGTCGTCGATCTCGTGCCGGTGCAGCGACAAGCCGAACGGATCGCAGAACTCGGCCGTGACCGGACCGATCCTGAACTGGCCGCGCTTGCCCGATCGCAAATGGTATTCATAACGGCTGGTGCCACCGGAAGCGGCCCGGGCAGGAAACCGAAAGGCCGGAGGTTCGCCGAAGCGTGGCGGCAACTGCTCCTCCATGATCACCGGCCCGGCGGCCGCGCCGGTCCGTGCCACAGCCAACCGCACCGTTGCTGTGGAGGAGGTCTCCACGGAAGAGGGATGGAATTCGCGGAATACTTGGAAGCGCGGTTTGAGGATACGGACGCCGGCAAGCGATACCAGCGGCAGCACCGCCAGCAGGATCCCGAGCGCCAGCAGATCGCGCCTGCCCATGATCTGGGCAAGAAGCAAGGAACCAACACCGCTGGCAAGCAAGCCCCAACCGCGGGTAGTGAACAGATGCTTCGGAAGTAGATCGATGAGCGCCATGCCTGCCCCCTCCTTCGCTCTCCTAGCTGCTTCGGCGTTCCGCGGCGGCGTCTTGGCTTACCGGGAGGGAGGCCAGGATGGCCCGGATGATGCTCTGCGGCGTATCACCGGAACTCGCGGCCTTGCGGTCAAGGATGATGCGGTGCGCCAGGACGGACTCGGCCACGGAAATGACGTCGTCGGGAAGGACGAAATCCCTTCCGTCAAGGGCTGCGGTCGCTTTGGCCGCCCGCAGTAGTTGCAGCAGGGAGCGCGGGCTGGCTCCCAGGCGCAGGCGGGCGCTGTCCCGGGTGGCCCGGCCCAAGGCAACCGTATATTCCTTGACGGATTGGGAGACATAGACCTGCTGGACCGTGGCGATCATCGCGGCGACGTCCGCGGAAGTGACCACAGGGGTGACTTTGGCGAGAGGTGAGACCGCCTGATGCGTCTCGAGCATCTCGATCTCGGAGAGCTTGTCCGGGTAGCCCATCGAGATGCGAGCCATGAAACGGTCCCGCTGGGCCTCCGGCAGCGGATACGTGCCTTCCATCTCGATGGGGTTCTGCGTCGCGACGACCATGAACGGCTCGCCCAATTGGTATGAATGGCCGTCCACCGTTACCTGGTGTTCCTCCATGCATTCGAGGAGGGCGGACTGCGTCTTGGCGGAGGCGCGATTGATTTCGTCTCCGATCACGATGTTGGCGAAGACCGCACCCATCCGGAACTCGAACTGCCGCGAGGACTGGTTGTAGATAGAGACGCCCGTGACGTCCGAAGGAAGCAGGTCCGGGGTGAACTGGATACGGCTGACCTTGCAATCGATGGTGCGGGCGAGGGTCTTGGCGAGCAACGTCTTGCCGACACCTGGCACGTCCTCGACCAGAAGGTGGCCTTGGGCGAGGAGCACCGTGAGGGCAAGTTTGGCGGCCTCGGCTTTACCGTCGATGACTTTGTTGATGGCCGCCAGGATCTTCTCGCTGGCAGCGTGGAATTGCTCAGGATCCATGACCGCCGGCTTGTGCCCGTTGAAGGACTCGCGCTCAGTAGGCAAGGCAACCACGGCCTCGTCCCGCAGCAACTGTTCATCAACGGTGCCGTGTCGCTTTGAATCCATGGACAACCCCCTCAGCCATGACAGCACCCCAGCCGGGCCGCGGTGCCCTGGCCGGGATATACCGCCTTTTGTACCAGACTACCCAGCCTAGGCCCGCCGCAGACAGGGGTATGTTCCGGAGGGAGGGATAAAGGAGAGATAACGAAGGGATCAGGAAAGCGGCAGTAGGGAAAGATAGGGTGGATTCATGTGCAATTCCCTCCCACCGGCTTCCTACCGCGCGCCTGAAACCGGCGATTCCCGCAAGGAATACCCACCTCCTCCCGAGCCGCTGCCGGTCCCCGTGATGGACAACCACACGCATCTTGACTTCCGCCACGGCCTGCTCGAAGTCGCGGTGGCGGATGCTTTGGACGCGGCCGAAGCCGTAGGTGTCCAGGGCGCGGTGCAGGTAGGTTGCGACCTCGAGTCATCGCGGTTCACGGTCCAGGCGCTTGACGCGGACAGGCGGCTCCTCGGAGCTATCGCCATCCACCCCAACGACGCCCCTGTTTACGCGGGCCGCGGAGAGCTGGAATCGGCGCTCGCGGAAATCGAAGAGCTGGCGGCCCACCCGAGGGTCCGCGCGATCGGCGAAACCGGTCTTGATTTCTTCCGCACCCACGGCGACGGCCTGGTGCACCAGCGCCATTCGTTCCGCCGCCACATCGATATCGCGAAGAGGCTGGACCTCACCCTCCAGATCCACGACCGTGACGCCCATGACGACGTCGTCCAGGTTCTCCGCGAAGAGGGCGCCCCGGAGCGGGTGGTATTCCATTGCTTTTCGGGCGATGAAGAACTGGCGCGGATCTGTAACTCGAACGGCTGGTACATGTCCTTTGCAGGCACCATGACGTTCAAGAACGCGGCAAATCTGAGGGACGCGCTGGCCATCGCAGATCCGGAACTGGTGCTCGTCGAAACTGATTCCCCGTTCCTCACGCCGCACCCCTACCGGGGCCGTCCGAACGCAAGCTACATGGTGCCGTACACCGTTCGTTCCATGGCGGAAGTGACCGGAACCGAGCTTTCCACGCTGTGCTCGCAACTGGCTCAAAACACCGTGGCGACATACGGATCCTGGGACTGAGCAGAAAATTGCAATACATACCCGGTATGTAAAAATCTTGGTCACTTTATAACGCTTCGGTTACAGTGGGTAACCAGTAGCCGGGGTCGGGGAAGGCCTTCGGGAAACTAACTCCGTTCGCAATTGGTGTTTTCAGTTGAATTGAGTGTGGCGGCGCACAGCTCCGCTGCAGTCCTCCTGCATGCTTCGGCCTGCATCCGGGACCGCGGCAGGAGGCCCCTGTGCGCTTTTCCCCGTGCCCGGATGGTCCAAAAGTTACGGGCAAACATGGTCAAGTTCTTCACCACGGGCGGTAAGTTCAGTTTCGTCAAGGTCGGTGCGCAGCTGCTGGTGCTTTCGGCACTAGTGCTGGGAGTGGTTGCTTTTACGGGCAACAACAAATCAGTCACCCTCAACGTCGACGGCAAAGTGAGTTCCGTCCAGACCTTCGGCAATACCGTTGACCAAGTGGTCAAGGCAGCCAAGGTTGATCTGAAGGCTGAAGACCGGGTTTCCCCGGCCTTGGACGCCTCGGTGCAGAACGGCTCCATCATCAACGTCAACCTGGCCAAGGCCGTCACCGTCAGCCTTGATGGCGCCCAGCGTACGGTCAACACCACGGCTCCCAACGTCGAAGGCCTCGTCTCCGAACTCGGCGTCGCGAGCGCGTCGGCTATCTCCCAGCCCAAAGACACGCAGCTGGCCGTCTCCGGATCCTACGTTTCGATCCTGACCCCCAAGACGATCAGCCTGATCGTGGACGGGCAGAGCTCTTCAAAGACCACGACGGCGCCCGACGTGGGCACCGTCCTCAGCGATGCCGGCGTCTCGCTCGGCGCGAACGACCGGGTTTCGCAGCCCAACTCGGCTCCCGTTGTCCCGAACATGGTGATCAAGGTTTCCCGAGTGGACACAAGCAAGACCGCCACCGAGACGGAGAACGTCCCCTTCGACACGGTCACCACGGAAGACGCCACCCAGTTCAGTGACCAGAAGACCGTAACCCAGGAAGGCGTCCTCGGGCTGCTCAGCAAGACGTTCAAGCTCGTCCTGGTGGATGGTCGTGAAGCTTCGCGGACCATGGTTTCCTCGGACGTGACGGTCCAGCCGGTCAGCGCGAAGGTGACGGTCGGAACCAAGGAACGCCCCAAGCCTGCCCCCGCCGCTGCTGTTGCCTCCGGACCTACCGGCGCGCCGAACGAGGCAATGTGGGACAAGGTTGCGCAGTGTGAGTCCGGTGGGAACTGGGCCATCAACACCGGCAACGGTTACTACGGTGGCCTGCAGTTCGACATCCAGACCTGGATCGGTTCCGGCGGTGGCGCCTACGCGCCCAACGCCGCCGCCGCCAGCAAGGCCCAGCAGATCGACATCGCCAACCGCGTCTACGCGCAGCGCGGCCTCGGACCGTGGGGCTGTGGCTGGGCAGCTTCCAGCTAAGCAAAATGAAATTGGCCGGGTCCGGAATCTCCGGGCCCGGCCTTTTCGCGTGGTGAAGATGGCTGGCGGGCGCTCCCGCTAGCCGGCCAGACGATACGATACCTAGGTGACTGAACCGAATTCCGAACACGCCGCCGTCGCACCCCTTCTGGGAGCTGCGGACATCCGACGGCTCGCCGAGGAAATCGGTGTCCGCCCAACAAAAACCCTGGGCCAGAACTTCGTCATTGACGGCAACACGATCCGGAGGATCGTCTCTGCCGCCGGTATTGACCCCGAGGAAACCGTGCTGGAAGTCGGGCCCGGGCTGGGTTCGTTGACACTCGGCCTGCTCGACGCCGCTAAAACAGTTGTCGCCGTCGAAATCGATCCCGTACTTGCCGGCAAGTTGCCGGAAACGGTGCGCACTTGGCGCCCGGAGGCTGCGGACGATTTCCATCTCGTCCTCTCCGACGCCATGAAGGTCACCCAACTTCCGGTACAGCCCACCGCCCTCGTGGCCAACCTGCCGTACAACGTGGCGGTTCCCGTGGTCCTGCACCTGCTCCAACATTTCCCGAGCCTGCAACACGGGCTGGTCATGGTCCAGGACGAAGTGGCGGACCGGCTGGCCGCGGGTCCCGGCTCCAAGATCTACGGAGTCCCCTCGGTCAAGGCGGCCTGGTACGGCCACATGCGCAAGGCCGGCGTGATCGGCATGAATGTCTTCTGGCCGGCGCCGAAGATCCACTCGGGACTCGTGTCCTTCACGCGCGGCGCACCGCCGGCAACGCACGCTACGCGCGAACAGGTCTTCGCGGTCATCGACGCCGCTTTTGCCCAGCGCCGCAAGACGCTCCGCGCGGCCCTCGCAACCTGGGCAGGGAGCGCGGCGGAGGCCGAACGGTTCATCGTTGCCGCCGGCGTCGACCCGACGGCCCGCGGAGAGGTGCTCGATATCAACGCTTTTGTCCGGATCGCCGAGGCACGCCACCCCCTGGACGCATGAATCCGGCAATCAGCGGTACGAACCGCGGGCGCTTCGTCGCACGGACCGTACGTGTCCGGGCACCCGGCAAGGTGAACGTTTCCCTCAACGTCGGCCCCTTGCGGCCCGACGGCTACCACTCGGTGGCCAGCGTGTATCTCGCGGTGTCCTTGTATGAGGAAGTAGCCGCCACGAGCACGGAGGGCCCTGGGATTACGGTCAGCATCGCTCCCGCAAGCACGTTGGACCTCGACGGCGTGGACATCCCACTGGACGAGCGGAACCTGGCCTACAAGGCTGCCGCCATCATGAGGGATGTCTCGGAGAACGCCACAGGCGTGCACTTGGAAATCACCAAGCGCGTCCCGGTTGCCGGAGGCATGGGCGGCGGCTCGGCCGATGCCGCGGCGACACTCCTGGCCTGCGATGCCCTCTGGAACAGTGGTTTATCACGCGAAGAGCTGGCCCACCTTGCAGCCGAGTTGGGCGCGGACGTGCCGTTCTCGCTGCTTGGAGGCACCGCCGTCGGGCTTGGCGTCGGCGACGAACTCTCACCCGCCCTCGCGAAAGCGCAGATGGACTGGGTCCTGGTCTGCGCCGACTACGGACTCTCCACGCCCGAGGTATTCCACACCTTGGACAGGCTTCGGAACACCGAGGGACTCGACGTCCCGGAACCGCTCGAGGTCGACGCCAAGATCCTGCAGGCGCTGCGCAACGGAGATCCGGACTCCCTGAGCAAAGTCCTTGTCAACGACCTCCAGCGCGCCTCGATCGAGCTGGCTCCGCAATTGCGGGACACTATCGGGATGGGGGAGTCGAACGGCGCCCTCGCCGGGATTGTTTCCGGCTCCGGCCCCACCGTGGCTTTGCTCGCCCACAACCCTCGGGCGGCAGAGGGGCTCGCCGAGGACCTCCGGCACCTGGGTCACAACGCCCTTGCGGTGCACGGCCCGGTTCCCGGTGCCCGGATCATCTCCGATACCCTCCTATGACAAGTCGCCCTGACTTTTTGCCCTGACTATTTACCCGGGCGATTCGTACCGATTTCGCCAGGACAATCCAGCCAGTAGCGATTTCCTGACTATTCACACCAGAAAGTAGTACCCAGTGGCCCACCTGCTCGGCGGTGAAAACCTCACCGTTTCGTTCGCAACCCGCACCATCCTCGACGGCGTAACCCTTGGTTTGGAGGACGGCGACAGGATCGGCATGGTCGGGCGCAACGGTGACGGCAAATCCACGCTGATGCGCTTGCTGGCATTGCGCTCGACGCCGGACTCCGGCCGCGTGACCAAACGCGGCGACGTCAATGTCGGCTACCTCGACCAGTCCGACGTGCTCGACGGCGACCTCACGGTGGGGGCCGCGATCGTAGGCGACCAAGCCGACCACGAATGGGCCGCGAACCCCAAAATCCGGGAGATCATGGGCGGTCTCGTCGCCGACGTCGATTGGCACGCCAACGTGCATGCCCTCTCCGGCGGACAAAAGCGCAGGGTCGCCTTGGCAAAGCTCCTCATCGAGGACCACGACGTCATCATGCTCGACGAGCCCACCAACCACCTCGACGTGGAAGGCGTCGCCTGGCTCTCCCGGCACTTGAAGACCCGCTGGCGGGCCAACCAGGGCGCGTTCCTTGTGGTGACCCACGACCGTTGGTTCCTGGACGAAGTCTGCAACCGGACGTGGGAAGTGCACGACGCCATAGTGGACCCGTTCGACGGCGGCTACGCGGCATACGTGTTGGCCCGCGCCGAGCGTGACCGGAGTGCGTCCGTCGTCGAAAGCAAACGGCAACAGCTGGTCAAGAAGGAGCTGGCGTGGTTGCGCAGGGGCGCCCCGGCGCGCACCTCGAAGCCGAAGTTCCGCATAGAAGCCGCCAACGATCTGATCGCCGATGTTCCTGATCCGCGCGACTCGGTTGCCCTCAGCAAGATGGCAACCGCCCGGCTCGGCAAGGACGTGCTGGACCTTGAAGGCGTCTCCCTGGATTTCAAGGGCGACGACGCCGGCCGGAAGCTCTTCGACGATGTCACCTTGCGCTTGGCTCCGGGGCAGCGGCTTGGGCTTGTAGGTGTCAATGGTGCCGGAAAGTCCACCCTGCTGAGGCTCCTCAACGGTGAGATCACGCCGAGTTCGGGCAAGGTCAAGCGCGGCAAGACCGTTGTCACCGCGGTGCTCAGCCAGGACGTCAAGGAGCTCGACGACGTGTCCGACCTTCGCGTGATCGAGGTCATCGAACGCGAGAAGCGCTCCTTCAGCGTTGGGGGCAAGGAATTCACGGCCGGCCAGCTCGTGGAGCAGCTCGGGTTCACGAAGGAAAAGCAGTGGACCCCCGTCACCGACCTTTCCGGTGGCGAACGGCGCCGCCTGCAGCTTTTGCGCCTGTTGGTGGGCGAACCGAACGTCCTGATGCTCGACGAACCCACCAACGACCTCGATACGGACACCCTCGCCGCCGTCGAAGACGTCCTGGACGGCTGGCCCGGCACGCTGGTTGTTGTCAGCCACGACCGCTACCTGCTGGAACGCGTCACGGATTCCCAAATGGCACTCCTGGGCGACGGCAAGCTGCGCGGACTTCCGGGTGGCGTTGACCAGTACCTGGAATTGCGCGAAGCTGCCCTGGCGAGCGGCGCAGTGACCGGCGGCACCTCAAGCGGAAGCAGCACCCCGACGGCGGCAAGCGGCTCAGGCGCCGCCGTTTCCGGGCCGAGCGAATCAGAGAAGCGCGAAGCCCGTAAGGACCTGAACCGGATCGACCGGCAGCTGGGCAAGATCGCGCAACAAGAAGAGAAGCTCCACGTCCAAATGGCGGCCAAGTCCCAATCCGGCGACTTCGACGCCCTCGGCGAACTGAACACCAAGCTCCAGGAGCTCCTCGAAGAAAAAGAAGGCCTGGAGCTCGAGTGGCTTGAGGCGGCGGAGATCCTGGGGGAGTAGGCGGGCGCCCGATGTTTCGCGACTAGTGCCTTGGGCCGGACAACGGTCCTTCGGCGTCGCTTAGCGCGGAGGTTCCTTCCCAAAGCTCGCAAGCTCGCTTCGGGGCCCTCGGAACGTCGCTTAGCGCGGAGGTTCCTTCCCAAAGCTCGCAAGCTCGCTTCGGGGCCCTCGGAACGCCGCTTCAACGCAAAGGGGCTACTCGCTCGCTGAGCGAGCTCCTAGCCCGTTGCATCGCGATGCGCTCCTTTCCGAAGAACCGCAGTCCGGCGGTTACGCGGGGCGGCGGACTTCCGGCGTCGTCCGCCAGCGGTGAGGAGTGGTCGGGGTCCGTGGAACTCAAGGCTCTGGCGGAAGACAAGGCATCGCGAACGAGCGCATCGGGGTGAATCCTGGGCCTGTTTCGACACCCAAATGTGCCCGCGACACAGATCGAGGAATCCGTTGCGGATTCCGGTGTCGACAGGGATCTTGCGTGTCGCGGGCACATGGGCGTTGGAACCCATGGGCGCATAGGAGTGATTCTCAAACGGAACGTTGGCAAGAGCGGTGCTGCGGGCCTTCGGGTAGGAGCGCATCTCGGTGAGTCTTGGGAGATTCGCTACACCCGAATGGATCCTCGACTCAGAAAGAGGAATTCGATGCGCGGATTCCGGTGTCGACAGGGATTTTGCGTGTCGACAGGGCACATCTGCGTCGAAAGTCCGGGCGCGGGTCGAAGCGGTTGTTTGGTGAATCGTGGGCAGGTTTCGACACCCGAATTTGCCCTCGACTCGGAAAGAGGAATCCGATGCGCGTATTCCGGTGTCGACAGGGATTTTGCGTGTCGAGGCCGCATCGGCGTCGGAACCAATGCGCGCATCGGGGTGAATCCCAAACGGAAGATTGGCAAGAGCGGCGCTGCGGGCCTTCGGGTAGGAGCGCATCGCGAGGCATCGGGCACTGGAAGTCGCTCAGCGACTGTAGGTGTCCATTTGCCTCGTGTCTAAGCGACGGCGAAAGGGCCGTTGCTCCGCGGAGGCGACCGCGGACACGTGCGAAAGGGCCGTTGCTCCGCGGAGGCGACCATGGAAACGCGCGAAGGGCCGTTGCGCTGCGGAGGCGACCGCGGACACGTGCGAAAGGGCCGTTGCGCCGCGGAGGTGACCACGGAACCCGCGGACGTGACCGAAATCTAGCCCTCGCTCCGCAGTTCCGGTTCCTTTTGCAGGCCCGTCAGGCCGTTCCATGCCAGGTTGACCAGGTGGGCGGCTACCGCGCGTTTGTCGGGCTCGCGGTGGTCCAACCACCATTGGCCGGTCATGGCCACCATGCCTACCAGCATCTGGGCGTACATGGCGCCGTCGGCTGCGCTGAATCCGCGCCGGGAGAATTCGTCGCCGAGCAGGTCCTCCACACGGTCCGCCACGTGGGAAAGCAGGGTGGAGAAGGCGCCTTCGGGCTGGGAGGGCGGGGCATCCCGCATGAGGATCCGGAAGCCGTCGCTCCGCTCTTCGATGTAGCCAAGCAAGGCAAGGGCCGCTTGTTCAACGAGGACGCGTGGTTTGGCTTCGGCGGCGAGGGACTCGTTGATGGCGTCGAGGAGGATCCGGAATTCGAACTCCACAACCTGCGTGTAGAGGCCTTCCTTCGAGCCGAAGTGCTCGTAAATCACGGGTTTGGACACGCCTGCGGCAGCTGCGATTTCGTCAATGGTTGTGGCGTCCAGGCCGCGGGCGGCAAAGAGGCCCCGGCCTATTTCGA
The DNA here is from genome assembly GCF_027587375.1 of Arthrobacter sp. B2a2-09. GTDB lineage: Bacteria > Actinomycetota > Actinomycetes > Actinomycetales > Micrococcaceae > Arthrobacter. The sequence goes on from NZ_JAMXIC010000004.1 coordinate 164,239, forward strand.
TGAGCTGGGAGCGGCGCTGGGAGCCTGTCATCCGGGCACGTGCAACCTGGCCTGCGGGTGGGTGGTTGATCACCCTGGAACCCGTCGACTGCCGGGGAAGTCCTGTGCTGTTGCTCACGCATCTATCATGCCTTATGTCAAGCGTGAAGCGGCCTCGGGAGGGCCTGTCAGTACCGCTGAAAAGGACTCGGGGATGCGCCAAGTCGCGAACACCTCAATGGTCATGGCAAACTAGATTCTTGTGTGTGCGACCCGGTCAAACGGGAACACCGCGGACCCTGCGTCCGCAAGGGTCACGTGCGCACGGTCCGCTCTGGTGTAATGGCAGCACCCCGGCCTTTGGAGCCGTGGAGTATAGGTTCGAATCCTATGGGCGGAACTTGTCGGTGGTCTGCCGGCACCGCCTCTGAAGGCACTGCCTCTCCCGAAGCTGTCCACTGGCTGCGCGGAGGGCTGTGAATCGGCAAGAGTAGGATAGAGCAGATGCCGCAGCCGGGTTCGCCCGGACGTAACCGAGCAAGGAGAGCGACTTCGTGAGCCCCGATACTACTGGCCCCGCCGCTGTAATTGTCCTAGCTGCCGGAGCCGGTACGCGCATGAAGTCGCGGACTCCCAAAATCCTTCACGAAATCGGCGGACGCTCCATGGTGGCGCATGCCATCCTCGCGGCGCGTTCCATCGATCCCCAGCGGCTGGCCTTGGTGGTCCGCCACGAACGGGACCTCGTCGCCGCGCACGTTGAACTGATCGATCCCGACGCCGTCATCGTGGACCAGGATGATGTTCCAGGAACCGGACGCGCGGTGGAAGTAGCCCTTGACGCCTTGGACACGAAGGCCGAACTCAGCGGCACGGTGGTGGTCACGTACGGCGATGTGCCCCTGCTGACCGGCTCCCTTCTCTCCGAGCTTGTCGCCACGCATGAATCCGAGGGCAACGCGGTGACCGTCTTGACCGCCGTCCTCGACGACGCCAATGGTTATGGCCGCATCCTTCGTGCCGAGGACGGCACCGTGCTGGGCATCCGCGAACACAAAGACGCCAGCGACGCTGAGCGCTCCATCCGCGAGATCAACTCCGGCATCTACGCTTTTGACGCAAAGGTGCTCCGCGAGCAGCTGCACAAGGTGACCACTGAGAACATCCAGCGCGAAAAGTACCTCACCGACGTACTCGGGCTGGCGCGCGACGCCGGAGGCCGGGTTTCCGCCGTCGTCACCGAGGACCGTTGGCAGGTGGAGGGTGCAAACGACCGCGTCCAGCTGGCCGCCCTCGGTGCCGAGCACAACCGCCGCATCATCGAGGCCTGGATGCGTGCCGGTGTCACGGTCGTTGACCCCGCCACCACGTGGATCGATTCCACCGTCACCTTGGATGAAGACGTCCGCCTCCTGCCCAACACACAGCTCCACGGCACCACCACGGTGGCGCGCGACGCCGTCGTCGGCCCCGACACGACCCTCACCGACGTTTCGGTGGGCGAAGGCGCGAAGGTGACCCGCACCCACGGCTCAGGATCCACTATCGGTGCCGGAGCCAGCGTGGGCCCGTTCACCTACCTGCGTCCCGGCACTGTCCTTGGGGAGACCGGCAAGATCGGCGCCTTCTACGAAACCAAGAACGTGACGATCGGCCGTGGTTCCAAACTGTCCCACCTCGGCTATGCCGGCGACGCCGAGATCGGCGAGGACACCAACATCGGCTGCGGCAACATCACAGCCAACTACGACGGCGAGAAGAAGCACCGCACGGTGATCGGCTCCGGCGTGCGGACCGGTTCCAACACAGTCTTCGTGGCCCCCGTAACCATTGGCGACGGCGCGTACAGCGGCGCTGGCGCCATCATCCGCAAGGACGTTCCCGCCGGAGCCCTCACCCTGAGTGTTGCTCCTCAGCGCAATGCAGAAGGCTGGGTCATCGCCAACCGGCAGGGCAGCAACTCGGCCCAGCTGGCGCAGGCTGCGCAAGCCGCGCACGGCGTCACTGCCACCCCCGATTCCTCAAGTACTCCGGCAACCACAGAAGAGGGCACAAAGGCATGAGCGAAATTACCGCACACGGCGAGAAGAAACTAGTTCTCGCCGCCGGACGGGCGCACCCCGAGCTGGCGCAGGAAATCGCCAAGGAGCTGGAAACTGAACTCCTGCCTATCGATGCCTACGACTTCGCGAACGGGGAAATCTATGTGCGCTCAGCGGAGAGCGTCCGTGGCACCGACGCCTTCGTCATCCAGGCGCACCCGGCCCCTCTGAACAACTGGCTCATGGAGCAGTTGATCATGATCGATTCCCTGAAGCGCGCTTCGGCGAAGCGGATCACGGTTGTTTCGCCGTTCTACCCGTACGCCCGCCAGGACAAGAAGGGCCGCGGCCGCGAGCCGATTTCCGCCCGCTTGGTGGCAGACCTCTACAAGACTGCCGGCGCGGACCGCATCATGTCCGTGGACCTGCACACGTCGCAGATCCAGGGGTTCTTTGATGGCCCCGTGGATCACCTCATGGCCATCCCGCTGCTTGCCGACTACATCCGCACCAGGGTCGAAGCGGACAACATCACCGTTGTCTCGCCGGATACCGGCCGTGTCCGCGTGGCAGAACAGTGGGCCGAGCGCCTGGGCGGCGCGCCTTTGGCGTTCGTCCACAAGAGCCGCGACCTCACGGTGCCGAACCAGGCTGTCTCGAAGACCGTCGTCGGGCAGATCGAAGGCCGCACCTGCGTCCTGATCGACGACATGATCGACACCGGTGGAACGATCTCCGGCGCTGTCCAGGTCCTCAAGAACGCCGGCGCCAAGGACGTCATCATCGCGTGCACCCACGCTGTGTTCTCCGAGCCTGCGGCGCAGCGCCTGGCCGATTCCGGTGCCCGCGAGGTTGTGGTGACCAACACCCTGCCGATTCCGGCCGACAAGCGCTTCCCGCAGCTCACGGTGCTGTCGATCGCACCACTGATTGCGCGCGCCATCCGCGAAGTGTTCGACGACGGCTCCGTCACCAGCCTTTTCGACGGCAACGCCTAATCCCCACCCACCGGCTCGTCCCCACCCAACTAACTCGCAGTTGATGTCGTTTTCGCGCGTCAAAACGACAACTAATGCGAGTCAGTTGGGCCGGGCAGCGGCCGTTTTCCCTTTGGCGGGACCCGGCTGCTAAACTCTTGGGGATACCTTGGCGAGGGAGAGCACATCCGGGTTAAAACCGGATTGCGGGTCTCCGTTATCGACTGGGTCTGAATCTCCTTCAACGAAGGCGGACTGAACCTGCTGCTCAGCGGCCGGCATTCCGTTGGGCGTGGAAGGTCACCACAGACCTCCGCCCTTGCTGATCGACTTGCCGGCAATTTGCCGGCGCCACAGTAATCAAGGAGTACACATGTCTGAGCAGAAGCTCGCAGCAGAACTGCGCACCGAATTCGGCAAGGGTTTCGCCCGCCGCGCCCGTGCAGCCGGCCAGATCCCGGCCGTCATCTACGGTCACGGCGCAGAGCCCATCCACATCAACCTGCCGGGCCGCGCCACAACCCTGGCCGTCCGCGTTTCCAACGCCCTGCTGGCCCTGGACGTCAACGGCGAAGAGCACCTGGCCCTGGTGAAGGACATCCAGCGCGACCCGATCAAGCAGATCATCGAACACATGGACCTCCTGACCGTCCGCAAGGGCGAAAAGGTTACCGTTGACGTGGCTGTCCACATTATCGGTGAAGCTGCCATTGGCGCAGTCGCCAACCAGGAAGCCACCACGGTTTCCCTCGAAGCCGAGGCTACGAACCTGCCGACCTTCGTCGAAATCAGCATCGAAGGCCGCAAGGCCGGCGAGCACGTCCACGCTTCGGACATCGTCCTGCCGAGCGGTTCGGAACTGCTGACCGATCCCGAGACCCTCATCATCAACATCTCGGAGGCCACTTCCGAGGCCGAGGAAGAAGCAGCTCCTGCTGCCGAGTAGTCTCTCTGTTTAGTAGTCGTTCCGACTACTTGAGGCATAAGCCTTTGCGGGTGGCCGGGTCCCTGAGGGGTCCCGGCCACTTCTTTTTCATTCCACACCCTTGATTCCCTAGGATGACTCCATGACAGACACCTGGCTGATCGTAGGCCTTGGCAATCCCGGCGCTGAATACAGCCACAACCGCCACAACGTCGGCCAAATGGTCCTGGACGAACTTGCCTCGCGCATGGGCGGAAGCTTCAAAGCCCACAAGGCCCGGGCCCAGGTGGTGGAGGGCAGGCTCGGGATCGGCGGGCCGCGGGTGGTACTGGCGAAACCGATGAGCTACATGAATGTTTCCGGGGGACCCGTTTCCGGGCTGGCCAGGTTCTTTGACATCGCTCCGGATCACGTGATTGCGGTCCACGACGAAATAGATATTCCCTTCAATACCGTTAAGTTGAAGATCGGTGGTGGAGAAGGCGGGCACAACGGCCTGCGGGATATTTCCAAGGCCTTGGCTACAAAGGACTACTTGCGGGTTCGCGTGGGCGTCGGCAGGCCGCCGGGCAGGATGGACACCGCGGATTACGTTCTCAGGGATTTTGGCGCCTCCGAGAAGAAAGAGCTTCCATTCCTCCTCGATGAAGCGGCGGATGCTGTTGAGGTATTGATGACTGAAGGTTTGCTTGCCGCCCAGCAGAAGTTCCACCCCGTCAAGGCCTAACGTACGGCTGCTTGGAATATGCTGAAACTGGCTGTCGCGCGACGGCGATTCCTGGCGTTCGCAGTTGACTCGTGCACACTCATTTCAGTGGTTAACAAGTACCCTGATGGTTAGTCGGCTGAGTAATTGATTCGGGCCGATCGCTATGATACTTTGCAAATCACTGCTGGGGGTGAAGAGAAATACTAAAGCAAACGACCCGCTGAACGTCACGTCCGCCAGAGCTGCGAAGGTAGCGTGATCTAAATTGCGAGCAACACCTGAATCTGAAATAGGGCGACCCGCAACGGAGCGGCAAGCACTAGGCGCTGCAGAGCGTCGAAAATGGTCGTCGCTGGTCCGGCAGGACCTCCAGAATACGGTTATTGAAGCGCTCGGCGAACCGTCTTTGTATGGAGTGGTGGTGGTTGGCGCGCCGGGGGTTGGCAAAGCGACTTTTGCCCGTTCGGTAGAGGCCCGGCTCACTCCAAGGACCCACGTTCTCCACCTCCATGGCTCCGCGGACCTCGACACTCCGTTTGGGGCGCTGGCCCATCTGGTCGCGAGGCTGCCAGTAGATGCTGCAGATTCCCCTGGCGCGATCATCCACGGCATATCGCACTTGATAAGTTCGGATGCCGCGGGACGCGAAGTGCTGTTGGTCCTTTCGGAACTTCCTGCTTTGGACAGCATGAGCACGGCCCTTCTGGTGCACTTGTTAATTAGTGGGACTGCAAAAGTCCTCGTCACTGTCCGCCAAGCCACGGACATGCCGGAAGACCTGATCAGGCTGTTGAAAGACGGCCTCCTGGACGAGGTTCAGCTTCAGGTTTTTTCCCGGGCGGAAGTTGCCAAATTGCTCAGCGGCGTCCTTGGAAAACGAGTGACAGCGACGGCTGCAAGCGCTTTGCACGCGTCCAGCGGTGGAAATCCCTTGGTGCTCCAAGCAATCGTCACCGAGCAGCTCCGCTCAGGCAACCTGCATCTGGCCGGGCAGGTTTGGGCAATGAAGGGCGAAATCCACCTTTCTTCCGCGGAAGTCCTGACGGACCTGGTCCGGTCGCGCCTGGCCCGGGAGAGCCCTGCGGTCCAGGAAGCGCTGGAGCTGCTTGCCCTCATTCGAACGGCTCCACTTGCCGTGTTGCTGGACGTCCTGGAACCTGAAGTGGTTGCGGAGATGGAATGGTCCGGTTATCTTCGCATCGAACCGTCAGGCGCCCGCCGGGTGGCGCTGCGCGACGAGTACATGGGTGAGGTCATCCGGGGCTGGATGGATCTGCCACGGCGGAATGAACTGCGGCGGCTTGCCGCCGGGGTGATTGGCAGCATTACCCGCGACCTGGACGCCGAGGCACTCCTGGGGTTTGCCTCTTCGACGCTGAACGTCCGCGAAACCCTTGAACCCGGAGTGGCCTTGGCGGCTGCGACGGCAGCGAACAGGCAATTCGATCCTTGGTTCGCGTTGGAATGCGCCCGGCAGATCGGGCGTGAGGACAAGGAATGGGTGGCTGCCGCCCAGCAACGCTGCGTTTCCCACGTTATTCTGGCCGAGCACGAGGCTGCGGTGGCCGCTTTGAAGGATGTGACGCCCGAGCAGCTTCGGCGCCTCCCGGCGTATGACTATGCGGACTATGTCCAGGAGCTCTGCAGTGCGCTGTTGTGGATTCCAGGTGGGCATCTCCAGATACCCGGCCTCATCGCCGAGGCGCAGGAGGATCTTTCCCGCCGATCGCAAGAAGGCGGAGTGGATGCCACCGAAATTGAACGGGCATGCGGGATGCTCCGGCTCGCGAGTTTCGAGCTCCACGTCCATCAAGGGGAGTATTCCGAAGTTGCCGAGGCCTTGGAGCAGGAGTACCGGGATGGCAGTGATCTTCAACAAAGGTTGAGCTGCGGGAGCCTGTTGACCATGGCCTGGGCAGTACTTGGCAGGGAAATGGAGGCAATCGAGCTTGCGCGCGAACTGAAGCACAAAATGCAGCGTGCAAAGGCGCGGCCGCGGTTGCACAACTGGTTGTCCGAAGGCTTGTTTGCCGCACTCCTTTGCAGCGGACAGTGGGAAGAACTAGCCCGGATGCTGACGGCGACCCTCGACCAGCAACCAAAGAACATCCACTACCTTGGCGGCGCCGCCGAACTTGCCCTGGGCGTTTCCTATACATACGCCGGTCGGGCCGCGGTAGCGATCGACACCCTGCTGGGGGCCCAGGCGCAGTTGGAGATCAGGCGCAACTACTACGGACCCGCACTGGCCTACTCGGCGCTTGCCTTTGCCTACGCCCAGGCCGGCGACGTGAAGGAATCCCGGACTTTTCTCGAATTGGCGGAAAACGGGCAAGGGGAAACAGCGTGGTTCCCCGCATGGATGGCCGAATTCTGCGTCAAGATGGCACGACGCTGGTTGAAGGATCCTGGGGCGAAGCAGAGCCTCATCGAGTCGGCCAACCGGGACTTGGCGAAAGGACGGATCACAACGGCATCCATCAGCCTCTTCGGCGCCACCGTCCACGGCACCGAGGAGGAGCTGTTGCTCCTTGAGCAGGTCTCATCCCGCCGCCAAGGCAAGATGGCCGCCGTGAACCGGATGGTGGCGGAGGGAAGCCGCAAGAAGGACCCGAAGACCCTGCTTCTTGCCGCTTCCGTTGCCCAGGAACTGAAGTTGGATGCGGTGGAGTCGCGCTGTGCCGTCCTGGCCTTGGACATCGCCCGGGAAGCCGGCGATTCAGCGTCCGCCAGGCTGGCCCAGCAACGGCTGGACCGCCTGGTCGGTACCGTGCCTGTACTGCCCCTGACACCGCACACTTTCGGACCCGAATTGACGGAAAGGGAGCGTCAGGTTGCAAAGATGGCCAGTCAAGGGTTGAGTAACAAAGAGGTAGCCAACCAGTTGCAAGTTTCCGTCCGCACAGTGGAAGGCCACCTTTACCAAATCTTCACGAAAATGGGAATCTCATCGAGGAGCGAGCTTGAAGGAACCGCGCAGTCATGACAACGCTGCGGCGGTGCATGGTCATGTCGGAGAAAGCGGTACAAGGCCGCCTGAACCGTGGCTCGACTATGGGCATTTGCTTCCTGGAATTACAGCTGCAATCCGTGCCGATGATTGTTCCGCCGTCTTCATCGTGGGCGATTCCGGGCTCGGCGCGTCATCTCTCCTAGCCCAGCTGGGCAGCGTCTTTGGCGGGGACCTTGCGGTAGTCCCGATTCACGGGAGTCCGTCACTGACTGCTGTCCCGTATGGCGTACTTGCTCCGTTTCTTGCCCATCTTTCGCTTGCCGACATATCCTCCCGGGTCGCCGTGCTCCGCTCACTTTGGGATCATCTTGAGGGCATCCGCGCAGGTACCGGACCAGCTTTGCTGCTGGTCGATGACGCGCACTACCTGGACGACGCCACGTGCGCGATGCTGACGGAGCTCGTTCAGGCTGGATGGGCCAAAATCGTGGCCGCATGCGTTCCGCGGCCGGGAGTTCCCGGGCCGCTCTTGCGCTTGTGGCACGAGGGAACTGCCGAGTGGTTTGACCTGGAGCCCTTGACAGCCGAGCAAGGCCACGAATTGTGCGAGGCCTTGCTGGGGGGAATCGTCCTGAACAGCACGAGCCATGGTTTCTGGACAGAGGCAGGGGGCAACACTCTTCTTCTGAAGACCCTTGTCCGCGAAGCCGAGAGCTCGGGGACCCTCGTCCAGAGGCACGGCGTATGGCTCAAGACAGCCGCAACCCCCGTCCACACGGTGAAGCTGGAGGCCGTTGTGAAACTTCAGCTGATGCGCATTTCAGCCGCGGGCAGGGAAGCCTTGAGCTTGATTGCATTGGCAGAGCCGGTGGACGAGACGTTGATCCACGTTGTGGCCGGAGAAGCGGCCGTCCAGGAGCTGGTTGACCAGCATTTGATCAAGCCCGCGGGCAATGGGTTGCCAACCCTCCGACTCGTCAATCCGGTCTACGGAGAGGTGCTTAGAAGTATCGTCCCGGCCGCGCAGAGCCTCCAACTTCACCGGCAGCTGATCTCACGGATGGATGTTTTGGAGGACAACCCGGATTCCTTGCTGCGGATGGTGACGTGGTCACTTGACTGCGGGGCGGACGTGCCCGATCGTCTCTTGATACGGGCCGCGGTTCTTTCAGCGAAGCTCCTGCAGAGCGACACGGCACTGCGCATGGCGGCTGCGGTGCGGGACATGCAGTGGCAATCGGTTGCTCAGTCGGTGATGGCCCGGTCATACTTCAATCTTGGCCGCCGGGACGAGGCCGCGGCAGTCCTGGCCCAGGAAACAGTGGATGGCGATGCCGGACCCTCCCACGTAGTATCCGGCAGCCTCCTTCGCGCGGTCACGCGGGCCGCCGTCGGGCAGTCCGCTTCCTTGATCCGGGCGGAAGCCGAGGTCCTCAGCGAGTGGGGCGAACAGCAGCCAGGCCTCCAGGGCCAGCGGATGCCGGACGCGAAAGCGGCGGTGCCGCTCGCCGTCACCCTCGTGGGGCTGCTTGCTGGCTCCGTGGATGGCGAATACGAGAGGATGGGCCCTGAACTGGAGCGCGTGCTCCTTCAATCGGGAACCGTGGAAGGCTCTTCGGCCCCACTATTCAGGGCCCTGGCGCTGGCCCTGAAGTCAGAGATGCTATGCGCTCTCGGCTTCGGGCGTCAGGCAAAGCTGCTGGTCCTGGAGGCTGCCGCCCTCGCGCAGCCCCAGGAGAACGACGTCTTCTTCATCCCCGAGTTCATCTCTGCCCGCCTCGTCATTTGCGCGCTGGCTGTAGGTGACTGGGCCGACGCACAAAAGCTCCTCGACCGGTACTACGAATCGTCGGGTGTCTCGATGGCCTCCTTCGGCGGGGCGGCCTACGTGGTGGCCGGGTACATTGCCATCAGGCAGGGAAAATCCGGCGACGCCTTGCCGTTGCTGACTGCTGGCCTCGAAGCCCTGAGGGACAGCGATCCGCAGAATCTCTTCGGACTGTGTGCTTCCATGGCTTTCTATGCCGCAGCCGGCGCCGGGTTGCCTGAAGCCGAACGGTTCCGGGCGGACTACAAGGCCTGGGGACAACACAGCACCCACCTTCTCGCCGCACAGGCCAACAGTTTTTTCGAAGCCGGACTTGAGCTGCTCAACGCTGACGGCTCCGGCGTGGAAGCGTTGCACCTCAACGCTGACAACGCGTCGAAAGAAAACGCCACGTACCTTGAACTTCACGCCCTGGAGCTTGCGCTCGGCCTGGGAGACACCAGCAGGCTGGACCGGTTTTGTGAAACCGCGGCTGCAACGGAGGGCGAATGGGCGCAAGCGCTCGCGGAATATGGGCTCGCACTCAAGTTCGGGGGCGCTGACCGGTATCTATCCGCAGGGGAGAAGCTACAGGCGGCTACCGTCTTCCACCTCGCCGCCAAGGCTTACGGTTTGGCCCTGGGAGCATCGGATCGAGGCCGCACCAAAGAGCTCAGTGCGGTTGCGCGCGCGGGGCTGGCGCGCTGCAACGAAGAACTGGGGCAGGGCAGCGAGGAAGCACAGAACGAGTCCGTGGTTCCGAGGCTGACCAAGAGGGAATGGGACATTGTCAATCTGGCGGTCCAGGGCCTCAGCGACCGGCAGATTGCAGACACGCTGCTTATCTCGGTCCGGACCGTTGAAGGGCATCTGTACCGTTGTTATTCGAAATTGGGGATCACCGGCAGGGACGAACTCGCCGGGGCTGCCGCCGTCGCACAGGGAGAGTCGAGTACAAGCTGAAGCCGGAGGGCAGTAGTAGCGCACTCTCGATTCGGACGAGCGCCACTGCCAGCGACGAGTACCCGCCACGCGGGGCAGGGGTACTCACACCCGCATACGAGTATCCGGCAGTATGAAAGTCGAGTACTCACTACTGGTGTAGGCCTGACGGCTAGCTGGTTAATTGGGGGGTGTCACCACTCGATCACTGGGGGTCTCGCTCATGTTGACAGCAGGCAGTGCATCTACGGTCCATGCCGCTCGGTCCGGTGGCGGGTCCCGGCACCAGGCATTCGATGCTTCTTCGGCGCCATCCTCACCTGACGGAACCGAAGGCAAGCCGGCAATTTCGACGGCCTGGCCGCCGATTGGACCTAGAGCCGCTGTTGAGGACATTGCCCTTGCGCTAGCAGCTTCCAAAGGTGGAGTGCTCGTTACGGGTCCGTCGGGGAGTGGCAAGAGCTACTTGATTACTCGCGCGGTGAACGAACTACGCGGGCGTTCATTCGTCGTCGTCATCCGCGGCAGCGCGGCGTTGGCGAGATCACCGTACGGCGCCCTCAATATCCTTCTGAGCGATCTTGACCCGGGATACCTGGCCCATCCCGTTCTGGTGTTGTCTGCGCTCACCAATTTGCTCCGAGAGCGCGCCGAGGGAAAGCCGGTGTACCTGGTCATTGAAAACGCGGCCGAGCTTGACGAGTTGGCGGCCATGACAGTGGCCCAGCTCGCGAGGAACGGCACTGCACAACTTGTCCTCACCTGCACCGACCCGCAGCGGCTTTGCGGCGAGATTACGCGGCTTTGCGGCGATGGGTTCTTGCACCGCATAGACCTCAAACCACTGACTTTCCAGGAATCGCACGCCTGGCTTGAGGCCGGGCTGGAAGCACAGGTCTCTCCGTCCGGCGCCCATGCCCTGTGGACAGCCAGCGGGGGCAACCCCCACTACCTCAAGATGCTCGCGGCGGAACTCGCCGAATCGGGTTCGCTTCTGAAAAGCGACGGCGTCTGGGTTCTGACGTCCCGGAGCGAACTGCACGGCAGGGCAATCACCGATCTCATCACCACACGGCTTGGGCGGATGGGCGGCGGTGAGCGCAAAGTCCTGGAGATCCTTTCACTGGCCAGGGCCGTGCCCCTGGAATCCCTGCTGGCGCTCGCATCGGCGGACGATGTTGATTCCCTCGAGAAAAGGAGCGTCCTCGTCGTCGACGATTCGCTGCCCAGGATGGCTCGGCTCCAAAGCCAGCTTGTAGGTGACGTGGTCCGGGCGAACGTTCCCCCTGGCCGCAGCAACGAACTTCGAGGCTTGCTCCTTGAGTCGATGGATCCGGCCCTTGGCCAACGCTCGATGTTGCTATCCATGGCCGCTTGGGCATTGGACTGCGGAGCCAAGCTCGGAAGGGAAGAAGCGCTTGAAGCTGCCGCAACGGCGAATCGGCAGCTTGATGCGCGGCTGGCCCTGCGCTTGGTCCGGTCCATTCCAAGCCACTCCACGATGCCCGGGGCAGTAGCCGAGGAATCCCATGCGTTGATGACACTGGGTGACGTCGCCGGGGCCCGGGACGTGCTGCGGCAACACCAGGATGGATCCGGGGATGAAGCCACCCTTTCCGAATGGGTCCGGCTCAAGCTGGCCGAGGCCTCGGTCCTTCTGGCCCTCCCCGAAACCACCGCGCAAGCTTGCGAGAAGCTCGCACACGTCCGTCGGCGGCTCGAAGACGAATCCGTCACGGCCGGCGAAGGGCAGGACATCGCCACGCTCCGGGAGGAACTTGTCCTGGCCGAATCGCAGGCAGCCAGCTACTCGGGTTCCTACGCTGAGATGGCAGCAAGACTGGAAGAGGTACTTCAAGACTTTGAATCGCACGGTACCGAGTTCCGCCTCCTTGCCGGAAGCTGGCTGTGCGAGGCATGGGCCCTGACGGGACGGCAATCCGAGGCGGCGGACATGGCGGAACAGCTGATGGCTGACTGCCATGATCCCGCCGTTTCGGTCGCAGCGGCCCGACGCGCCACATCGCGGCTGCGGTTCACCTTCGTACTTGCCGGACGGTGGGATAAAGAGGGGGAAATGGTCCAGCCCGGCGATGACCTCCTGGTCTCCGCGGCCGAGGCACTGCCCACGGCTATCGATCTTCCCAAGGCGATCTTCCGGTGCCTCCAGGGGCGGGGCCAAGACGGTTTGGAAGCGCTCATTCCGGTGATAAGCCAGCTGCGGGTCCAGGACAATGAAGGCATGCTGGATGTCGCCTGCACGGCAGCGGCCTACGCCTCGGCCTTGCAAGGTGAGCAAGCACAGGCCTTGCGCTACCTGAACGAAGCGTCCGCCCAGCTGCGCCGGCCGACGTGGCGGAAGGACCGGACGAAGAAGTACCTCGCGGCGTTGGCCCGGGACCGGGTCAACGGCCCGGAGGCCGCCGTCGAGGAGCTCCTCCGCTTGGCCGACGCCGATCGGGACGAGGGTGCCCCCGGTCACGAGATATTTTGCCTCAGTTCGGCCGTTCGGCTTGGCGCGGTGGCAGCCGCTCCACGACTGTTGGACTCGGCCCTCCGGTGCCAGGGACGATTCGCTGAACTGTGCGTTGCGTACGCGCGGGCGACGATATCGGAAAGCGCAGAGCTTCTTCTCGAGGCAGCACGGTTGGCCGAAGAGATGCAGAACGACAGGTTCGCCTTCGATATCGCCGAGACCGTGTTGCACCTGGACCAGGTTCAGCTGGACAAGACGGTCCTCAGGAAGGCGCGCCAGCTCGCGGAGACGTGCCGGCAGCGCTTGCGCACACCGCAAAGCGGTAACCAAGAGGGACTGAAGCTGACTGCCCGCGAGCTGGAGATCGCCAAGCTGGCGGCGAAGCGGGAGAGCAACAAGGGTATCGCGGCGAAGCTCCATGTTTCAGTACGCACGGTAGAGGGGCACCTCTACCAGATCTTCGGCAAGCTGAAAATCGTGGAACGCTCCGAGCTGAGCTTCGCCCTCGGCAACGTCGAAGGTGGTGCGAAATGACTGAGGTGGTTTCGACCGACGCACTCGTCGGACGATTCAGCGTGATGGCCGCCGTCGTCGACTGCCTTCTCGATGTCAACGGCCCCGGGGTCCTGCTTTTCGGCGACGCGGGCATTGGCAAGACGGCGCTGATTAACGAAGTGGTCCATGAATTGGGGCAACGTGTCCGCCCCTTCAGGGTCTTTGCCGGTCCCACCCTGGCCTCGGTACCGTTTGCCGCCTTGGCACCACTGCTGACGGCCTTGACCCCAAGCCAGATCAATGAGCCGTTGTCAGTCCTCAGGGCCGTAGTAGCGGCGTTGAACCCGGCAGGCCAGCCGCATCCGGCACCAGCCGTCCTGATCGTGGAGGACGCACATCACATCGATGACAGCAGCGTGGCTGTCCTGGCACAGTTGGCGGCGGCGGAAGCCGCCAAAGTCGTGTTCTTGTGCCGCCCGTATCCTGCGCCGCCAGCAGAGGTTTTCTCGATGTGGTCCGAGGGGCTCGTGGACCGATTCGACTTGCAGCCACTCAACGAACAGGAAGTTAACCAACTTTGCGCCCAGGCCTTGGATGCGCCCGTCGTCCAGGGCACCAGCGCCGTCCTTTGCAAGTACTCCGGCGGAAACCCGATGTTCCTGCTGGAACTCATCGAGCACGCCAAGTCGCTGGGCCAGTTGGTCTGCCGCAACGACGCCTGGATGCTTTCGGGTGAGCTTCGGGGAACCAGCGTGCGTTTGATGGACCTCGTGCGGAACCAGATCCTGATGCTGGGAGCCGCGCAGCGTGAGACCCTGGAGACCGTGGCACTGGCGGAGCCTGTCCCGCTGAACGTGGTGCAACAGGCCAGCGACTCCAGCGCCGTGGACGAACTGCAGGAGCTGCATTTCATCGAGATCGCGTCCGACTCCGCCCGGCATGTCCGGCTAGCCCAGCCGCTGGTTGGCGAAGTGATCCGCCAGCTGGTCCCGACCGCCCACAGCATGACCATCCGGCGACGGATCGTGGCCCTCATGGAGGCCAGGCCGCAGACGATGGACGGCCTGCTGCGCTACGTCTCCTGGGGATTGGAATCGGGCACCGAGGTGCCGGACTCCGACATCCTAGAAGCAGCCCAGCTAGCCAACCGGTTGTTCATCCCCAGCTACGTGGAACGGGTGGCCGGCGCAATCAAGGATCCCTCCCTGAGACTCGCAGCCCAGGTGGAGGTGGCGCGGGCCAAATGGTACCGGGGCGACATCAGGGGATCTGTGTCCTCGCTTGCCGGAGTGGTGGATCGGACACATGATCCGCGGACCGTCCGGCAGGCATCGATGTTGGCGGCCCAGCTTGCCGGGCGTCAAGGCGTGGGGCCGAACGCCATCAAACAGGCAGCATACGAATGGGAGGCAGCCCTGGCCAGGCTCGCCGAATCCCGTCAGGGCATCGACCCTGAGGAACTGGAACGCGGGAAGCTGGGAAGCAGGCTGCTCTCGCTGGAAGGCCTCCAAGCCGAAGGTCACTACATCGAGACAGAGCGTGAGCTCCGCCAGATCTGGAAAGAAGCGGACGACGACGAGTCCCGCCTCGTGGCGGGCACCCTCCTCGCAGAGGCAATGGCGGTCACAGGACGGCCGGTTTCCGCTATCCAGATTCTGATGGAGATACAGGAGATGGTCGCCACGAGCGGCGACTGGAGCCTCCAGTACGCAGGATTGGTGATGCGCAGCTACATCCTGGCCTTGCAACAGGCAGGTGAGTTTGGCGTTCTTGAAACGTTCCTCAAAAACCATGTTTCCCAAGCACCGAACTCCCTGATCTATTCGGGCGGGATGCTCCACTTGGCTGCAGGAATGGTGGACTTGCGCCGGGGAGACCTGGGCGTGGCGCTGCCACGGCTTCGCCAGGCGGTCAGCATGCTGCGGGTCTCCGATATGGGAAGCGACTTGCCCGACGCCGTAGCTGCCGCCGCGTATGCGGCGTCGATCCTGAAACGTCGGGACACTGCCGTGACGTACTCAAGCGAATACGACGCATTGATCCGGGAAGGCGTGCATCCATCGCTGCTGGCACAAGGTCATGCCGCAGTAGCGCGAGCCGAACATACCGGATCGCAAACGGCGATCGCAAGGCTCATGTCCCTTGCGGATTCCGCGGCCGCGGACGGAGCGATCGGCGCTGAGATCGACATCCTGATGTTGGTCCTGAGACTGGGAGACCCGAGTGTGGCGCGTCGGCTGACAGCAGTAGCCGAGGGCAGCGAGGGCCGCACTGCGGAGTTTGCCCTGAGCGTCGGGCTTGCCCTCACGCACAAGGACGCGGATCGCCTCATTGAGCTGAGTGATTCGGCAGCCAGGGACGGACTGGAGCTTGCCGCAGCTGACTGTGCCAGCCACGCCTTACGGATCCTGGAAAGCAGGGGGGACAAGGCGCGCCAGCTCGAGGGACAGCGACTCCTCAAGCGCCGCACCGCTGCTCTCGACAAGGCCGGCCCGGCCGTTGAAGGGGGCTCCCCGGATCTCCAGAAGCTGACCCGGCGCGAACAGGAAATCGCAACGCTTGTGCAGTCGGGATCGAGCAACAAGGACATTGCGCTTAGCTTGGGCCTGTCATTGCGCACCGTTGAAGGTCACCTGTACCGAATGTTTGCCAAGCTTGGCATCAGCCACCGGGAAGACTTGATGAACGGTGCCCACGGCACGCAGGGCCTGGGCTAGCGGCACGCGCGACTCCTTTGCCCGCTGCGATGGGTGACCGCTTCCCCGAAGTCTCGCACCGTCGTCGTCCGCTGCGATAAAGGACGCGCGCAAAGGGCGCGAGGCCCAAAAGCGAGTACTGAATCGAGTGGTTAAGAGCGCTCGGACGGGTAGTCAATGGCCTCGGAAGGGACCGCGCATCCAAAGACGGGTATGGCACACTCGCGCCCGTCCTAGGGGTTCGTTAATACGCTTTTCCTGATGGCAACCGCCACTCAATTGGGGATAAGTGGGTCTCGAGATGAAACGCAGGAAGAATTCTTTGCTACAGGAAAACCACCCGGTGATCCGGCGAGAAGTCAACTCCAATGCGACCGGTCTCCCGCATTCGGCGGGTACCCCCACAATCGAGCCGGCGGCGGGCGGTCATGTGCCCTCTGAGACCAGGGCACGTTCCGTTTCGTCGCCGGCTTTCTTTCACACTGGAGACAACAGGCACCGGGAGGTCGACTGACCATGGCACCGAACACGAAGGTAAAGACTCTCAAGGCAGAGCCCAGCGGGAGCTCGCAGTCCTTGCACACGCAGGCACCAGCGTGGCCGGAGGGCGCAGGAACACGGACAACCACACAGGACCAGGCCTTTACTTTCGACGTGGCAATCGTGGGCATGGGCTATGTCGGCCTGCCCACGGCCCTGGCCATCAACGCCTCCGGCCGGCGTGTCCTGGGCCTCGACGTGTCCGACGCCCGGCTGGCCGTGATCCGCGAGCAGAGGGCTGATCTTCTGGACTCCGACAAGGAGCGGCTCAGCAACGCACTACTCGACCCGACCTTCATGCTGAGCAGCGATTTGTCGTTGCTCGCCCACGCGGCGGCAGTGGTTGTGTGCGTTCCCACCCCCGTAGACGAGTACTTGGTCCCGGACCTTGGTATTCTCCGGGCGGCCTGCGCCTCGGTGGTCGATTTCGCCACCACTGGCCAGCTGCTGATGCTGACCTCCACAACGTACGTCGGATCCACGCGTGACCTCCTGGCTTTGCCTTTGGCTGCCAAGGGCCTTATTCCAGGCCGCGACGTGTTCGTGGCATTTTCGCCGGAGCGCATCAACCCTGGCGTGGATTCGTTCTCCCACGAAGACGTTCCCCGGGTAGTTGGCGGCGTGACTCCGGCCTGCGGCGAAGTTGCGGAACGGCTTCTGAGCGCCAGCACCAAGCTGGTTCACGTCGTGCCGTCGGCGGACGTTGCCGAAATGACCAAGCTCGTCGAGAACACCTTCAGGGCCGTCAATATCGCCTTGGCGAACGAATTCGCTGATATCTGCCACGAACTCAATATGGAGGTCATGGACGTCATCGATGCGGCTTCCACCAAGCCGTATGGATTCATGGCGTTCACCCCCGGTCCTGGAGTCGGCGGACACTGCATACCGTGCGACCCCCACTACTTGCTCTGGCAATTGCGCAAAGCCCGCTTGACGGCGCCGGTGATCGAGCAAGCGATGGCCGGGATTGCAGGCAGGCCGCACCAAGTGGTTGAGAAGGCCCGGCGTATCCTGTCGGACCGCAACCACGGTGTTGCCGGTGCCCGCGTCATGGTGCTCGGGGTTGCGTACAAGCCCGATGTCGAAGATCTCCGGGAATCCCCGGCGTTGGAGATCATCGCCGCCTTGATCGCCGACGGAGCGGAAGTGGCATTCTCCGATCCCTGGTGCCGGACGGCTCCCGACGGTCACGGCGGGACACTCGAATCCGAGCAATCGCCTGCTGACTGGGGTGCGGATCTGGTGATCCTGCACACGAGGCACAGCCAAACGGAACTTGACTGGCTGGCCGGAGCACCGGCAGTCCTGGACACGACGTACCGCTTGCCCAAAGCCGACAACGTAACCCGGCTCTAGATCCACCAGGTTTTCGACGGAAGCAGGAGTAATGAAAACAGCAATAACCGGCGGTGCCGGGTTCATAGGAAGCCACCTCGTTGAGCACTTGTTGGCGGCCGGGGACGAAGTCGCCGTGCTGGACAACTTGTCGACCGGACGCCTGGAGAATCTCAAAGGCGTCATCGGCCACCGGAACTTCCATTTCATCGAAGGGACCATTCTGGACCGCGACGCCGTGGACAAGGTAGTGGCAGGTGCCGACAGGGTCTTCCATTTGGCCGCCGCAGTTGGCGTGAATCTGATTGTCGACCACCCGTTGGAAAGCCTCCGCACGAATATCCATGGCACGGAGGTAGTCCTGGACTCGGTCCTGGAATCAGGTGCCTCGCTGTTGCTGGCATCCACTAGCGAGATCTACGGCAAGAACACCTCGGACAGCCTCTCGGAGGAAGCGGACCGCATCTTGGGGTCCGCGCTCAAATCCCGGTGGACCTACGCTGCGGCCAAGGGCATTGACGAAGCATTTGCCCATGCCTACTGGCGCCAATTCGGGTTGCCGGTTGCCATCGTGCGGCTCTTCAACACAGTCGGTCCGCGCCAGACGGGCCGCTATGGAATGGTTGTTCCGCGACTTGTGCGGCAGGCGCTCGTCGGTGAGCCCCTGACGGTATACGGAGACGGCCACCAGACCAGGTGCTTCTCCTACGTCGGCGACATCGTTCCCGCCATCGTCCGCATTTCCGAGGAACCGCTTGCCTATGGAAATGCCTACAACCTCGGCGGCAGCTACGAGATTTCCATCCTGACATTGGCCGAAAGGATCGTTGAACTCCTTGGGAGCGACAGCGCCATCACCTTGGTGCCTTATGAGCAGGCGTACTCGGAAGGCTACGAGGACATGCGCCGGCGGGTTCCGGACAACAGCAAGTCCCTCGGACTTGTCGGCTTCGACCCGAAGACCACCTTGGATGAGATCATCCTCAACGTCGCGGCCGACTACAAGCCGGCAAAAGTCTTGGATCCCGCAGGTTGGAAAATCACTCTCGCGTCTTGATGCGAGCAAAAAGGAGCGGCGCCGCCTGGAGCGGCGTCGTTCCACTGGACAAGTACCGTGAAAGGAAAGGCTGAGGACAAATGCAACGTATCTGGGGGGCGTCTTTGTCTCAACCTCGCCACAGGCTCGAACTCTCGCGTCCCAAGGGAAAATCGCGTTGGCTTCCAGGCGTTCTGACCGTCCTGATGTCAACGTCTGTTTTTGGGATAGCGGTACCGGCCGCGCACGCGGCGCCGAACACCATCATTACCTTGACCTTTGACGACGCCAACGCGGATCAGATCGCCGCTGCCGCCATCCTCAAAAGCAACGGGCTCAAGGGCACGTTCTTTACGCCGTCCGGCTACCTCAACGCTCCGAACTACATGACAACCCAACAAGCACTGGGGCTGCAGGCGGACGGAAACGAGATAGGCGGCCACACCGTCACCCACCCCGACCTGGCCCAGATGGGTGCGGACGAGGTCAAACGCCAGATCTGCAATGACCGGGTTAATCTCACCAACATGGGATTCACCGTCACCAACTTCGCGTACCCCTTCGCGTCCCTCACGCCGGCGGTGGAGACCACGGTCGCGGCCTGCGGATACAACAGCGCCCGCGGGCTCGGAGACCTTGAAAGCGTTGTGCCGGGCAGCGCCGGGCTGGGATTTGCAGAGACACTTCCCCCTGCCGATCCTTATAACACGAAGGCCCCGGACGAAGTGGACAATACCTGGACGCTGACCGACCTGCAGAACCTGGCCACCAAGGCCGAGCCCGCCGGTGGCTGGGTGCAAGTGACGTTCCACCACATCGGCACCGGCATCGATCCAACTTCGGGAATCGCAGACCCCCTGACGGTATCCACCGCGCTCTTCACCCAGTATGTACAGTGGTTGGCCGCCGAGAAGGCCGCCGGGCGGATCGCTGTCCAAACGGTCCAGGAAACACTCGGCGGAGCGTCCAAGCCCGTTGTCGCCGGGCCGGCGGCACCGCCTCCGGTCACCGCGGGGAACCTCATCAAGAATGCGAGCCTGGAAACCGCCGGGCCGGTAGCTTCGGGACTGCCGCAGTGCTGGGCCCAGGGCAGCTACGGTAGCCATACTGCGGCCTTCACCACGGTAACCCCCGGGCATGGAGGCACCACCGGGACCCATGCCGAGCAGCTCGTGATGTCCGCCTACGTCAGTGGGGACGCCAAGCTAGTGCCTACGCTGGACCTAGGCGAGTGCGCACCGAGTGCAACCCCGGGCCACACCTATGAGATGAAAGCCTGGTATACCTCGACGGCGACGACTCAATTCGAAGTGTATTACCGCACAGGGCTGGGCACGTGGACGTATTGGACGGCTAGCCCGTATTTCCCGGCGTCAACCGCATGGGCCCACGCTACGTGGACCTCGCCCGCGCTTCCAGCCGGTGCTTCGGCCATCAGTTTGGGCTTGAACCTGCTCGGCAGTGGCACCTTGACCACGGACGACTTTGAACTCTATGACAGTGCAGGCATCAAGCACTTCATAGACGTCACTCCTACCTCGGCGTTCTATGACGAAATCAGTTGGCTATCGAACAACTTGATTTCGCAAGGTTGGCCTGACAACACCTACCGTCCCCTCACGTCAATCACCCGCGAGGCCATGGCAGCGTTCCTCTACCGGTTCTCCGGAAGCCCTGCAGTGCCGGCGAACGCACCCACGTTCTCCGATGTACCAGCTGGGGCTCCGTTCTACAACGAGATCCGGTGGCTGGCTTCGACCGGCATCACGACGGGTTACCCCGACGGAACCTACCACCCTGGTGAGGCCGTCAGCCGGGCCGCGATGGCCGCGTTCCTCTACCGCCTCAAGGGCAGTCCTGCCGTGCCGGCGAACGCACCGACCTTCTCCGATGTGCCGGTAGGCGCTCCGTTCTACAACGAGATCCGTTGGCTGGCATCCACAGGCATCACTACCGGTTTCCCTGACGGCACGTACAGGCCAACCACCGCAATCAACCGTGACGCCATGGCTGCTTTCCTGTACCGCTACAACCTTGATTTTCCGAAAGGCTGACGGCAGTTCGTCTTGAGGGATAGTGGGTGGGGTTTCCCAGGTAATTTCCGGTGATCGCCCGCCCAAGGGCACGTACACTGCGAGAAGCACCCAAGAAAGGTCTCAAGGGAGTGAATGGTGAATACGGCGAAATCGACGGTAAAGCGTTGGAACCGCCCAGCTGTCTGCTTTGCATTTGGCCTGGCACTGCTGACGGCGGCCTGCACCGGACCAGGGCCGGCACCGAGTCCGACACAGTCAGCCGGCCGATATCCCTGGCACACAGGTATCGTGTCCACGACCTTCTGGGTTGGCGAGATCTTTGATCCCAAGGCGGCAGATGGCAGCCAAGTGATGTCGACTTACGATTCCCAATGGATGCAAAGCTACGGAGGCTGTGACGGCGTCGTGACGAACGGCTGCCAGACCGAGGCGAGAACGCAGGCCAAGGGATACGTTCCGACCAGCATGACTCCGAAGGAGAACCCGTTCTACCTCGATCTTCCTTACGATGACATCAACGATCCCACTGCCTTTGCGGAACGGGCCAGTGTCATCCCATGGGCCAACGATCCAGGTTTCGCGGGCAATGCCCAGAACCGTTCCTTCAGCTACATGAAGAACCAGTGGGTCAGGATCCGGATGGGCAACCGCGAATGCTACGGACAGATTGAAGACGCCGGTCCGGGCCAGTACCACGACAAGAACTACGTCTTCGGCTCGAATGATGCCCGTCCTGCCAACAAGAACTTCAACGGAGCCGGCATGGATGTCTCGCCTGCGCTTAACGGGTGCCTTGGTTTCTCCGAGCTTGATGGCGAGTCGGACAAAGTCGACTGGCAGTTTGTGCCACGGGACCAAGTTCCGGCGGGACCGTGGTTGAACATCGTCACGGTCAGCCAAGTGAAGTAGACCCGGCCGCCGGGGCCGTCCAAGCAACCCGGTGCGAGCAGTCCCTCGAAAATCGGAGGTAACCATGCAGTGGCTTAAGAAGCTGTTTCGGCCTGGCAACGGCAGGCACCTCGCCCGCCCGGCCGAAGCCAAGAACCAGGACAAGGCGGAACGTCCTGGCCCGGCATGATCCTTTGTTGATCGGCGGGGTCAAGGCAGTTTGGCGTGGAGTCCGGCACTCAATAAATCGGAGAAGCGTTGGGTTCCTTGATCGACGCCGCTACACACATGGCTCGCCTGATCCTCGGGAGTGTCCTGCGGGCACGTCATGTCCCGGTTCAAGGACCACATGGACACTCGTTGAACTCCCTTGCTGATCGCGAAGGAGTTCAACCCGCGAGCCGCATCAAGGTCAAATACTTCGCCTGGGAGGTCGTTACGGCCGATCATGGGGGTCAACCCCATCTTTCTCCAGATCTGCTCGCTGTTGAGGGTCATTCCCGCACGCTGATAGATGATGCTGAGCTGATCGTGGGTGGACTGGGCCGCTGAGGTTCCGGCATCGAGCATGCTCTGGGATTCACTCCGGCTTGAACCGTAGTTCATGGTCATGATGTTGACCCCCGCGAGTTGGACACCGGCGGCGAGCATCTGGTCAACGGCGGAGGTTCCGGCGTCGGTCAAACCTTGTGGGGTGACCGGAAGGGTGAGCCAGATTGAGAGGGCATGCCCTTCCTTGCTCCGCTCCTTCTGGAGGGCAGCGATGGCTGCGGCACGGCGCTGCCAGGCTGCGCTGTCCGCAAGGTTGTCGCCCTCGATATCAAAGTCGATGGTTGCGGGGTCGTAGCGGTCCAGAACGGCCCGGTAGGCCCTTTCCAGATCTGCCGCATTCTGGCAGGAGTTGGCGAGCTCACTGTTCACTGAGCCGCCGAAGGACACAGCGAACGCGCCGCCGTTTGACCGCAGCTTCGCGATACGCGCTTCGAGCTTGAGCGACGTCTTCGCGGCATCAAGGCTGTAGGTGCTACCCCAACTGGGTGTGCAGGCCTGTCCAGCCATTGCTACCACAAACGCCAGCGTGACATTCTTGGTGCCCTCGCCCAAGGGTGTTTCGAAAGAGTACTGAGGGACCACGGTGACGTCGACGTAGCCGGAAAACCAGGGTGGTTCGAGCGAACCGTTTGCGTCCGTAGTCAACTGCCACACGAGGAAGCCTCCGATTCCCACCACCACCAGGGCTGCGGCGATCCAGGCTCGGGCGATGGCTGACAGCCGGCGGCGAGGTCCATTGGCCTGCGCCGACAAGCCACGGATGCCCCGCGCCCTGCCCGCCTCAGCTGCAACCGACGTGCCACTTCCCTGTTTCCTGGACACGCTCTTCCGCCATCCTTAAACTCCGACTGCCCTGATTGCACCATTTGACCACGAACAGATCGGATTCGCCCCTGCCTGCGCCCCGGGGTTTGATCCGGGTGGCTTCGGCGCGTAGCGCACGAGTAGTGGAGCTGTTCGGACATCAAGGTTGAGTGTAAAGACGGGTAGAGCCTACTCGTGTCCGTCGTCGCCCTAATTCATACGCTGATGGTGTCAGTTGGTTGAGGGCAACGGGGGAAAGACAGGTCTCACAATGGAAATGGACGCTCTGGACCGAGCGGCATCAGGACGCGGCGGATTCATCCGAGAAGGCGTTTGCCTGGAGTTCGAGCCTGTTCTCGGCGGTTTCAGCGCGGTCCCTCCCATAGACCCAGCGCCAATTGACGGTGCTGCCGGACGGCAGCACGCCCTCATAGAGAGGGCCCCTGAGCGGGGGCCGGTGGTGAATAAGCCTTTGAGACCGAGGCTTCCCCCAGTCGCCACCGGCCCCTTCAGGAACCTCGGCAGCGCGGGTTGGCGATGAGTCCCCGGGGGAAGGGCATCGAATCCGGCCCGGTCCGCACTTCCAGGAAGCGTGCAGGTCTGTGGGCTGCCTCGTGGGTGTCGGTGCTGCTCCTATTGACGGGCACCACATCGCTGATCAACGGAAGCCACCTTCCCTTCGGAGGGTCCGGGAACAACAACCCCACCCCTTCTGCAGCCCCGCTCTCATCTGTCAGCTTGACGTTTGATGCGGGCCGGGCGAGCCAGATGCAGGCGGCTCAAATCTTGAAGGACCACGGCCTCCGGGGTACCTTTTTCATCGACTCGGGCTTTGTTGGCGCACCTGACTACATGACAACGGACAATCTCCACAGCCTGGCCGCGGACCAGAATGAAATCGGCGGCCATACAGTCACTCTTGCCGATGTGACTTCGGTAGAGCCGGACGAAGCGTCGAGGCAGATCTGCAACGATCGGGTGAACCTCACGGATTGGGGCTTCAAGGTCACCTCCTTTGCCTATCCGTTTGCGGCTTCAACGGCGAAATCGGAAGAGTTGGTCGCAGGATGCGGCTACAACAGCGCGCGAGGCTTCGGCGAGATAAACACCCCCATTGACTGCGTGGGCTGCGCGGCAGCGGAAACCGTCCGCCCCGCCGACCTGTTCCGGACACGGGCAACATCCGAGGTCGGCAGCAACTGGACGTTGGCCGACCTTGAGGCGACCGTGTCGCAGGCCGAAAAGGCCGGGGGCTGGTTACAGCTGACCTTCTACGACATCGACAACAGCGGTAGTCCGCGCTCCATCAGCCCCGCGTTGTTCGAACAGTTCGCCACCTGGCTCGCGGCCAAGACCCAACAGGGGACCATGGCCGTGCGTACGGTACATGACGTGATCGGCGGCGTGGCGAAACCAGTGGTGAACGGCCCCGTGGCCGCGCCGGCAGCACCGGGAAAGAACGCCATTCGGAATCCGGGGCTGGAAATCGCTGGAAAGTATGGCTTGCCGCAATGCTGGCAGGTGTCGTCCTACGGCCAGAATGCCGCAGTTCTGAGCACCTTGACCCCGGGACACACTGGTGCCGTGGCCCGACGCCTGGACGTGACCGAATACTCGTCCGGTGACGCCAAATTGCTTCCCGTCCTCGATCTCGGAGCGTGCGCCCCGAGTGTGAGTGCCGGCCACAGCTATTCGCTCAGGGCGTGGTACCAGTCCACCGCGAAGACCCAATTCGAAGTGTATTACCGCAACAAGCTGGGCACGTGGACCTACTGGACGGCCAGTCCTTGGTTCGCGGCGAACACCAGTTACGAGCAGGCGATCTGGGAAACGCCGCCCGTTCCGGCAGGAGCCGAGGCCATCAGCTTTGGAATGAACCTCTTCAGCGACGGCCAGCTTGCTACCGATGATTACGAAATGTACGACACAGTGGGAGCTCCGTCGCCGTGATAGTTGTTCTTTCGATCTTCTTGGTTCTGGGGGTCAGTACGATTTTTTGGTCCCTTGCCGGGCTGGTCCGCCTTGCAGGTGAGGAGTCGTGGCGGGCCCGGGGATTGTCCTACCGGATCCGCAGGTTGATCGCGTTGCTGCGCGGGGCTAAGGCGCCGATCCCTCGACGTCAGCGGGCCCGCCATCGTTCAAAGGGTGTGCGGATCTACCCGGCGAATGTCGCGGTCCTCATGGCCGCCCACAACGAGGCGCTGGTCATCAAGGAGACAATCCTTTCCGCGTCCGCTTTGGTCCCTCGACGCAACATCCACGTCGTTTCGGACATGTCCACCGATGACACTGCAGCCATTGCGCGGGCCGCCGGGGTGAAGGTCCTTGAGCTTGAACCGAACCGTGGCAAGGCAGGCGCACTCGCGGCAGGCATCGCCCATTTCGATCTGTGCAAACGGTTCAAGGTGGTCATGCTCCTGGACGCAGACACCCGAGCGACGCCGGATTACCTCGAAACGGGGCTGCCACTGTTTGACGATCCCACAGTGGTCGCCGTCGCGGGACGGGCCAAGTCAATCATGAGCCCGGCATCTCCAACAGCGATTGGCCGCTTCCTGGTGGCCTACCGGGAGCGTTTGTACATCGTGGTCCAACTGCTGCTCAAATACGGCCAAGCAGCTCGGGGCGCCAATGTCGTGTCCATCGTTCCGGGATTTGCCAGCATGTACAGAACCAGCGCGCTCGCAAAAATAGAGGTCTTGGCGCCCGGACTGGTGATCGAAGACTTCAACATGACGTTTGAAATCCATGCAAAGAAGCTGGGACGGATCGCATTCCACCCCTCCGCTGCTGTTGCGTACACCCAGGATCCGGACAATCTGAAGGACTACATCAAACAGGTGCGGCGGTGGATACTTGGTTTCTGGCAGACCGTCAGGCGGCACGGCCTGAAGTTCGGCAGATTCTGGTTTGTCCTGGGGCTGTACATTGTTGAGCTCGTAGCCAGCTGCCTGTTCTTCGTGCTTCTGGTGCCGGCTTTCCTGCTATCGTCCCTCGCTGCTGTGGAGGTGTGGGTTTTTGGCAATCGATCGGACGTCTTTGTCTTTTTGTCGGGTGTCCTGCGGCCCCAGGACGTTCTCATTGGAGTCTTCCTGCCGGACCTCTTCTTGACAGTCCTTGCCGCTGTTTCGATGCGCAGCCCGCGCTTGCTGTTGATGGCTCCGTTGTTTCCGCTGATGCGGATCCTGGACGCGGTCATCTGCCTCCAGGTCTTGCCCAGGGCATACTCGTCGACTTCGTCGGGAGTCTGGGTCAGTCCGGTCCGGAGGATCCAACGCCAACCTCAGGAAATCGCGACGCCGGGGCCTTCTGTTGTGCGGGCGGGCTAGCGCACAGGCTGGCCAAGGTGCCCGGACACACGGACGCCCACGCCACACAGCCATTTGGGCTGCATAGCATGGGCGTCTGACACTCCCGGAATGCGTAGTGTCCTGCTGACCTTAAGGGTTCAGGGAACGCGTGTGGCGCTAGTTGGCGACTCCCGAAGCGGTGACAACGGTGAGCCATGGACCGGCCGGCACGCTGGCGCGGTCAACGAAACGCCACGATACGTGGTCATTGTCGCCGTTCAGGTCAGCGAAGCCCAGGCAGCCGTTCAGGGCAGGTGACACATCCATGCCCGCACCCTGGCTAGGATCGCCGGAGAACTGCTTGTTGGCAGGACGCGCGTTGTTCGCGCCGAAGACGTAGGCGGAATCGTGGTAGAGGGAGCCGCTGGAGGGGCCCGCATCTTCGACTTGTCCGTAGCAGACGCCGCCGTTGGGGCCGGTGATCTGGACCCATGCGTTCTTCATGTAGCTGTAGCTCGAGTCCGCGCAGTGGTTGACGCCTGTTTTGGCGTTGTCAGCGGCGGCCCACGGAATCACCTTGCAACGCTCGGCGAAAGCGACGCTGTCATTGACGTCGTCGTAAGGCAGATCCAAATAGAACGGGTTCTGCAAGGGCTTGGGCTGATGCAGCGGGAAGTATCCATTGCTGGCTACGCGCTGTTCCGTGGCGCACTGGAAATTAGTGCCGGTGCCGGAACTAACACCGTCACAACCGCCGTAAGTGCTGCCGGGACAACCGCTCGCGCTGGACGGAGTGGTTCCCATGTTGACGCCGGTGTGCTGCAGAGCCCACTGGCCGTTGTAGGTGGAGCAGACCTGGGAGCCGTCCGAGAGGCTGGCATTGAAGATCTCGCCCACCCAGAAGGTGGTGCTCACGATGTTGGTGTGCAGCGGGTACGTTCCCGTGACAGGCAGGGGCGCTGCCGTTGGTGCGGGTGCGCCGGCGGCAGTAGCGGAAGGAGACGGTGCGGCCGGAGCGGGCGTGCTCGACGGCGTCGTGACCTTGGTGGGAGCCGGCGTCGGCGTCTGCGTCGGCGCCGACGTGGCGGTGCGCGTTGGCGCGGATGAAGCGGAAGGCGACGAGCTCGGCCGCGAATACGAACCGCTGCCGCCGGCCTGGTAGGAGGATTTGTGTGACGACTGGACAGCGGAGATGGTTGCGAACCCGCCGAAGGCAAGGAGCGCCGCGGCGATGAGTGCTGTTAACAGGTGTTTCATATTTTGGGTGACATATCTGTTGGGGACATAGACATACGAGACCTGGGCAATGGATAGGGCGATCTGCAGCCGAAAACGCCGCAGCGTCGTACACGGCCAAATGGTGTGTCACGACAGAGTTGTTACGAAAATCGGCTGCGCTTCAACTCCCCAGAAGTAGCCAGCCGGAACTTACTCTTGCGGCACCAGCTTACACAGTCAGATCACAGGGTGGTAACAGCGGGTACAAATCCGGGGCCGGAACCGGCCTGGAAACGGAGCCGTTGCACCTCGCCGGAAGGCTCCGTGGAGCGAGGATGTTTCGCGCAAGTAACCCCGGAAAACCCAAGTAGTTACCACTCAATCCAGGACGGAAACCCGAAGGTAACGTTTGGAAATGACACCGGTCCGTGCCGCAGCCGTCAGGAACGCGTGTCCGGCGGCCCAAAGATGAGACAGGACCATGGACGATACCGAAGGGACCCACACCTCGCCCCCGATTATTCGGGCAGCCGAGCTCCAAGAGATTGTGATTGCCTTGTCAGGGCCGGAACCGGCCGGGATAGTCATCTCGGGGCCGGGTGGCTCCGGAATGACCACCCTCTTGGACGCCGCGGCTTCAGTGCTGGGCGGATCCTTCAGCGTGATCGCCCACAACGTCTCGGAGTCGTTCGCGGATATTCCTTTTGGAATCGCCATGGCACTTGTTCCGGACCTGCCGGCCAGGGCCAAAGTGTGGCCGGGTTCCATCGTTGCGGCGTGCCGGAAGGCAGTGCGTGGCGCCGCGACATCCGGCTCCGCTGCCTTGCTGGTCCTGGACAACATAGATTTCCTGGATGACATGTCCCTTTGGCTCCTGAGCCAGTTGCTTGTTGAACCGGACATCCGCCTGATTGCCACCCACCGCTCGGACCGGCCCTTGAGGATGGAACTGATGGAGTCCGTGGTTTCGCGGCAGCTGTCCGTTGTGACGTTGGACGATCTCACGCAGGAGCAGCTTCGCGAATTCCTTGATGATCGCCTCGGCGGGCACGCTGCCCGCAGTTTGGTCCGGGACATCCATGCCCTCACCGGAGGAAACCTGCAGACCGCGAAGTTGCTTCTGGACGAAGCCGCAGCGCGTGGCGAGATCGTGGAGCAGGCTGATTCCTGGATGCTGTCCGGACCGATCCGCTTGGACGGTTCGCAAGCGCTCGAGCTAACCCGCCACCGGCTTGAGGGCTATTCCGTGCCACAGCGGCAGGTCGTGGATATTCTGGCGGTGGGGGAGCCGATACCGCTGGCCGTCCTTGAACAACTTGTCCAAAAGCGGGCGATCGAAGCGCTGCGGGCCGACCGAACGATCCGTATCCAGGCACACAGCCAGGAGACGGCAACGCTCAGCCATGCCATCGAGGGGAGGCTGGCCCGGCAGCAGCTGGGACCTGCGCGGATCCTCGAACTTCGCCGGAGCATCTACGCGACGTCCGCACCCGTTGCCGATGACTCGCTCTGGACGCTGTTCCGTCGCGTGGACCTCGAACAGGCAAGCGGTTTGCCGGTGCCGGACGCGGATCTCATGGCCGTGGCCATTGCCGCAAACGACATTCACGACAATCGGCGGGCCCGGCGGTCCGCGGAAGCGGTACGGGCACCGGAACTCGGACTGGTTGCAGGTGTGGAACTGGCCAGGGCGCTCTACCAAACAAGGGATTTCCCCGAGGCTGTCAGGGTCCTGAAGGGTCTGGTGGCAAACACCCCTGACGTCCTGACTGTGGACTTCGCCCACGCGGTATGGCTTTTGCTGCATGCACTTTTGCCGACATCGCCCGGGGCGAATGTGCTTCAGGCGGTCCTTCAGGATGCCCGACGGCGGCTGGAGGCTGCCGCCGTCGGCATCCAGCCGGGCGAGCCAGCCCATCTTGACCATTCGGCCGTCCGGGACGAACTGGATGTTCTCCAGCTGTATCTGGATGCCCAGAACGGAAGCTGGCCTTCAGCCAGTGGTGAGCTGTTCCAAAGGCTTTGCCACAGCCAATTGGTCGATCCCGGACTGCGTTCGGAGCGCCATCCACCAGCGCCCACCCAGGCCGGCGTGCTATTGATGGCGCTCGTCTCCCAAGGGTTGGCCGTCAGCGGACGGTTCGCGGACGCGGTCGCTCTTTCGACGCTGGCCCTCGAAGCCGTGGGGCGGCTGCCACGGTGCCCTGTGGACTTCCACTCCACTGTGCTGACCATCCACGGGTCCAATTTGATCTGGCGCGGGCAATGGGGTGGCCCCGAAATGTTCTGCGCCGGCAGTTCCAGCTACAGCAACCGGATGAGCTATTTCGGCGGGTCTGCGCACCTCTACAGGGCGCTCGTGCTTGCCAGGCAGGGGAGCCTGGAACTGGCGTGTGAACAGTTCCGCCAAGCCAAGGCCCGGCTGGATGAAGCCGACCCTGACGGACTCCTGCCACCGGCCCTCGGCGGACTTGCTGCGGCGGCGTGGTTGCTGGGCGACGTCAACCAGGTACGTCGCGCCCTGGCGGCCTACGATTCGCGAGCCAGCGGCGGGAACTATCTTGCCTCGCAGCTCGCCGAAAGCTATTCGTCCGCCGCCCGGTCAGTGCTGATTGGCGCGGAACACTCGCACCGGAAACTTCTCCAGCTTGCCGGTTCTGCCGCCAAGAAGGGACACCGGGCGCTCGAAATGTTGAATCTCGGCTTGGCCGCCCGTACTGGCAGCCGGGGATACCGGCAGTTGGGGGCGGGAGTGTCAGAGCTGGTGTGGAGCGTCGAGTCCGGCATGCCGTCGGGACAGGAATCGGGACAGGAAATGGGAACAGGACAGTTAAGCATGGGTGAACCTCAGCAAGCGTTTGACCAGGAGGAGGCGTTCGCTTTTGACGAGCCCCACCCGGTCAGCCCGGAGGCCGGGTCCTCGGTCCTTCCCGGCATCGTCAAGCTTTCCCAGCGTGAACGCGAAGTGACGGCCTTGGTGGCCTCCGGGCTGAGCAGCGCGGAGGTGGCTGCCCGATTGGGTATCGCCGTGAACACTGTCAACGCCCACCTGCAGCGGGTTTACGGCAAGCTCGGAGTTTCGCGCAGGCAGAAGCTTTCCGAGCTGTGGGACGAGTTGGCGAAGCCGGAGGAATAGGGCCAACGCACTGCCGATTAAGGCAGCGAAGCCGATTGGTGGGACAATTACAAGGTGACGCCGCCACTCCTGGCGGTCAGCCGCTGGCGATTGCCACGTATTCCCCACAACACGTATTCCTAACAAGGAGCACCGGTTTTGACAATGGTTTCCACCCCCGCGTGGGGAGATGCCCAGGTTTCCGCACTCGATGACGATGAAGTCCGTCGCATCCGCAACGATTTCCCCGTTCTTGAGCAGGAAATCAATGGCAAACCGCTGGTCTACCTGGATTCGGGAGCCACCTCGCAGAACCCCCGGAGCGTGCTCGAGGCTGAGCAGGAATTCTATGAGCAGCGGAACTCTGCCGTGCATCGCGGCGCGCACCACCTTGCGGTGGAGGCCACGGATGCCTTCGAAGACGCGCGTGCCACCGTGGCACGTTTTGTGGGCGTGCAGGACGATGAGCTGATCTGGACCGCCAACGCCACCGCGGGGCTGAACCTCTTGGCCTATTCGTTTTCGAATGCCAGTGTGGACCGGGCAGCCGGCGGCGCCGAGCGTTTTGCCCTGAAGCCGGGCGACGAAGTGCTTGTCACCGAAATGGAACACCATGCCAACCTGATCCCTTGGCAGGAATTGTGCCGGCGGACCGGAGCAAGCCTCAAGTACATTCCCCTCGACGACGCCGGTGCGTTGCGTCTTGAAGAGGCAGCACGCCTCTTGACCCCGCGCACCAGGATCCTGGCCTTCACCCACACTTCCAACGTGCTTGGCAACATCAACCCCGTGGACGTGTTGGTCCGGATGGCCCGGGAAGTAGGCGCCTTGGTAGTCCTGGACGCCTGCCAGTCCGCGCCGCACCTCCCCTTGGACTTCAAGGCCATGGACGTGGACTTCGCCGTATTCTCCGGCCACAAAATGCTGGGGCCAACGGGGATCGGCGCGGTCTATGGCCGCAGCGAGCTACTCAATGCCATGCCACCGTTCCTGACCGGCGGTTCCATGATCACTACGGTGACCATGGAAGAAGCCCGATACCTGCCCGCCCCCCAGCGCTTCGAGGCCGGAACCCAGCCTATTTCGCAGGCGGTGGCCCTCGCTGCCGCAGCAAACTACCTCAGCGAAACAGGAATGCACCGGATCGCCCTGCGTGAGGCGGAGCTCGGCCAGAGGCTTGTCATGGGCCTCAGCGCTATCGACGGCGTGCGGGTGCTGGGCCCCGGGCCGGGGGAAGAACGGACCGGGCTTGCCGCATTCGACGTCTCCGGAGTGCACGCGCACGACGTCGGGCAGTACCTCGACAACCTGGGCATCGCTGTCCGGGTGGGTCACCATTGTGCCCAGCCTTTGCACCGCAGGCTGGGCCTGAGCGCTTCCACCAGGGCCAGTACGTACCTTTACACAACGTCCGAGGAAGTGGACCTGCTGGTTGAGGCCGTTGCCCAGATCAGGCCTTACTTTGGGGTAACGGCTTCCGGAGTCGCATCATGAGCGGTCTGGACTCCTTGTACCAGCAGCTGATCCTGGAACACTCCAAGACCCGCAGCGGCGGAGACCTCGCTAACCTTCCGGCCGCCGCAACGGGCGCTCCGGGCACCGGACAGAGCTACACGGGACAGAGCCACCAGCTCAATCCCATTTGCGGGGACGAGATCACCCTTCGGCTCAGTCTCGGCACCGACGGAGACGGACAGGCTGTCACGGAAATCCATTGGGACGGTGACGGCTGTGCCATTTCGATGGCGTCCGCGTCCATCCTCAGTGAAATGGCACCGGGCATGTCCCCGATGTCCCTTCGCCACACGATCGATCACTTCCGGGAATTGATGCGTTCACGCGGCAAGCTGGAAGCAGATGAGGAACTGCTCCAAGACGCTGCAGCCCTGGCCGGGGTTGCCAAGTATCCTGCCCGGGTAAAGTGCGCCATGCTCGCCTGGGTTGCTGCAGAGGACGCGCTGCGCCAGGCCGAGGCCAGCCAAGGGGTGCCGCAGGCTCTCTAATGCGGGCAGCCTGAGGTCGAGTAGCGTCCACTCTATTTCGGGCCCTGGGACGGACTTAGCCTCGAAGCATGATTACTTTGGAGAGCAGGCGCGAATGGCGCCGGAGCCAGCATCGGGTCCGCCGGGCGGAATTCGTGGTTGTGGGATTGTTGCTCGCCCTCGTCGCCGCGACAATTCTTGCCGCAGTCGCGGGGCTAATGCGCTGAAGGCCAGATGCTCGAACGCAGCTACGCTGCGGCATTCACGGCTGGCTATATTGCGTTGGAAAACGTACGAGGCAAAGAAAAGCTCGGACCCGCTAAAACCGGTCCGAGCTTTTTTGTACCGTTGGCCTAGTCATCGCATCACTTGGGTACCGCTGCGATGAGCACCGAAATCGACATGAGACCGAGAATTGCCCAAACAAAGAACAATGACCAGTTCTTCTCTTGGGTTTTCCTGTGGGCCCCATGCCACACCCGTTCCATACCATTCCCGTCCATAGCAGCAAGGTATTCCTGCCGATACCGCCCAAACAGCGTGCCAACCACCCTACTTGAAAGGCTCATTACTCCATTTGAAATGTGGGCTACTCGTATCATTCCCATCGTGGTATTCCCTGGGTGCCAGCACTCAAAACCCGGAGAATCGCTACGGTTCGTCAGTCCCCGGAGAAGAACGATAGGCTGTTTCAGCGCATCCGGAAGTGGCTAGGCATCTAGCCAATGCAGCCGCTGCGCGCCTGTTAGGGAAGGACCGAGTGTTGAAGATTCTGGTGCAAGGCGATCTGGGCCAGGTGGCCTACCACGTAGGTGACGAGGCGATGGCAATCGCAGCGGCCGATGAGCTTCGGGCCCGGTTGCAAGCCGGAATCGTCCTCCTCACCCGTGACCCAGGACAAACCAAGGAACTTTACGGCACGGACGCGATAGACACCTTGGTGTTCCCCTGGCCGCCAGCAGAGCGCAGCAACCACCTGGATCTCGTCCGCCGGGCGGCTCGTGGAGACCGGACTGCCTTACCCGCGCAAGATTCCGTGTGGCGGGTCATTGACGAAGTAAAGTCGGCCGACGGCGTGCTGATCGCGGGCGGCGGCAACATGAATTCCTTGTATGGATGGTTGCTCTATGAACGTGCGGCGCTGGGCCTTATAGCAAAGGAACTGGGCAAGCCCTTGGTTGTCAGCGGCCAGACCTTCGGCCCCACGCTGTTGCCCCAGGATCAGCAAGTTCTCCACGAGCTCCTGGATTACGCGGCACTGGTGGGCGCCCGGGAGGCATCCTCCTATGCGTTGGGCTTTCAGATGGGCTTGGGATCCGAGAAACTGACCAGGGTTCTGGACGATGCCAGCTTCCTGGTCCCGCCCGGATCGGAAGACGAGCACCATCCAGCCGGGGAAGAATTCGAATTTCCGACCGGCCCTTTCATCGCGGCGACCTTTGGTCCCGAATCCTGGCGGGACGGAACCCGCAGCCTTGCGAAGCTGGGAGAAGTGTTGGACCGGGCCGTGGAGCTGACAGGTCTTCCGGTCTATCTGATCCCGCACGTGGGCCCCCTTGGCGAAGAAGGCCTGGGCGGTGACCACGAGTCCCATGAAACAGTATTGGCACACTCCCAGAGCGGCCGGGTTCGCGTTTGCCCCGTTCTTCCGGCCCCCG
Source organism: Arthrobacter sp. B2a2-09 (assembly GCF_027587375.1). Lineage (GTDB taxonomy): Bacteria > Actinomycetota > Actinomycetes > Actinomycetales > Micrococcaceae > Arthrobacter. The sequence continues at coordinate 198,697 of NZ_JAMXIC010000004.1, forward strand.
CAGCCGCGGCATTGACGGTGGCGGCGGAACTAGTGCTGACGAACCGCTACCACCCTGCGGTCTTCGGCCTTGCTGCCGGAGTGCCGGTGGTTGCGCTCGCGAATGACTCCTACTCCGACGTGAGATTGCATGGAGCCATGGGCAACTGGGGCGTGCAGGACTGGGCATTGCCGCTGAGCAGCCTCGCCATCGGCGGTTTCGACCTTGCGATCGCCGAGGCATGGACGAGGCGCGTGGAAATCCGTGAGCACCTTGAATCGCTACGTCCCCAGATACGCGCCGTTCACGAGAACTGGTGGGACGCCGTCGCAAGCATTTTCTCGGCGACAGGTGTCGAAGCGGCAAAGGGGCTGGGCGACGTCGTGACGCTCGAGTCGGACTCTGAGTGGGCCAAGCAGGCCAAGCAGCAACGCGTCCAGTTCCGCGCCTTGAGCGGGGGAATCGCCAGCCTTTGGACGGAGTGGGACGATGTCCGCTCGCAACGCGATCTACTGTTGCATGAACGGAATGAAGCGCTGCATGAAAAGGAACGAATCTTGGGATCACGATCGTTCAGGGCTGCTTCCCTGTTGCGCCGCGGAGCCAGCGTGCTGCGCCGTGTTTCCGGAGGCCGTCGATGAACGCCCAGGCCCGCGTCGCCGTCGTCGTACGCACAAAGAACCGGCCGGTCCTCCTGCGCCGTGCGCTCGCGGACATCTTTGACCAGTCCTTCGAGGATGTTGCGGTAGTCGTCGTGAACGACGGCGGGGATCCTGTTCCCGTGGATGCGCTCGCCAGGACCTGGGACCACCTTCCCGCCGGCAAGCTGACGATCCTCCACCACGAGGCCAGCAAAGGCATGGAGGCCGCGTCCAACGCGGGAATCCATGCCACGGCCTCGGAGTTCATCTCCATCCATGACGACGACGATCGTTGGCACCGGGACTTCCTGAAGAAGACCGTAGGCTTCCTCGACGAGGCGCCGCAGGCCCAGGGCGTGGCTGTTCGGACGGATATCGTCTATGAGGAGATCCGTGGTGGAGTCATCGAGCAGACCGGCTCCCAAGGGTTTGAGCGTGAGCTTCGGGCGATCACCTTGTCCGATATGCTTCGCAGCAACCGCGTGGTGCCGATTTCCTTCCTCTACCGCCGCGCCGTCCACGAGCGCATAGGGGGCTACAACGAAGCGTTGGACGCCGTGGGGGACTGGGAGTTCAATCTCCGCTTCCTCTCGGCCTTCCCGATCGAGCTGCTGGATGGCGAGCCTCTTGCCTTTTGGTGCCAGCGACCATCGGCGCAAGGCGACCTGGGAAACAGCGTCATAGCCGGTGCCGATGACCACCAGAAGTTCGACCGCTACGTGCGTGATGTCTACCTTCGCGAAGAGGCAGGCAAAACCGGATACGGCACCTTGCTCTATTTGGCCCAGATGCACGGCCAGCAAGAAGGGGCGATCCATGAGTTGCGCGAGTTGGCGGAGCGGATAAATTCAAGCGTGGACGAGCTCGGACGAAGGATGGCGTCCTTGGAGGAAACCGTCCTGAACAGGACGAGTTTTTCCGATCTTGCCAGGCGGCCCGGCCGGCTGACCGGCAGGATCGTCCGGTTCTTGCGCGGCAATCGATAACAGCCGGCCAATCGAGGCGAAGGCGCGGGACGAGGTGCCTCAGGCGCTAGTAAAGACATCAGGCACGCCATCGCCGTCGTCGTCTCTTTGTTCCTCCCGCGCCACGTTGCGGTAGTGACGGTTACGGGCTTTGAGCACGACGGCGGCAAGCACCGCCGCGGCGAGGGAACCGGCGAGGATGGCCACTTTCGCGTGGTCATCGTGCGGGGAACCGGTACCGAAGCCCAGCTCGGCGATCAGGAGGGAAACGGTGAAACCGACGCCCGCCAGCATGGCCAGCCCTGCGACGTCGATCCATGCAAGGCCGTCATCCAGCCGCGCGCGGGTGGTCTTTGTGATGAGGAACGTGGTGCCGAAGACTCCTGCCATCTTGCCCACCACAAGGGCCAGGACGATGCCTACAGCTACCGGATCGCGCAGGGCAGCTCCGAGTCCCTCGGCGCCACCCAAAGCCACGCCGGCGGAGAAGAAGGCGAAAACAGGGACAGCAAAGCCGGCGGAGAAGGGACGCAAGCGGTGTTCGAAACTTTCGGCGAGCCCGGCTGCGGGCTCTCCCTTCTTGCCTGAAGCCACGACAGGCACGGCGAAGCCGAGCAGGACCCCGGCCACGGTGGCGTGGATTCCCGAGGCGTGGACGAAGGCCCAGGTGGCTGCGGCCAGGGGGAGCAGCAGGTACCAGCTGCGGACGCGCTTCTGGACGAGGAAGGTAAAGAGGGCCAGCGGCACTGCGGCGGCCAGCAGCATGAAGGGCTCAAGGCCGCTCGAGTAGAAGAACGCGATGATGCCGATGGCAATCAAGTCATCCACCACCGCCAGTGTCAGCAGGAAGGTCCGCAACGCCGCAGGCAAATGTGTGTTGATGACCGCCAGGACGGCCAAAGCGAAGGCGATATCAGTGGCCGTAGGGATGGCCCAGCCCTTGAGTGTTTCCGCGCCCGAGCCGAGGTTGATGACCACATAGATGAGGGCGGGAAGGACCACACCGCCCACTGCTGCCGCCACCGGGACGATCGCTTTTGCGGGTTTCCGCAATTCCCCGGCCACGAATTCACGCTTGAGCTCCAGCCCGGCGATGAAGAAGAAAACGGCCAAGAGCCCGTCGGAGGCCCAGTGGCCAAGGCTCAATTCCAAATGCCAGGGAGCGTAGCCGATCTTGACTTCGCGCAGTGCGAAGTAGCCATTGGCAAGGGGTGAGTTTGCCCAGGCGAGCGCGGCCACCGTGGCGGCGAGCAAAAGTGCGCCACCAACTGTTTCAGTGCGCAGAATAGCCAGGATCCGTTGGTACTCGGGGAAGCTGGAGCGGCTGAAAACCCTGGAAGGGGCAGCCGGGTGCGGGCGGTTCGCCATGTGGCTCCTTGGGGAGTTTGGGGTCGACAAAACTGTTGCCGACCAGACTTCCCGGCGCACCTGTGTTCTATTTTAGCGTTCTATTTTAGCCAAAGGGGCACCCGCCCCGCCGAGGGCCCCACCTGATCCCCACCGCCACCCTCGCCTCGCAAGTCCCCACCGGCTCCCAGCCTTCGCAAGCTCAGGCAGGGACCCTCGCCGGTGGGGCCCCACGGCCAGGGAACCCTGGCGGCGTGGGCCCCCAACTGACTCGCAGTTGTTGTCGTTATGAGGCGTCAAAACGACAACAAATGCGAGTCAGTTGGGCTCGGGAGGGGCGTTAGGTGAGGAGGGCCGTGATCCCGATGACTGCCGTCGCGAGTCCGAGCACCATGGAGATGGTGACCAACACAACGTGGACCGTGAGGAACTTCGTGGCTTTCCCCTTCGCGTCGCGGGCACGGGAGTCTGCCATGACGCGACGCAGGAACTGCGGCCAAACGATCAGGGACCAGGCCCCCGCGACGATCAGCACAATCGACAGCCCGGCTGCCAGCTTCACGCTAGTGGCTTTCGAGCCAGGCCTGGGCCTGCTGGGACTGGATGTTCAAAGCTTTGCCCACCATCGGTTCGGCCGCTTCGGCGATCTTGCCGCCGAGGAACGGAACCGACGACGTGACGGCACCTTCGAGCTCGACGCGGGTGTTGCCGCCGTCGGCCACCAGGCGCTGGACGGCAGTCACATCCAGCGGGGCACCGGAGATCTTCAGGGAGATGGTGCTCGTGCGGGAACCATCGGCCGTAGGCGCTTCCCACTTTTCGGTCTGCGTGACGGTGAGCTTTTCGCCCACGAACTTCCGGGCGATCTCCGGGAGGCGCGTGGTGGGCAGCGTGCGGACCGTGATGGTGCTGAAAGCGCCGGCAGTGTCGCCGTCGATCTGGAATGATTCCAAAGTGCCGCCGACGTACTCGCTGGTGTGACGCAGGAAGTCTTCGTCAATGAAAGTGGCTGCTACGCGGTTTACGCCGTAGGGCAGGGTGGTGGATGCGTTCAGGGCCATGGGGTCCTCCGTGGAATATCTCGGTTGAAAGCTCTTGCGGCTCCCAAACATCCTACGGTGTGGGCGGGGTAGGCTAGGAACGCCCCGGGATTCGAGAGAATTTCGGGTTTTCGTGCTGCCTTCCCCTATCCGACCTCCCTCTCCCGAGGAGTGCCAGCCATGAGCCCCAAAGGCCAACCGTCAGCGGTTAACTCCGGAACCAGCCCCGCCGGCACCGTCTCATCCCTTGATGGATTGCGGCGGTCCCTGGGTGAGGACCGGACCTTCGCGCGGGTCAGGCCAGAGGCTTCACGGGCCTTCAGCGAACGCAGCAGCGACTACCAGATCAGCGCCCCCACAGGCTTGAGGGCTGCGTTGTTGGCGGAAATGGCCGACGGCCTCGCCTCCCAAGCTCTTGAAGACAGCGCGGTGGTTTTGGCCGTGACGGCCACGGGCCGCGAAGCCGAAGATCTAACAGAGGCTTTGGCGGCCTATCTTCCGGCGGACTCGGTGGCGGCCTTCCCCAGCTGGGAAACCCTGCCGCACGAAAGGCTCTCGCCGCGCTCGGACACGGTGGGCCGCCGGCTCTCAGTCCTTCGCCGCTTGGCCCACCCGGAGGGCTCGACGGCGGGTGCCCTGCGGGTGGTCGTGGCGCCGGTTCGCGCTGTGGTCCAGCCGGTCGTGGCGGGCCTTGGGGAACTGGTCCCGGTGACGTTGAGGGTGGGGCAGGAAATGCCCTTCAGCGACGTGGTACGCCGCCTTGCCGACGCTGCCTACTCGCGCGTGGACATGGTTACCCACCGTGGCGAATTCGCCGTCAGGGGCGGTATTTTGGACGTGTTCCCACCCACCGAGGACCACCCGATCAGGGTGGAATTCTTCGGCGACGAGGTGGACCAGATGCGCTGGTTTGCTGTGGCAGACCAGCGTTCGCTCTCCGGTCCGGCCGTGCACCACCCCACCGAATTGCACGCCCCGCCCTGCCGGGAAATACTCATCACGCCGTCGGTGATGTCCCGGGCCGCCAAGCTCAAGGCCGAGATGCCGGCCGCCGCGGACATGTTGGAAAAGATCGCGGGCGGCATCGCCGTCGAGGGCATGGAGTCCCTGGCTCCGGTCCTGGTAGACGCGATGGTGCCTTTCGTGGACCAATTGCCGGCAGGTTCGATCGGGGTGGTCATCGAACCGGAGAAGGTCCGCACCCGCGCGCACGACCTCGCGGCCACCAACGAGGAGTTCCTCGAAGCGGCCTGGTCCACGGCGTCCGACGGCGGGGCCGCGCCCCTCGATCTCGACTCAGTATTGGGCTCCCAAGCCGCTTCAGCTTTGCATGCGGCCAGTTTCCAATCCTTGGCGGACACCCGGAGCGCAGCGCTGGCCCACGGCGTGTCCTGGTGGTCCATCACGTCCTTGGCGACGGACGAAGAACTGGTCCTCGACATCGACGTCCTGAACCTGCATGCCCGCGAACCGCGCGGCTACCAGGGCGACGTCGCGGAGATGCTCGAATTCATCGGTTCCCACGTGCGGGACCAATGGCGCATTGTGGTGGCCACGGACGGGCCCGGGCCTGCCCAGCGTCTCGCTGAATTGTTCCATGATGCTGACATCCCGTGTTCCCGTGTCGACTCCCTGGCCCACGAACCCCAGGCCGGCATCATCGAGGTGACCACTGCCGCCGTCGGGCGCGGTTTTGTCTTGGACGGCCTCAAGCTGGGGCTGCTCACGGAGGCGGACCTCCTGGGCCGCACGTCGGCCGGGTCCACGAAGGACATGCGGCGCATGCCCTCCAAACGACGCAACGCCGTGGACCCCCTCCAGCTGCACGCCGGTGACTTCGTGGTCCACGAACAGCACGGGATCGGGAAGTTCGTGGAGCTGATCCAGCGCAAGGTGGCCGGCTCCTCTGCTGGGCCCTCCGGGGGAGATGCCGGTCTTCGCGAGTACCTCGTCCTCGAGTACGCGGCGTCCAAGCGCGGCGCCCCCGGCGACCGGCTTTTCGTGCCCACGGACCAGCTGGACCAGGTGACCCGCTACGTCGGGGGCGACACGCCGTCGTTGAGCAAGATGGGCGGGGCGGACTGGGCGAGCACCAAGTCCAAGGCCCGCAAGGCCGTCAAGGAAATCGCGGGCGAGCTCATCAGGCTGTACTCGGCCCGAATGGCCTCGCGCGGGCACGCCTTCGCTCCGGACACGCCGTGGCAGCGGGAGCTTGAGGAAGCCTTCCCGTATGTGGAGACGCCGGACCAGCTCACCACCATCAATGAGGTCAAGGCCGACATGGAGCGCGAGATTCCCATGGACCGTCTGGTCTCCGGCGACGTCGGCTACGGGAAGACCGAGATCGCCGTCCGCGCCGCGTTCAAGGCCGTGCAGGACGGCAAACAGGTTGCGGTGCTGGTTCCCACCACACTGCTCGCCCAGCAGCATTATGAAACGTTCACCGAGCGCTTCTCCGGATTCCCTTTGCGCGTCAAGCCGCTGTCCCGGTTCCAAGGTACGAAGGAAGCCAAGGAGACCATGGAGGGAGTCAAGAACGGCACCGTGGATGTGGTCATTGGAACGCACCGCCTGCTGTCCAAGGACTTCGAGTTCAAGGACCTCGGCTTGGTGATCGTCGATGAGGAGCAGCGCTTCGGTGTGGAGCACAAGGAAGCCCTCAAGAAGATGCGCACCAACGTGGATGTCCTAGCCATGAGCGCCACCCCCATCCCGCGTACCTTGGAAATGTCCCTCACCGGTATTCGCGAAACGTCCACGCTTGCCACACCGCCGGAGGAGCGGCACCCGGTGCTGACGTATGTTGGGCCGTTCACCAACAAGCAGACCTCCGCGGCGATCCGGCGTGAACTCATGCGCGAAGGCCAGGTGTTCTTCGTCCACAACCGTGTGTCCTCGATTGAGCGCATCGCCGCCCAGATCCGGGAACTCGTCCCAGAAGCCCGCGTTGAAGTGGCGCATGGGCAGATGTCCGAGAGCCGCCTGGAAAAGATCATCGTGGACTTCTGGGAGAAGCGCTTTGATGTCCTGGTCTGCACCACCATCATTGAGACCGGCCTGGATATTTCCAATGCCAACACCCTGATTGTGGACGGCGCGGATAAGTACGGCCTCTCCCAGCTCCACCAGTTGCGTGGCCGCGTGGGCCGTGGCCGCGAACGCGCCTACGCCTACTTCCTCTACCCCTCCGAGAAGCCCCTGGGTGAAGTGGCGCTCGAACGGCTCAAAGCCGTCGCGGCCCATAACGAGCTTGGCGCGGGCATGCAGTTGGCCATGAAGGACCTCGAAATCCGCGGTGCCGGCAACCTCTTGGGCGGGGAACAGTCCGGGCACATCCAAGGAGTCGGCTTCGATCTGTACATCCGGCTGGTGGGCGAAGCCGTCGCCGAATACCGCGGCGAGGCCGAAGAGAAGGCCGCCGACATGAAGATCGAGCTGCCAGTCAACGCCCACCTGCCGCACGACTATGTGCCGGGAGAACGCCTGCGGCTGGAGGCCTACAGGAAACTGGCTGCGGCCATCACGAACGAGGCCATCGACGAGGTACTGGCAGAACTCGTGGACCGTTACGGTGAGCCGCCGTTACCCGCGAAGAACCTGATCGCCGTCGCGCGCTTCCGGGTGGGTGCCCGCGAAGCGGGACTGTCCGACGTCGCGCTCCAAGGCAACTTCATCCGTTTCTCGCCCGCCCAGCTGCCCGAATCCAAGGTCATGCGGCTCAACCGCATGTACCCTGGCTCGCAGACCAAGCCGGCCCTCGACGCCGTGCTGATCCCCAAGCCCAAGACGGCGAGGATCGGCGGCCGCGACCTGCAGGACGCCGAGATCCTGGAGTGGGCCAACACCGTGATCGAAGCTATCTTCTTCTCGGCTTCGCCGACGTCCAGCGCTTCGCAGACCGCAGGCTAAGCGATGATGGGAGGACACCACGCCGCGTCCGGGGCCGCGGCGTGGATAGCTATTGCTTCAACCGGCCCGTACGCCTTGGGCTGGTACCCACTGGACGCCACTGGAATCCTCATCGGAGCGATGACGACGGCGGGGACTGCTTTGGTGTGCGATTGGGACCACCGCTCAAGCACCATCGCCCATTCGCTGCCGCCACTGTCCAACGTGATCGCCGTCGGGATCGAGAAGGCCAGCGGAGGGCACCGCCAGGGAACCCATTCGCTGTTGGGCGCCTCGGCTTTCGTGGTGCTCGCCGCCATGGCTGCCCAGTTCCAGCTGGATACTCCCGTGGGCCGTTTGTCCGTTGGCGCCGGGCTGTTGTGCATGTTTATGATCAACCTGGCCGCCAAAGCCCTCAAGCTGTTCCCGAACTCGGGGTGGATCGCCAACTGGGTCTTCGCGCTAGCCATGGCCGGGCTGGTCACGTGGTTCGCCCCGCATCAGTGGAGCTGGCTACCGCTATCCATGCTCACCGGCGTCGTAATCCACATTGTGGGCGACATGATCACCACCGGGGGAGTGCCGCTGCTGTGGCCCATCGTCATCAAGCCGCCGAAGTTCTGGCGCAAGCTGCCCCTCGTCAGCGGGATCTGGCGGGCCAACGGCGCATTCTCCATCCCTTTGCTTGGCAAGGCCGGTTCCCGGCGGGAATGGCTGGTCTTGATTCCCGTGAGCGGCTACGCCATGGTTGGACTTGGCCTGGCGGCGTGGGCATTGCTCCGGAACCAGTGGCCGGCACTCCTTGCACTCTTGTTGGGCCTAGGTGGTTGACCGACCGTTTCGATCACCGCTTCTGACCATCTTTGCGCGACAACGACAGCGACACGCCTTTTTGGGGCGAGTCGCCGTCGTCCGCGTTCAAAGGGGTCAGAAGTGGTGGAGTCGCGCTTAAACTACGGTGGCCCCGGACCAAGTCCGGGGCCACAGCTTTTGCGGTTAAGTCCTAGCTTTCGCCAGCCGAGTTGGAGCGGCCGAGGATGGTCTGCGGGATCCAGAACGCGAGGCCAAAGAGGACCAGGCAGATGGCCATCGGCCAAGTGTTCTCCAGCGTCAGGAAAGTCAGGGAATAGATGGCGCCGAGGAACAGGGCCATGCTGATCACAAAGAGCAGAATGCTCTGGCCCAGGGGGTTCTCTTTTTCGATGGGCTGGCTGGTGTTCTGGGACATGCTTTCCTCCTCGGCCCCGGGGGGCTCAAAAACTATGGCGGCTGCCGGGAAACTCAGTACGCGGATGAACCTTGTTCACCTTTGACGATGGCAATTCCGGAGCTCGCACCGATACGTGTTGCACCAGCAGCAATCATAGCCTGTGCATCGGCCAGGGAACGTACTCCACCGGACGCCTTGACGCCGAGGTCCGGGCCAACTGTCTTGCGCATGAGCGCGACGTCTTCCACCGTGGCGCCGCCACCGTTGAAACCAGTTGAGGTCTTGACGAAGTCCGCCCCCGCCTCCACCGATGCCTCGCAAGCCAGGATCTTCTGCTCGTCATTCAGCAGGGAGGTTTCGATGATGACCTTGAGGATGGCTCCGCCGGCGTGGACCGCCTCCGCTACGGCCGTGATGTCATCCACCAACGCGCCTTTGTCCCCGGCGCGGGCCGCGGCGATGTTGATCACCATGTCGATTTCATCCGCACCATCCAAAACGGCACCACGTGCTTCGAAGGCCTTGACGTCGCTGGGAGTGGCGCCCAGCGGAAAACCGACAACCGAGCAAGTGAGCACTCCGGAACCCTTGAGTGCTTTCGTGACGGTCTTGACCCAAATCGGATTGACGCACACCGACTTGAACTTGTACTCGGCCGCCTCCGCACAGACCTGGCGCACCTCGGCTTCGCTGGCCTCTGGTTTGAGGAGAGTGTGGTCGATGTATGAAGCGATGCTTGCACTATTGTCCAGTGCTGTGGAGGCTTCGTTGCTCATGGAGGTCCTTCCGTGGCGGGCCCGGTGTGCCGCAAGGGTCGCGGCTCGTCAAATGACCATCTTGCCACACTGCCCGGCTGCCGTGGAGGCTCCCTCGGACGGCCGGGCGGGCTGGGTATTGGCCCGCCACAGGCCGGCCCAGGCCGCCCGAGCCGCCTCAGGCCGCGGCGACGGCGGAGCGTGCGGAACGCGGGGACTGTGTGGGGCTGGAAGTGCGGAACCTGGCGTCTTCCTCAAGCCGGGTGGCGCAGTGTGCCGCTGCGGCATTCGAGGACAAGACGAGCCCAAGGCGCATGCCGTCCCGGGATGCGGCGTCGCCGATCGCCCAGATGCCCGGCACCGAAGTGGCGAAGTCGCGCCCCACCCTGATGCCGCCGTCGGGCGCTGTTTGCAGGCCCGCACTCCCAGCGAGCCCGTTGCGGGGGAGCCGTTCCTCGGCGAGCACCACAAGATCGCCGTTCATGCTGCTCCCGTCTTCGAAGACGATCCCGGTAGCCGGCAGGGCCGAACCAGCGACGGAAGGCATGACGGCAGCTGGACGCAAGGTGGTACGGATGGGCCGGACTCCGCGGGCACGCAGCACCGCCTCGGCCTGGCCGGCTGCCGGACCGGTACCAACCAAAATCCCCAGCGGGCGACGGCCCAGGACCCGGGTGATGTCCTTGACCGCGGTGCCGATCTGTTCGGCGTCGTCGATGGTGGAGTAGTTCAGGCTGCGCGCGGCGCCTTGGACCGGCGGGAACATGGGGGAGGAGCCGGTGGCAATCACCAGCTGATCGTAGGGGAACTCGAGGCCCTCGGTAGTGGTGACCGTGCGGGCCTGGACATCGATGAAGCTCGCGGCCTGGCCGAAACGCACGGAGACCTGGGGGAGGGCGGCGAGCTCCAGGAGCGCATCGGGGCCCTCGTCGCGGTTGCTCAGCACTGTGATGGTGCCGAGGAACGATGCCGTTCCCGGCTGTCGCGAAGAGCTACTCCCAGTCAGCCGGCGGACCAGGGCCTGGGCTGCGGGCCCGGCTCCTGCGATGACGAGGTGGACGGAGCCTGCGGATGGGGTGATGGACATGGTGGGTCCCTTCGCTGAACTGAGTTGTGGTGGATGTGCCTGTGCCCAGCGTAGGCGCGGGGTTTTTCAGTAGTGTTTCCCTGTTGTTGCCATTTGGCGGTGGCCTGTTCCCTGATGGTTACCAGCCGGTAATGAGCTGGGTCACACGCGGCCGTCTGGGCATAAACCCGGCGCGGCTATGGCGCTGTGCGGGAGCGGTCCGGAGGCGCCAACCACTCCTGGCCCTGACCGAGCCCAACTACGCTGTCCATTGTGCCTCCGCCGCGGAGGGCGGCCGCACCTGCTTCCGTGGAAGCCGTGAGGAACCATGCCTCGAAGTGGTCGTCCAGGACGCAATGCGCTTCGGGAAGCCACGCGGTAAACACTGGCTTGGGTGCCACGCCGAGGGTTTTCAACGGGGCGACGCCGGGAGCGTCGCCCAGGACGAGCCGCGCCTTGGCCTGCCTGCCGTAAGCGACGTTCGCGGTGCCCTCGACATAGCTGTTGGACTTCCATAGCATCCCGCGGAAGGCGCAATAGTTGGAGACCGCGAGCCTCACCGGGAGCCCGACCGGAGCGGGCTGTTCGATTTCGATGTAGCAGCCCAGCATTCCGTCCTGGTCGTACTGGGCCGAGACCGTAGTGTCCGTGATGACGAAGTCGAGGTTGGCCTGGTGCTTGGGCATGCCCCAGATTCCCTTGCCGCCCTTGACTGAGATTTCGGTGCTGACCGGTAGGTCCACCACGAATTGGCCAAGCCCGAACGATTTCTGGAAAATGAGCGGCAGGAGCGGCGGAACGGGCCGGCTGCCGTGGGTGACCGCGATGGCCAGGGAATATTCGATGTATTTGCCGATGTCCGTCGACGTGCAATTGACCACAGTGACCATCAGCAGCCCTTTGCCGCCAAGGCTGAAGGGGCGCATTTCCTTGCCGGGAAGCAGTCCGGCAGCGGCGCGTTTGTTGATGGGAAAGGCCGCCATCAGCATGGGGAAGTCGTTCGAATTGAGCGGCATGGCGTACTTGATGCCGTCCACTTCGGCGTACTGGCCGGTGAGTTCGATCTGGCGGCGGGGCACCAGGGAGGGGAGTACCCTGTGGAGGGATCTGTGCATCGCCGCGTGCAGCTGTGCGAAGTTTTTCATGGCCGTTCCTCCGGACCAAGAGTGAATGTACGGCCATGTTCCCACCGGGCCGGGAACCTGTCCATGATGTGGAATTAGCGCCTGGGCGCCGCCGTTGAGTTGCGGACTACCAACTCAGGTGTGAGGCGCTCGTCCGCGATGGGAGCATCGGGATGGTTGAGCCGGTCCATGGCCACGGCTCCGGCGACGCTTCCCAGTTCCATCGCGTGGAGGTCCACCGACGTCAGGTCGATGCCGTGGAGCCGGCCGGTCCGTGAGTTGTCATAGCCCACCAGCGACAGGTCCCCGGGAATGGCCAGGCCCCTGGCGTAGGCGGCTTCGCGTGCCGCCATCGCGAACTGGTCATTGTGGGTGAAGATGGCTGTCGGGCGGTCCGCGGCGTCAAGCAGTTCAGCTGCGGCACGCTGGCCGGCATCTTGCGTGAAGTCATCGGCCGGCACGGTCCAGGGAACGAGGCCCGCACCGCGCATTGTCTTCTCATAGCTTCTTCGGCGGACCGTGTGGCCGTCATAGTCGGGTCCGGCAAGATGGGCGATCCGGGTGTGTCCAAGGCTGAGGAGGTGTTCGGTGGCGGCGCGCGCGCCGGCGTCGTCGTCCGAATACACGCTGTCGACGCCGGCCACCGGACGCGCGACGCTGACGATCGGGACTATTTGCGCCAGTTCCCGCACTCGTTCGTCCGGGTCCAGCAGCGTTGCTGCGATGATGATCCCCACCCGCGCCTCGATCAGCGAATCCACGGCTCCCGGGTCCACGCCGTCGATCGGCTGGGAGACGCTCAGGATGAGTCGGTTGCGGGCCTGGGGGAGTGCCATCTGTACGCCACTGAGGATGTCGGCGTAGACCTCGTTGTGGATGTCCATCAAATAGAGCCCGACGGCGGAGCGATGCTTGCGTGCCAGATCGGCAGCGGCCGCATTTGGTCGGTAACCGAGACGTTTTGCCGCGTCGAAGATGGCCCGTTTCGTCTCGCCGCTGACACCAGGGGCATCGCGGAAGGCGAACGACACGAGTGTGCGGGAGACGCCGACTTCACGCGCAACATCGCTCTGGGTTGCGGGACGGTACTGTCGGTCAAAGCCCATGCCCTCATCTTCCCACGGCGAAGAAGTCTCAATTAAGTCATTTGTTAGATTGACCTTACATTTAAGTCTTTCGCGCGTTAGTCTGTTATTCAGAGCGGGTGTATGACCCGCATCACAAGACAAAGGAGTCCTGATGTCTGCTACGCAAAGCCACAGGGGAGTCGGCAGCGCAGTCGCGCTTCCTCCCCTGACCAGCGGCCCGCATCGTAAGCGCCTTGGCCTGGTCGCCCTGATCGCCACCTTCGGTGGCCTGTTGTTCGGCTATGACACTGGTGTCATCAACGGGGCGCTCAGGCCAATGACGGCCGAACTCGGCCTCACCCCGTTCACCGAGGGAATCGTTGCCAGCTCGCTCGTCTTCGCCGCGGCGATCGGCGCGCTCTCGGGCGGCCGCATCTCCGACGGGTGGGGGCGCCGCAAGACAATCATCCTGCTGGCCGTGCTGTTCTTCGCCGGCACCTTGGTGTGCGTGTTCACCCCGAGTTTCGGAGTGCTCGTCGTCGGTCGCGTCCTGCTCGGCCTCGCCGTGGGTGGCGCCTCCGCGGTGGTCCCGGTGTTCCTGGCGGAGATGGCCCCGTATGAGATCCGCGGCTCCCTGGCGGGCCGCAACGAGCTCATGATCGTCGTCGGTCAGCTGGCGGCCTTCGTCGTCAACGCCATCATCGGCATCGTGTGGGGCGACATCCCCGGCGTGTGGCGCATCATGCTTGCGGTCTGCGCGTTGCCGGCGATCGCGCTGTTCTTCGGGATGCTCCGCGTGCCCGAGTCGCCGCGCTGGCTCGTGGAGAAGGGCCGGCACCATGAGGCCCTCGCGGTACTGCGGTCCGTCCGCTCCGAGGACCGTGCACTTGCGGAGCTCGGCGAGGTCGAGAACGTCGCCAAGGAGGAGCAGGAGAGCCAGCAGATCGGCTGGCGTGCGGTCTTCAGCAACAAGAACCTGTTCCGCATTCTGCTTGTGGGAATTGGCCTGGGCGTCGCCCAACAGCTGACCGGCATCAACTCGATCATGTACTACGGCCAGACGGTGCTCGTCGAGTCGGGCTTCAACGAGAGCGGCGCGCTCATTGCGAACATCGCGCCCGGCGTGATCGCCGTGATCGGCGGCGTCATCGCTTTGTCGCTGATGGACCGGATCGACCGTCGCAAGACCTTCATCCTCGGGCTCACGCTGACCACCAGCTGCCACCTGCTCATCGGGTTCGCCTCAATGATGTTGCCCGTGGGCAACCCGATCCGCCCGTACGTGATCCTCTTCCTGGTGGTTGCCTTCGTCGGGTCCATGCAGACGTTCCTGAACGTCGCGGTGTGGGTCTACCTGTCCGAGGTCTTCCCGCTGCACATGCGCGGCTTCGGTACCGGCGTCTCGATCTTCTTCCTCTGGGTCGTGAACGGTTTCCTCTCGCTGTTCTTCCCGTCGCTGGTCGCGGGGGTCGGGATCACCGGCACCTTCTTCCTTTTCGCCGTCGTCGGGGCGCTGGCCCTGATCTTCGTCGTCAAGCAGGTCCCCGAAACCCGTGGCCGCACCCTGGAAGCACTCGAGGAAGACGTCACCACCGGTGCCATCTACCTCGTCCACAAGAACCAGGGTTAGACGCGGAGCCGGTAACCTCTCTTCACCACGGTTTCCACGAGCTTTCCGTCGGGCAGCGAGGACCGCAATCGGCTCACCGTCATGTCCAAGGCATGCACCGAGCCACGCAATTCCAGAAGATCGGAAAGCGCCTCGCGGGACAGCACAGCACCCCCGGCTCCCAAAAGCGCCCGCAGCAGGAGCAGCGGAGCCGGGGCCAGTTCCACCACGGAACCATTGATCTTCAAACAGCGGCCGCGCAGCTCGATGTTCCCTGAGGGAGTGTCGAGCCGGCGGACATGGTTCAGGGCCAGATGTTCGGTGACGAGGCGGATGAGCGCGCCCATGCGGTAGCGGTCCGGGATGAGGGGGGCGAGTCCGGCGTCGATCAGCGGCTGTGCGGTGACAGGCCCGACGGCGGCAACGGTCACCTGGGTCTTGAGGGCCTCGATCAGCTGGCGGTACATGCCCATTTCGTGGGCCGTGCTCCACATGGCGTCTACCGCCGGTGCGCTCGTAAAGGTGAGTACATCCAAGTCTCCACTGCACGCGGCTTCGATCAGGCGCGGCAGCTTGTCTTCGCCGTCGGGCTTTACCCAGCGGTACGGAGTGACGGTGAGGACCGTCGCGCCGGACATCCGGAGGCGCTCAAGCTGGCGGACATCGGTGTAGCCGTGCAATTGCACGGCTACGGTCTTCCCCCGGACGCCTTCCTGAAGGAGCATGTCCACCAGTGTGGCGGTGGTTTCGTCACTGCTGATCCCGACGTCGGCAAGCCCTGCAGCACGGACCGCACCCCGGGCTTTCGGTCCCCGCACGAACATGCGGCAGGCGGCCAGGACGTCGAGAAGTTGCTCGCCGATGCCGAAAGAGTCCGCAGCCTCGCACCAGCGCCGCATGCCGTAGGCGGTGGTGGCGATGCAGATATCGGGCTTGGCCGCGATGATCGTTTTCGTGTCCTCGATGAGCGTGATGTCTTCCTGGACCGGCGCGATCTTCAAAGCCGGGGCATGCAGCACCGAAGCACCCCGCCGTTCTAGCGCCTCGATCAAGTCACGCGAACGCCTGTGAGAAGTCACTCCGATGCGGAAACCGTCCAGCGGGGCATCGTCGTTTGGTCCGGGGGTGGCCAACGGCGAGCCTGCATCGATGGAATCAAGGGCATTCAACGTAGTCATGTGTGTTCTTTCAGGCTTCAAGGAGGGAAGCTGCGAGTCGGTTTAGGTCTGCGGAGGCTTCGGCATGATTTCGGTTGGCTTCAGCCACCCGGACCACCTCGCCGATGACCAGGACGGCCGGGTTGGTGCAGCCGGCGGCTGCGCTTTCGATGGTGCCGAGTTCGGCGATGGTGGTGCGTTGTCCGGGGCGGTAGCCGCGTTCGACGACGGCCATAGGCATTGCGGGGTCCATTCCGGCCCGGCGGAGCCCGGCGGCGAGCTGCGGGAGGGTGCCGATGCCCATGAGGACCACGATGGTCCCGCCGAGCCCGGCCAGATGCGTGTGCTCTTTCTCGGTCAGCGGTGCGTGGCCGGAGACCACAGTGAACATGTGGCTGACCTCGCGGTGCGTGACGGGAATGCCCGCAGCAGCCGGGACCGAGATGGCGCTCGTGACGCCGGAAATGACCCGGACGGGGACACCCGCCTGGACGCAGGCGCTGACTTCCTCGCCGCCGCGGCCGAACACATAGGGGTCACCGCCTTTGAGGCGAACCACGTTCTTGCCCGTCAGGGCGGCGTCGACCATGAGTTTTTCGATGTCGCATTGGGCGACTTTGTGGTGCCCTGGTCGCTTGCCGACGTCCACCAGTTCCGCGGACGTCAGTTGCGCCAGCTCCGCGTAAGGGGCGAGCCGGTCGTAGAACACGACGTCGGCGTCCCGCAGCGCGTTGACCGCGCCAATTGTCAGTAGGTCGAGGACGCCGGGGCCGCCGCCGACCAGGGTGACGTGGCCCGGCTCGCCAGCTGCCGGTTCGGTGGCGACCGGGATCCCGGCTGTGCGACAGCGCTCAAGCAACGGCTCCCAGCCGGACTGGCCGTCGTCGACGGCCGCGACGAGGAAGGGGCGCTCGGGCAGCGGGCCGTCGTCCGGTCCGCCTTCCGGAACGCTGAGCCGGTGCACGACGGCGCCCGCGGCTTCGTAGCGCCGGACGGCCTGCCGTGCGGAGTGGGCCGAACCGGTGACCAAAACGTCGCGGCCTGTGAGGTCGATGGTGAGCTGCATGGCTTTTTTGCTCCTTATTCCTGGCCGCGGACGGGGATCGTGCTGGCGATGAGGACGCCGCCTTTTTCCTCGTTGGTGGCGGGGCGGATTTGGCCGCGTTCGGGGACGAAGGTGATGGCTTCGTCCTTCTGGTCGGGGGCGTTGACGAAGGAGCGGAAGCGGCGCAGGCGTTCAGGGTCCTTGAGGGTTTCGGCCCATTCGTCCTGGTAGGTGTCGATGTGGCGGGCCATTGCGGCTTCGAGGTCGGTGGCGATGCCGAGGGAATCGTGGACAATGACGTCTTCGATGTGTTTGAGGCCGCCTTCGAGTTCTTCCTGCCAGCGCGCGGTGCGTTGGAGCCGGTCGGCGGTGCGGATGTAGTACATGAGGTAGCGGTCGATGTATTTGATCAGGGTGTCGTCGTCCAGGTCCTGGGCGAGGAGTTGCGCGTGGGCGGGCAGGAAACCGCCGTTGCCGCCGACGTAAAGGTTCCAGCCTTTGTCGGTGGCGATGACGCCGACGTCCTTGCCGCGGGCTTCTGCGCATTCGCGGGCGCAGCCGGAGACGCCCATTTTGAGTTTGTGCGGGCTGCGCAGGCCGCGGTAACGCAGTTCCAGGTTGATGGCCATGGCGACGGAGTCCTGGACGCCGAAGCGGCACCAGGTGGATCCCACGCAGGATTTCACGGTGCGCAGGCTCTTGCCGTAGGCCTGTCCGGATTCGAAGCCGGCGTCGACGAGTTCCTTCCAGATCTCCGGGAGTTGTTCGAGGCGGGCGCCGAACATGTCGATGCGCTGCCCGCCCGTGATCTTCGTGTAGAGACCGTACTTCTCCGCGACGGCGGCAATGACGCCCAGGCCCTTCGGCGTGATTTCACCGCCGGCGATGCGCGGGACCACGGAGTAGGTGCCGTCCTTTTGCATGTTGGCCAGGGCGCGGTCGTTGGTGTCCTGCAGGGTGCCGCGCCCGGCGCCCAGGACGTATTCGCTGTTTTGGCTGGCCAGTATGGAGGCGATGGTGGGTTTGCAAATGTCGCAGCCGGCGCCGGTGCCGTATTTGGCCAGGATGTCTTCGAAGGAGTCCAGTTCCAGGACGCGGATGGCGTCAAAGAGTTCCTGGCGGGAGAGGCTGAAGTGCTCGCAGAGGGCCTTGGAGACTTCGATGCCGGACTTCTTCAGCTCGCCTTCGAGGAGTTTCTTGAGCATCGGGACGCAGGAGCCGCACTGGGTGCCCGCCCGGGAGCATGTCTTCAGCTCGCCGAGTTCCCGGACGGGGGCGTTGCCCTCGCAGGAACCGCAGCCGTTGATGGCATCGCGGATGTTTCCGGCGGGGACGTTGTTGCAGGAGCACAGGATCGCGTCGTCGGGCAGTTCGGTTTCGGGGGCGTCGCCGCCGGCGGCGGTGAGGTAGGCGCCGGGTTCGGCGGGGAGTTCGCGTCCGAGGAGGGGGCGCAGGCTCATGTAGGGGGTGGCGTCGCCGACGAAGATCCCGCCGAGCAGGGTCTTGGCGTCGTCAGTGGTGACGATTTTCTGGTAGACGCCACGGGCGGGGTCGGCGTAGACGATTTCCAGGGAGTGCTCGGTTGTGGCGAACGCGTCACCGAAGCTGGCCACGTCCACGCCGGAGAGCTTGAGCTTCGTGGCGGTGTCGAAGCCCGGGAACGTGGCCTGGCCGCCGTGCAGGCGGTCGGCAACGATCTCGGCCATCGTGTTCGCCGGGGCCACGAGCCCCAGGCACATGCCCTCGAAGTTCGCGACTTCACCGATGGCCCAAATACCGGGGACCGGGGTGGCGCAGTGGTCATTGATGACCACGCCGCCCTTCTTGCCGAGTTCGAACAGCTGGTTTCCGCCGTCCGCGTCGCCTTCCGCAGCGCGGAACAGCTCATCGCGGGGGCGGATGCCGATCGACGCGACGACCATGTCGGCGGGGATGATGCGCCCGTCCTTCATGAGGACGCCGGTGACCTGGCCGTCGTCGTCGGACAATACTTCGGCGGGGTAGGTTCCCGTAAGGACTTCGAGTCCCTTGGCAGCGACCAGCCGGCCCAGTGCCTGGCCGGCGCCCTCGTCCAGCTGGGCGTTCATGAGCCAGCGTGAACCGTTGATGACGGTGGCCTGCGCGCCCAACTCCATGGTGCCGGCTGCTGCTTCCAAGCCGAGGAGACCGCCGCCGATAGTCACGGTCTTGACGGTCCGGCCCAGCTTCTCCGTCAGTTCGGCAATGGCCTTGTTGATGGCCCAGACGTCGTCGAGGGTGCGGTAGACATGCGCGAGCTCGCCGCCGGGAAAGGGGAGCTCTGCCGCGTCCGAGCCGGTGGCCACCACCAGGTGGTCGTAGTCGTAGCTATTGCCGGCCGCCGTTTCCACGGACTTGGCTTCGGGGTTGATCTTGACGACCCGCTCGCCAGTGCGCAGATGCAGGGAATCGTGGTCCCACATGGACATGTCGCCCAAGGTGAGGTCATAGTCCACATCGGTCAGCGCCTTGCTCAGCGTGACCCGGTCATACGGAACGTGCTCTTCCTCGGTCAGGACCGTGACGTGCCAGCCCTCGAGACCGCGGGTATGCATGGCATCGGCAAAACGGTGGGCCGCAGGGCCCCCGCCGGCGACAACAATACGGCGCTGGTTTTCTGGGGTGGAAGTGTGTCCGGTCACTGGTGGCCTTTCGCATACGCCGCAGAACGTGCTCCGCAACTTGTCACTTCAGACTACGGACGGGCAGTTTCTCTTCAGTTTCCCTTTTGTTTCGTGGTCTTAACTTCTGGGTCACGATTGGATGTCGGGGCGTGTGAGGTCTCTTTTACGCACCGGACACATTGACTGCATTCCAGTGAAACACTCCCCGCCTACCTTGAAGGTATGGCCGCCTGGCGGCCAACGCCTGAAAGGAAAGGACAGCATTTGTCCGGCCGCAGGCATAGCGAGAGGGGTTGACATGACCGTCATTCTGGAACGGGAAGAACAACTGATGAGCGCGCCGACGGCGTCCGGCTGGCACCGTGTATGCCCATTGGACGAGCTGGAACCGGCTTGGGGCGAGGCAGCGTTGATCGACGGTGTGCAGGTGGCGCTCTTCCGCGTCGACGCCGAAAATGTCTACGCAGTTGCCCAGCAGGACCCTGCAACCTTGGCCAACGTCATGGCCCGCGGCATCACCGGTTCCCGGGGATCACGCCCCACTATCGCTTCGCCGTTGCACAAGGAGGTCTACGACCTGCAGACCGGTGAGTGCTATTCCAACCCCGGGCTCCGGCTCCCGGCATTCAAGACCCGCATGGTTGACGGCTTCATCGAAGTCGAGGTCTAGCTCAGAGGCCCAGGGCCTCGCGGACGTCGGCGAGTATGTGGTCCAAAGTGGTCCGCGCGGCGTGCCGGGTTTCTGCGAGTTCCGCCGCGGAACCGACCGACTTGATGACCTCCAGGTAGCACTTGAGCTTTGGCTCGGTGCCACTGGGCCGGATGATGACGCGGCTTAGGTCCTTGGTCAGGTAGAGGAGGCCGTCCGTTGGCGGAAGTTGTTCGCTTCCCTCGGCCAAATCCACAAAGGTCTCGATGGCGGAACCGCCAAAGGACTCCGGCGGATCGGCCCGGAGCCGGTTCATCATGGCGTCCAGCAATCCAAGGTCCGCCACACGGATGCTGAGTTGGTCACTCGCATGCAGGCCGTGCACCAGGTAGATCTCGTCCAAGGTGTCGAAGATCGTCTTTCCTTCGGCCTTGGCCGCCGCCGCCAGTTCGGCGATGAGCAAGGAAGCGGAAATGCCATCCTTGTCCCTGACGAGTTCGGGCGCAACGCAGTAGCCCAAAGCTTCCTCGTAGCCGTAGACGAGTCCGGGCACGCGGGAAATCCACTTGAATCCGGTCAGCGTTTCCTCATGGGCGAAGCCAGCCGCCGCTGCGATGCGGGAGAGCAATCGGGACGAGACGATTGAATTGGCAAAAACGCCCCGGGTCGCGTCGCTTTGCCGAACGTCGGCGGCGTGGCGGGCCACCACATGTGCCCCAAGGAGGGCGCCTACTTCGTCGCCCCGCAACATCCGCCAAGCACCTGTATCGGGATCCTGCGCCGCTACAGCCGCGCGGTCGGCGTCGGGGTCGTTGGCTAGCACGATGTCGGCACCCAAGCGTGCAGCTGCTGCCAAAGCCAGGTCCAGTGCGCCGGGCTCTTCCGGGTTGGGGAAACTGACCGTGGGAAAGTCCGGATCCGGCGCTGCTTGCTCTTCCACGAGCGAGACGTCCATGAAGCCCGCCGCATTGAGTACCGACACCGCAGTCTCACCACCCACGCCATGCATGGGGGTCAAAACGATCTTCAGCTCACGGGCCGGGAAGTTTTCGACGTCGGCCAGGCCGGCCATCGCGGCCTCATACTCGCCGGTGATGGTGCGCGGCAGCTCAGTCCAGCCGGATTCAGCCAGTTCGATGGAGTCCAAAGGCCCCACGGCTTCGATGCTTGCTGCGATCTGCGAATCGTAGGGTGCCACGATCTGGGACCCCCGGCCGCTTTCCTCCACGGCACGGCCGCCCAGGTACACCTTGTATCCGTTGTCCTGCGGCGGGTTGTGGCTCGCTGTGACCATGACACCGCCGTCGCAATCCAGGGAACGGACCGCGTAAGCCAGTAGTGGGGTCGGAAGCGCCGAAGGCATCAGGAAGGTTTCGATTCCTGCGGCCGTGAAGATGGCGGCAGATTCGAGTGCGAAGACGTCCGAGTTGTGCCTCGCGTCATAGCCGACGACGGCGCGCGGCCGGGTTCCGGGGGAAGCTGCCTCAACGGCGTCCTTGAGGAAGGCCGCCAGACCTGCTGCTGTCCGCCGCACCACCATGCGGTTCATCCTGTTGGGACCGGGACCGAGGGCGGCTCGGAGTCCCGCGGTACCGAACTGCAGCGTTCCGTTGAAACTGTCTTCAAGCTGTTGACGGGCTGCAGCGACGCCCATGGAAGCGAGTCCGATCAGTTCGGACAGTGCTGCTGCAGTGACCGGGTCCGGGTCCTGGGCCGCCCACTCGCCGGCGTCGGATATCAGCTTTTCAAATTCGGCATCGCTCGATGTCATAGGGATAAAGCTATCGTCAAAGAGAATGAATGCCGAGGTCAAGGCCTATGTCAGCCGTCACAGTATGGCCACTCCACCCCAACTGACTCGCATTAGTTGTCGTTATGAGGCGTCTAAACGACAACTAATGCGAGTTAGTTGGGCTGCTGGGCGTCAGGGTTGCATCCGCGTGCTGGTGAGTACGAAGCTCGCCGCGCCGCCCGCGCTGAAGGCTGCGGCAGCAGTGTTGTCCCACTGCGGGAAGAAGATGTCCGAGATGACTACCGAACCGTCTTGTGTGAAGACCTCCACGGACGAGGAATCAAGGAGTATGCGGAGACGGACCTTGCCGTCCTTCATGGGCACGGAGGCTTGGTGGTAGGGGCTGAATTTCGGCGAGAAGTTGGAGGTTCCGGCCGCGGAGCGGTCCACTTTCAGGGTTTGGCTTGCGCGGTTGTACGAGATCCGGAGGCTGGCCTTCCCGTCCGCCGAACCCCGCAACACAATGCCGGCGTCCGTGGAGTCCGCAACGTCCAATTCGGCGTCGATCAGCTGGGTTCGGGACCCAAAGTCGCTGCCGAGGGATTCCATGGAGTCGGTGACGGTGAGGTTTTTGCCATGTACTTCACTGGTCTTGGTGTTCGTGAGGGCATCCGCGGCAGCCTGGGCGATGGTCGAACGGAGCTCGAAGCGGCTTCCCGTAGCTACGAGAGTGAGTTGGCGGGGGATGGCCATGGATCCGCGCCACGGGGTGCTTGGGACGGACTGCGCATAGTCCCAATTCCCCATCCAGCCGAGCAGTACCGGCTTTCCACCAGGAGCCGCTGTGATGGTGTTGGCCGCGTAGAAGTCCGCTCCGTGGTCAAGCCATTGCGACTCCGTCAGAGGGTCACCCGGCTTTGCCGCGTTTTCTGCCGTGAACCGTGTGCCGTCGAAATCGCCAACGAAGTACTGCATGCCGGAGCCTCCCGCGATGCCTCCGGGGTTGATGCTCAGGATCATGACCCACTTCTTCAGCCCGCTGCCGCCGTCGACGTCTATCTGGAGCAACTCGGGAACTTCCCAGAGGCCGCCCTGGGCGCCTACTCCCGAGAAGTCGCTAAGGAAATTCCAGTGCAGCAAGTCCGTGGATTTGAAGAGTTTCACCACTTGGGCGTCAGCTACCACCGTGGTCATGACCCAGTATTTACCGGGCTCGTACCAGGTGATCTTGGGATCCCGGAAGTTGTTCGACGCCGGCTGCAGGCTGAGCACCGGGTTGCCCTTGTACTTGGTCCAGGACTTCCCATGGTCCAGGCTGTAGGCCACGGACTGGGCCTGGCTACCCTTTGGCAGAGCCCCGCCGTCGCCGTATGAGCTGGTGTAGACGGCCACCAGAGGTGGGTTTTCAGCGGTGCCCAGGCCGGAGGCGTTCTTGGTGTCCGGAACGATGGCGCCGGAAAAGATCTCCTCACTAGCGGAGCCTTCCAATGCCACCGGCTGCTGGGTCCAGTGCACCAGATCGGTGCTGGTGGAGTGGCCCCACGACATATCTCCCCAGAAGTTGCCGTGCGGATTGTGCTGGTAGAACGCGTGATACGTGCCGTTTTCGTAGACAAGCCCGTTGGGATCGTTGATCCAGTTTTGCGAGGCAGTCAGGTGCGCGGCAGGCCGCCACGGGTCCGATTCGGACGGCGCCGGGCCAGCCATTCCGACGGCGGTGCCGCCGGCGGACGGTAGGTTCGCCGCGGACGGCGAGGCGTCCGGCGTCGGGGTACAGGAGCTCGCGAACATTGCCAGAACGACGGCGACGACGGCGAGTGCCGCCTTGCGGGCGGGCCGGGACGGGCGCTGGGGAGAGTGGAGCATGGGACTTCCTGGGTTGTGGAGCGGGGCGCCCGGGGTGAACCGGGCGCCCCATAATTGCCGGGCAGGCAGCAAATCCTCTCCCTGCCCGGCTGGTTTTGACTGTGGCCTACTTGTAGAGGCCTTCCCCGCCGACGCGCACGTTGGTGGGGAGGTAGCCGAACGGGCCGAGGCCGTTCTTGCCGAAGCTGCGGTCAACCTGCGTCACGCCACCGGCGAAGTTGATCTTTACCGTGGGGGAGAGGGACCCTCCACGGACTCCGTCAACGTTGTCGATGAATGACTGCACCAGGCCGCCCGGCTGCACGTAGTGCGAGTAGGCCTGGAACTGACGGCCGTTCTGCTGCGCCGACTGGGTGCCGCTCGGGTTGTTCGCCGGGAGGTTCAGGTCGGTCGGCGAGCCGAGCGCGAGTCCCGAGTTGTTCACGGGCTGGAAGTCCGAACGGACACCGTTGCCGACAAAGCCGTAGACGCCGTCGGGACCACGCATGCCGTCGGCGTAGGTGAACTGGTGGCTGATGGTGAACAGGTAGTACTTGTTCTTGCCGTTTTCATTCTGGATGAAGATCTGTGGGCGCTCAGTCTGGTCGTTGACACAGTTGGCGGACAGGATCGGCGGCAGGAAGTGCCACTGGGTCAAGTCCTTGTTGTCCGCGACGGCCAGGCCGACGCTCGCCGTCTGGAACCAGGAACCAGTGGTGGTGTTGACCGTGTTGGTGTTCTCGGCGTGGGGATCGCCTTGCTGGTAACCAAGATCAGCATCGGTGCACTTGTAGGAGCCGCGGTTTCCGGCGGTGTTGCCTTCGAAGACCATGAAGGTCTGGCCGGGGTGGGCCGGGTCCTCGAAGGTGTACGGGTCACGGAAGGCAAAACCGGCGTTCTGGGCCTTGGTCTGGTACAGCTTGCCGTCCGGCTCGAGCAGCTTGGTGTGCTGGAAGCCGTCGAAGGTCACGCCGTTCTTGTCGGCGTGGATATTGCCGAGGGCCTTGGCGATGACTGCGTCCGGAGCGATCCCGCCGCCGCCCGCGTTGCGCTCTGCACGGTCGTAGAACGTGGTGGCCGTGTAGAACACATTGACGTGGTCACCCTGCATGAGGCGTGTGGATCCGGACCATTCGGTGTTGCCGATGGAAGTGTTGTCCAGGAACAAGTGCCCGCCGTAGTTCCACTTGTCCTTGGCGGGGTCTGCGTTGGTCTTGCGGAAGAAGTAGCCGATGCGGGCGTTCCAGTGGCGCTGGTCGAAGCCGTAGCCCGCGTGGCGGTCGGCGACGAGGGAGAAGATGACGTCCCAGCCCTTGTAGCTGATCTGGTTGGCATTCTGGTCGGTCAGGGACCAGGTGTCCCAGACCCACACGTCGTCGTTCATGGCCGGGAAGTC
This sequence comes from Arthrobacter sp. B2a2-09, assembly GCF_027587375.1. Lineage (GTDB taxonomy): Bacteria > Actinomycetota > Actinomycetes > Actinomycetales > Micrococcaceae > Arthrobacter. The sequence continues at coordinate 223,854 of NZ_JAMXIC010000004.1, forward strand.
CTTGGGAATCTCCGGCATGGTGACGTTGGGGCTCATGGAGTCCTGGCCGGCGGTCACGTTCGGGTTGCTCTGGGCCATGATCTGCTTGGCATCCGCCCGCGTCCACTTGGACGTGAAGTTTGCTGCGGGATCAAATGCATCCTGCGTGTGGACCGTCGGCAACGGGAATCCCGGCGTCGGGGCCGGCATTGTGGTGGCCGGCTTGTCGGCAGGCAGGTTCGCCTGTGCTGCCGGGGATGCCATGAGCACCGTGGCGGCCACACTGGCGGCGGCCGCAAAAGCGGCTACCGACCGCAGGCGTCGGCGTGGCCTGTTGGGGTTTGAGTGAGATTTCATGCTTGCTCTTCTCGCGGAGGTTGGACTACGTGGAATGGGCGCAAGCCCTGGTCCGCACTCCGGCGTTCCCGGTAACACCAATGGCGTCGTCAGGAACGCCATCGTGTCGGGTGGATGGGGGATTCTAGGAAGCCCCCATCCTGCGGTCCTGGCACGTCGACTTGCCGGGACCGATCAAAGCTTGACGTGCGCTGGATGCGGTTGCAAACCATGTTTCGAGAGGGCTGGGAGCCTATCGGCCACATGTCAGACATATATGCGCAAGCGTTTACATTTTTACACCGCGCGCGTGCCATGGAAAGCGTGGCGGGTCAAATATTTCTGAATAAATCAGATTTATTTAAAAAGTTCACACGCCATTAACGCTGGGGCGAATTGACTTGACATGAGTCGGAAAATTGCCGTGACGACGTCTGTCACTGGCGGTCTTCGTGGCGGCAAGACTGGCCGGCAAACCGTGGACCGCTCCTACCATCTCGCTTCAGCGGCGTCGCGTCGGATTTTGCTCATTCATTCGAATGGACAAACTGTGGCGCTCCGGAATCTCGCGGCCGCAGCCTGCGACGGACAGAATGATCCAGCAGAATCCGACGGGCTCCCGGCGGAACGCCGCTCGGGCTGGATCCGGAGGTACGTGAACTGGCCCTGACGGGTGATGCAAAACTGCCCGCACCGGATTCCGGCGCGGGCAGTTCGGTTGTGCGTGGTGGCGCTATTTGGCCTTCGTGGGGCGGGATCGCACCAGGGCGGTGACGCCCGCGGCCAGGCCGATGAGGCCGGCCGCGAGGCCGAACCAACCGGCCGTGGATCCTGAATCGTTGGATGTCGTCGACGCCGCAGCTGACGGTGCCGGGGTCACGGACGGGGAGGACGGGGAGGACGTGGGAGCCGCCGATGCGGCTGCATCACTGGCGGTGGTCACGAACGAGGGGGCCGGGTGTTCCGGCTCGGGTTGTCCCTCGACGGTCTTCTCGTCCCACTTCACTACCGTGCCGTCGGTGTACGTTTGGGTCGCTGGCAGCGTTACGGTGGTGCCGGCGTCGGGCAGGACACCCACGGAGATCGAGAACGCCTGGTATTCGTTCTGCCCGATCTGGTGTGCGGCGTCCGCGGTCCAGACGACCGAACTGATCGCTTTGGTCACCGTTGCCCCTGCGACCGTGACGGGTTTTGGCAGGGTGGTGGTGACGAGCTCGGCTGTCCAGCCCTCGACCGGTTTCACGGACACCGAGTTGAAAGGTGTGTCGGTGGGGAGTGAGACTTCGAGCTTGTTGGTCTTGGCCGTCGGGGACTCGTTGGGGACGTTGAAGGTGAGGTGGGTGTAGCCGCCCGCTGCCGGGTCGTCCGGATTGACATTGACGTGTGCGGAGGCGGCTGAGACGCCGAAGGCGAGCAGCCCGGCGGCCATCGTGGCGGCGCAGGCGGTTTTGAGGGTACGGCGGTGGGAGGTCTTCATGGCAATGGTGCCCTTTCACAAAGGAAAAGCGGTCAGGTACCGGGGCGGACGTAGGTCCGGACCGGTGAAGGCAGCGAGTTGCCGCCTGTCCCTGCCCGTATGTGAAAGGGGAGAGTCTCAGGCGGCGGGCACCAGGGCCGGCGGACCGCGCCGGGAGGGAAGCCGAAGGCCGGGAAGGCCGCGGGGACGCACGGTCGGGGTCGGGCAAGGGGCGGGGGTGCGAAGCGGCTGAATCGTTGTTGGAGCGGGCAATTGGACCAACGGGCGCAGCCACGCTGCCAGTGCCCATAGCGCTTGTTCGCCGCGCGCGAGGACCAGAGCCGTGCCCAAGGTGGCGACTGTGTGCGCCGCGAGCATTTGCCAGTCGCTTGCCGCGTCGCGGATTGAGGCGATGGCGCCTACGGTTTCGGAGGCTGGCACCAAAGGAACATGTCCAGCATGCCCGGACTGCAGCGGCGCCGCGGTGGAAGCCCCAGACAGGGCGCAGAACGCCCAGTGAAGGCAGAGCTGCCCGGCCCCCAGCATTCCCGCGAGGACGGGCAGCGAAAGCCGGGCGCGCGTCAGGATGGCGACCGGGAGGATTGTCAGGGCACAGAGCGCCGTCAGAATGGCCGGTGCCGGAAGGCTACCGCCACCGGCCAGGTGCCCACCCGCGGCCAAGCCCAGAATGATTGAACCGATCAGGCCTGTTCGCAAGAACCGGAAAGGCGCGGATGTCATGATCAGCGGTCCTTTCCGGTTCGAGCGCTATGGCGGAGAATCACTCAAATTCTATTGGTGCCGCCGACGCCGGAATTGCCGAAGAGCCTCGACTTCCCGGGTACTGCATCAAAGCTTGGCGATGATGTCCGCCAGGAGGCGCGAAATGCGTGCACTCGCCGTCTGGCCCGCCTCGATGACTTCCTGGTGGCTGAGCGGTACCGGGCTGATGCCTGCGGCCAGGTTGGTCACCAGGGAGATGCCGAAGACCTCCATGCCTGCGTGCCGGCCGGCGATGGCTTCCAAAGCGGTGGACATGCCCACCAGGTCCGCGCCGATTCGCTTGGCGTATTGGACCTCGGCCGGAGTTTCGTAGTGCGGGCCGGTGAACTGGGCGTAGACGCCTTCGTCAAGCGTGGGATCCACTTCGCGGGCCAGGCCGCGGATGCGCGAGGAGTACAGGTCCGTGAGGTCGACGAATGTGGCGCCTTCAAGGGGAGAAGCCGCCGTCAGGTTGATGTGGTCACTGATCAGCACGGGAGTGCCGGGGGTCCAGGCCTCGTTCAAGCCGCCGCAGCCGTTCGTCACCACCAGCGTCTTGCATCCTGCTGCCGCAGCCGTACGCACGCCGTGGACCACTGCGCGAACGCCTTTGCCTTCGTAGTAGTGGGTACGCGCACCCAGGACGAGGGCCCGCTTGCCCTCCTTCGTCAGGACCGAGCGGATGGTTCCCACATGCCCCTCAACGGCAGGAGCGTGGAAGCCGGGAACTTCCGACGCCGTGAGGGTCGCCGTCGTTTCGCCTATGAGATCCGCAGCCGCGCCCCAGCCTGAGCCGAGCACGAGCGCGACGTCGTGGGATTCGACGCCGGTCTCCGCTGCGATGTAGTCGGCCGCAGCTTTGGCGGCCTCGAATGGGTCTGTGTTGATCAGCTCTGCGTTACTCACTGGTACAAACTACAGTGCCGTGCGCGCTGTTGAACAGGGCGCTGTTGGGCAGGACAGCGGCCTCCACAGGCATTCTCAGGTGGGGCTTAGTGGCAGGTCCGCCGGCAATAAGTGACAATTGAACATTGTGACCATGCATCCTGACTTCAGCTCACCACGAATCGCGATCCTGGGCGGAGGTCCAGGCGGATATGAAGCGGCCATGGTCGCGGCGCACCTGGGAGCGCGGGTAACCCTCATCGAGCGCGCCGGGCTCGGCGGCTCAGCCGTCCTCACCGACGTCGTACCCTCCAAAACCCTGATCGCGACGGCGGATCTCATGACCCGCGTCGGCGAGGCGGGGGAGCTGGGAGTCAAGTTCGCCGTCGACGGCAGCGATGTAGCACCGGGCATGCGCGCCGATCTGGGCCACATCAACGACCGCGTCCTGCACCTCGCGCGGGAGCAGTCCGACGACATCCGGGTGGGCCTTGAGCACCTCGGCGTGGAGATTCTGATGGGCTCCGGAAAGCTCCTGGACAACCACACCATCGAGGTCATCACCTCGGACGGCGTCAAGACGATCACGGCCGACGCCATTCTTTTGGCCGTCGGCGCGCACCCCCGCGAACTGCCCACGGCAAAGCCCGACGGTGAGCGCATCCTGAACTGGGCACAGATCTATAACCTCGAGGAACTTCCGGAAGACCTGATCGTCGTCGGTTCCGGCGTCACGGGCGCCGAATTCGCTTCGGCCTATAACGGCCTTGGCTCGAACGTCACCCTGATTTCGAGCCGCGACCAGGTGCTGCCCGGCTCGGACACCGACGCCGCCCAGGTCCTTGAAGGTGTCTTCAAGCGCCGCGGCGTGCGCGTTCTGTCCCGCTCGCGCGCGGAGGCCGTTGAAAGGACCGACGCCGGCGTGAAGGTGACGCTCGGTGATGGCAGCACCGTCTCGGGCAGCCACTGCCTCGTCTGTGTTGGCTCCATCCCCAACACAGCCGGAATCGGGCTGGAAGAGGCGGGCGTGGCTGTCACGGAATCCGGTCACATCAAGGTGGACGGCGTCTCCCGCACCACAGCGCCGAACATCTACGCTGCTGGCGACTGCACGGGGATCCTGGCCCTCGCCTCGGTCGCCGCGATGCAGGGCCGCATCGCGGTTGCCCACTTCCTTGGCGACGCGGTCATGCCGATCAAGCTCCGCCAAGTGGCCTCAAACATTTTCACTTCACCGGAGATCGCCTCCGTGGGCGTCTCCGAGGCCGACCTCGAATCGGGCAAGTACCAGGGCGACGTGGTCATGCTCTCCCTGCTGAGCAACGCCCGCGCCAAGATGCGCAACTCCAAGGACGGCTTCGTCAAGATCATCGCGCGTAAGGGTTCGGGCACCGTGATCGGCGGCGTCGTCGTCGGACCGAACGCCTCCGAGCTCATCTTCCCGATCGCTGTTGCGGTGAAGCAGAAACTTCACGTCGACGACGTCGCGAGCACCTTTACCGTGTACCCCTCGCTGACCGGGTCCATCTCGGAAGCGGCGCGACGGTTGCACGTTCATATGTAGAGCTCTTGAAGCGAGAGGGTCCAGCGGTGCGATGCCGATGGACCCTTTCGCTGTCTCCGGCTCCTGCCACTCGCTGGCGGTCCTCTTATTCGCGAGGGGAGTTGAAAGCGTGAAGGAGAGTGGTGAATGTGCGTAGGTCATCAGTGGACCAGTGCGCGGTGCGTTCGAAGAAAGTCGTTCCGCGAACGTCGAGCGCTTCGCGCACCTGTGCTTCCCCGGCGGGCGTCAGCGCGATGATGACTGCTCTCTTGTCATCGGGGTCCGGCGTGCTCTCGAGCAGTTTGAGGTTCTTCATGCGTCCGATGAGGCTGCTGGTGGAGCTCCTGTCCATGGCGACAGCTTCGGCAAGCGTGCTGGGCTTCGCGGGGCCATAGGCGTATAGCCAGCGTGCCAGGTGAAACGCGGCAGGCTGCAGCGCCGGGTGGAATGCGGCCGCGCTCCGCTCGGTGAGGGCCCGGGACGCGCTGAGGAGCGCGTTGAGTTCGACGCCGAGTACCAGCTCGAGGTCTCGACGTGACGGATCGTCCGACATGCGATCAGCGAATTTAGTAGACATTTACCCATCAACTTCTTATGATTTGGAAATACCCACTATATCCGAGTGGGCCAAGCCTGCCCTCAAGGAGTGTCCATGTCCATATCTCGGTCGCCGTCCGAAGTGCCGACAATCGTCATCACCGGAGCAACAAGCGGCCTCGGACGCCTCGCCGCTATCGAACTCGCTAAGCAGGGCGCGCGCCTCGGGATCACTGCCAGAAGCCCCGAGCGCGCCGCCGCAACCGCAGCAGACATCGAAACGGCCGCGCCTGGAACAGAAATCGAGATTTTCATAGCCGACTTTGCTCGGACTGCGGACGTTCGCCGCGTCGGACGCGAAATCGCCGCTCACTACGCGCGGATCGACGTGTTGATCAACAACGCCGGCCTCCACGCCTTCGAACAGAGAATCACCCCGGACGGCTATCCCGAAATGGTCGCGGTCAACTACTTCGCCCCGTGGATCCTCACCCAGGAACTCCTCGCCACCTTGAAGGCGTCCACGGGCGCTCGCATCGTCAATGTCGCGTCCGAGGCTTCCCGGCGGTACGGAACACTCACCCTCCCTTCGGACCTGACGGACACAGCTCCTTTCACCGCGCGGGGGTCGTCTCGGCTCTATGGCAAGAGCAAGCTCCTCGACATCATGTTCACCCTCGAACTCGCTCGCCGCCTCGACGGGACTGGGTTGACCGCCAACTGCCTGGACCCGGGTTTCAATGTCACCGGACTCGGCCGTGAACTCGGTTTCGCCGCCAGACTCGAGAAGATCCTTTCCGTGCTCCGCATCGGCGATCCGGCCCGTGGCGCCGGTCTCATCGTGAAACTAGCCACAGACCCCGCTTTTGCGGGGCAGTCCGGTGGCTATTACACCGTCAAGAACACCCGCCGACTCACCCCTGTCCATCCCGGAGGTGACTCAGCGATGCAGGCGCGCCTTTGGGCAGGCACTGAAGAACTTCTCAGCGGCTCATAAGCCGGACGTTGCGTGGGGCCGGGCTCGTTGGGACTCCAACGCCCGGTTCGCCGGTCAAGGATCGGCTTGCGGCAACTGAGTGGGGTTGTGCAAGAGTGTGGGGATGGAGATGCGGAACCGGCAGAGGCTCGTGAATGAACTCACCGACGTGATGCGCGGGTATGAGGCGGCCAACAACACGCACGACATCGAGCGGGTTCTGCCGTACATAGCCAAGGACGCTACCTACTGGTTTTCCGACGGATCTCATGAGGGGCTCGATCAGGCCCGGGCAGCCATCGAGGCGACCTTCCGTGCTATTCAGGACGAGAAATACGTTGTGGATGAATTGACATGGGTGCTGGTGCAAGAGGATGCTGCCGTGTGCCGCTACCGATTCTCCTGGACGGGAATTGTCGAAGGTCAGCAACAGTCCGGAAAAGGACGCGGCACCAACGTCTTCATCCGAACACATGAAGCCTGGCAGATTGTCCACGAACAACTAACGGCTGATTCATAGCGGCGCACTGAGGGTCGCAGTCGCCGATGAGCGTGCTCGATGAAAGCCAGAGCGGCGGACTCGCTGTCGCTGGTAGGAACTGTCGTAGTAGATGGAGCGAGCATGCCGGGGCCGTCGGTCCCAACGCCGCCGGTCCCGCCCTTACAGACCCAAGTCGGCCTTGACTTCTTCCCAGAGGATGGTTTGTTCACCAGCCTCGATGGCTTCCTGAGCTTCTGCGTTTGTACGCTCGCTGAGTAGGAAGGCAAGCGGCTGGTCGGCATCGGGTTTGCTAGCGTCGAGCACATGCCTTCTATCTACCCGCCCAAATTTCGTCGCGGTGACATGGTGCGCGTCGTCGCGCCCGCACTGAGCCGCGCTGTGGTCATGGAGCACGACAACACCAGCCACATCGAGAGGCGTTTCGCGGAGATGGGTCTGCGGCTTTCGTTCGGCGAGCACGTGGACGAAATGGATGGACTTCTTTCATCGTCGGTGCAATCGCGTGTTGACGATCTTCATGCCGCCTTCTCGGATCCGGACGTGGCGGGAATCCTGACAGTGATCGGCGGATTCAGCAGCAACGAATTGCTTCCGTACCTCGACTGGGAGCTCATCCAGGCGAACCCGAAGATACTGTGTGGCTACTCAGACATCACGGCCCTTCAAAACGCCATCCACGCGCGCACTGGATTGGTGACCTATTCGGGGCCACACTGGTCCACGTTCGGCATGCGGGACCACTCTGAGGAGACTCAAGCCTGGTTCATAGACGCGCTCTTTGGCGAGGCGCCCGTGGAATTGAGACCGGCCGCGGCTTGGACCGACGACGCATGGTTCCGCGACCAAGATGGGCGAACGCTGATTCCGAGCGATGGTTGGTGGCCGCTGCAAGAAGGCGCTGCGACCGGCCGGATTGTGGGCGGAAACCTCTGCACGCTGAATCTCCTGCAGGGAACGGACAACATGCCCTCTTTGGAGGGGGCGCTCCTCTTCTTGGAGGACGATTTCGAAAGCCATCCGGCCACATTTGCGCGGGACCTTGCGTCGATTTTGCAGACGCCAGGGGCAAAGGGCATTCGGGGTCTGGTGATAGGTCGCTTTCAGCAGGCAAGCCGAATGACGAGGGAACTGCTGGCTTTGATTGTGGCCAAGCAATCCGTTCTTGCAGGCTTGCCGGTGCTCGCCAACGTCGACTTTGGCCACACCTCGCCCATCCTGACGTTCCCGATCGGTGGCGAGGCCGAAGTTATGGTCGGTGAATCAAGTACTTTGAGGATCACGCGACACTGACGCAGGTGGGCGGGCTATTTTGTCGGTGCCTGCTGGCAGAGTGTTTCCATGGAAGCGATCGGATACCTCACCACCCGCCAGGGCGCTTCGCCGGGTGGCCGGTTCGTGGTGTCCCACAAGGCGCGCGAGCCGTGGATGGCGACGGCGGCTGGTCTGGCGCCGGGGCCGCGTCTGCTCTCTCCGGTTGATCCGGGCGAGGCTCGCGTCGGCGATCACGGCGGCAGTGACGGTGGTCCGCAGCGGGTTCTGGAGAGTGCTCTTGTGGCGTTGCGCTCGCTGGCGCGGACGGCGGTGGACGACGTCGGGTCGCTGGGGTTGCAGGACTCCGCGGCGTTTGCCTTCGGCGTGGAGGAGCTCTCCCGCACCCTGGACTATTTGCAGGTCGTTGCCGCGGGGCAGCTTCACCAGGTGCGGCAGCAGGAGCCGGCCGGCGAGCTCGCCTGGACGACGGGCTGGGGAGCCGAAGCGCCGACGGACGGTTCCAGTGATGGTGCCGACAGCCCCGGAACGGAAACTGGGGCAGCCGGTGCTGGTGCCGGCGTCGCGGGCGGCGGTTTCGCTGCGGTGGAGGTCCGGGCCGGGTTCAGGGAGTTCAGGAACACCGGCGAGCACCTGCGCACGCTGCTGCAGATCAGCGCGGCCGAGGCCCGCCGACGCGTGGCCCTGGCGGAGGACCTGCTGCCCGGCCGCTCCCTCACCGGGCAAAGGATCCAGCCGCGGTACGGGGAAATTGCTGCGGCTTTTGCTTGCGGGAGCATCGCGTCCCGGCCGGCCACCACCATCACGATGGCGTTGGGACGGGTCCGGCCCTTGTGCAGCCCCGACGCTGCCGCGGACATGGAACACGCGTTGACGATGACTGCGGTCGAGAACGACGCCGATTTCCTGGCCAGGATCGCCCGCCGCTGGACCGACGCGATCGACCAGGACGGTGCCGAGCCCAGCGAAGAAGCCCTGCGCCACCTCCAAGGCGCGTTCCTGCGGCGGCCCAAACACGGGCTGCAGCATGTGGAGATCTTCGCCACCCAGGACCAATACGAGCACCTGCTCACCGTGATGAACACCGCCACTAATCCGCGGACCTCCACGTCCCGGGAGCCAGGACCGGGGGACCATACCGTGGACGCCGACGGCGGGAGCGCGCCGGCAAACGCTCCGGCGGACGGTCTTCGGGGTGGTTCACGCGATGATGGCGCGTCCCTGGACCGCCGCACGAGGGCGCAGAAACTCCTGGATGGGTTGCTGGGCGCCTGCAAGATTGCCCTCGCCACCGGGGCGTTGCCCGCGGCCGGGGGCCAGCGCCCCCAGATCATGGCCACCATCGATCACCGGGACCTCCTGGCATCGCTGACGGAAGCCGGGCAGCCCACCTTACTAGGCCAATCCGGACAAGCCGGGCGTTCCGGCGGGCAGCAACGCGGCACGGGGAGCTTTACGTTCACCGGTCCGGTCCCGGCGGCCACGTTGCGGAAGATCGGCTGCGATGCGGACATCATTCCCGTCGTCCTGGGCGGGGAAGGCCAGGTCCTGGACATCGGCCGGGCCTCCAGGATCTTCCCCGCCCATATCCGTAAAGCCATCACCGCCCGGGACAAAGGCTGCGCGTTCCCCTCGTGCACGATGCCGGCCCCGTGGTGCGAAGCCCACCACATCACGTACTGGTCCAGGGGTGGACCGAGCAGCGTCGACAATGGTGTCTTGCTCTGCAGCCACCACCACCACCTCATCCACAAGGAAGAATGGCACATCCAAGTCCAAGCAGGCGTGCCGTGGTTCATCCCGCCACCGCACATCGACCCACGCCAAAAAGCGCGCAGAAACCACTACTTTCAGGTGTGACCACGTGCTGCGGTGTGACGTGCCTTGAGAGAGCAAACCGCAGTTCCTCGGTGCCCAACGGGTAAGCACTCCCTGGTTTACTAGGGCCATGGGGGATCCGAAAGAAAACGAAGACCGCACACTCAAAGTTGACGGTCTGGTCAACGGACGGGATCTCGGTGGTCTACGGCGCGCAGACGGGACACTTACTCCGCGAGGCGTGTTTTTCCGGAGCGAGAACGTCGATTGGATCACCGGGAACGGATGGCAGCAGATCTATGACGCCGGGATCCGCACCGTGGTCGACCTCCGTCAGCAAGGGGAACGCAACACAGACACCCGGGAACGGCCCAACTGGCTCACCACCATCCATGTCGATCTTGATGGTCTGGAAAACAAAGCGTTCTGGGCAGACTACTGGGACAACGGCCTAGTGGGCACAGCGCTTTACTTTCTCCCGCACCTTGCAGCCATGCCCGAACGGGCCGGCGCCGCGATATCGGCTGTGGTCAACGCACCTGCAGGAGGGGTCCTCTTCCATTGCATGGGAGGCAGGGACAGGACGGGCCTACTTGCCATGGCTCTGCTTCGTGCTATCGGCACCGACCCGGAACGCATGGTCGACGACTATCTGGAAACAGTCAGGTTGGGTGATGTTCGTGCAGCCCGCAGCAACCGACACAACGCTGAACCTATGCTTGAGGAACTGTGCCGGCAACACGGTACAACAACCGAAGGCGCGTTCCGGGCTGCCTTGGCAAAATTCGATCTCCAAGCCTTCCTCGACGCCGCGGAGCTCACCGACGAGGACCGGGAGGGCCTGTTCAGCTGGCGCGGCGCGACCACCACACCCCAAATCCCGACGGAATAGCGTGGCAATCATGGGAAACGCAGCAGTCAGAGTCCGCGAAGCAACCGCCGAAGACACGTCGACACTCTGGGCGGCCTGCTTTGAAGCAGCGAATTGGCGCGGGGGTGACCGGTTTACGCGCGAACAGGTCATGAATGATCCGGAATTCTCGCACTACGTCGGGGGCTGGCCCCGCCCGGGGGACTTCGGTGTTGTCGCCGAGATCGGGATCGGCGAAGGCATCGGAGCCGCATGGTGCCGCATCTTCGCCGCCGACGACGCCGGGTACGGCTTCGTGGCGACGGACATCCCGGAACTGACTATCGGCGTCGTGCCCGGTCTTCGCGGAGCGGGTGCTGGCACCGCACTGATGACTGCACTTATCGCTCTAGGACGCTCTCGCGGCCTACGAAGCATCAGTCTCAGTGTGGAGGATGGCAACCGGGCCCGGGATCTATACGAACGATTCGGGTTTGTGCGGGTCGGCCGGAACGGCGGCTCGGACACCCTGCTTCTGACCCTGTAGGGGAAGTTGCGTCCGAGTCCCCAAACCCTTACGCCGCGACCCCCTGGAAGTGCCGTTCAATAATCCCCTTGATGTCCCCATGGCACCCTCCACACCCAGTCCCCGCGCGGGTCGCTTTGGAAACCTCCGGCACGGAAGAGCATCCATCCAACACTGCTTCCTCGATGCTCGCACCGCTGACGCCCGCGCAGCGGCAAACTGTGCGCTGCGGATCGTCATTCGAAGCAGAAGAACCGAGCTGGTCCGGGCCGTCCAGGCGCAGCAGGAGTGAACGGTCTGCGGGCAGCTCGGAGCCGCGTTCGAACAGCATCACGAGTTCCGCGGCCGTGCGCGGCATGCCTACGGTCACGAGTCCTTCGAGCGCGCCGCCGCGCGTCGTCATTTTGACGTAGCGGCCGTGTTCCGGATCGGCCCACTGGGCAACTTGGCGCCGTGGTTTCCCCTCGGAGACACCGACGGACAACAGCTCGTCATCCCATGGTTCGGCGCTGTTGTCGCCAGCGACGGCCAGGTTGATGCCGCGTGCCTTCAACACCACGACACCGGGCTTCTCCTGCGGCAGGGGCGCCAACGCGTCAGCTGCGTCCTGGCCGCCCTCGGCAAGGAGGATCAGGTACTCGGCAAGCCACTCGGCCTGGCGCCAGCCCGGACCCACCAGGCCGGAAGGGCCCAGTGCGGTGCGGCATTCGGCGCACTCGGCATCGGCGCAGCGGACTTCGGCGCAGTCGCCGATCGCGAACATGTGCGGCTCATGGTAGGTCCGCAGATGGTGATCCACCAGGATGCCGGTGGCCGCGGGCAGTCCGCAACCTTCGGCCAGTTCGATCCGCGGGCGCACGCCGCAGGACAGAACCAGCAGCTCGCCTTCGATCCTTGACCCGTCGTTCAGCACGAGGGCGGAAAACATTCCGTCGGGGCCATTGTGCTCCACAGCCGTGGAACGGGCGTTGCCCACCATGGTGATCCCGCTGTTGCGCAAGCTCGCCGCGAGAACGGCTCCACCGCCGCGGTCGATATTGCGGCCCAGCGGGAAGGAACCGTTGTGCACCACAGTTGTGAGGGCGCCTTCTTCTGCCGCGGCCAGGGCCGTTTCGAGGCCAAGTACGCCGCCGCCGAGGACGATCACGCGCTTGCCTGCAGTCACGGCGTCGCGAAGTTGCGCGGCGTCGCGGACGTCACGGAGGGCGGTCACGCCTAGCGGGAGCACCGGGTGTGACGGATCAGGGTTGATGCCTGTGAGGTTGGGGATGACGGGCCGCGAGCCCGTGGCGAACACCAAGCGGTCGTAGCCGGGCGTAGTTCCGTCCGAAAGGACAACCTGCTGGCGTGCGCGGTCGATGCGTTTGACGGTGACGCCCAGCCGGACCTCGACGCCGTCGGCCGCCAAATCGCTAGCGTCCGCCATCGCGAGGGCCTCCGCGGTGGTCCGGCCTACGCCGAGTTCCGCCACCATGACGCGGTTGTACGCGGCTTCGGCTTCCTGCCCGACGACGAGCAGCTGGACAAGGCCGCTGCGCACGGCAGGCAACAACTCGTCGACCAGCCGGGCCGCGACCGGCCCGAACCCCACCACCACAATTCGCTCACTCACGATGCCTCCTTGACCTGCGTTGACACGCCGACTTGCATTGACAAGCTGACCTGCATTGACGAGCCGGCCGCCGCTGACACAGCCAACTGGGCAGCCAACGCCGATTCGACATTTGGTAGTGCCGCCTTCCGGACCCAGACCGTGCTGGTCTTGAACTCCGGCATGCCGGAAATGGGATCCGTGACCGCCTCAGTGAGACGGTTGGCGCTGCCCAGTCCCGGGAAATGGAAGGGCAGGAAGACTGTGTCCGTGCGGATGCTGTTGCTGAGCTCCACCCTGCACAGGACCTCTCCGCGCTCGTTGGAGACCCGGACGAAGTCGCCGTCGGAGATGTCCCTGACGGCGGCTGTTGCGGGGTGGATCTGCAAGAGCGGCTCCGGCTGCGCGGCCGCGAGCTCGGCCACGCGGCGGGTCTGGGCGCCCGATTGGTAATGTTCCAGCAGCCGCCCGGTGACGAGCGTCAGCGGATCGGGATCAGAGCCGACGACGGCGGTGCGCTGGGACCGTTTCTGCGGAGCCACCGGGACCATCACCGCGCGTCGGCCGGCGTGCGCGAAGCTGTCGAGGAAGAGTCGCGGCGTTCCCGAACTGCCGGTGGGATAGGGCCAGTAGGCGGCCTCTCCGCGATCCAGCATGGCGTAGTCGATTCCGGAGTAGTCGGCCAAGCCGCCTGCAGAGGCGAGCCGGAGCTCCTCAAAGACGGTCTCGGGATCGTCGCTGAACGTGGACGGTGCGTCGAGCGATTCGGCGAGCCGGGCCATGAGCCACAATTCGCTGCGGACGCCCGGGGGAGGGGTGAGGGCTTTCCGACGCCGGAGCACGCGGCCCTCGAGGTTGGTCAGCGTGCCTTCTTCCTCGGCCCATTGGGTGACCGGGAGGACCAGGTCGGCCTCCAGCGCAGTCTCGGACATGAAGAAATCGCAGACAACCAGGAAGTCCAGGCTGCGCAGGCCCTCGATCACCGCACCGGCGTCGGGGGCTGACACCGCCACATTGGCGCCGTGCACGAAAAGGCAACGGACGCCGTCGGGCTGTCCCAAAGACTTCAGCAGCTCCACGGCCGGCAGGCCGGGGCCGGGGATGAGGGATTCGTCGACGCCCCACACTTTGGCGACGTGGGCGCGGGCGGCGGGATCGGTGATCTTGCGGTAGCCGGGGAGCTGGTCGGCCTTTTGGCCGTGCTCGCGGCCGCCCTGGCCGTTGCCTTGGCCGGTCAGCGTGCCGTAGCCGCTGCGGGTGGAGCCCGGCAGGCCGAGGAGGAGGCTGAGGTTGATCGCGGCGGTGGCGGTGTCCGTACCGTCCACGTGCTGCTCGACTCCGCGGCCGGTCAGGATGTAGCTGCCGCCGCGTCGGGCGCCGTCGGCGAGGCGGCGGGCGGTGTCACGGATGAGCGTGGCGGGTACGCCAGTGATCGACTGGACGCGCTCTGGCCAGAATGCGGCGAGGCTACGAACGATCGCCGGGTACCCGGTGGTGCGGTTCTGGAGGTATTCGGCGTCGGCGAGGCCTTCGTGGACCACTACGTGGGAGATACCCAACAGCAGGGCGAGGTCCGTTCCCGGGGTCGGCTGCAGGTGGATGCCACCGCCGTCGCCGGTGAATGCGGCCGTCGCGGAACGGCGGGGATCGGCCACGATCAACCCGCCGGAGTCACGCGCGCCCTGCAAGTGCTGGACGAATGGCGGCATGGTCTCGGCAACATTGGAACCGAGAAGGAAGATGACGTTCGCCGAATCAAGGTCCTCAACGGGGAACGGGAGGCCGCGGTCCACGCCGAACGCGCGGTTTCCGGCTGCCGCAGCGGAGGACATGCAGAAACGTCCGTTGTAGTCGATGCGCGAGGTTCCCAGCGCCAGGCGGGCGAACTTGCCCAACTGGTAGGCCTTCTCATTGGTGAGTCCGCCGCCGCCGAACACGCCGACGGCGTCGGGCCCGTACTGCTCGCGGGCCTGCTTGACGGCTCCGGTGACCAGCCTGAGTGCCTGGTCCCACGTGACCGGCCGGTGGACGCCGTCGGACCCTTTGAGCATGGGTTCCGTGACGCGTCCGGTGTGGTTCAACAACGACGGCGATGTCCAGCCCTTGCGGCACAGCCCGCCCCGGTTGGTGGGGAAGTCGCGGCCGGATACTTCCAGTAGTGGAAGTGCCTTTGCTGCGGGAGCGGGGTCTGACCCCGGCTGCGCCGAGGGCGCTGCCGGGGTCAGGGTCATGGCGCACTGCAGCGCACAATACGGGCAGTGGGTGTTGGCGCCATTGGGCATATTAGATGTGTCCCATCGCGTTACGGTTGGCCTTCCGGAGGTAGCAGACCCAGCAGACGATGAGCATCAGCACGTAGGCGCCGACGAAGCCATAGAACGCGGGGGTGTAGGAACCGGAAGCGCTGGAAGCGTTGAGCACCTGGGGGATGACGAATCCGCCGTAGGCGCCGATCGCCGAGATCAGGCCAAGGGAGGAGGCCGCGAGGCGGGCGGTCTCGGCGGGCTTTGCCCCGGAGCGTGCGGCCCGGCTCGACGTCGCGAAGATGACCGGAATCATGCGGTACGTGGCGCCGTTTCCAAAACCGCTCGCCGTGAAGAGGAACAGGAACAGGACCAGGAAGAGCCAGAAGTTCTTGAGCGGAAGGGTCCAGATCATGGTCAGCGTGATGACTGCCATCGCTGCGAACGCCGTGACGGTCATCCGGGCTCCGCCCATGCGGTCGGCCATGCGTCCACCGTAGGGGCGGGCCAGGGAGCCGACCAGCGGGCCAAGGAACGCGAGCGAAAGGGCCACCGCGCCGACGTGGAAGGCGGAGAAGGCCGGGAAGTAGTCCTTGATGAGCTTGGGGAAGACGCCGGAGAAGCCGATGAACGAGCCGAAGGTGCCGATGTAGAGGAAGGCCATGATCCACAGGTGCGGTTCCTTGAGCGCGGCGACGGAGCCTGCAACGTCACCCTTGGCGCTCGTGAGATTGTTCATGTACTTCCAAGCGCCGAACGCGGCGACAAGGATGAGGGGAATCCAGATGAGGCCGGCCATGGGCAGGTTGACCGTGCCGGCGGCCAGGAGGGTGACGGCGATCGGGACGACAAGCTGCGCGACGGCGGCACCGAGGTTTCCGCCCGCGGCGTTCAGGCCCAGCGCCCAGCCCTTTTCACGGGCAGGGTAGAAGAAGGTGATGTTTGCCATAGAGCTGGCGAAGTTGCCGCCACCGAAGCCTGCAAGGCCCGCTACCAGCAGCATGACGCCGAACGGAGTGCCGGGGGTCGAGACACACAGGGCAAGGCCCGCCGTGGGGATCAGTAGCAGGAGGGCCGAGACGATGGTCCAGTTGCGGCCACCGAACCTCGGAACCATGAAGGTGTAGGGGATGCGCAGCGTGGCGCCGACCAGGCTGGGGATCGAGATGAGCCAGAAGATCTGGTTGGTGTCGAACTTGAAGCCTGCTGCCGGGAGCTGGACGACGACGATCGACCAGAGCTGCCAGACGACGAAGCCGAGGAACTCGGCGAAGATGGACCAGTACAGGTTGCGCTTGGCGATGGAACGGCCGGCAACTTCCCACTGCTCTTTGTTCTCCGCATCCCAGTTGGCAATCCAGCGGCCAGGGCGGTGTTCAAGCTCGGGGACGAGGGCGGTGGGCGCCTGCTCGTTGGTGAGGATTTCGGTGCTTCGGTCAACTGTCACGGAGTGCCTCCTTTGTGGGGACGTTGTACTTCCACGTTAGGGATGGCGCGTTTCGCGGACCGTCGCGGTTTGTAAACGTGCTGTGACATTTGCCTATCGGCGGGGGTCACCGGTGCGTGAGGCGATGGTGAGGTTGTTGTGGCGCGGACCACAAAGTGAGACTTTTCAAAGCGTCCGAATGTTGGACTCGATTGTCCACTTGTTGGATATAGGGAACTATTATTGAACTTTCAATAATCTTTGCCGGCAGGCTCAGGAAGGCCGGGCCGGCGTGAACGAAAGCAACCATTACATGTCTTCCATCGCTGAATCCAAGGAAAGCGAGTCAGTCAAGCCGGTCAACTCGCGGGGACGCGTGATCTTCGCCAGCCTCATTGGCACGTCCATCGAGTTCTACGATTTCTACGTTTATGCCACGGCAGCCGTGCTCGTCTTTCCCAAACTCTTCTTCCCGACGGCGGACGAGACCACCCAGCTTCTGAGCTCGTTCGCGGTGTTCGGTGTCGCCTTCGTCGCCCGGCCGCTCGGCTCGATAATTTTCGGCCACTTCGGTGACAAGTTCGGTCGCAAGGGAACCCTGGTTGCGTCCCTGCTGACCATGGGTATTGCCACGTTCCTGATCGGTTGCCTCCCCACGGCACAGGTCCCCGGCTGGACCTTCCTGGCCCCCACGTTGCTGGTAGTCCTGCGTTTCGCCCAGGGCCTGGCCCTCGGTGGTGAGTGGAGCGGCGCCGCGCTGCTAGCAACCGAGAACGCGCCGGCCAACAAACGCGCCATCTATGGAACATTTCCGCAGATGGGTGCGCCGATCGGCTTCATTCTGGCCAACATCATCTTCCTGATCTTCAGCTACACCCTGACTCCCGAGGCCTTCGCCGCCTGGGGCTGGCGCGTGCCGTTCCTGCTGAGCGCCGTCATGGTGATCCTCGGCCTCTATGTACGCCTCAAGCTCATTGAAACTCCCGCATTCACCAAGGTGCTGGAATCCAACGAAGTCGCCAAGCTGCCCATCGGACGCGTGTTCAAGAAGAGCTGGCGCCCGCTGATCCTCGGTACCTTCATCATGCTTGCGACGTACGTGCTGTTCTACCTGATGACCACGTTCACGCTGACCTACGGCACCAAGCCCACCTTGGCGGGCGCGCAAGCAGCTGCAGTGAAGGCCGGAAAGCCGATGACCGAAGCGGCCGCCGCGGCGTTCGTCCCCGGCCTGGGCATCGCCCGCAACGATTTCCTCTGGATGCTGATTGCCGGCGTCGTCTTCTTCGGCATTTTCACCCTGGTGGCCGGTCCGCTGGCCGAAAAGTACGGCCGCCGCAAGATGCTCCTGGCCGTAACGGCGGGCATCCTGGTGTTCGGCTTGCTCTTCGTGCCCCTGTTCAATGGCGGTTTCGTGGGGACCATGGCATTGCTGATCATCGGCTTCACCCTGATGGGCCTCACTTTCGGACCGATGGGCGCACTGCTCCCGGAACTGTTCCCCACCAACGTCCGCTACACCGGATCCGCCGTCAGCTACAACATGTCCAGCATCCTCGGTGCGGCAGTGGCTCCGTTCATCGCGGTGTGGCTCTGGGAATCGGCCAAGGGCAGCACAGTCCTGGTGGGTGTCTATCTCAGCGCCATGGCAGTGTTGACGCTTGTGGCCCTGTTCCTGTCCAAGGAAACCAAGGACACAGACTACGAGAACAACGTGGCCTGATCTTGCATTAGCAGCCTCCCGTTAAATGGCTCCGGCCCCGCACCTCTTGGTGCGGGGCCGGAACCATTTGAGCTGTGCTTAGTCTTCGATCGTCGCGATGACGGCGCCTGCGGAGACGGTTTCGCCTGCCTTGGCCACCAAGCCGTGGATCGTGCCGGCCTTGTGGGCGGTGAGGGGCTGTTCCATCTTCATGGCTTCGAGGACCACGATCAGATCGCCTTCGGCAACCACATCGCCGGCGGCTACTGCCACCTTGACGATGGTGCCCTGCATCGGCGAAGTGAGGGCGTTGCCGCCCGCCACGGCGGCTGTGGCGCCCGCCGAACGGGAGCGCTTCTTGACCTTCGCACCCTTGGCGCCCGCGCTGGCAACCGAGGAAACCGAGCCGAGAGTCGCGGGAAGGACAACTTCCAGCCGCTTGCCGCCAACCTCGACGACGACGCGCTGGCGCTCACCGGCGTCGACGGCTTCTGTTCCGGTTCCGGTGGGCGTCCACGCGGGGATGTTGTTGATGAATTCGGTCTCGATCCAGCGCGTGTGCACCTTGAACGGGCCTTCGGCCGGAGCGAACGCGGGATCGGTCACCACTGCGAGGTCGAAGGGAATGACGGTGGGGATGCCTTCAACCACCATTTCCTCGAGGGCGCGGCGGGAACGCTGGAGGGCCTGTTCGCGGCTGGCGCCGGTGACGATCAGCTTGGACAGCATGGAATCGAAGTTCCCGCTGATAGCGTCTCCCTGTTCGACGCCGGAATCGATGCGGACGCCCGGACCCGTCGGGTTCTTCAGGGTACTAATGGTTCCCGGTGCGGGCATGAAGTTGCGGCCCGGGTCTTCGCCGGTGATGCGGAATTCGAAGGAGTGGCCGCGGACCTCGGGATCGCCATAGCCGAGTTTTTCGCCTCGGGCGATGCGGAACTGCTCGCGGACCAGGTCGAGGCCCGTGACTTCCTCTGAAACACAGTGCTCCACCTGAAGACGCGTGTTGACCTCGAGGAAGGAGATGATGCCGTCCTGGCCCACCAGGAATTCGCATGTTCCTGCGCCCAGGTAGCCGGCTTCCTTCAGGATGGCCTTGGAAGACTCGTACAGGCGCTCGTTCTGTTCGGGGCTCAGGAACGGCGCCGGGGCTTCTTCCACGAGTTTCTGGTTGCGGCGCTGGAGCGAACAGTCACGGGTAGAGACCACGACGACGTTTCCGTAGGCGTCAGCGAGGCACTGGGTCTCGACGTGGCGCGGGGAATCCAGGAAGCGCTCGATGAAGCACTCGCCGCGGCCGAAGGCGGCAATGGCCTCGCGCACTGCGGACTCGAAAAGCTCAGGGATTTCCTCGATGGTCCGGGCCACCTTGATGCCGCGGCCGCCGCCGCCGTAGGCAGCCTTGATGGCGATCGGGAGACCGAACTCCTGGGCGAAGGCCAGGATCTCGTCAGCGGATTCGACGGGGTCGGCCGTGCCGGGAACCAGAGGAGCGCCAACCTTTTCGGCGATGTGGCGTGCCTGCACCTTGTCGCCCAGCGCAGAGATGGCGTCCGGGGACGGCCCAATCCAGGTGATGCCGGCGTCGATGACCTTGGCGGCAAACTCGGCGTTCTCGGCGAGGAAGCCATAGCCGGGGTGGATGGCGTCCGCGCCCGACTGCTTGGCGACCGCGATCAACTTGTCCATCACGAGGTACGACTCGGCAGCGGTGTTGCCGCCCAGCGCGTATGCCTCATCTGCCAGCCGCACGTGCAGGGCGTCGCGGTCGGGGTCTGCGTAGACGGCCACGGAAGCGATGCCTTCATCCCGGGCTGCGCGGATGATGCGGACCGCGATTTCGCCTCGATTGGCGATCAAGACCTTGGTGAGAGGGCTGGAAATGGGCTGCGCCGGATTAGCTGACAAGTTGACTCCTTCTGTCCTTCAGGGAGCCTAGCGTGATTTTGAGGGTTCCGCCCATATTGATGGGGGATTCCGTGTGTGAGACGGCCTGTCTTTGTAGGGTTGCTACAAATCGTGAATCGTGGTTACGTCAGGCCGCCCCGGCTCGGACGGTGCACGCCCACAGCTGCCGACTCATGCCATCTGCGCAATGACAGAAAAACGGCTCCCGCCTCTTCCATCACGAAGCCGCTCCGCTGGTACAGGGCCAAGGCCGCAATGTTGTCGCGCGCGACCGCCAGCCGAACATCCATCCCTGCGACGTCGGCCGCCTCGCATACGTTGCCGAGGAGTCGCCCGCCCAGGCCGGCGCCGCGAAATTCCGGTAAGAGGGCGATGTCTACCAACCGAACGTCACGCGTGCCCCAAGCGGTCCAGATCCTGCCGGCCGGCACGCCGTCGAACTCTACAACGACGTTTCCATTGCCGCCCCACAACTCCGACCATTGCTGATGCTGCGCCTGTTGTTGCATCTCCAGCAATGGCGGCGGGAGAAAATCCCGCCCCGGCGCGGCTGATGAGAAGAGGTCCAGGAGGAAACCGGCGTCGCGCTCTTCAGGGGTTCGGAATTGAAGCGCTCTTTCCACCGAGGTGGCCGCTCCGTCTAGTTCCTCGATGGGTAGATCCCGAACAGCGAAATGATGTAGTTGAGCGCCAAGGTTGGCTGAAGAATGCTGATTGGTTGCCCGCCCCCGGCTTGCTGGGTTGAGGCCAACGCCACTCCGGAGTCTGGCGGTCCGTAGGAACCGCCAGGGGCCGGCGCCATTCCCGCTGAAGGCCGGTCCGTCGTCTCGGTTGTCGAGGCAAACATTCCGGGGTGGGTGTGGGGCGGAAGGTTCGAGGTGATCAGCGTTGTCGCTTCCGTGCCGCTGACTTGGCCTTGGTAGTAGTTGGAAAGCCCCGGCCCTTGGCCATTGTGCAACGCCGCCCGACCCCGCAGGTCGGGCAGGCCAAAGGTTGTCGTTCCGTTCCCTCCGTACATGGTGCCTAGCAAGGAAAAGAGGGCAGCATTCTGGCTGATCGGCAGGAGCTGGCCATTGCACAATGCCCAGTTCGTTGGGGCAAAGTTGAAGCCAACAAGCCGGATCTCGCCGACAAACGGGTCACTCATGAATTCGGTCCTTTGCTACTGGGGGCTGCAGCTGTTGGAGGCAACAGCGTGGCGCCCCTCCTGTCGATGACAGCGGTGGCTTTGCCGTCGTTGTGGGTAATGAAGAGATTGACCGCTCCGCTCCTGGGATGGCTGATGGCGATCGTTTCCGGAGGAAACGCTCCACTGACCAGGCTGAAGCCCAACCGGAATCGCTCGGCCGGATCCACGTGCTCCCCGGGCCGCGGCGCGCGCCTAAGATCCTCCACGCTTTCCAAGCGAACGACGGCGGTGCCCGCCGCCAGCTGTTGGCCAACGAGTGGCGTCCAGCTGGCAAGAGTGAACACATCCGGTTCAGAGGCCTGGGATGTGAGCGGACCCGCTACCGCCAGAACGATCGCCCCCGCCCCGCCGATCAAGAGCGTCCTGCGGCTGAGCTTGTATGAGGTTTCCATTTTCAGCCTGCGTTGAAGCCGAGCGAGAACCGGAGATTCCGCACGGCGACCCCGTTGGCGTGGGTCACCTTGATGCTGACGCTCTGCCCCGCAGCAACTGCAGCTGTGTCCGCGCCGTCGCTGCACGTGGTGGCCACCGCCGCGATGGAGCAAGTTAATGCAGAGGCAGACCCGTTGACGATGACCGTGACGGTCACAGCTGGGCCGCTGGTGACGTTCGCTGTCAGTCCCTTGATGGTTCCGGCGCGAGGCATGACAATCGCGGCGTCGGACTCGGCTCCCGCAATGCCCGAGCTGCCGGAAAGGGGCAAGTACCCGGTGGGATCGGCGGGATCGATGAATCTCACGGATCCGGTGAAGACCGGAGGCGGCCCATCAAGGCCGGCCGCGCCTTGAGCGCCTGTAGCACCGTTTGTACCTGCTGTGCCGTTTGTGCCCGCCGCGCCCTGGGCTCCAGTTGCGCCTGTGGCACCCGTTGCGCCGGTGGGGCCTTGAGGGCCGATGGGGCCGGCTGGTCCGATAAGGGACTGCCCCGTTCCTGGCCACGTGCCCAGGAACTTAGGTCCGTACATCTTGTAGTCCGAAAGGTTGAGGTAAAAATCCCCGTCCTTGCCGACACCGGCAGTCGGTGCACCGGCACCGCTGAGGACGCTGTTGCCGTCGGTTCCTGGAAGCCCGTTGGCGCCGGTGGCTCCCGTATCGCCCTTGATGCCTTGGGCGCCTTGGGCGCCTTGAACACCTTGCGCGCCGGTCGCGCCTGTGGCTCCTTGGGCGCCGGTTGCGCCTTGGGCGCCGGTGGCACCATCAGCACCGTTTGCGCCTGCGGCCCCGGTGTCGCCTTTGACGCCTTGGGCGCCGGTCGCGCCTGTGGCTCCTTGGGCGCCGGTTGCGCCTTGGGCGCCGGTGGCACCATCAGCACCGTTTGCGCCTGCGGCCCCGGTGTCGCCTTTGACGCCTTGGGCGCCGGTCGCGCCTTGAGCGCCGGTGGCACCGTTTGCGCCTGCGGCCCCGGTGTCGCCCTTGAGGCCTTGGGCGCCGGTCGCGCCTGTGGCTCCTTGCGCGCCGGTGGCACCTGCTGCGCCCTGGGTACCGGTGGCCCCATCAGCACCATTTGCACCGGTTGCTCCGGTGTCGCCTTTGATGCCTTGGGCGCCCTGGGCGCCGATTGCGCCTGTCGCACCGGTTGCACCAGCAGCTCCAGTGTCACCCTTCGCGCCCGAAGCACCTGTGGCGCCTTGAGATCCAGTGGCACCTGTGTTGCCAGTAGCTCCCGTCGCGCCAGTAGCTCCCGTCGCGCCAGTGTCACCCTGCGGTCCTTGTGGTCCTGCCGGACCCGGCGCGCCAGTCGGACCGGCCGGTCCTTGCGCCCCCGTGGCTCCAGTTGTACCCGGTGCGCCGGTGGCGCCCGCTACCGACGCGTTGGCGTCTTTGCCCCAGGAAACTGCCACTGCGCCGTCGCCGCACGTTTTCTTATCGGTTCCTTGCGAAACCGCGCTGATGGTTCCTTGCTGGGTGTTGAGGCAGGCGCTGAACGTACCAGAATTGGTGCTGCCATTGGACGCTGTGCATCCCGTCGCTGCGACGGCAAGCAGCAAACCCAAAGCTGAAAGCTGAATCTTGTGGGATAACGGCGAAAGCCGGACCTGCGAACTGGACGCCAAAATAGCAGGACTCATCCTGGACCCCCTTGAGACCATGTTGTAGCGAGGAATTCTGCCCCCAGTGCCGGCAGGTGACTGGCTGCCATATTGCAATCCCTCGAAGCCCAGTCCATGTGAACAATATCACGGAGAATTGCTCTCTTTCAGGGCAATTCTCGCCGCATTACCGCTCTATTTTTTCGCCGTCTCGGAGCCGTCCAGAGTCCAAAGTTCGGTGATTCCAACGTTCGCTTGCCCGAGCAGATCGCGGAGGGTCGAGATCGAGAGCCCGACCACCGCGTGCGGGTCGCCGTCGACCTTGCGGATGAACGCCCCGCCCAAGCCGTCGATCGTGAACGAACCCGCGCAGTGCAGGGGCTCGCCCGTGGCGATGTAGGCGTCGATGTCGTTCTCGCTCATCTCCGTGAAGTGGACTTCTGCGCTGGACACGGCGCCGACTGTGGCGCCGGTGCCGTCGGCTGCCTCGCCGTCGTTAACGTCCGCTGCGGTTTCGCGGCAATCCACCAGCCAGTGCCCGGTGTGGAGGACGCCCTTGGAGCCGCTCATGCGAAGCATCCGTTCCTTGGCCACGTTCACTGAGTACGGCTTGCCGTGCGATTCGCCGTCGAACTCGAATACGGAATCGCAGCCGATCACCAGGGCCCCCTCGGCGTCGGGCAGGGAAGCGACGGCTTCGGCCTTGGCGCGGGCCAGGAGGAGTGCGGTGTCATGCGCATCGGTCACGCCATACCGGGCTTGCACGGCGTCCTCGTCCACGTCCGAGATGAGCACCTCGTGGTGGATGCCGGCGTCCGTGAGGAGTTTGGTGCGGGCGGGGGACTGGGAAGCCAGGATCAATCGGGTCACGGCTCAAGCGTAGTACGCGGCGCCCCCTCCGACGCTCGCTCACTTATAGCCCCAAATCCCCCGACGCTCGCTCACTTATGTGGGTGTTTGGCCGGACGCTCGCTCACTTATGCCGCCCATGCGGTGAACGCTCCTGCAGACATGACCCCAGGGTGGACATGTCCCTTGAATTCAGGTGAGCGAGCGTTCGGGGAAAGGGCCCCATAGGTGAGCGAGCGTTTGGGGAAAGGGCCCCATAGGTGAGCGAGGGTTTGGGGAAAGTGCGTTGAAAGTGAGCGGGCGTCGGTCCTGAACGCAGAACCGACGCCCGCTCCGGGCGCATTGGAACAAAAGCAGACCCTTAGTGGACCAGCTCCTTGGCCCCGCCTGCCGCCGTCGTGCGCTGCAGCTTGGCACCCTCGACGTCGACGTCGGGCAGGATCCGGGACAGCCAGCGCGGCAGCCACCAGGCTTTTTCGCCCAACAGGTACATCACGGCCGGAACAATGGTCATCCGCACCACGAACGCATCCACGAGCACGCCGAACGCCATCGCGAAACCGAGCGGCCGGACCATGGTCAGGTGGCTGAAGATGAAGCCGGCAAACACGCTGACCATGATGATGGCGGCGGCCGTGACCACAGCTGCGGCATGGCTGAAGCCGCTTCGGACCGCCTGCTTCGCGTTCTCCCCGTGCATGAACGATTCGCGCATGCCCGAGGTGATAAACACCTGGTAGTCCATGGCCAGGCCGAACAGCACACCAATCAGGATGATCGGCAGGAAGCTCAGCACGGCTCCGGGATTGGGCACGTCGAACACGGTACCCAGCCAGCCCCACTGGTATACGGCCACCACTGCGCCAAAGGCTGCCGCGAGCGAGAGCAGGAAGCCGCCGGTGGCGAGCAGCGGGACGACGATCGAGCGGAACACCAGCAGCAGGAGGACCAGCGAGAGCCCGACGACGATCGCCAAGTATGGCGGCAACGCGGCACCGAGCTTCGCGGAGACGTCGATGTTGCCGGCTGTTTGCCCCGTCAGCCCGATGGTGGCGCCCGTGGTTTGCTGGATTTCCGAACCCTTCGCACGCAGTTCCGAGACCACCTGGACGGTACTGGCGCTCGCGGGCCCGTCCTTGGGGATGACCTGGAAAACGGCAGTGCGGTGATCCTGGCTGAGGGCCACCGGAACGGCTGCCACGACGTTGTCGACGCTGCGCAGTTTGTCCGCGACGTCGAACTGCTTGGTCTTGGCCTGGTCGTCACTGAGGCCGGACGGGAACGTGCCGACAACCACTATGGGACCGGTCATGCCTTCGCCGAAGCTCGTGCGGGTGAGGTCGTAGGCCTTGAACGCTTGCGAATCCACGGGTTCCGAACCGCCGTCGGGCAGAGCGAGGCGCAGCTGGGAGGCCGGGAGGGCCAGCACTCCGAGCAGCACGACGCCGGCAAGCAGCGAGACCACCGGATGCCGGGTCACCAGCCCGCCCCAACCACCGCTGCTCCGGCGCTGGTCCTCGGCGCGGTCCGCAGAGGCGTGGTCCGGCTCCGCGTTGTGGCGCTCTGCCTTGGCCCAAGCCCGCTTGGAAATCAGCTTGCGGCCCACTAGCGAGAGGACTGCCGGAGTCAGCGTGAGGGAGACGACGACGGCGACTGCCACGGTCGCCGCGGCCGACAGGCCCATGACGGCCAGGAACGGGAGCCCCGGAACCACCAGTGCGGCAAGCGCGATGACGACAGTGAGGCCGGCGAAGAGGACGGCGTTGCCCGAGGTACCGGTGGCAAGAGCCACTGATTCCTCCGCGTCCATCCCCGAAAGCAATTGGCCGCGGTGGCGGTTGACGATGAAGAGCGAATAATCGATTCCGACGGCGAGGCCCAGCATGAGCGCGAGCATCGGGGAAATGGAACTCATGTCAATGACACCGGTGAGGGCAATGGTTCCGCCGACGCCCACGGCCACGCCAATGATCGCCATGAGGAGGGGGAGGCCCGCGGCGACGAGCGTTCCCAGCATCACGATGAGGGCGATGGCCGCCACGGCGATGCCGATGATTTCCGAGACACCGAACAATTGGGAGACGTCCTCGGTGATTTCCTTGCTAGCCAGGGCTGTGACACCTGCCGAGGAGACTCCGTGGACAATGTCCTGGACTTGCTGCCGGACGGCGGGGGTCAGGCCGTTGATGGAGGTCTTGAACTGGACCTGGGCGATCGCCGCTTTACCGTCTTCGGAGACGAAACGCATGCCTTGGGAAGCTGTCACCTGGCGTTTGGCCAACGCAAGGGCAGCGGCACCATCAGTGGCTTGCTTCTGGCCGGCATCAAGCTTTTGGCGCCCGGCCAGCAGCTCGGCCTTCTGCGGGGCAAGTTGGGCCTGGATCTGCGCAGCGGGCATGCCCGCAGTGGTCATTTGCTGCTCGGCGGCCTTGAGTTGGGCATCACCCGCGTCGAGCGTGGCCCGGGCCTTGTCCAACTCAGCCTGCCCGGCGGCCGCTTTCTGTTCCCCGGCAGCAAGATCGGACGGTGCCTTGTCCAACGTGGCTTGGGTTGTGAAGGGGTTGACCGTGGACTGCACGTCCGGCAGTTTTTCGAGCTGAGCGAGGGCCGACGCAATGGCGTCCTTGCCGGCTTGGTTGAATCCGGCGTCGCCGGCTTCGAAGACGATTCCCGCGGAACCACCCGAGGACGCCGGAAGGTCCTTCTTGAGCTTGTCCAGCATCTGCTGGGTCTCGGTGCCGGGGATCTGGAAGTTGTTGGACATGGTGCCGTGGAAGGCGGCCGCGGAGCCGCCGACGGCCACAAGCACGGCTAGCCAGAGGGAGATCACCAGCCAGCGGTGACGGTAGGAGAACTTGCCAAGACGGTAGAGCAGGAGTGCCATATCGGAACCGATCTGTCGGTGTGTGGTTATGCCGAGTGTTGGGGGTCTGCCCCCGGCTGTGTGCCGTGCGATGCCGGGTTTTGAACCGGCCCAGGGCTGTGAGCGGCGGGTGCCGTGAAGCCCGAACCGAGCAGGCCAATTGCGTCGATCAAGTGCTGCCGCAAGCTCGCCAGGGATTCAGGGGAAAGATCCGGGCCGTGTTGTTCGAACCAGACGCTCATGGCCGCCTTGCCGCACGAAATGATGGACCCGGCCAAGGCCCGCAAATAGAGCTCATTGACATCCGGGCCTAGGCGATGACGGGCGGCCTCGATGATCTGCGTGGTGCAGTGGTCCCAGGCTTCGAGTTCGGAACGGACCAGGGCCCGGTTGTCGTGGGTCAGGCTGAAGAGCTCGGCCATGGGGGAGACCGTCATAGGGTCAGCCAGCGCCATGAGGGCGGCCCGGGCGGAATCGAGGATGGGTTCGTCCGAAGGGCGCAATCGGAACTGTTCCAGGGCATGGTCCAGGAAACCTTCGGTCACGGAGGCCAAAGCGGCTTCGAGGCTGGGGAAGTAGTTGAAGAAGGTGCGCCGGGATACGCCGGCCCCTTCCGCGATGTCTTCCACGGTGAAATTGCCAACGCCCCTGCTGCGCAACATGGCGAGGGCTGCGTCCGCGATCGCTTGGCGGGTGGCCAGTTTGTTTTGTTCCCGGCGCGAGGGGAGGGCGGTGGTGTCGGAAGTTGTCACGTATTTACACTAAGTGCAACTTTGCACTCCGGGCAAGTTAAATCTCCGGAGCACCAAAGCGAACGGCCGGCGACGCTTGTGCGTCGCCGGCCGTTGTCGTCCGCCTTACTGCTGGAAAGGCTGTTGGGGAGAGTGCTGAGCGGGGAACTGTCCGGGCGCTGGCGGTGCCGTTTGTCCCTGCGGTGCCGCCGGCGTCGTGGGCTGGGCGGACTGCTGGGCTGCGGCGCTGGTCAGGTAGATCGACTGGCCTGTGGCGCCGGGCTCGCCTTCGCCCAGGGGGATGGCGAACACCGCAGTGCCGTAGGCGCACACTTCGGTCCAGTTGCCTCCCATCTCGGACGTGTCGAAGCGCATGGCGACGATTGCGTTCGCGCCGCGCTGCTGTGCCTCGTTGACCATGCGGGCCATGACTTCCTGGCGGCTTTCATAGAGGGCCTTGGTCATTTCGGGCAGTTCGCCGCCGCCGAGGGAGCGGAAACCGGCCATCATTTGGGAGCCGAGATCCCGTGAGCGGACGGTGAGGCCCATGACTTCGCCGAAGACGGCGTCGATCCTGTGGCCCGGAATCTTGTTTGAGGTGACTATCAGCATGGACAGAGCCTATCCAGAATTGACCGTTTCCCACGGTTAAATGGACAAATCCCCAGGGCATTCCCCGGGGATTTGTCGTTGCGATGGTGAGCCGCCGTTAGGCCTTGGCGTCAGCGAGCTCGCGAGTATCCTCGGATGCCTCCGGAGACGCAGACTCAGTCTCGTCCGCGAACGCCGTTCCCTTGCGGGGCGCGTTGTAGAGCGATTCGTCCAGGATTCCCTGCCGTTTGGCGACGATGGCCGGAACGAGCGCCTGTCCTGCCACGTTGACGGCCGTGCGGCCCATGTCCAGGATGGGGTCGATCGCCAGGAGGAGCCCGACGCCGGCAAGCGGCAGTCCCAGCGTGGACAGGGTGAGCGTGAGCATGACGACGGCGCCCGTAGTACCTGCTGTTGCCGCGGAGCCAAGGACCGAAACAACTACGATCAGCAGGTATTGACTGAAGTCCAGGTTGATGCCGAAGAACTGGGCGACGAAGATCGCTGCAACGGCCGGGTAGATGGCAGCGCAACCGTCCATCTTGGTGGTGGCGCCGAGCGGCACGGCGAAGGATGCGTATCCCTGGGGAACTCCGAGGTTGCGTTCGGTGACGCGCTGCGTGAGCGGCAGCGTGCCGATCGAGGAACGCGAGACGAACGCCAGCTGCACGGCGGGCCACACGCCCGAGAAGTACTGCTTGACAGACAGTCCATGGGTCTTGACCAGGATGGGGTAGACGACGAAGAGCACCAGGGCGAGGCCTGCGTAGATGGCCACCGTGAACTTGCCGAGCGAACCAATCGTGTCCCAACCGTAGACGGCCACAGCGTTGCCGATCAGGCCGATGGTGCCCAGCGGGGCGATGCGGATGATCCACCAGAGGACCTTCTGGATGACGGCCAGGGCGGAAGCGTTGAGGTTCAGGAACGGTTCGGCCTGCTTGCCGACCTTGAGGGCTGCGACGCCGACGGCGATGGCGATCACCAGGATCTGCAGCACGTTGAAGGTGATCGAAGTGCTGGCGACGCCGTCCGTGACGGTAGTGCTGCCGCCAATGCCCAGGAAATTCTTGGGGAAGAGGCCGGTGAGGAACGCCCACCAGTCGCCGGTCTTCCCGGCGTACTCGGCCTTCTTGGTGATGCCCGTCCCGGAGCCCGGCTGCAAGAGCACTCCAAGTCCGATGCCGATCATCACGGCGATGAGCGAGGTGATAGCGAACCAGAGCAAGGTGTTCCACGCCAGTTTCGCCGCATTGGACACTTGGCGGAGGTTCGCGATGGAACTCACCACTGCGGTGAAGATCAAGGGCACGACGGCGGTCTGCAACAGCGAGACGTAGCTTGAGCCGATGGTCTGCAGCGTAGCGCCGAGCCCGTTGGGAGCCTTCGTGGTGCTGCCGGTGGCTTTGGCCAGAAGACCGAGGGCCAGGCCGATCACCAGGGCCGCGATGATCTGGACGCCGAAGGACGTTGCCCACTTGGGAAGCCGGGACGAGGTCTTTCCGGCGGAAGTCAAAGTGTTGGATGAATTGCTCACCGGAACAAACTAGGCCCCGACAAATACCACCGCGACCCGACGTTGAGAAATGTTACGAGAACAATTCCGACCAACAATCAAACAAGCCCACGAATTCGCCGCCGATCCACCCATTTATGAAGTTATTCCCGGACGGAATGTGGGGAATGTCTCCTGCGGCTTGACCCATCTACCTCGCATTTGTTGTCGTTTTGAAGGCTCAAAACGACAACAAATGCGAGTCAGTTGGGTTACCCCAGCAGCGCCCGGCGAAGCGTATCCAGGCCAACCGAGCCGATGTTCAGCGCATCCGTGTGGAAGGACTTCAGGTCGAATCCGTCGCGGCGTTCGAGTTCAGCCCGGATTTCTTCCCAGAGGCGCTGCCCCACCTTGTAAGACGGAGCCTGGCCCGGCCAGCCGAGGTACCGGGTGAATTCGAACTGGAGCTGGCCCGCGCTGATGGGAAGGTTGGCCTTGAGGAATTCGAAGCCCTTTTCCGAGGTCCAGGTGCCGCTGCCCCAACGTTCCGGAACTTGCAGCTCGAGGTGGACGCCGATATCAAACACCACGCGGGCCGCGCGCATGCGCTGCATGTCCAGCATGCCCATGTGGTCGCCCGGGTCCTTGAGGTAGCCGAGCTCCAGCATGAGCTTTTCGGCATAGAGGGCCCAGCCTTCTCCGTGCCCTGAGACCCAGCAGACGTTGCGTCGCCAGTTGTTGAGGAGTTCGCGGCGGTAGACGGCGGTGGCCACCTGGAGGTGGTGGCCGGGGACGCCTTCGTGGAACACTGTGGTGGTTTCGGCCCAGGTGGTGAAGGTGTCTTCGCCGGCGGGGACGGACCACCACATGCGGCCGGGCCGTGAGAAGTCGTCAGAGGGACCCGTGTAGTAGATGCCGCCTTCGTCCGTGGGCGCGATGCGGCATTCGAGCGTCTTCATGATGTCCGGGATGTCAAAGTGGACGTCGGCCAGTTCGGATACTGCGCGGTCGGAGAGCTCCTGCATCCAGGCTTTGAGGGCATCGGTGCCCTTGATTTGCCGCTCGGGATCGTTGTCGAGGATGGCTTTGGCTTCCTCGATGGACGCGCCGGGCTTGATTTGCTCGGCCACCCGTTCCTGTTCGGCGATGAGCCTGTCGAGTTCCTGCACGCCCCAGGCGTACGTTTCCTCCAGGTCCACGGTTGCTCCGAGGAAGGAACGCGAGGCTAGCGCGTAGCGTTCCCGGCCCACGGCGTCCTTTTCCGGCGCGAAGGGCAGAAGCTCCGCTTCGAGGAAGGCGGCAAGGCGCAAGTAGGCGGAACGTGCGACGGCGGCACCGGCGTCGAGCTTTTCCTGCAGTTCCGCCGACAGCGGCTGGCCATCGATGGTGGCTTCGGAGGCGAGCCTGGCGAAGAAGCCGTCTTCGGCCGCGTATTTGCTGGTCTGTTCGATGACGATCTTGACTTGGCGGACCGCGGAGACCTTCCCGGAGTCCTTGGCCGAACGAAGGGAAACGATGTACCCGTCGATCGCTTCCACAACGTTGGCCGCGCGGCCGGCGATGTGCTCCCAGTGTTCGGCAGTATCGGTAGGCATGAGGTCGAAGATCGCGCGAATGGTTTGGGCCGGAGACTCGATGTTGTTCAGGTCCGCGGCGTCCCAACCGGACTCGTGGATCTCGAGGGCCAGGCCTAGCCGTTCCCGCATCGCGTCAAGGGTGACGACATCGGAGGCGTCCGCCGGTTCGAGGGCGGCCAGCTCGTCGAGGGTGCGGCCTGCTGCCTTGGCGAATGCCGCCGCGCCGGCAGGCGAGAAATCCTGGTATTCGGTTTCGTGTCCGGGCAGGCCGAGGGTGGTGGCGAGGCTCGGGTTGAGGGCAAGGAGGGTGTCCGTGTAGGCGTCGGCGACCGCGTCGATGGCAGTCTGGAGGCGTGCCGGAGCTGTGTTAGGAGTAGTCACCCCACGAGCCTAACCGCGACAAGACTCTTGTGAAAGGGTTGTTGCACGGTTTCCTCGGCAAACCCAACTGTCCCCACCGCCACCCTCGCCTCGCAAGCTCGGCCAGGGAACCCTGGCGGCGTGGGCCCCCGCATTTGATGTCGTTTTGAGCCTTCAAAACGACATCAAATGCGACTCAGTTGGGTCACCACGGGACTCAGCCCCGGCTGCGCTTCCAGGCGCCTGGCCCGGGCGTGGGATCCAGGCGCAGTTGCTGGCGTCGCAGCCAGTGCCGGGTGCTGGGCAGCACAGTTTCGGCTTCCCCCGGCGATCCAAGGGAAGCCACGACGGCGGCAAGCGCCGCGAGCTCTTCCGGCGTCGGGTCGCCCTTCACGACCGAAAGCAACGCAACCGAAAGCAACGGCTCGGCCGGCGCCGCGTCAGCGGAATCGGGCCCGGAGTCCGGAAGGTTCTGTTCGACGCTCACAGGGGGATGTTTCCGTGCTTCTTGGTGGGCAGGCTGGCGCGCTTGTCGCGAAGGGCGCGGAGGCCCTTGATGATCTGCAGGCGGGTCTCCGACGGCGCGATGACAGCGTCGACGTAGCCAAGCTCGGCTGCCTGGTAGGGGTTGAGGAGTTCTTCCTCGTACTGGCGGATGATCTCGGCACGCTTGGCTTCGACGTCGCCACCGGCCTCGGCGACAGCGGCAAGATCGCGGCGGTACAGGATGTTGACGGCACCCTGGGCGCCCATGACGCCGATCTGTGCCGTAGGCCAGGCCAAGTTCAAGTCGGCTCCAAGCTTCTTGGAACCCATCACGATGTACGCTCCGCCGTAGGCCTTGCGGGTGATGACCGTCAGCTTGGGCACGGTGGCCTCGGCGTAGGCGTAAAGCAGCTTGGCTCCACGGCGGATGATGCCCTGGAATTCCTGGTCCTTGCCGGGCAGGAAGCCCGGGACGTCCACCAAAGTGATGATCGGAACGTTGAAGGCATCGCAGTGACGGACAAAGCGGGCGGCCTTTTCCGAAGCGGAGATATCCAGCGTGCCGGCGAACTGCATGGGCTGGTTGGCCACGATCCCAACCGTGTGGCCTTCAACCCGGCCATAGCCGATGATCACGTTGGGGGCGTAAAGCGACTGCATTTCGAGGAAATGGGCGTCATCCACGATCTGCTCGATGACCTTGCGGATGTCGTAGGGCTGGTTGGCCGAGTCCGGGATGAGCGTGTCCAGGGTGAGGTCGTCGTCGTCGAGTTCCAGCTCTTGCTCGTGCTCCAGGACGGGGGCCTCGGACAGGTTGTTGGACGGCAGGAAGTCCAGGAGTTCGCGGACGAACTCGATCGCGTCGGCTTCGTCGCTGGCGAGGTATGTGGAGGTGCCGGTGGTGGCGTTGTGCTGGCGCGCGCCGCCGAGGGTTTCCATGTCCACGTCTTCGCCGGTGACCGTCTTGATGACGTCGGGGCCGGTGATGAACATGTGGGAGGTCTTGTCCACCATCACCACGTAGTCGGTGAGGGCGGGGGAGTAGGCGGCCCCGCCGGCGCACGGGCCCATGATGAGGGAAATCTGGGGGACGACGCCGGAAGAATGGACGTTGTTGCGGAAGATGTCGGCGAACATGGCCAGCGAGGCGACGCCTTCCTGGATGCGCGCGCCGCCGCCGTCATTGATGCCCACCATCGGGCAGCCGTTGCGGAGCGCGAATTCCTGGACCTTGACGATCTTCTCGCCGTTGACCTGGCTCAGGGAACCGCCGTAAACGCTGAATTCCTGGCTATAGATGGCGACGAGGCGGCCGTCGACGGTGCCGTAGCCTGAGACCACGCCGTCGCCGAGGGGCTTCTTCTTCTCCATGCCGAACGCGGTGGAGCGGTGGACGGCCAAGGCGTCGAACTCTACGAAGGAGCCTTCGTCGAGGAGCATGTCGATGCGTTCACGGGCGGTGTTCTTGCCGCGGGCATGCTGCTTCTCGATGGCTTCGGGGCCGGAAGGTTGTTCTGCACGGGCCTGGCGGTCGCGGAAGTCGGCAATCTTTCCCGCTGTCGTTGTCAGATCGTGGCTCATCAAATGTCTCCGGCTCTGTAGCTGATTTACGCTGGCACTGCTTCGTTAGGCATGCGCTCTTAAGTAGCATCCGTACAAAGTGCGGGCCCTGTTGGCTAGTCTAATGACGCAAAAGCCACAGACCGCTGTAGAAACCCTACAATTTTCCGACTTCAAGTCGAGCATCGAGCAATGTTACTCGCCAGTAACATAGTTGGGCTACAGTGTCCTCATGACCTCGAGCAACGATGCTTCTGCAAGCCCTGTCCTTCCCTACCAGGCACGTGGATCACTAAAGGGCCGCACCATCCTGATGTCCGGCGGCAGCCGCGGCATCGGCTTGGCAATCGCCACCCGGGCTGCCCGCGACGGCGCCAATATCGTCATCATGGCCAAAACCGGAGAACCGCACCCGAAGCTGCAAGGAACGGTCTTCACGGCCGCTGAGCAACTGGAAGCGGCCGGCGGCCAGGCGCTGCCGCTCGTGGGAGATGTCCGAAACGACGGCGACGTTGCCGCGGCGGTTGCCGCCGCCGTCGAGCGCTTTGGCGGAATCGACGTCGTGGTCAACAACGCCTCGGCGATAGATCTCTCCCGCACTGACGCGATTGACATGAAACGCTATGACCTCATGCAGGACATCAACGTCCGCGGCACCTTCCTGCTGTCCAAGCTCGCGCTTCCGGCCCTGCGGAAATCGAGCAACGCGCACATCCTGACTCTCTCTCCGCCGCTGAACCTCGACCCGAAGTGGGCCGGCATGCACTTGGCGTACACCATGGCCAAGTACGGCATGAGCCTCACCACGCTGGGTCTGGCCGAAGAACTCAAGAACGACGGCGTGGCGGTCAACTCGCTGTGGCCCTGCACGCTTATCGATACCGCCGCCATCCGAAATATGCCTGGCGGGGAACAGATCGTCCAAGCCGCCAGAGGTTCGGAAATCATGGCCGATGCGGCCCACGCTGTCCTGACCGGGTCAAACCTGACCGCAGACTCAGGCGGTTCGACAAGCAATACGGGCAACTTCTACACGGACGAACAAGTGCTCAGGGCTGCGGGCGTTTCAGACTTCAGGCCCTACAGTCTGGGCGCACCCGAGGAGAAGCTGGTGGCGGATATCTTCCTCTAAGCGGACAACTTCTTCCGGGACCAGCTTGGCTGGATAGGATTCTGTCTATGGATGTCGAACAGCCTGCCAGCAGCGAACCACGTGCCCCGCGCTCGGGCCTGGACCGTGATGCCCTGCTTCACCCCGACTTCCTCGCGGCCGCCGGTATTTCGCAATTGAAGATCGTGGAGACCACCGGCTCCACGAACGCTGATCTGCTGCGCGCCGTCACCACGGAGCCCAAGGAATGGGCCGACCTCGCAGTCCTCACCGCCGAGCACCAGACGGCGGCGCGGGGCCGGCTCGACCGTCACTGGGAATCTCCCGCACGTTCGGCGATTTCCGTTTCGATCGTCCTGCGTCCCGTCAATTCCCAAGGGCTGCCCGTCCCGACCCAGAGCTACTCCTGGCTGTCCCTCCTGGGCGCGCTGGCCTTGCGCGAGACCCTCCTGGAAAGCGCCGGCCTGCCTGCCGAGATCAAGTGGCCCAACGATGTCCTCGTCCGAGGCAAGAAGATTGCCGGCATCCTGGCCCAGATGGGGCCGATGGGGGACGGATCGGTTCCGGCCGTGATCCTGGGTACCGGACTCAACGTGACGCTCAGCGAGGATGAATTGCCTGTCCCGACGGCCACCTCCCTCCTGCTCGAGGGCGCCACGACCACGGACCGCACCGTCCTCCTTCGGAACTACTTGTCGCGCTTCGCGGCGCTCTACCGCAGTTTCTGCAACGCCGACGGCGACCCTACAGCGGGATTGGCTGGCGGCTCCTCCCTGCACAAGCGGGTGGAAGCTGTCATGGTCACCCTGGGACGCGAAGTGAAGGCGCATTTACCCGGCGACCACGAATTGGTGGGGCATGCGTCCAGGTTGGATGAGTATGGTTCCCTTCTGGTGGTGGACCATGGTGGCCGTGAGCACGTCGTGACCGCCGGCGACGTCGTCCATCTGAGGGCTACCGAAAGCGGTTATGCGTAAAGAGCTCCTGCGTGGGGAGCAAGTCATCGTGATCACGCGGCAGCAGCCCAGGATGCTCTTTGGTCCCGTCCTGGCATTCATACTGGTCCCCGCTGCGGCGGCGTTCGCCTGTGCATGGATAGTCAAGGGCGGACCAGGCAAGTTGCTTCCGGTCATCACGAGCGACTGGACCCAATGGTTGGTGACCGCGTGCCTGGCCATAGTGGCACTCGTGCTGCTCGGCTACAGCCTCCCGCGATTCATCCGCTGGCGTGGCATACGGTACATCCTGACAAACGGACGGATAGTTGCCCGTTTCGGAATGCTTCGCCGGGGCGACTGGCAGGTTCCGCTGGCCGCGGTGCGCAGCGTGGGGATCAAACAATCGCTGCTCCAACGGATATTGCGCTCCGGGAATATATCCTTGGATACCGGGCACCCCGGCGAGGCCGTTCTCGCGGACGTTCCGGAGGTCGGCAAGTTTCGAAGTTTCATCCTGGATGCCATGGCCGAGCTTCCGACGAGTGCCGGGTTCGGCCCCGGGACTGTGACGGATACCGGCGATTATGGCCATTTTGCCGGGCCGGTTGACTACCCGGATGCCGCGTTGCCCTGGGATATGAGAGAAGGTGGAAGAGATGAGCGTTGACGAGCAGGAGCCTGAGTACATGGACCACGAGCCCGACGCCGTGCCCGAACCTTCCGTAGACCAAGCACCAACGGGGGTCCTCCCCGTCGTGTCCCCGCCAACCGGTGCCCTGTCAGCAGAACGGCTTGCCATCAAGGCCCTGGAAACGAGGCTCCTTGGCGGGGAACGCAAGCTCCGGCGACGCGAAGTGGCGGCGGGCGCAGGCGTCTCGCTGTTGTCAGCCCGCAAGCTATGGCGGGCGCTGGGTTTTCCCAACTTCGGCGACCAGGACGTGGCGTTCACCGAGCGCGACCTTGGGGCGCTTTCCACCATCCTTGACCTTGTCCGCGCCGGAAAGCTCACCGAGGAAGCTGCCATTTCCGTGACGCGCGCCATCGGCCAGATGACCGACCGCATGGTGGTGTGGCAAGTCGAGGCACTGATCGAAGACATGGTGGTGCAGCAGGGCATTCCCGATGCCGTTGCCCGCAAACAATTGGTCAACGAACTGCCCAACCTCGTGGATGCCATGGAAGAGATCCTGCTGTACTCGTGGCGCCGCCAGATGAACGCCGGCGTTCAGCGCCTGGCCGTCCGTGCCGAGGCCGGTTTGCAGGCCAGCGAGGCCGGCCGCGAAGGCGACGAAGACGATGCCCCGTTGCCCTTGGCGCGCGCCGTGGGCTTTGCCGACCTCGTCTCCTACACGAGCTTGTCGCGCCGCATGAACGAGAAAACCCTGGCCCAGTTGGTCCAGCGCTTCGAGAACAAGTGCGCGGAGATCATCTCCATCGGCGGCGGACGCCTGGTCAAGACCGTCGGCGACGAAGTCCTCTACATCGCCGAGACGCCGGCCGCGGGTGCTGAGATCTCCTTGGCGCTCGCCCAAGCCTTCACTGAAGACGAAATCCTGCCAGAAGCCCGGGTGGCCATGGTCTGGGGACGCATCCTTTCCCGTCTCGGCGATATTTACGGCCCTACCGTCAACTTGGCGGCCCGCCTTACGGCCTTGGCTGAACCCGGCACGGTCCTGGTGGACGAGATGACGGCAGCAGCGCTGGGCCAGGACGAACGCTTCGTCTTGGTTCCGCAGACGGCCGAGAACGTTCGTGGCTTCGGCGAAATCCTCCCCGTCCGGCTTGCCCGCGGCCTTGGTAAGGGACTGGTTCTCGACTGATGAATACACAGTCCGCAGCGACCGCCCCTGAGCCGGGATTCACGTTGAGCTATGGCTACGGGACGGACCGTGGGCTCAGCCGCGAACTCAACGAAGATTCGCTCATTGCAGTGGATCCGGTCTTCGCGGTGGCTGACGGTATGGGCGGGCATGAGGCAGGCGAGATTGCCAGCGCGTTGTGCGTACGTACCCTTGGCAGCATGCCGCAATTGGCGGCGGGCGTGCGGTCGGCGACCGCCGTTGGCTTGCAAAAGTGCATCCTTGCCGCCGACTCCCAGATCCGGAGCGCCACGGGTGGCCGCGCCGGAACCACGCTGTCCGGCGTCGTCGTCGCAGAGCACATGGGCGTCCCGTATTGGCTGGTCATGAACATCGGTGATTCGCGGACGTATCGCTTGAGCGCCGGCGATCTCAGGCAGATCAGCGTGGACCATTCGGAAGTCCAGGAACTCGTGGACGCCGGCAGCATCACCCGTGAAGAGGCCACGGTGCATCCGCGCCGCCATGTGGTGACCCGGGCACTCGGCACCGGCGGCGAAAACGAAGCGGACTTCTGGTTGCTGCCCATCCAGGAAGGAGACCGGATACTGATCTGCTCGGACGGACTCACGGGTGAGCTGAGCGACGAGCACATGTTCCGGATCCTGTGCACCGTGGAGAAGCCCCAGGACG
Source organism: Arthrobacter sp. B2a2-09 (assembly GCF_027587375.1). Classification (GTDB taxonomy): domain Bacteria; phylum Actinomycetota; class Actinomycetes; order Actinomycetales; family Micrococcaceae; genus Arthrobacter. Next base: position 262,434 of record NZ_JAMXIC010000004.1, read on the forward strand.
CGGTGGATGCCCTCATCCAGGAGGCGTTGCTGAGTGGTGGACGGGACAACGTCACCGCGATTGTGGTGGATGCCAGGATCGCGCAAAACGACGCCGAAGAGGCCGGTACCCGCTCCTCCCAATAGCGTTTTTGGGGAACGGGATTTGCGACACGCCCGGACTTTGTAGGAAGATTCCGGTCAATACCACCCCAACTCCGGGCGGCCCGTGCCGTCCTGCAGAGGTAAACATGACCCAACGCTCCTCCGTGCGCTCTGGCGGCGCGACCCGTGCCGCTGTTCGACGCCCGTTCTCAGTTGTCCTCGCGGGCATTGCCATGGCTGTGGCGATGTGCGCTTTCCCGCTGCTTTCGGCCCACGCCGAGACCGTCGTGGCCCCTCAGAATAGCCAATCGACCACTGCCCCGATCCCGTCCCCGGCCCCAGCACCGGTATCACCTGAGCCGACCCAGCCGATAGTGGTGGATCCCGCGCCCTCCAAGCCACCCGTCGTCGTGCCCGTTCAACCCGCCCCGGTGGCGCCCGCACCTGCAGCGCCCACGCCGGCCCCCATGACACAGGTGACCGTGGAACCGGAACCGAGCGTGGCGCCGTCGGAGGCTCCTGAGGCCTCCAGCCCGGCGACTCCGTCGGACAGCCCGACGACGAGCAGCGCCTCGCCGTCGGCGTCGTCCAATTGGAATACCCCCATCCAGGACGGGCTCAAGGCCACCCAGGCCGCCGCGGTGAGCGATGCCAAGGGGCCCGGTTCCGACATGTTCGCCGTGATTGCCATCATGGGCGGCGTGCTTTTGGTGGCGGCCGGCGGCATTGCCTTCGCATTGTGGAGCCGCCACCGCTTCTCGCACTGATTCCTGCTTGTGGTCCCTGCTTGCGATTCCTGCTTGTCGCCCCTGCTTGTGATTCCTGCTTGTCGCCCAGCGGCCCTATTTTGTCGCGGCTTTGCGGCAAGATAGGTACGTGAGCACAGCAGAGAGCGAAACCGCAGTTCCAACGGAAGCCGTACGGGAAGAGTACGAAAACCTCGCGGACCTCGTCCGCAAGTACCGCTACGCGTACTACCAGGAAGATGCGCCGACGGTTTCGGATGCCGAGTTCGATTCCCTGTACCGCCGCCTTGAGGAACTCGAAGCGCTGCATCCAGAGCTTGTGTCCAACGATTCGCCTACGCAGGAAGTGGGCGGCGAGGTGTCGGCCGCGTTCGCCGCCGTCGAGCACCTTCAGAGGATGTACAGCCTTGAGGATGTCTTCTCGCTGGACGAGTTGGAAGCGTGGGTCCGCAAGGCCGAGGCTTCGGTCGAAAAGTTGGGCACGGCGGCTTCCCCCATTGCGTGGCTGACGGAGCTGAAGATCGACGGCCTGGCAGTGAACCTGCTCTACCGCGACGGCAAGCTGGTTCGTGCCGCCACGCGCGGAGACGGCACCACGGGCGAGGACATCACCCACAACGTGCTCACCATCAAGGAGATCCCGCGCCAGCTCAGCGGCAGCGGATTTCCGTCCGAGGTGGAAATCCGGGGCGAAGTCTTCATTCCGTCCAAGGCTTTCGCTGAATTCAACGAGGCGCTGATCGAGGCCGGCAAGGCGCCGTTGGCCAACCCCCGCAACGCCGCGGCCGGTTCCCTGCGCCAGAAGGACCCCGCGGAAACGGCCAAGCGTCCGTTGCGGATGTTCGTCCACGGCATCGGGGCCCGCGAAGGACTTGATTCCGCGAGCCAGTCGGAAACGTACAAGCTGCTGGAGGCGTGGGGCCTGCCGGTCAGCCCCTACCTGAAGGTCCTGGACTCCTTTGAGGAGGTCCTGGACTTCATCAAGCACTTCGGCGACCATCGGCACGACCTCCTGCACGAGATCGACGGCATCGTGGTCAAGATCGACGACTTCGCCACGCAGCGTGCCCTCGGTTACACCTCGCGGGTGCCTCGTTGGGCCGTTGCCTACAAATACCCGCCGGAGGAAGTCCACACCAAGCTGCTGGACATCCAGGTCAACGTTGGCCGCACCGGCCGCGTCACTCCCTACGGTGTGATGGAACCGGTCAAGGTGGCTGGATCCACTGTGGAGATGGCCACCCTGCACAACCAGGATGTGGTCAAGGCCAAGGGTGTCATGATCGGCGACATCGTAGTCCTGCGGAAGGCCGGCGATGTCATTCCCGAGATCGTCGGGCCGGTATTGGCGCTTCGTGATCAGCAGGATCCTCCGGTGCGTGAGTTCGTGATGCCCACGGAATGCCCCTCCTGCCACACGCCCCTGGCTCCGGCAAAGGAAGGCGACGTCGATATCCGCTGCCCCAACGCGAAGTCGTGCCCGTCCCAGCTGCGCGAGCGTGTCTTCCACGTGGCGAGCAGGGGCGCCTTCGACATTGAGGCACTGGGGTGGGAAGCAGCCATCGCCCTCACCCAGCCTGCGGAACCGGAAACTCCGCCCCTGCGCAGTGAGGCGGCCCTGTTCAGCCTCACACCGGAGGATCTCGCCGAGGTCCGCATCCACCGTGAGAAGCGCTCCAAAGGCGTGGGCACGGGAACGTTCGAGCTGGTGCCCTACTTCTATTCCAAGGCCACCGCCAAGACCCCTTCAAAACCCACGGCCACCACGGACAAACTGTTCAAGGAACTCGAGAAAGCCAAGACGCAACCCCTCTGGCGAGTCCTTGTTGCCCTGTCCATCCGCCACGTCGGCCCCACTGCGTCCCGGGCCCTGGCCACGGCCCTTGGGAGCATGGAAGCAATCCGGGCCGCCTCCGAGGAGGAACTGGCCAACGTGGACGGGGTGGGACCGACCATTGCCGCGGCACTCAAGGAATGGTTTGCCGTTGACTGGCACCAGGAAATCGTGGATAGCTGGGCAGCCGCCGGGGTGCGCATGGTCGACGAACGCGATGCCGGCATCCAGCGGAACCTCGAAGGCCTCACCATCGTGGTGACGGGCTCCCTCCCCACGCTGAGCCGGGACGAAGCCAAGGAGGCCATCATCATCAGGGGCGGCAAGGCATCCGGCTCGGTTTCCAAGAACACCAGTTACGTCGTGGCCGGTGAGAACGCAGGCTCCAAGCTGGACAAAGCTGAGCAGCTCGGCATCCGGGTATTGGACGAGGACGGCTTCAAGGCATTGCTCGACGGCGTCCTGGAACCCGCCGGCGGCACGGCCCTGGATGATGAAGACGCAGCCGTTGCTGTGGCGGAAATGGAAGCCTCCGAATGACGGCCGATGTTTTGGAGCTTCTCGCTGTCGCCCACACGGCGGCCGCGTCAGGAGCGGAAGTACTCGCCGCCCGGCCTGCAGGCCCCAACTCGGCGGGGAACCTCGGCGTCGTGAACAAAGGCGACGCCGGCGACTGGGTGACGGCGTTCGACGTCGCGGCCGAGAATGCTGTGCGGGGCGCCATTACCGCAGCCCGCCCGCATGACACCATCACGGGCGAAGAGCACGGCACCACCAGGCCCGAGCAGCCCAGTGGCTACCGATGGTCCATCGACCCCCTGGACGGCACCACCAACTTCATCCGAAATATCGTCTACTACGCCACGTCTGTGGCCGTTGCGGATGCCGACGGCGTCTGGCTGGCCGGGGTCGTCAACGCCCCCGCGCTGGGACGCATCTACTCGGCGGCACGTGGCCACGGAGCGTGGCTTGAAGAAAACGGGCAGCGCACCCAGCTGAGTGGACCGCTCCTGGGCCGCACGGGACTGATTGTGGCCTCCGGGTTCAGCTACGATCCGGCCACGAGGGCCGAGCAGTTCGCGGGGCTCGGGAACCTCATGGACGGCTTTGCCGATCTCCGCCGGCTCGGCTCCGCTGCGTTGGATCTCTGCCTCGTGGCCGATGGAACCCACGATGCCTTTGGAGAGCGCGGGCTCAACGAACACGACTACGCGGCGGGTGCCTTGATCGCCGAGGAAGCCGGATGCTGGGTCCGCCGCCCACGGCTGACCAGCCCGCTGGACGGCGGCCCCACGGACGCGGACCGTTTGGAAGCGTGGACCTGCGCGGGAACCCTTGAGCTCTCGGGCAAGTTCCCGCTCTAAGATCGCGGGGTTTTCCCGACGGCGGCCCGGCCGCCGTCGTGCGCTTCCGGCCCGGCCCCGGCGAGCTAGCGCATCAGACCCCGGCGAGCGACCCAGTTATCGAGAAGCGGTTGGCGGGGCGCTCCAAGCCGTAGTGGTCCCGCAGCGTGCTGCCGGTGTATTCGCTGCGGAACAGTCCCCGTTGCCGCAGCACCGGCACCACCTGGTCAACGAAGGTTTCGAGACCTGACGGTAGAACGGCCGGCATGATGTTGAAGCCATCGGCCGCGCCGCTTTCGAACCACAGCTGGATCGCATCGGCCACTTGCTCCGGGGTTCCCGCGAAAGTCAGGTGGCCGCGGCCGCCTCCCAGCCTGCCGATCAGCTGGCGTACCGTGAGTTTCTCCCGGCGGGCAAGCTCCACAATGAGGGTGTATCGGCTCTTCGCTCCTTCGATCGAGTCCTCGTCTGGGAGATCCGCGGGAAGCTGGCGGTCCAACGGCAGGTCTTCAGGCTTCACGCGGAGCGTCTTGGCTAGCTCGGCCCTCGCGTATTCGGGCCGGATCAGCTCATCCAGTTCACGTTCCAGGCGCAGCGCTTCGGATTGCGTGGAGGCGATCACCGGGACAATTCCCGGCAGGATCTTGATGCTCTCTGCCGGCCGGCCGAGGGCGACGGTCCGAGCCTTCAGGTCTCCATAGAACGCCCGGGCATCTTCCAGGGTTTGCTGGGCTGTGAAAACGGCCTCGGCGTACCTGGCGGCCAGGCCCTTGCCGTTCTCGGAGGAGCCCGCCTGGACGATCAAGGGATGGCCTTGGGGAGAACGCGGCACATTGAGCGGTCCGCGGACACGGAAGTGCTTGCCCACGTGGTTGATGGGCCGGACCTTGGCTGAGTCTGCCCAGACGCCGGCTTCCTTGTCGGCAAGGACGGCGTCGTCCTCCCAGCTGTCCCAGAGCTTGGCCGCCACCTCCAGGAATTCGGCTGCCCGTTCATAGCGGGTGGCGTGGGCTGGCTGATCGGCTATACCGAAGTTCCGCGCTGCTTCCGGTCCGGCTGTGGTCACCACGTTCCAACCAGCCCTACCGCCACTGACGAAGTCCACCGAAGCGAAGCGCCGGGCCAGGTTGAAGGGATCGTTGTACGTGGTGGACGCTGTGGCGATGAGGCCGATCTTTTCGGTGGCAGCCGCAATTGCGGTGAGCAGCACCGTCGGTTCCAGCTTGCCCGAGGGACGGCGTCCGACGTCGCCGAAGATCACGGGGGAGTCGGCGAAGAAGATGGAGTCGAACGTGCCACGCTCGGCGATTTGTGCGAGGTTTTGGTAGTGCCGGATGTCGGTGCTGGCGCGCGGGTTGCTTTCCGGTAGCCGCCAGGAAGCCTCGTGATGGCCGGTGCTCATGAGGAATGCGTTCAAGTGTAGTGTGCGTTGTTGCGGGCTCATGCTGGGGTCCTTTCGTGGTGTCCTGCTCGCCAATCAACCACGCCACAACCGCCCCGCGCCAGCATCGCGAAACCTTTCCGCAACAGCAGGAAACCGCGCTTCACAGCCCGAAACCAGACTCAATCTGGCGCCACGCGAAGCAATGTTTGAGCGGTCCCGACGCTCGCTCACATATGTGGGGTATTTCCTCAACGCTCGCTCACATGTATCTGAGCGAGCGTCGGGGGATTGGGGTGCGTATCTGAGCGAGCGTCGGGGGATTGGGGTGCATATCTGAGCGAGCATCGGGGGATTGGGGTGCGTATCTGAGCGAGCGTCGGGGGATTGGGGTGCGTATCTGAGCGAGCATCGGGGGTGCGGCGCCGCTAAGATGCCCGCCGCCGTCGTACTACCTGACGCTCGCTCACATATGTGGGGTATTTCCTCAACGCTCGCTCACATGTATCTGAGCGAGCGTCGGGGGATTGGGGTGCATATCTGAGCGAGCGTGCGGCCCCGGGGTGATAGTTCGGTCACGGAAACGCCGCTTTGGCACCCGCGGCACCGCGGACCCGACTACCATGGATCAGTGCATTCGCAGATTAGCGTCCGTCCCGCCCTGCCCGAAGACTACGACGCCGTAGCCCGTATCACGATGGCGTCCTACGTGACCGCTGGCTACTATGGCAGCCCGGACCATCCGTACCTGGAGAAGCTGCGCGATGTGGCAGGCCGCGCCCGGTATGCCGACGTTTTCGTCGCCGAGCGCGATGGCCAGGTTATCGGCTCCGTCACGTCAGCCAAGGCCGGAGGCGGCTTTTCGGATATTGGCCTTCCGGACGAACTCGAAATGCGCACTTTGGTAGTTGATCCGGAAGTTCAGCGCTCGGGTGCGGGCCGGGCACTTGTGCAGGCGGTAGTCGACCAAGCCCGCTCGATGGATGGCATCAACGCTGTTTCCCTCACCACAGGCGCCACGTGGGAAAGCGCCAATGCCCTCTACGCCAAGACCGGTTTCGAGCGTGAGCCCGAGCGCGATTGGTTCGTACCCGGGACCGACATAAAGCTGTTCGTTTACCGGCAGGATGTCCGCCAGCCATAAAGTTTCCTCGTAAACCCCGGCCAACGGGCCGGGTGCGGAAACTGAGAAAGGCGCGGCATGCGCAAGACATTCGGCACGGGCTCGGTCTGGGAACAGACCCTTGGATACTCCCGTGCGGTCCAGGTGGACAACACTCTCTTCATTTCGGCCACGGCGGCGTCCGGAACCGTTGATGGCAAGAACGCGATCGTCGGCGACGACTTCTACTCGCAGACCAAATACATCCTCGAAAAGCTGGGTGCAGTCCTGGCCGACGCCGGATTCGCCTACGAGGACGTCGTGCAGTCCAAGCTCTACCTGACCGACATCAGCAAGTGGGAAGACGCCGGCCGCGCGCACGGCGAAGTCTTCGGCGAGATCCGTCCCACCCTTGCCCTGGTCCACGTACTGCCGTTCCTCGACCCGGAAATGCTGGTCGAAATCGAACTGGTAGCCCAGAAGAGCGCCTAGCTATCCCAACTGACTCGCAGTAGATGTCGTTTTGACGCCTCATAACGGCATCTACTGCGAGTCAGTTGGGTGGGGCCTACTTGGGGGAGAGCCGCGCGGGGACGCCGTAGCGATGTTCCGGGCGGCCGGTGCTGCCGTAACGCAGTTGGATCTCGACGGCGCCATCATCGGCCAGCGAGGAGAGGTACCGTTGCGCCGTGGCGCGTGAGACGCCCACCCGTTCCGCCACTTCCGAGGCCGAGTATTGTTCCCCCGGCGCCAAGGAGTCCAGCACCGAAGCTTCGGTCGCCGAGCGCGGCTTGCCCGACGGCGCCACGTCACCTGCGACGAGCGCCCGCTTGGCCCGTTCGATCGTGTCCTGGTCCACGGCATGCTGCCGGCCGAGGATCCGCCGGTATCTGGCATATGAACGCAGTTGCTGCGACAGGGATTCAGCTGTGAACGGTTTCAGCAGATACGCCAAGGCCCCGCGGCGCAGGGCCGTCCTGATGGACACCGCGTCGGAAGCCGCGGTCAGCATCATGGCATCCATATCGAGTTGCCCCAGTAGGTCCAAGCCTGAACCGTCCGGCAGGTAGACATCCAGCAACACGAGGTCCGGCCGAAGGCTATGTACGGACTGGAGCGCCTGCGCCGTGGATCCCACCGGGGCCAAAGCAAGGAAACCGGCCACGGAGTCCACGTAGGCGGCATGGAGCTTGGCGACGTGGAAATCGTCATCCACAATCAACACCCTGAAGTCTTCGCTCACTGGTGTCCTTCCTTGCGTTCGGCTGCGGCGGAGCGTTCGGCTGCTAGGGAGGGTTCGGCTGCCGGGGCATCGTCCGGCGCGCCGGTAACCTTCGGCATTGTGGCCATGAAGACGGCGCCAGGACCGCCGGGTGAGCCCGGTTCCAGGACGCGCACGTCGCCACCGCGACGGCGGGCGAGTTGCCGGACCAACGCGAGGCCGAGTCCCTGCCCACCTGCGCTGCCGATACGGCCTTCGGCGGGCTCCGCCGTCGTGAATCCCTCCACGAAAACCCTCTCGGGCTCGACACCGCCGAGGCCGTCGCCGGAGTCCGCGACGACGATGTGCAGCGTGCCGCCGTCGGGCCCTGGTTCGTCGAGCAGCTCAAGCTCCACCCAGCGTTGCGTCGAAGAGCCGGCGACGGCGGCGTTGACGGCGTTGTCGATCAGGTTGCCAAGCACCGTGGTGACGTCCTGCGGCTCGGTGACGTGCTCCCGCACCAGGGTCTCTGGACCGATCCGCAATGCCACCCCACGCTCGTCCGCTTCCACGCTTTTTGCGCCGACGAACGCCTGCAGATAAGGATCCTGGAGGAGCTCGGCTTGTTGGACAGGAAACTTCAGGGGCCCGGTCGCGGAGATCTTGGCGAGGTAGTCCTTGGCCTGGCCGTGTTGGCCGATGCTCATGAAGCCGGCGATCGTATGGAGCTGGTTCGCGAATTCGTGGCGCTGGGCCCGGAGCGCGGCGGACATGGTGCCGACGGCGTCGAGCTGGCGTGTCAGCTGCTGCAGCTCGGTGCGATCCCTGAGCATGACCACCCAGCCGAGATCCTCTTTGCGGTGCAGCGCCTTGCGGGCATTGGCAACCAAGACCCGGCCCCCCGCAACGATTTCCACGGCTTCGGCATCGTGTGCCGAGGGTTGAGTGAGGGCCTTCAGCTGCGCCGGTACGGCAGCTCTTTCCCAGTCGGTACCGGTCAGGACATGTCCATCGGTGGCGCCGGCCGTGGCCGGGGAGCCGGGAGCTCCCGAGGCTTCCGGCATACCAAGCAGCCGCGTTGCCGCGGCATTGAAGACGGTGATGCGGCCATCGGCGGAAATGCCGATCACGCCGTCGTCCACGCCTTGCAGCACGGCAACCTGGTCATGTACCAGGGTGCTGATCTCTTCGGGTTCGAGGCCCAGGGTCAGGCGTTGCAAACGGCGCCGGAGGAGGAAGGACGCCAGGACGCCGGCAACCAGGGAGCCCGCCGCGGTCAGGGCTATCGGGACGATGTCCTCGGCAAGGCTTTGGCCCAGGGTCTCCATGGAGTAGCCGACGCTGATCTCGCCCACCACCGTAGCTGTGGAACCCGGCGCGTAAACCGGCACCTTGGCACCCGCCGACGGCCCCAAGGTTCCGGTATTCCTGGTGGTGACTTCCTTCCCGGACAGGGCATCCGAGGGATCGGTGCTGACCCGTTCGCCGAGTCGGGCTTGGTCCGGGTGCGCCAACCGCAGGCCGGTCTCGTCCGTGACCACCACGAACAAAGCGCCAGTGCGGCTCCTGGCAGCCTCGGCAGCGGCTTGGATGGGTCCAGCCGCGAGAACCGTAGCTGGTGGGGTTCCGGGCCCTTTGCTGATGGTTTCGACCTGGGAACGGATCACCGGATCCGAAGCCACGGTGCGCGCCAAGGTAAGCGCCTGGTTTTCTGCCTCTGTGCCGATCCGCCCGTAGACGAGCCACGCGTGGACGGTGCCGCTGAGCAGCACCACCAGGAGGACGACGCCGAGCTGGAGGAGCAGGGTCTGCGTCGAGAACCGCAGGGCAAGCTTCGGCATGCTGCCTCCTTCCGGCTGGGAGTGGCCGGCTGGAGCGGGGCAGCAGCGGCGCTGTACTTCAAGGTCTACCTCTCCATTGAAGCATTGAGCACAATGAGCAAAATGCTCTCAATCAGCAGTATGCCAATCAAATCCCGCAAACGCCCCGCTGTGAGCGCCGCCACTATACGTTCTGTATCGCGCATCACATCGACGTGATGCCGTTCACTTTAGTAAGGAGCCGGCTGTGCTGGTATTGCTTGGATTCGCAATGATTGCGGTGTTCATGGTCCTGATCATGACAAAGAAGTTGACGCCCGTTCTGGCGCTGATCATCGTTCCTACCATCTTCGGCTTGTTTGCCGGTGCCGGTCTTGGCATCGGAAGCATGGTGATGGACTCGATGAAGTCCATGACGTCCACGGCCGCCCTCCTGATGTTCGCGATCGTGTATTTCGGACTCATGATCGACGTCGGCCTGTTCGACCCGCTGGTGAAGTTCATCCTCCGCAAGCTGGGCAATGACCCCGCCAAGGTGGTCCTAGGCACCGCCGTCCTCGCCGCCGCAGTATCGCTCGACGGCGACGGCTCCACCACCTTCATCCTCACCACCGCGGCGATGCTGCCCGTCTACCTCCGTTTGAAGATGAGCCCCGTGGTCCTGACCTGTGTGGCCGGTCTGGCCAACGGCACCATGAACATCCTGCCGTGGGGTGGTCCCACCGCCCGCGCGGCCACCGCCCTCAAGGTCGACATCAACGACGTGTTTGTACCGATGGTCCCGTCCCTCATCGCAGGACTCGTCGTCGTCTTCGTGTTCTCCTGGCTTTTGGGCCTGCAGGAACGCAACCGCCTCCGCGCCACGGCCCCCGAGATCTGGGGCGACGTCGCCGACGCCGGTGACGTGTTCGACGGCGGCACGCACCGCGGCGGCACGGCCGCCGGAACTTCGGGCGCCGGTTCCTCGGGCCGCGGTTCCGGCTCGGGCCGCACCCCCGCTAGGCCTGGCACGGCCGCTAAGCCTGACGCCGGCGGTAGCTCCGGCGTCGTGGTCCTGGAAAGCACCGAAACCCTCGTGGACCTCGCCGATACCGGTTTGACCGACACCGCACTCGATCCCAACCGCAAGACCCTGCGCCCGAAGCTCTTCTGGTTCAACCTCGGCTTAACGGTCGCTGTCATGGTCATGCTCGTGGCCAACCTGGTGCCGTTGCCGTACGTCTTCATGGTGGGCTCCGCGATTGCCCTGCTGGTGAATTTCCCCAAGGTCAAGGAACAAGGCGCGCAGCTGGTGGCCCACGCGCCGTCGATTGTTGCCGTGGTCAGTATGGTCATGGCGGCGGCTGTCCTCACGGGTGTCCTCAACGGCACCGGCATGGTCAAGGAAATGTCCGCGTGGCTGGTCCACATCATCCCCGCCGAGATGGGTCCGTTCATGGCCGTCATCACCGGCCTGCTCAGCATCCCCATGACGTTCTTCATGAGCAACGACGCCTTCTACTTCGGCGTGCTGCCGGTCCTGAGCGAAACCGCCGCGCACTACGGCATCAGCGGCGCAGAAATGGCCCGTGCCTCCATCACAGGCCAGCCTTTCCACCTCCAGAGCCCCCTGGTCCCCGCGATCCTGCTCCTCGTCTCCCTTGCCAAGGTGGAACTGGGAGATCACCACAAAAAGGTCCTGTGGCGCACGGCGGTAATCTCAGTCGTCATGCTCGCAGTAGGCATGCTGACGGGAGCAATCGGCATCGGGTAGTCCCACCAAGCACCCGCACCAAGCAACGCGGGGTCACTTACGGCCCATTCCGGACCTCCGGATGGGCCGTAAGTGACCCCGCGTTGTTCGTCGTCCAACCAACGTAGACTAGTCCGGAAAACCATTTGAACTTTGCAGGGGAGATCCATGGCTGCGATCAACCGTGACGACGTCGCGCATCTTGCGCGTCTGGCTCACATTGAAATGAGTGCCGAAGAGCTGGACAGGATGGCCGGCGAGCTTGCCGTCATCGTGGATTCGGTGAAGTCCGTCAGCGAAGCCGCCGGGGACGATGTCCCGGCTACGTCCCACCCGATTCCGTTGAGCAACGTGTTCCGTGAAGACGTCGTGGGCCATACGTTCACCGCCGAGCAGGCGTTGTCCGGCGCTCCGGATTCCTTCGAGGGCCGCTTCAAGGTTCCGGCAATCCTGGATGAGGACTAAGCGAATGACTGAATTGAACAACTCCGAACTCATCCGCCTGTCCGCAGCGCAGCTGGCCGCGAAACTGGCCGCGCGCGAGGTCACGTCCGTCGAGGTCACCCAGGCGTACCTGGACCGCATCGCCGACGTAGACGGGCAGGTCAACGCTTTCCTGCACGTCAACGCTGAAGAGGCGCTCGCCGTCGCCGCCGAAGTGGACGCGATTCGCGCCGCCGGCGGTGCCGAGGCTGAAGCGCTGCACGAGCTTGCCGGCGTACCCATCGCCGTCAAGGACCTCATTGTCACCATTGGCCAGCCCACCACTGCCGGTTCCAAGATCCTCGAGGGCTGGCACAGCCCCTATGACGCCACCGTCATCAAGAAGCTGCGCGCTGCGAAGATGCCCATCCTGGGCAAGACCAACCTGGACGAATTCGCCATGGGTTCCTCCACGGAACACTCGGCGTACGGCCCCACCCGCAACCCATGGGACCTGGATCGCATTCCCGGCGGCTCCGGCGGTGGCTCCGCGGCCGCCGTCGCAGCTTTCGAAGCTCCGCTGGCCCTCGGCACGGACACCGGCGGATCCATCCGCCAGCCCGGCGCCGTCACCGGCACGGTCGGCATGAAGCCCACCTACGGTGCTGTTTCCCGCTACGGTGCCATTGCCATGGCCTCTTCGCTGGACCAGATCGGCCCGGTTTCGCGGACGGTGCTGGACTCGGCCTTGCTGCAGGAAGTCATCGGCGGCCATGACCCGTTCGACTCCACCTCGCTGACGGATCCCTTCGACACCCTCGTTGCCGCAGCAAAGACGGGCAACGTCACGGGCATGAAGATCGGCATCATCAAGGAACTCCACGGCGAGGGCTACCAGGCCGGCGTCGAGAACCGTTTCAACGAGTCCCTTGAGCTGCTCAAGGAGGCCGGCGCGGAAATCGTCGAGGTTTCCTGCCCCAACTTCAAGTACGCGCTGGGCGCCTACTACCTGATCATGCCGTCCGAGGTTTCCAGCAACCTGGCCAAGTTCGACGGCGTGCGCTACGGCTTGCGTGTCCTGCCCGAGGACGGCCCCATGACGATCGAACGCGTCATGGCCGCTACCCGCGCCGCCGGTTTCGGCGATGAGGTCAAGCGCCGCATCATCCTGGGCACTTACGCCCTGAGCGCCGGCTACTACGACGCGTACTACGGTTCGGCCCAGAAGGTCCGCACGCTCATCCAGCGTGACTTCGACGCCGCGTTCGCGCAGGCCGATGTCCTGATTTCGCCGACGGCTCCCACCACGGCCTTCAAACTGGGGGAGAAGCTGGACGATCCGCTGGCCATGTACCTCAACGACGTCGCCACCATCCCGGCGAACATGGCCGGCATCCCCGGCTTGTCCCTGCCCGGCGGCCTGGCTGACGAAGACGGCCTGCCCGTAGGCATCCAGCTGCTGGCGCCTGCCCGCGAGGACGCCCGCCTGTACCGCGTGGGCGCTGTCCTTGAATCCTTGCTCGAAGAGAAGTGGGGTGGCCCGCTGCTCGCGAAGGCACCCGCTCTCGGTTCCAGCTCCACCATCGCCGGAGGTTCCAACTGATGTCTACCGACGCCACCCTCAGCTTCGAAGAGGCCATGGAGAAGTACGATCCCGTCCTCGGCTTCGAGGTCCACGTGGAGCTCAACACCAAGACCAAGATGTTCTCTTCCGCCCCGAACGTCTTCGGCGACGAGCCGAACACCAACGTCAACGAGGTGGACCTTGGCATGCCGGGCGTCCTCCCCGTGGTGAACAGGACGGCGGTGGAGTCCTCTATCAAGATCGGCCTTGCCCTGAACTGCAAGATCGCCGAGTACTGCCGCTTTGCCCGGAAGAACTACTTCTACCCGGACACCCCGAAGAACTTCCAGACGTCCCAGTACGACGAGCCCATCGCGTACGACGGCTACCTGGACATCGAGCTCTCGGACGGTACGGTGTTCCGCGTCGAGATCGAGCGCGCACACATGGAAGAAGACGCCGGCAAGCTCACGCACATGGGTGGCGCCACGGGCCGCATCCAGGGTGCCGACTACTCGCTGGTGGACTACAACCGTTCCGGTGTTCCACTCGTGGAAATCGTCACCAAGCCGATCGAAGGCGCGGGCAGCCGGGCACCTGAGCTCGCCAAGGCCTACGTTGCCGCAGTGCGCGAAATCGTCAAGAACCTCGGCGTTTCCGACGCAAAGATGGAACGCGGCAACGTCCGTTGCGATGCCAACGTCTCCCTGCGTCCGCACGGTCGCGAACGTTTCGGCATCCGTTCCGAGACGAAGAACGTAAACTCGCTGCGCGCCGTCGAGCACGCCGTCCGTTACGAAATCCAGCGCCACGCCGCCGTCCTGGACTCCGGTGAGCCGGTCATCCAGGAAACGCGCCACTGGCACGAGGACACGCGCACGACGACGTCGGGCCGGGCAAAGTCCGATGCCGACGACTATCGCTACTTCCCGGAGCCGGACCTCGTTCCGGTCCTTGCGTCCCGTGAATGGGTTGAGGAACTCCGCGCCACGCTGCCCGAGCCGCCCGCGGCCCGCCGCAAGCGGCTCCAGGCCGACTGGGGTTATTCCGACCTGGAGTTCCGCGACGTCGTCAACGCCGGCGTCATGGACTCCATCGAGGAGACCATCGCCGCCGGTGCCAACGCCTCGGTTGCCCGCAAGTGGTGGATGGGCGAGATCGTCGGACGCGCCAAGACGGCCGACGTCGATCCCTCCGAACTCGGGGTCACGCCGGAAACCATCGTGGAGCTCAACAAGCTCGTCGAGGGCGGCAAGATCAACAACAAGATGGCTTCCCAGGTGCTCGACGGCGTCCTCGCCGGCGAGGGCACCCCGGCCGAGATCGTCGAGAAGCGCGGCCTCGCCGTCGTGTCCGACGACGGCCCCCTGCTGGAAGCGATCGACGCCGCACTGGCGGCCCAGCCCGACGTCGCGGAGAAGATCCGCAGCGGTAAGCTTCAGGCCATCGGTGCGATCGTTGGCGGAGTCATGAAGGCCACCCGTGGACAGGCCGACGCCGGCCGTGTCAAGGAACTGATCCTGGAGCGGCTCGGCGTCGAAGGCTGACCCCCACCGCCTCACCCAACTAGGTCGCAGTTAATGTCGTTATGAGCCGTCAAAACGACAACAACTGCGGGCTAGTTGGGTTTGGATCCACAGCCCTCACACAGCTTCGAGGCACATCATGGACTCATCAGTTCTTTGCTGCCCGCCCCTTACCGGCTCGGGGAGGAGCGGAGAAGGGATTCGGCCATGTCCACCATGACTCCGGGGCTTCGCAAGGCCCTCATCGTCGTCGGTATCGCCGTCGTCTTGAGCGGCGGTGGTGTGGCCGCAGTCTGGGCTGCCGGCGAGATCATTCCGTCTTACGTGGTGAGCGCGACGCCGACGAGTACGGCTTCGCCTGCCACTCCGTCGCCCGGGGCTACTTCGCCTGCCACTCCGTCGCCCGGGGCTACTTCGCCTGCCACTCCGTCGCCCGGGGCTACTTCGCCTGCCACCCCGTCGCCCGGCAAGGCCCGGCCGTTCCCCGTACTTCCTCGCGGCTTCGCAGGTCCGGGTATCCACGGCGAGTTCACGGTCAAGAACAAGGACGGCTCGTTCACGACCCTCGTGTCACAGCGTGGCACCGTGCAGTCCGTCAGCGATTCGAGCATTTCCGTGAAGAGCGATGACGGATTCACGCAGAGTTACGCGATCACATCGTCTACCACCATCGTGAAGCTCCCCGCCGCGGGAACGGGCATGCAAGGCCGGAGGCCATCGCTCCAAACCATCAAGGCCACCGATCTGAAGGCGGGCGACACCGTCGCGGTCTCCGGCACGAAGAGTGGTACCACGGTCACGGCGACCCGCATTATCGGAGGTACCTTGCCCGCAGCGCCCAGTAACGGCGGACGGCGCCGGGGCTACGGGAGCGTCTCTTCCTGACCCTGGTTGAGCTGACCCTGGTCACGATGGCACCCGTTCGTCTGGCTATGATGCTACTACCGCCGAACCGCGCCAGTGGTCCGGCGGCTTAGCCAAGAAGGAGACGAATGCGCCCCACGATCAAGTCCGTGGCGGCGGCAGCCGGGGTTTCGACGGCGACTGTGTCCTATGTGCTTTCAGGCAGGAGCGGCAAAGACGGCGGCAGGAGCGGGTCCGGAGTGGCCGCCGCTACCGTGCTGCGGGTTCAAGAGGCCGCACTGGCCCTTGGATATCGCCCCAACCAATCTGCAAGGGCGATCCGCACTGGACGAACGAACTTGCTCATGTTGTCGCTGACCATGATCTCGGATCCGTGGGCACTGGATGTCAGCCGCGCCGTCGGTACGGCTGCTGCCCAACGTGGCATTACGCCCATGATTCTGGCCGATACCGACTGGCGGGTTGCCCTGAAACGGCAAAATGCGGACGTGACATTCATCGATGGCGCCGAAGAGCCCGGGGATGTCGAACTGCTGGCGGAAGCGGCGAGATTTCAGCGCTTGGTGGTTTTCAGCGACACCATGGAACCTGAGGGATTCGACGTCGTGCGACCCTTGGCCGGTTCGTCTTGCGAGCAGGCCGTGGATCACCTCACCGGGCGGCACCGCCGGGTGGGTTGCCTGATCTCCTCAACAAATTCGATGAGCACCCTGGACATCCGTTTGGGGGCATACACCCGTGGCCTGGCCAAGGCTGGTTTGGATTACCGGGCCGATTACGTCGAGACGTATGACCGCGACGGACTCAGCGCGTTCGACGCCGCGCTGCGGCTCCTGCAGCGGACGGACCGTCCCACCGCGATCTATGCGACCACCGACTTTGCGGCGATCGCCGCCATCCATGCGGCCCAGCGTTTGCAACTTCGCATTCCTGAAGACGTTGAAGTGCTCGGTATCGGCAACACCACTGAAGGCGAGCGCATGACGCCGTCGTTGACCACGGTTGGTCCTGAGGGATTTTTCGATGGCCTGGCTGCATTCTTGCTCGATCGGGCAGAGAATCCCGAGGGGCCTGCCGGCATTCTGGAATTCCCCTGGAAGCTCATCGTGAGGGACTCAGCGCCCTCGGTGTAAAAACTCAGCGCCCTCGGCGTGACCCCGGGGGTGTCCCCGCGGTATGTCGAGGTACATGCCAATGATCAGGCGACCCACCCTTTCATGCACGTTGATGACGTTTTGTGCCCGTAAAAGTTAAGGAAAGATCATTTAGCGTCTTGCCTTTAAACGATTAACATGATGTGATCAACTGCACAACACCAGTTGGGTTGGCTGTTCGCCGAATGCGGGCCCGCCCCCGAAGGACCGTCGGTCTTCTGACCAAGACATCGGAGAATTCTTATGAACCACAACGTGACCCGCAGGTCATTCCTTTCCTTTGCGGCTGCCGGTGCCGCTGTCGTTTCGCTCGCCGCCTGCGGCGGGAACAGTGCCGCCGGGGGTAGCGCAGCCAAGGCCGCCTACGCTGCTCCCGCGAAGGACCTGAGCGCCGAGCTGAGCTACGCCATCTGGGACGCGGCACAGAAGCCCGCGATGCAGAAAATCGTGACCGAGTTCAACAAGCAGTACCCGAACATCAAGGTCACCATCGACGTCACGCCGTCGAAGGGTTCGGCCTACTGGACCAAGATCCAAACCCAGGCAAGCAGCAACACCCTGCCGGACGTTTTCTGGATGAACGGCCCGCACATCAAGCTTTACGCGCAAAACAACCAGCTGTTGCCCCTGGACGGCCTGGTGTCCGGCAAGGCAGTGGACACGGCCAATTATCCCAAGGCCCTCGTGGATTTGTACACCGTCAACGGCGCGTTCTACGGGGTCCCCAAGGACTTCGATACCAGCGCACTTTTCTACAACAAGGCCCTCTTCAAGGAAGCCGGGGTGTCTGAGCCGACGTCCAACTGGACGTGGGACGACGTGAAATCCGCCGGTGCCAAGCTGTCCAAGTTCTACCAGGGCAAGGGTGTCTACGGGTATGCCGGTGACCTCACAGGCGGCCAGACCAGCTACTACAACACCATGATCGAAGCCGGCGGGACCATCATCTCGACCGACGGCAAGAAGTCCGGATACGACTCCGCCGGCTCCATCGCCGGCCTCCAGTTCTGGCGCGACCTGATCGAATCCGGCGTATCTCCCTCGATGCAGCAGCTGACGGACACCTCTTCGAGCGACATGTTCACGTCCAAGAAGTTGGCTATGACCATGGATGGCTCCTGGACCGTCGGGCCTGCCCAAAAGGCCCTTGGGGACGATCTCGGCATTGTCAGCCTCCCGAAGGGGCCGAAGACCAACCAGAGCGTGATCCACGGACTTGCCAACGTGATTCCCGCGAATGCGAAAAACCCGGCCGCGGCGCAGGCTTTCGTAGCATTCCTGGGAACCCAGGATGCTGCCAAGATCCAGGCGGAAACCGGAACCGTCATCCCGGCCTTCAACGGCACACAGGATGCCTGGGTCAAGTCTGTTCCCTCCGCTGACCTCAACGTCTTCCTTGACTTGGCCAAGGATGCCTCGCCTTACCCGGCGTCGGTCAACACGGCCGCCTGGAATGAACTCGAGAATACCTTGCTGCCGCAGGCGTTCGCCGGGACCAAGCCGGTTGCCGACGTCGCCAAGGACCTTGCCAGCCAGATGAATGCCGCGCTGGCCAAAGAATCATGAAAGCCCAGACTCTGACGCCGGCGTCCAAGAGCGGCCGTGCCACCCAAGCAAAGGGGGATCGTCGCAAAGGAAACTCGAAGTCGGATGGCTGGTGGCCGTGGTTGTTCGTGGTGCCCACCGTTGCGGGCATTGGTGTGTTCTACCTTTGGCCGATTGTCCAGACGTTCTACTACAGCTTCACCAAGTGGGGAGTCTTCGGCGGAACCAAGTTCATCGGCCTGGACAACTATGTGCGGATGTTCGCGGATTCCACTATTCCGCAGTCAATCCTCAATACGCTGATCTATACGGTCGTCGTGCTGATGGGGATTCCCATCGCGGTCATTCTTGCGTCCTTGATCGAACGTCCCGGCCTGCGGTTCGCAGCCCTGTACCGGACGCTGTACTTCATTCCCTACATCACCATGCCGGCCGCCGTCGGGATCGTGTGGCGGTTGATCTACAACGGTGACTTCGGACCCATCAACTGGTTCCTGGGCTTGTTCGGGATCCAGGGCCCCTACTGGACATCCACGCCGGGGTTTGCACTGCTCGCCGTGGCTACTGTGGGGCTTTGGATGTCGTTGGGATTCAACCTCATCATCATCAGCGCGGGACTGCGCGAGATCCCGCGGGAGCTCTTCGAAGCCGCGGAAATGGACGGGGCCAGCCGGGTCCGCCAATTCTTCAGCATTACCGTTCCGTTGTTGACGCCAAGCATCTTCTTCGTCACGATCGTCACCGTGATCAGCGGCTTCCAGCTGTTCGATCTTCTGTACGTGATGATGGGGAAAGCGAACCTGGCCATGCCGCAGACGCAAAGCCTCGTGTACATCTTCTACAACCAGGCCTTCCTGCAGAACGACAAGGGCTATGCGGCAGCCATCGGTATCTTGATCCTGCTCATCATCGCTCTTCTGACCGCTTTCCAATTCCGTATCCAGAAGAGGTGGGTCAACTATGTCTGAATCGATGCTCTCAACAAAAAGCGGCGTCGAATCGCGACGGAGCGGGTCGGCTGCCACGAGGCCGTCTCAAGCTGGAGGCGCACCCTCGGGACCCGCCGGCCGCGGGGCCAAGGGCCGCGGCACCAAGAGCCAGGGCACCAAAGCCACCAAAGGCGGCAAGCAGGGCTCGAACGTCCTGGCGCACTGTGTACTGGGCATTGGCGGGTTGGCCATGATCTCGCCTCTCCTGTACCAGATCGTCATGTCGCTTTCGACGAACGCCGAAGTCCAAAGCACGCCGCCCACCCTGTGGCCGAGCGTTGTCCAATGGCATAACTTCGCGGATGTCTTCACCTCCATGAATTTCGGTTCACAGCTCTGGGTGACCGTTGCAATCACCGTCATCAGGGTGATCGGCCAGGTTCTCCTATGTTCGATGGCGGGCTACGCCTTCGCGCGTATGCGGTTCCGCTTCAAAGGGCTCATTCTGGCCATTGTCTTGTCGATCATCATGGTGCCGTCCCAGTTGTTCCTGATCCCGCAGTACCAGATCATCCAAAACCTGGGTTGGCTGAACAGCATCGCCGGCATCGTGGCTCCGGGCATCTTCAGCGCCTTCGGCCTGTTCCTGATGCGCCAGTTCTTCATGGGGCTCCCGGACGAACTCGAAGACGCGGCACGGCTCGACGGCGCCAATCCGTTCCAGATCTTCTTCCGGGTCATGCTGCCACTTGCGGCAAACGGCCTGTGGGCCCTGGTCATCATTACGGTGCTGTGGTCCTGGAATGACCTCCTGTGGCCTTTGGTGGTGACGTCGACGGCGAACGCCGCACCGTTGAGTGTCGGGCTTTCGAACCTCCAGGGAGAGCACGCCAACAACTACCCGATCCTCATGGCGGCATCGCTGATGGCCATGGCGCCCATTCTGATCATGTTCCTGCTCATGCAGAAGCGTGTCATGGCAGGCATCGGCCGCTCCGGACTCAAGTAGGAAGGATCGCAGCCTTGACGGAACAGAACCCGGTCCAGCTGGACGGCTGGTCGTTCGTGCTAGTGGACTCCTTGGAAAAGGTCTACCCGGACGCTCCACCACGGCCGTTCGACAGGACCATCCCGATGTCCGTTTTCCCCGGCGAGACTGCATCGGTCCAAGTGGCCCTCAGGCCCCCGATGAAGCATGATTTTCGGCTGTCGGGGCCATTGGAAGTTGCAATCGATGGTACGGCGGCAGGGTTTGCCTCCATTTCGCAGGTTGAACTGGTGCCTTGTTCCTTGGCGGCATTCCCGCAGCATGATGGCGGCTACGACCGGGACACTCCCGGTTTGTATCCCGATCTTTTGCGGCCTGCCCCGGATGGGCTGATCCAGCCTCTCTATGGGCAGTGGACCGCGGCATGGATCGACGTCGTGGTGCCTTCCGTGGACCACGCGGGCGATCACGAACTCGGGATCTCGGTGCGGGACATGCAAGGCAACACGCTCTTCAGTACCCACATCGGCGTCACCGTGGTGCCGGTGCAAGCCCCTGAACTGGAGATCGTGAACGCCCACTGGTTCCACTGCGACGGTCTGGCGAGCCATTACGGCGTCGGCGTGTTCAGCGAGGAGCATTGGTCGATCATCGATGCCTTCATGGGGTCTGCTGCAAGGATGGGAGCCAACTCGCTCCTGACTCCGACGTGGACTCCTCCGCTGGACACAGCGGTCGGGGGGACGCGGCTGCCCACCCAGCTGATTGGGATCCGCGAAGATTCCGGCTATCGCTTTGATTTCAGCAAGCTGCTGCGCTGGGTGAGCCTTTGTGCCAAACATGGCATCCGGTACTTGGAAATCGCCCACTTGTTCACACAATGGGGGGCAAAGGCGACGCCGGCGATTTATGTCGAGGCCACGCAAGGCTTGGAACGGCGCTTTGGCTGGGACGTGCCGGCAACGTCCGCCTCATATCGGGAGCTCATGGCTGAACTCCTTCCGGCCCTGCGTTCATTCCTGGCAGAGCACTGGTCGCTTGACCGGGTCATATTCCACATCTCCGATGAACCGGAGGGCGCCGAAGCCCTGGCGGGGTACCAACAGGCAAAGGGCGTTGTCGCGGATCTCCTGGACGGGCTGACGGTGGTTGACGCCCTGAGCGACTTTGGGTTCTACAGCAGCGGGGCAGTGCCGAATCCCGTGGTGGCAAGCGACGCCGTGGCACCGTTCCTGGCAGCCGGCGTGAAAGATCTATGGGTCTATTACTGCGTCGCCCAGGACACCGGCGTTGCCAACCGGTTCATTTCCATGCCTTCAGTGCGAAACCGGGTGTTAGGTCACCAGCTTTTCGCCCTGGCATGTGCGGGCTTCCTGCATTGGGGATTCAACTTTTACAACACAGCCCACTCGCTGGCGCCCGTGGACCCGTTCAAGGACACCTGTGCCGGAGGAGCTTTTCCGGGCGGCGACGCCTTCATGGTCTACCCGGGACCGGATGGAGTGCCGTGGGAATCGATCCGTTACAAGGTGTTCGCGCAGGCCATGTGGGACCACCGGGCACTCTCGCTGCTGGCAAAACTGGCCGGTCGCGAGGACGTGCTGGCGCTTATCGATACGAACGGCTCGGGCGGGAGCCTCGCCATGGACAGCTTCAGCTACGACCCCCTTCATTACCGGAGGGTTCGCGAGCTGGTCAACCAAGGAATCGCGCAGCGCGTGGGTTAAACGACCCCATGACGCCCGCGCATCAACTTATCTAGTTAGGAAAGTACTAATGGACCTCAAAGTAGGCATCGTCGGATTCGGGTTGCGGTCGTCGTTGTGGCGCCACGCGCACAAGCCCGGCCACGGTTCGGAAGTCACAATCGTTTGCGATCTGGGCGAGCGGGGCAGGGCCGACGCGGCCGAGAAGATCCCGACGGCGGTAATCACCGACGATTTGGACGTCTTGTTGGCCTCTGGCCTGGACGCTGTCCTGGTCCTGACTCCGGACAACCAACACGCCGCCGTCGCCGTCCGGACGCTCAAAGCCGGCATCCCCACCTTCTGCGAGAAACCGCTTGACGTCACGCTGGAAGCAGCTGACCTTATCCTCCAGACGGCCTTCGACACCGGAACGCGCCTCTATGTGGGCCACAACATGCGACACATGCCCGTGGTGGTGCAGATGCGCGAAATCATCCAGGCCGGGACCATCGGTGACGTCAAGGCAGTCTGGTGCCGGCACTTCGTGGGCAACGGCGGGGATTACTACTTCAAGGATTGGCATGCCCAGCGTGCCAACACCACAGGGCTGCTGCTGCAAAAGGGCGCGCACGATATCGACGTCATCCATTGGCTCGCCGGCGGATACAGCACCAAGGTGCAGGCGATCGGCGAGCTCGCCGTCTACGGCGACGTCGCTTCCCGCCGCGACAACACGGCTCGCCGCATGGGAGATTGGTTCTCCGTTGACAACTGGCCTCCGACCGAACAGACGGACCTCGCCGAGACGATCGACGTCGAGGACATCTCGATGATGAACATGGTCTTGGACAACGGCGTACTCGCCTCGTACCAGCAGTGCCATTTCACCCCGGACTATTGGCGGAACTACACCGTGATCGGCACCAAGGGCAGGATCGAGAACTTCGGTGACGGCGCGGGTGACCAGATCTACGTTTGGACCACCCGGACAACTTCCGGCTTCGCCGAGCCCGACCAGAAGGTCTTGGTCCGTGACGGAGAAGGCGGCCATGGCGGTGCGGACCCCTTGCTCATCGCCGAGTTCCTGCGGTTCGCCAAGGATGGCGGAGCCACTGCGACGTCGCCGATCGCAGCCCGGGAGGCCGTAGCCGCCGGAGTGCTCGCTACCGAGTCCCTGCGCGGCGACGGTTGCGCGCGCGAAGTTCCGGCATTGCCCGAGGAGCTTGTGGAGTACTTCAACGCCGGCCAGCCAGCCCGGGTCCGGGAACTTTAGGGCTTCGAGCGCCCAAGTAACTCGCAGTTATTGTCGTTTTGGAGCCTCATAACGACAACTAATGCGAGTCAGTTGGGCTGAGAGGCGCCGGGTGAGGTGCCCCCGGCGAGTTCGGTCATGACGGTTTGCAGTGCTTCGCAGACCGTCATGACCGATTTCCGTTTCAGGGTTTCCGGCCTCGCGAGGATGTCGATCTTGCGCACGGAATTCACCCCCGCCAGCGGACGCAGCACTATGCCCGCGTCCAGTACGCGCTGGGCGGTGAACCGTGGGAGCAAACCTATCGCGCCACCGGCCGCCACGAGCGAGGCCACGGTGGAGTAGTCGTTGATGCGGTGCAGGACATCCGCCGGACGCCCACTGACGGCGACGACGGCGGCCAGCACGTCCGCGGGGGAGTAGCCGGCGCGGCTGGTCACCCAGGGCTGCCCGACGACGTCGGCCGGCCTGAGTTCGCGGCGCGCCGCGAGCGGGTGCCCGGCAGGCAACGCGACATCGAGCGGTTCGTCGGCGAGCGGGATCACGGCTACTTTGTCGATGGGCCACCCGGGGCTGTGCTCCATCCGGTGCGCCAACACGAGGTCATAGCGTGCCGCGAGGCCAGGAAAGTCTTCCTGGGCAACGTCTTCGTCGGCGAGCTTCACCCGGGGAACGCTGCTTTCCGGACCCGCGTTCCGCGCGGTGGTCAGCAAGGCCGCGAGCGGAGCGAACAAAGCCTGGCCCGCACTGTGGAAGGCGCTCACGGTCACGGTGGAGCCGGGGGAGTCGTGGTACGCGCCGATGGCGGCCCGGGCATCGGCCATGGCGCTCACGACGGCGGCTCCGGCGTCGGCGAGGACCCTGCCCGCATCGGTGAGCACCAGGGCCCGGCCTTCCTTGCGGGTCAGGGGCACGTCCACTGATTTCTGCAGGAGTGCGAGTTGCTGGGAGACGGCCGACGGAGTGACCATGAGTGTCTCCGCCACGGCCTTGACACTGCCGAGATCTCCTAGTTCCCTGAGCATTTGGAGCTGATGTACTTCCATTTAGTAAATGCTAAATCGTTGATTGAGAAAAACCTAGTTGTGCTAAACCGTCCGTGGGGCTTCAATGAAGTGAAACGGCACACAAACGGCCCAATCCCTTGAGTTAGGAAGACCCATGAAGGCTCTCTACAAGTCCGGTCCCCACGCTGGTTTTGAACTCGTCGAACGGCCCGAGCCGGAGGCAGGTCCCAGCGACGTCAAGATCCGCGTCATGACCACCGGCATCTGCGGAACGGACCTGCACATCCAGTCCTGGGACGCGTGGGCGCAGAGCATCATCGAGACTCCCTTGATCGCGGGACACGAGTTCTACGGCGAAGTGGTCTCCGTGGGCGAGGACGTCCGCGACGTCAAAGTCGGCGACCGCGTCTCCGGTGAAGGCCACGTGGTCTGCGGCATCTGCCGCAATTGCCGTGCAGGCCGCCGCCAGATGTGCATCCACACGGTGTCCGTGGGCGTGCAGCGCGATGGTGCCTTCGCCGAATACGTCGTCATCCCGGAGACCAACGTCTGGGTCCACCAGGATCCCTCCATTACCCCCGAGCTCGGCGCCATCTTCGATCCCTTCGGCAACGCCGTCCACACAGCCCTGAGCTTCCCGCTGGTCGGCGAGGACGTGCTCATCACAGGTGCCGGGCCCATCGGACTCATGGCAATCGCCGTCGCGCGCCATGCCGGCGCCCGCAAGATCGCCATCACGGACGTCTCGGCTCCCCGCCTTGAACTCGCCCGGAAGATGGGCGTGGACCTCGCCGTCGATGTGTCGAAGATGCGCGTCAAGGACGCCCAGCTCGAGCTCGGCATGCGCGAAGGATTCGACATCGGCCTTGAAATGTCCGGACATCCCACGGCCCTGCCTGAGATGATCAACAACATGAACCACGGCGGACGCATCGCCATGCTTGGCTTGCCCAGCCAGTCCATCGACATTGACTGGGGCAAAGTAGTCACCCACATGCTGACCCTCAAGGGCATCTACGGCCGCGAGATGTACGAAACCTGGTACGCCATGAGCGCCATGCTGTCCTCCAACCCCGTGCTGCACAGCCACATTTCCGCTGTCGTCACGGACAAGCTGTCCGCCACCGACTGGGAAAAGGGCTTCGAAATCGCACGCGCCGGCACAGGCGGCAAGGTTGTCCTCGACTGGACCGAACTTTAGAACGCCGAACTCTAAGACACCGTAAAGTCCTCCCAAGACCCCAGCACCAGGAGCCACCATGTACTCAAGCATCAAAGACCAGCTGCAGGGCGAACTTGAAGAGATTCGCACCGCAGGCCTCTTCAAGACCGAACGCCACATTGACTCGCCGCAAGCCAGCCACATCTCCGCAGGCCAGCTCGGCCAGCCCGCGAACACCGTCCTGAACTTCTGCGCCAACAACTACCTGGGCCTGGCAGACCACCCGGACATCATCGCGGCCGCCAAGTCCGCCATGGACGAGCGCGGCTTCGGCATGGCGTCCGTCCGCTTCATCTGCGGCACCCAGGACCTGCACCTGGAGCTTGAGGCCCGGGTCTCAGAGTTCCTCGGAACCGAGGACACCATCCTCTTCTCCAGCTGCTTCGACGCCAACGGAGGTGTCTTCGAGTCCCTGTTCGGGGCCGAGGACGCCATCATCTCCGATTCCCTGAACCATGCCTCCATCATCGACGGCATCCGGCTCAGCAAGGCCAAGCGCTTCCGCTATGCCAACCAGGACATGGCTGACCTGGAAGCCAAGCTGATAGAGGCCTCAACTGGCGAGGCACCGGCCCGGCGCAAGATCATCGTGACAGACGGCGTCTTCTCCATGGACGGCTACCTCGCTCCGCTCGAGGCCATCTGCGATCTCGCGGAAAAGCACGACGCGCTGGTCATGGTGGACGATTCCCACGCCGTCGGCTTCATGGGAGCCACGGGCGCCGGAACCCCGGAACACGCCGGTGTTTCCGAGAGGATCGACATCTACACCGGCACGTTCGGCAAGGCCCTTGGCGGCGCCTCCGGCGGCTACGTCTCCGGCCGCAGCGAAATCGTCGCCATGCTGCGCCAGAAGGCCCGCCCGTACCTGTTCTCCAACTCCTTGGCCCCGGCAATCGTCGCAGCCACCATCAAGGCCATTGAGCTGGTCCAGGGTTCGGGCGAACTCCGCTCCAGGCTCTTCGAGAATGCTGCCCTGTTCCGCCGCCGCATGAGCGAGGAAGGCTTCGAGCTGCTCGACGGCGAGCACGCCATCATTCCGGTGATGTTCGGCGACGCCGTGGTGGCCGCGAAGGTTGCCGACGAGATGCTCCACCACGGAGTGTTCGTCACAGCGTTCAGCTACCCCGTGGTACCCAAGGGAGCTGCCCGGATCCGCGTGCAGCTCTCGGCAGCACACAGCTCCGACGACGTTGAGGCGTGTGTCGAGGCCTTCGTAAAGAGCCGCGCCGCCGCGGGGCTCTGAGTTCCCATGATCCTGACCATCCTGGGCGGCGGGGGATTCCGGGTTCCCCTGGTCTATTCAGCACTGCTGGGGGACCACGGGCCCGGCCGGGTCACCGAACTCAGGCTGTTCGATGCCGACCCCGCGCGCCTAAGGGTGGTGGCCAGGGTCCTCGCCGACATGGCCGAGGAGGTGCCCGACGCACCCGCAGTGAGGATGTTCACGGAGCTGTCGGAAGCCTTGCCCGGCACCGACTTCATCTTCTCCGCCATCCGGGTGGGCGGACTGGAGGGGCGCGCCGCCGATGAACGGATCGCCCTTGAACACGGGGTCATCGGGCAGGAGACCGTGGGCGCCGGCGGGATTTCGTATGCCCTGCGGACCATTCCCGTGGTCCTGGACATCGCCGAGGCGGTGAAGAAGCATGCTCCGGAGGCCTGGTTCATCAACTTCACCAACCCGGCCGGCGTCATCACCGAGGTCATGACGCGAGTCCTTGGCAACAAGGTGGTGGGGATCTGCGATTCGCCAGTGGGACTGGCCAGGCGCTGCCTGCTCGCAGCCGGAATCCACCGCGGCACGGACGCCTTTCGGGACGGTTCCGTGGAGATCGACTACATCGGCCTGAACCACCTGGGCTGGCTGCGCGGGCTGGTGGTCGACGGTGAGGATGTGCTGCCGCGGCTCCTGGCCGACGACGTCGCAATCGGGTCCTTCGAAGAGGGCCGGCTGTTCGGCGCTTCGTGGATCAAGGCCCTGGGCGCGGTTCCCAACGAGTATCTGCATTATTACTACTTCAGGCGGGAAGCGCTCGACGCCGATCGGCGCGCCGCGAGCACCCGCGGCGCCTACTTGGCGCGGCAACAATCGTCCTTCTACAGCGGGCTGCGGGACGGAAACGACGGCGGTGCGGAGCCTGCCCCGCGGGATCCGACGTCGAAATCAGCCCTCAGGCTTTGGGAAAAGACCAAGCTCGATCGCGAAGAGACGTACATGCAGAGCAACAGGGAGGCAGCCGGCACGTTCGAACGCGACGCCGATGACCTGGTATCCGGCGGCTACGAGGCCGTCGCTTTGGCGATCATGCGTGCCATCAGCCAGGGGGAAACGGCCCGCCTGATCTTGAATGTCCCCAATGCGGGTACCTTGGCAGAGCTCGACGCCGACGCCGTCATCGAGGCGCCCTGTCTCGTGGATGCCGCTGGAGTCCGCTTGCTCCCAGCCAAGGCTCTTCCGGACTACGCGCGGGGACTCGTCATCAACGCCAAAGCGGTGGAACGCGCCACGATCGACGCTGCGCTCACTGGTTCCCGGCGCTCCGCCTACAAGGCGATGGCCATGAACCCGCTCGTGGACTCGGTCAGGGTGGCTCACGACCTCTTGGATGACTACATCCGCCATTTCGAGGAGCTCCAGTACCTGCGCTGGGTCCCCTTCACGGCAACCCTGTCCCAAGGGGGATCGGAGGCCTAGTATCTGCAGCATGGACAATGATGCAGCACAACCTGTCACCGAGGTGTTGGATTCGCAGCAATGCTGGAATCTCCTCAGGGGCGTGTCCGTCGGCAGGCTGGCCGTGTGGCTCGGAGACCACCCTGACATTTTTCCGATCAATTACACCGTGGACCAGGGGACCGTTGTCTTCAGGACCGGAGCGGGCACAAAGCTCGCCGCGGCTTTGGGCGAATTCCCGGTGGCCATGGAAGTCGATGGCGTGGACCCAAACACCGGCGTCGCATGGAGTGTTGTGCTCCATGGCAAAGCCGACGCGGTGAAACAGCTCGACGACGTGGTCAACTCGTTCTCGCTGCCCCTGTTTCCCTGGGAAGCCGGGAAGAAGGACCATTTCGTGCGGGTTCCCGCGGACTCGATCTCCGGGCGGCGCTTCACCGTCACGGAGCCGCTCACGTGGTGGACCCCCTACAGCGGCATCAAGCCGTCCGCGGTGGAGTAGCCCGCACCGAGCCGGCCCCCTCGCAGCCGGGCTCCTCGCATCTGGGCGTGTGCGCTGACAGGATGGTGGGATGGCTGCAAATTATGATGTGGTAATTGTCGGTGGAGGCATCGCCGGGTTGTCGCTGGCTTCAGCGCTGGCCGGCCAGTGCTCGGTGGCCCTCGTGGAGGCCGAACAAACGCTGGCCTACCACACGTCCTCCCGCTCGGCCCGGCAGCTCAACCCAAGCTACGGACCCGCCGTCGTGCAGGAACTCACCGTCCGCACCCTGGAACTGATGGCAGCCCGCGACGCCGCGTTGCCGGTACCGGTGCTGGAACCGCGCTCGTTCATGTTGGTGGGCGACGAAGCCACCGTCAAGGCAGAAGCCAGCGGGCACATGCACCCCATCACGCACGCCGAAGCCCTTGAGTTGTGCCCGGCACTGAATCCCGGATCCTTCACGGCCGCTGGCCTGGATACAGGGTCATTCGCCTGCAACGCCCCCGTGCTGTTGGAAGACCACCGGCAACGCGCCGAGGCCGGGGGAGTGGACATCATCACCGGCGCCCGGGTCCATTCGGCCCAACGCCTTGGTTCCGGCTGGCAATTGGGCGCCGGGCTGGAAGGCTTCCAGTCCGCCGTCGTCGTTAACGCAGCAGGTGCCTGGGCGGATGAGCTCGCGGTGCTCAGCGGGGTGGAGAAGCTGGGCTTGCAGCCGTTCCGGCGCACGGCGGCAATTGTCGACGTCGAACGCCCGCTTCCGCTCGGAAGCCCCATGGTGGCGGCAGCGGATGACACCTACTACTTCCGGAGGGAGGGCGAACAGGTGCTCATCTCGCCGTCGGAGACGGTGCCGAGCGGCCCCGAAGACGCACAGCCGTGGCCCGGCGACGTGGAAGAGCTCGTGGCTCGGCTGAACTCGCTCACGTCCCTGGGCATCCGCTCCGTGGCCAAAGCCTGGACCGGGTTGCGCACCGAAGCTGCCGACGGCGTTCCGGCGGTGGGTTTCGATGCCGAGGCTCCCGGCTTCTTCTGGCTTGCGGGCCAAGGCGGTTACGGTTTCCAGACCTCTTCCGCCATCGCTGAGCTCGCGGCCGCGGAAATCCTGGGTTCGGCGATGGTTGGCTCCGCGTCGGGCATCAGTCCGGCATCCCGGACACCGAGGGAGCTGGCAGCGGCCCGTTGGTCCATCCGGCGTTGAACAATAGGTTCATGAGCGGGCAGACGAGCACACTGATCAGCAACATCGGCGAACTGATGACCCAGGACGCGGAGCATCGTGTCCTCAAGGACGCCGCCGTGGTGATCGAAGGTGAGCGGATTTCCTGGATCGGTCCGGCGTCGGACGCTCCCTCGGCTGATGAGCACGTGGACGCGGAAGGCCGCGCCGTGCTCCCGGGCTGGGTGGACTCGCACTCGCACCTGATTTTCGCGGGCGACCGCACCGCCGAATTCGAGGCCAGGATGGCCGGCCAGAGCTACAGTGCCGGCGGCATCGCCGTCACCACCGGCGCCACGCGCGCCGCGAGCGACGAGGAACTGACCCGCCTCGCCGCCGGACGCGTTGCCGAAGCCGTCTCCCAGGGCACCACCTACCTCGAGAGCAAGACCGGCTACGGCCTGGACCTCGAGAACGAGGCCCGCAGCGCTCGCATCGCGGCAGCCACCGTGGACGAAGTCACCTACCTGGGCGCGCATTTGGTCCCGGCCGGAGTCGACGCCGAGGAATACACGGACCTCGTCTGCGGTCCGATGCTCGACGCCGTCCGCCCGTACGTTCGTTGGGCCGACGTTTTCTGCGAGCGCGGCGCTTTCACCGAGGAACAGTCGCGCCGCGTCCTGTCCGCCTGCCGCGACGCGGGACTGGGCCTGCGTGTCCACGGCAACCAATTGGGTGAAGGACCTGGTGTGCAGCTGGCTGTGGAGTTCGGTGCGGCCAGCGTTGACCACGTCAATTACCTTTCAGCGGCTGATATTGAGGCGCTCGCAGGTACCTGGAGCGGCTGGGATGCCTCCACCGGAACGGGTGCGCGCGGCACGGTGGCCACGTGCCTGCCTGCTTGCGATCTTTCCACCCGCCAGCCGCTCGCCC
This sequence comes from Arthrobacter sp. B2a2-09, assembly GCF_027587375.1. GTDB lineage: Bacteria > Actinomycetota > Actinomycetes > Actinomycetales > Micrococcaceae > Arthrobacter. The sequence goes on from NZ_JAMXIC010000004.1 coordinate 293,091, forward strand.
CGGGCCGCGCACTGATCGACGCCGGGGTGCAGATTGCCTTGGCCGCGAACTGCAACCCCGGCACCTCCTACACGAGCTCCATTGCCTTCTGCGTCACCACGGCGGTGTTGCAGATGCACTTGAGCGTCCACGAGGCCGTCCGGGCGGCCACGTATGGCGGTGCGCTGGCGCTGGGCAGGGAGTCGGGCAACGACGTCGACGGCGAACGGGCGGTGGGTTCGATCGCCGTCGGGCACCGCGCCGACCTGCACATGCTCAAGGCGCCGTCGGCCACGCACCTGGCATACCGGCCCGGTATCCCGCTGACTTTCGCGGTGTGGCGGGCAGGAGTCCGCGCGGTCTAGGGCCGCGGCGGGGACTGTGTTCACGGTCCCCGCGACAATCTACTGGACGTCAGGCTTTCTCCGGTACCTCCGACTCGTCACGAGCCAAGCGGCGGGCCCGACGAGGGGGACGAAAACGACCAGCAGAAGCCAGAGGACGGTCTCCCGATTCGTCAAGGCCTTTGCGTCGCGGGCAAGCGATACCAGGGCCCAAATGAACAGGCTGATTGCGATCAATGCAATCATGGCTGCAAAGACCTCGTATCCGGTAGGTGCGAGCACATCATTGCCAGCTGAAATTGACGAGTACATTGGCTCCCTCTCAGATGTTGCCAAAGGTATCACTCACCAAACCCCAGGGCCCTTGAACTACCTTCTGAAGTGCGGCACGCTGGCCCAGGTTCAATCCGTTGACCCAGCCGACAGCAATCTGCCAGGTTGCCTGGCAAACGCCGTTGTTTCCGCTGAGGTAGGACGAAGGCGTGGCTGCCATTCCACGAAGCGGGAAGTAGTTGGTGTGGCTCGGAACGCAAGAGTTGACGGCGGTAATCCGGGACGCGTTGTAGGCGAAGTTCATGTCCAAACGAACTCGCGTCAGAGTGATACCCATCAATGAGTATGTGTACTGAGAAACCCGAGCGAACGTTCGATCAGCTGCCAACGTCATCGCATTCTTCTCAGCACTCTGGGCAAAGGAATTTTCTTGGTTGCTGGTCTTCGTGACTACGGCGTCACCGTCGTGAGTAACTTTGACTTCCTGTGGTGAGTTTGCGGATGAAAGTAGCCCCATCTCGTAAATGACCTCAGCCAGGAAGATTGGATCATTAAGGTAGTTGACGAGCTTCTGCTTCTTCGCCTGATGGAAGGCCGCAAACTTCTCGTAGTTTGCTTTCGCCTCAGGAGCCAGTCCAGCGTTCTGCGCCAGTTCAGCCTCGAACTGCGTGACCGTAAGCGTCGCCTCGCCGTGGCTGGCAGGGGCGGCAGTTGCGGGTGCGATGGTAGCTCCGGCAACCGCGAGAGCTGCGATCGTGACAGATACGATCCTGGTGAGTCTTTTCATTCTCATGTTCCCCAATGCTCATAAGTGATTTGGATGGTCAGGATCGGCGCCGGTCCTAGCTGATCCTAAACAGCCGTCCCCACAGATAGGTATGGATTTCCGACGAAATGAGTGCCAAAACTGCCGAAATGAGTACCGAAAGTGGAGAATTTGAGTGTCATCAGAAGGTCCTCTGTGTGTTGGCGTGATGGATCTGACCCGGAGCGTCGTTACTCCTGCAACTGGCATGCAGGGTTTGGCTGACAAGGCGCCGTCGGCCACGCACCTGGCATACCGGCCCGGTATCCCGCTGACTTTTCGGAGTGTAGAGGGCCGGGGTGCGCTCGCTCCAACAACTCAATCTCGCAGCACCAAGCTGGACCCCTCCAGACAGAGGGGCCCTGCTTTTTCCTTTGACTCGCCACAGCTCCCCACGATCCTTGTGCGATTGAATATGATCGTTTAGTGTTTATATGGATCATAAAACGTCAAATCGTTGAGTGTTGAAGAGCGCGTTGAAGAAGCGCGGACAGGAATGGTAAGTGCGATGAGTAACAACACCCTCGGGGCCTTCATGGAAGAAGAGCTTGTTTCGCAGCCCGAGGTCTGGAAGCGGGCCATCGGGCAGTCCAAGGCGGAGCACCTGCTGCCCGCTGACGGTGAGCGGATCGCCGTCGTCGGCTGCGGCACCTCATGGTTTATGGCGCAGAGCTACGCCGCTGCCCGCGAAGCCGCGGGCAAGGGCGTCACCGACGCGTTCGCAGCGTCCGAAGCCTTCCTTAATCACAACAGCCCCGGTCGCCAGTACGACGCCGTGATCGCCATCACCCGCTCCGGCACCACAACGGAGGTACTTGAGCTCCTGGAAGCCTTGCGCGGAAAAGTCCGTACTGTTGCGGTAATCGGGGACGTGAATTCGCCCATCACCACCTTGGCCGACGCCGTGATCGGCCTTCCGTACGCCGACGAGAAATCGGTGGTCCAGACCCGCTTCGCCACCACGGCCCTCGTGTACCTTCTGACGAGCCTTGGCATCGAACTCGGGGAGGCAATAGAGGACGCCCGCACTGCCGTCACGGAGCCTGTTTCGCAGGAGTTGCTCGACGCCGAACAGTTCACCTTCCTTGGCACCGGCTGGACCGTTGGCCTGGCACACGAAGCCGGGCTCAAGATGCGCGAGGCAGTGCAGGGCTGGACGGAATCCTACGCGGCGATGGAATACCGGCACGGGCCCATTGCCATCGCGGCCCCTGGCCGGGTCACGTGGATCTTCGGCCCGCAGCCCGAGGGCTTGGACGCTGATATGAGCCGCACGGGCGCCCTCTATGTCAACACCGGCAAGCACCCGCTCGCGGAGTTGGCACGCGTCCACAAGGTCACCCTGGAACGGGCACGCGTGCGCGGCCTCAACCCCGATCTGCCGCGCAACCTCACGCGCTCTGTCGTCCTGAACGCCACGGCCTAGGTAATCCCATGGTTCTCGGAGCCGCTGAATCCGCAGTCCTGGCCTTTGATGTCGGCGGGACGGATCTGAAGGCAGGACTTGTCGACACGGCCGGGAATGTCCTGGGCTTGCGCCGCGCTGCCACTCCGCATGATCCCTTGCGGCCGGGCGAAGCGATCCTGGACGCCGTTGAGGTATTAGCCTCGGAATTTGCGGCTGAATTCCCAGGCCACCCGGCGAAGGCCGCGTGCATTGTTGTTCCGGGAATCGTGGACTCAGACACCGGAGTGGGGATCTATTCGGCGAACCTGGGGTGGCGGAACTTTCCCTTCGGGGAAAAGGCCGCGCAGCGCCTCGGGCTGCCGGTCTCCTTCGGCCATGACGTCAGCACGGCGGCCGAAGCCGAATTCCGGTTCGGAGGGGCCCGTGATTTTCGAAACGTCGTGGTGATGGTGGTTGGCACCGGGATTGCCGCCGCCGTCATCTCCGACGGGTACCCGGTGCGCGCGGGCGGCTTCGCCGGGGAACTGGGCCACGCCCTCGTTCCGGACCCCGACGGCCCTGGCCACACGATCCTCGAGGCCGTCGGCTCCGCCGGAGCGATCGCCCGGCGCTACAGCGACAAAGCCGGAACTCCGCGCACCGGTGCCCGTGAAGTCCTCGAGCGGGCCAATGCGGGCGACGCCCTTGCTGCCCGGATCTGGGCCGACGCGGTGGACGCCCTCGCCTTCAGCCTCAGCCAATGCGTCAGCATCATCGGCACCGAAGCAGTGGTGGTGGGCGGCGGCCTAGCCGAAGCGGGAGAAGGACTCCTGCAGCCACTCCGTTCCCGCCTCGACGAGCTGCTCGATTTCCAGCGCCGGCCCATCATCATGCGCGCCCAACTGGGCCAAGATGCAGGCTTGCTCGGCGCTGCCATGAGGGCCCGGGCGCTGCTCCCGGCCGCGAAGGCCGCCTCCGCCACGGGGAACAGGCCATGAAACAGGCGATGAAACGGGTCATTACCGTCACGCCCAATCCGGCGGTAGACCTCAGCTACCATGTCGCCGGGATCACCCCCGGAGCAAGCCATCGCGTAGCCGCACCCCTCAGCCGCGCAGGTGGAAAGGGCCTCAACGTTGCGCGCGTGGCTCATCAGCTGGGCCATCCCGTTCTGGCACTCGCGCCCTCGGGCGGCCCGGCCGGTGCCGAATTCGCAGCCGAATTGCGCAGCAGCGGTGTGCCGCATCGCCTGATTCCGGTCGTCGCGGAAACACGGCGCAGCATCGCCCTCGTCGATACGGTGGGCGGCGAAACGTCCATCTTCAATGAAGAGGGGAGCCCTCTCCAAGCGTCCGAATGGCAGGCGCTGGCCGCCGCCGTCGTCGACGCCCTGGAGATCGACAACCTGGACGGGCAAAGCGCGGGGGTGCTTGTCGGTTCCGGCAGCCTGCCGCCCGGCGCGCCGGTCGACTTCTACCCGGCGCTGGTGCGTTTGGCGCACGACGCCGGGATTCCCGCCGTCGTCGATACCTCCGGTCCCGGGATCATCGCCGCCGCACGGGCCGGGGCGGATCTGCTCAAGCCCAACAATCACGAACTCCTCGAAGCAACCGGGGAAAGCAGCCTGGACGTCGCAGCACAACGATTGATCGCACTCGGGGCCAAGACGGTCCTGGTCAGTGCCGGCGCCGAAGGCATGCTTGCGTTCGACCATGCCGCCCCCGGCGGCTATTGGAGCGCGCGGCTCCCGGAACCACTCAGCGGCAACCCCACCGGAGCCGGCGACGCCGGGGTGGCAGCAGCCGCCGTCGCGCTCGCCGCCGGCATCACCGACATTCCCACGATCCTCCGCCGGGCAACAGCCTGGTCCGCCGCCGCAGTGCTCATGCCTGCCGCCGGTGAGATCTCGCCGCTCTACGCGGACCTCGAAGACCAACTCATTCTCAGCTGGAAGGAGACCCTGTGACACTCGTCAGCACACGGGAACTCATGGACACCGCCGCGGCCAACGGAATCGGACAGGGCGCCTTCAACGTCATCCACCTCGAAACCGCGGAAGGCCTGGTTGCCGGGGCGGAGGCGGCAGGCGTCCCGTTGATCCTGCAGATCTCGGAGAACTGCGTCCGTTTCCACGGCGGACTCGTGCCGATCGCCCGGGGCGCAATGTCCATCGCCCGGGACTCTTCGGTGCCCGTGGCCCTGCACCTGGACCACGCCGAATCCGAAGAGCTGGCCCTGCAGGCCGTCGACCTCGGGTTCGGGTCCGTCATGTACGACGGCGCGCACTTGCCTTATGACTCGAACGTTGAAGTCACGCGCAGGGTCGCCCGATACGCCCAGGACCACGGGGTCTACGTCGAGGCCGAGCTTGGAAAGGTGGGAGGCAAGGATGGTGCCCATGCTCCGGGAGTCCGGACCGATCCGGCCGAGGCCCGCTCCTTCGTGGACGCCACCGGGGTTGACGCCCTCGCCGTCGCCGTCGGTTCCTCGCACGCCATGACCGAACGCAGCGCAGCCCTGGATTTGGCCCTCATCACCCGGCTCAAGCAGGCCGTCCAGCTGCCGCTCGTCCTTCACGGGTCCTCCGGTGTCGCAGATGAAACGCTGGTGGCGGCAATCCGGGCCGGTATGACTAAGATCAACGTATCCACACACTTGAACGGGTTCTTCACCCGCGCCGTCCGTGAGTACCTGGATGCCAACCCTTCCGTGGTGGACTCCCGCAAGTACATCAAGGCCGGACGGGACGCTCTGGTGTTGGAAACCGCACGTCTGCTGACGCTGTTCGCGAAAGTGAATTAGTCCCAATTTCCGGAAGGTTCGTGATGACCCGCAACGATCGACTGACAGCCATCCTTGATCTCCTCGCCGAGTCAGGGCATGTTGAGGTCGAGGATATCGTGACCCGCCTGGCCGTTTCGCCGGCCACGGCGCGCCGTGATCTGGACAGCCTCGCCAAGCAGCGGCTCCTGAGCCGTACCCGCGGCGGTGCAACCACGGGATCAGTTGCCTACGAACTTCCGGGGCGCTACAACAGGGATGATCATGCCGAGGCCAAGCAGCAGATTGCCTTGGCAGCTTCGGAGCTCATCATGCCCGGGGCAGTGATCGGACTCAGCGGCGGCACCACCAATACGGCCCTGGCCCAGGTGCTGTCCACCCGCGAAGACCTGAACGCGCCCTCCAACAGGCCCATGCTGACGGTGGTCACCAACGCCATCAACATCGCCGCCCAGCTTGCCGTGCGCCCCAACATCAAGATCATGGTCACCGGCGGCATCCTGAACCCGCGTTCGTATGAACTTGTGGGGCCTTACACCGATGTCATCATGCAGAAGGTTGCCTTGGACATCGCCTTCATCGGCGTCAACGGGGTCGATCCCAAGATCGGGCCCACCATCACCGACGAGGGGGAAGCCATGGTGAATACCGTCATGGCCCGACGCGCCACGGACTCCTATGTCCTGGCCGATTCCACGAAGATCGGCAAGCGTGCGTTCGCGGCGATGGCTGGGTACGATTTCCGGCGGCTCATCACGGATTCGGGCATCACGGCAGAGGACAAGGCAGCATTTGAAGCCAGCGGCACCGAAGTGATCGTGGCCAAGGACGCGTAGCTTCGGAAACGTCCCGTTAGAAGACCATCGGGGGAGCGTTGAGCACGGTTTCGTCCGTGCTGCGCTGCACCCACTGGCTGAAGGGCGTGTCGAGATCGTACTTGCCCTGGTCGTTGCGGATAAGGGTCCGTAGGGCGGCATTGCCCGGGTTGTTGAGGGACTCGAAGTACTCCACCGACCAGTGGAACCATCGCATGCAGAAGAGTCGCATGGTCAGGCCATGGGTCACCAGCAGGGTGTTGGGCGTGTAGTCGGGCTTTTCCCAATGCCGGTACAGCGTTTCCATGAAGGACGAAATCCGGTCGTAGACATCGGAGCCTGATTCGCCCTCGCGGAACCGGTAGAAGAAGTGCCCATAGAGGTTGCGCAGCTCCTTCTGGTCCCCGATGTCTCCGGCAATCTGGAAGTTGGCCCAGTCCTGTTCACGCAGCCGGGGCTCCTCGATCACCCTTTCCGTGAGGCTGCCCAGATTCAGTGCCTCGAGTGTTTGGTATGCCCGAAGGTATGGCGAGACATAAACGCACACCGGCTCGCCGTCGAGCTTCCTGCGCAGCGCCTCACCCGCGGCCCGTGCCTGCTCGATGCCAAGCTCCGTCAGCGGGATGCGGTAATCGGGCACACGGTTGTAGATGGAGGTATCGGCATTGGCTGCTGACTGGCCGTGCCGGATCATGAAGATTCGTGCTGGCGCGCTCATCCCACCAAGCATAGGGTCAGGAGCCGCCCCGGCCATGCAAGCGGACATCTGCGACTCGGCTCCAAGGAAAACATCAGCCAAATGCAGGCAAGATAGGAGCATGCTCCTAGCCTCAACGCGCCGGTTGCGCGCCGAAGTACTGATTGTCCTTGGCCTGTCCCTGGGCCAATCGGCTGTGTACTCCGTGGTGCAGTTGTTGGACAAGATGACCCAGGGGCCGTTGGCCCATGCGACGTCCACCCTCAACCGCTCGCAGAGCACACGCGAGTACTTCGATTTAACCTACCAGCTGTTGGATATCGCGTTCGCCCTGGTCCCGGTGGTGTTGGTGTTCTACTTTCTGTCTTTGCACCGCCAAACGGCGGAGAGTCCCTCGGGTTTCACCCGGCTGGGCTTTAACTTCGCCCGCCCGGGCCGTGACGCGTTGCAAGGACTAGGCCTCGCCGCGCTGATCGGGATCCCGTCGCTTGGCCTCTATGCGGCCGGCCGCGCCTTGGGCATCACGACGGCGATCATCCCCAGCGGCCTGGACTCTTACTGGTGGACCGTGCCCGTGCTGGTCCTCTCCGCGGTGCGGCACGCCGTCGTCGAAGAAGTCATCGTGGTGGGCTACCTCCTGGACCGGTTCCGGAAGTTCGGGTGGAGCACTCCGGTGGCGATAGCGCTCAGCGCGCTCCTTCGCGGTAGCTACCACCTGTACCAAGGCTTTGGGCCCTTCATTGGCAACGCCGTCATGGGCCTCGTGTTCGGCTGGATCTACACCAAGACCAAACGGGTCATGCCGCTCGTGGTGGCCCACGCCCTCCTGGACATCGTGGCGTTCGTCGGCTTCAGCGTCTTCGGCAAGGCCATCGGGCTGGGGTAGGAACAACGCCGTTAAAAGGTTTCGGCCGCCATCGCGGGGTGACGTCATTGGCACCCGCATATGGCGGCCGAAGTTTTCCCGGGCCCTCCTGGCCCGATGGTCCGTCAGGGAGTGACGGGACGGTCCATCAGATGGTGACGGCTCCGTTGGCGGTTTCGAACGTTACTGACATGATTCCCGGCGTTCCGTGCGGAGCCATCCATTGGACTGCAACGTCCTCAAGCGGCTTCTCCACGGGTTCCCCAAGCCACTCGGTGACGCGCTCCGCGGAGCCGGCAATGGTGAGGCTGGACATCTTGACGTCGCTTGGGTACACGAGGGACGGGTGAAGTGCAGGGTCGCCCTCCCAACGGAGCAGGTAGGGAACCTGGGGATCGGCGATGAGTCCCAGGATGCCGATTTGCGACCAGACGAGTTCGCGGCCGTCCGGAAACTTGCGGTTGCCGGGGACAGCGGCGCGTCCGAGCCGCTGTTCGAACGGGCTCAGGTCGTCCACAGCGACGCACCAGCCCATCCAACCACCTCCTGCGGCGGAGCGTGCACGGACGGCTTGTCCAAAAGGTGCCTTGTCGGATGCCGGGTGGTCAAGGACCTCGACAACTTCCAGGTATTTGTGGTCAGCAAGGGGGATGATCATGTTCCGGGTACCGAAGCGCGGGTGCACTCCGCCCCGGACTGCGTCCACTCCCAATGCTGCGGAAATCCGCTCGGTGGTGGCCAAGAGGCCATCTCGTTCACAAGCGTAAGAGACGTGATCCATGCGCATGGCTTCATCTTGGCACTTTGTGATGGAGCTCTCAGCTAAGTCAAGCCTAACCAAGGTGGGATGTATCGAAAAGGCAGCTCAGAGTCACTTCAGGACGCGCCGGGACCGAAAACTACTGTGTTCGTCACAAAGCTTCCGGAGCCCGCAATACCGTCCCTAGACTGGCGGCAACCGAACGCCGACAGGCTGAATGCCGAAGGCCGACGGGCTGAAGCACGGCAAAGAGCCCAGACAACCAGGAGTCCGCATGTCCCAAGGATGGTCATTCGAAACGCGCCAGATCCACGCCGGCCAGGAGCCGGACGCCGCCACCGGCGCCCGGGCACTCCCCATCTACCAGACCACCTCGTTCGTCTTTCCCAGCGCGGAAAGCGCGGCCAACCGCTTTGCGCTGGCCGAGCTGGCGCCCATCTACACCCGGATCGGCAACCCCACCCAGGACGCGGTGGAACAGCGCATAGCGAGCCTGGAGGGTGGCTTGGCGGCGCTCCTGCTGAGCTCCGGCCAGGCCGCGGAAACGTTCGCCATCCTCAACGTCGCCGAGGCCGGCGACCACGTGGTCGCCAGCCCGAGCCTCTACGGCGGCACCTACAACCTGCTGGCCCACACGCTGAAGAAATTCGGAATCTCGGTCACCTTCGTCGAGGACCCGGACAACCTCGACCACTGGCGGGATGCGGTGCAGCCGAACACCAAGCTGTTCTTCGCCGAAGTCGTCTCCAACCCCCGCCAGGATGTTTTGGACATCGAGGGCGTCTCCCGTACCGCGCACGCGGCCGGAGTCCCGCTCGTCGTGGACAACACCCTCGCCACGCCCTACCTGATCCGGCCCATCGAGTGGGGCGCGGACATCGTGGTGCATTCGGCCACCAAGTACCTCGGTGGGCACGGATCTGCCATTGCCGGTGTCATCGTGGACTCCGGCAACTTCGATTTCGGCAAGGACCCTGAGCGGTTCCCCAACTTCAACACCCCGGACCCCAGCTACAACGGCCTCGTCTATGCCCGCGACCTCGGCAAGGACGGTGCCCTCGGCGCGAACCTCTCCTACATCCTCAAGGCCCGGGTCCAGCTCCTGCGCGACCTCGGCTCGGCTGTTTCCCCGTTCAACGCATTCCTGATCTCCCAAGGAATCGAAACCCTCAGCCTGCGGGTGGAACGCCACGTGGACAACGCCACGAAAGTGGCGCAATGGCTCGAAGGGCACGACGACGTCGAATCGGTCGCGTACGCGGGGCTGCCCTCCAGCCCGTGGTTCGAACGCGGGCGGAAGTACGGACCCCGGGGCACCGGTGCGGTGGTGTCCTTCACCATCAGCGGCGGGATCGACGCCGGCAAACGCTTCGTGGACGCCCTGGAATTGCATTCCCACGTGGCAAATATCGGCGACGTCCGTTCCTTGGTCATCCACCCCGCGTCCACGACGCACAGCCAGCTGACGCCTGAGCAGCAGGCCGTCGCAGGAGTGACCCCGGGCCTGGTGCGGCTGTCCGTCGGGATCGAGCACATCGACGATATCCTCGCGGACCTCGAGTCGGGATTCCGGGCAGCCAAGGGCGCCTAGCACCGCCCCGGATGGCGTAGGAGGCCGGCCGGCGACGCAGGATGAATCTTCGCCGGCTGGCCTCCTTGGCCCCCGCTTCATGAACAAAACGCGGTCAAGTGTCACAAAGATGTCATAATCTTCGTCAGAAGGGGTCCGGTTTTCCTAGACTCTTCCTATAGGTCATGAGTGCCAGTGACAGCCCCGGCTTGCTGGCCGGCAACCCTCCATTCGCGGTGGGGTGCCCCGGGTGAAGACCTGGCCCTTCGCTGTGTTGGCGGCGGGCAAGCGCGATGTGAGGTGTCAACGAATGACAATTGCTGCAACAGCCATACCCCTTTCCGGTACCCAGGACGGAACCCTCAAGTATGTTTCCGTGGGAGGACTCGAGCTTGAGGCCGGAGGTTTCCTACCGGACGTCGTCCTTGCATACGAGGCGTGGGGGCGGCTCAATGCAGACGCTTCCAACGCTGTCCTGGTGGAACACGCACTGACTGGCAGTACCCATGTGGCCCGCGGTGAGAGCGACGAAGAAGGCTGGTGGGAGCAACTCGTTGGCCCTGGCGCCACCATCGACACGGACCGCTACTTCGTAGTCTCCGTCAACATCGTGGGAGGCTGCTATGGCAGCACCGGGCCGTCGTCGAGCGCTCCTGATGGCAAACCGTGGGGCTCCCGCTTCCCGCTGGTGACCCTGCGGGACAGCACTGTAGCCGAAGCCCGGCTGGCCGACGCTTTGGGGATCCGCAGCTGGCATACCGTCGTGGGCGGGTCCATGGGCGGTGCCCGTGCATTGGAATGGGCCGTCAGCTATCCGGACCGCGTCAAGCGTTGCGCCGTGATTTCGATCGGGGCGTACAGCACTGCCGAGCAGATCGCGTTCGCGCAAGCCCAGACGCTCGCCATCCGGCAGGACGCCGACTTCAACGGCGGCGACTACTATGGCCAGGCCGCGCCCGAGGCGGGGTTGGCCCTTGCCCGGCGGATTGCCCACATCACCTACCGTTCGGCGGATGAACTGGACTTCCGCTTCGGCCGGAACGCCCAGGGCGGTGAGGCGCCCCTCCAGGCTGCCGTGTTGGGGGACCGGGGCCGCTACCAAGTGGAGAGCTACCTCGACCACCAGGGAAGCAAGCTGGTCCAGCGTTTCGACGCCAACAGCTACATCGCCATCACCGAGGCCCTCATGAGCCACGACATCACCCGCGGCCGGGGCTCATTGGCGGATGCGCTATCCGTTGCAACGGCGAAGTTCTTCGTTGCCTCGGTGGACTCGGACCGCCTCTACTTCCCGGAACAATCCCACGAGCTGGCCAAGGCTTTGCCCGGCGAGGTACCCGTTCATGTGATCGAGGCGCCGATCGGGCACGACGGTTTCCTCACCGAGATCGGCCAGCTCGGCCCCCAGCTGCGCGAAGCTTTCTTCGGCTGAATCAGCCGTTCATGATCTCCTGGCGGAGCTTCATGTAGTCCTCCATGGCGATTTTCCCGTCACTGTACTCCTGGTCCAGTTCTGCCAGCTTCCGTGCCCGGTAGCCTTGGGGAGTGCTGTGCGGTTGGTGAGCGCTGTTCGGTTGGTGAGCGCTGTTCGGTTGGTGAGTAGCCGACGACGGCGGAGCGGCCTGCGGTGCGGGCCTCGCCACGGGAGGTTGCGGCTCAGCCGGAATGACCACCGGGGGCTGGGCAGGGTTGTATGGGTTCGGGGAGTACTGGCTCGGTGGGTACCGGCTCGGATCATACGGTCTGGGATCGTAACGCCCTGGAGTGTGCGGGCCGGGGTAATCCTGTGGAGGACCTGGGTAGTCCTGCGGAGGAAATGGCTGCCCAGGGTAATTCTGCGGAGGGAAGTCCTGGATCCTGCGTTGGCGCGATCGGTTGTACATGCGGATCCCCATGGGTATCAGCCAAGAGCAGACGATGATCCAGAAGATCAAATTGTTCACGGTGGAGGCCTCCCTGTCTTTCACCAGCTTAGCCCCGCTCCCTGTGACCCAGCTCGTGGTTCCCGGTCAGCTCCGGGGCAGGATGGTGTCGGCAGCACCGAACACGGGTCCCGGCGTCGGGCGTTTCGGCAGGATTCCGTCACCGGAGGACTGATGGCGGATCCGACGGATGACCCACGGGACAAAATACTCCCGTGCCCACACGAGGTCGCCCGAGCGGGCTTCGCGCCAACTGCGCTGGGGGAGCGGCTTGGGGAACAGCGGCTCGAGGTTGTGCGGCACATTGAGTGAATCGAGGACCATCGCGGCGATGGTGTGATGGCCGAGCGGCGAGAAATGCAGGCGGTCTTCGTCCCACATCTGGGAGTTGGAAAGTTGCCGCAGCGACCACATATCAGCCACCACCGCATCATGGCGGGCGGCCACGGTGCGGAGATTTTCGTTGTAGATGGCCACCTTGCCGCGGATCCGGCCGAGTACTGACGACACGGTGTCCGGGCCGTTGAAGAGAACCACGGTGGCGCCTCCCGAACTCAGGGTCTGCACGGCGGCATCGAGTTTCTCGGCCAAGCCGTCTGGATCGCCGCCGGGACGGATGAGGTCGTTGCCACCTGCGGAGATGCTCACGAGGTCCGGCTTGAGGTCCATGCACGGGCCAAGTTGCTCGTCGAGTATTTGCTGCAGCAGCCGCCCGCGGATGGCGAGGTTGGCGTAAGCGAAATCCCGTTGTCCCCGGCTCAGTTCCTCGGCTACGCGGTCGGCCCAGCCGCGATGTCCCCCGGGATTGTCGGGTTCCGGGTCGCCGATGCCTTCGGTAAAAGAATCACCCAACGCCACGTAGCGGGTCCACGGATGAATCCGCTCGCCTGAATTCGGCCCCACCGTGGAATCAGTGTCACTCACGTTCATATCCTGCCTCTTGCCGCAACGCTACGCGCCCGTAGCTTGTTACTCATGGGTAACTGCAAGAATAGTCCCATGAGTCAAGCTTCCGCCTTTCCTGCCCCTGCTTTTCCGGATCCAGTCGTTTTGTGGTCCCACGAAGAGGAAGAACGGGCTGGAAAGCCGTTGCTGGTCCTGTTGCACGGTTACGGATCCAACGAGCAAGACCTCTTCAGCCTTGCCGCCCTGTTGCCCCAGGACTTCGTTGTCGCTTCGCTCCGCGCACCGATCGCCACGGGCCCGGGCTTCACGTGGTTCCCGCTCACGGCGTCCATCGACTACTCCCTCGACGCCGTCAAGGACGCGGCAGAGTACGTGTTTTCCTGGCTGGACTCGTTCAAGTCCAACCACAGCTCAGTGACGCTCCTCGGATTTTCCATGGGCATGGCCATGGCCACCTCGCTCCTTCGGCAGCGCCCGGCGGACTTTGCCGCCGTCGTCGGGCTTTCAGGCTTCGCCGTCGACGCCGGTGCGGACCCCGCGTTCCGTGACGCCGAGCTGGATGGGTCCGTGCCGCTCTTCTGGGGCCGGGACCAGCAGGATCCTGTCATCACCCCGGACAAGATCGAATACACCATGGCGTGGGTGCGAAAGCACACGGACCTTACCAAGGTGCTCTACACGGGCATGTGGCACGGCATCAACCAGCAGGAAATCGGCCACGTGGGCGAATTCCTGGAGCACAAGGTCCTCACGTCCGTCTGAACGCAACGCGGGGTCACTTACGGCCCATTCTGAGGCACCTGATGGGCCGTAAGTGACCCCGCGTTGCTAGGACTCGTTGGTGATTCGCACCGTCTGTCCGTTGACGGTCACGGTATCGCCTGCGTGGAGTTGGCGGCCGCGTCGTTCGTCGATCTCGCCGTTGACTTTGACCAGCCCGTTCTTGATGAGTTCCGTGGCTTCCACGCCATCCTCCACCAGGTTGGCGAGCTTTAGGAGCTGACCGAGTCGGATCATGTCGTCGCGGATGGGGATTTCTTCAATTTCCGGGTTGCTCATACAAGCAATGATGCCTGAAGTAGGGTGGTGAAAATGCCGCAATCGTCCCGCCCCTTGTCCCCAAGTACGTCCGGAAGTACTTCCCGAACGTCCCTTCCCTTGCTCACCGGACTGCTGCTTGCCGTGGCAACCGGACTCGTGATTCCCCTTCAGGGCCGGATCAACGGCGCCCTGGGAGCAACGCTCGACGACGGTATCGCGGCCGCCGTCGTGAGCTTCACCACCGGGCTGGTACTGATCGCCGCGATAGGACTGGCGCTGCCGAAGGGCCGCGCTGCCCTGCGAAGGATCCTGCCTGCCCTCAAGGAGCGCAGCTTTCCGCGGTTCTATGTCCTTGCCGGCGGGATCGGCGCCCTGTTCGTCTTTGCCCAATCGTTCACGGTTGGATTGCTCGGCGTGGCCTTGTTCACGGTGGCCGCGGTGACGGGCCAGACCCTGAGCGGACTGCTCGTGGACCGGCTCGGCATCGGGCCCGGCGGCAAACGCTCGATCACGGGGGTCCGGATCCTCGGCAGCGTACTGACGATCGCCGCCGTCGTCTGGGCCGTTTCGCCGCGCCTCGGGGCGGCCGCCGACGTCGGGTCCTTGCTGCTCCCTATCCTGTTGCCCGTCGTGGCGGGTTGCCTCATGAGTTTCCAGCAGGCGATGAACGGCACCGCGACCGTGCATTATGGCAGCCCTGTCGCCGCCACCCTGGTGAATTTCGTGGCCGGAACGGTCATTCTCTGGATCGCCTGGCTCGTCAAACTGTCCCTGCTTGGTCCCGGCCACGCCCTGCCCGCTGAGTGGTGGTATTACTTGGGCGGGCCGATGGGCTGCGTCTTTATCGGCTTGGCAGCTTTGTTGGTCCGTAGCCTCGGTGTCCTGGTGACCGGGCTGGGAATGATTGCGGGGCAGTTGCTCGGATCGCTCGCGCTTGACCTGGTCCTGCCGGCTCCCGGAACGGTGGTTGCCTTGCCCACGATCCTTGGCACCTTGCTGACGCTGTTCGCCATCATCGTGGCCACGTTGCCTTGGCCGAAGGGCGCGCTCGCTTCCCGCCGTCCCGCGAGAGGGCAGTCTGGCCAGTCCGGAGGCAAGACCGCGGCCAAAGGCCGGTAGGCTAGGACACGCAGCTTCCTGCACAGCATTACCTTCGCGCACAACCACGGACCGCACCCAGCGGCCCTGTAGAACATTGGAGTACCCATGGCAGCAAAATCCGTCCTCGACCAGGTCATTTCCCTCTCCAAGCGGAGGGGCTTCGTGTTCCAGGCCGGTGAAATCTATGGTGGCTCCCGGTCTGCGTGGGACTACGGCCCCCTCGGTGCCGAGCTCAAGGAAAACATCAAGCGCCAGTGGTGGCAGAGCGTTGTCCGCGGCCGCGAAGATGTAGTGGGCCTCGATTCCTCCGTGATCCTGCCCCGCCAAGTATGGGAAGCCTCCGGCCACGTCGATGTGTTCTCGGACCCCTTGGTCGAGTGCCTTTCCTGCCACAAGCGCTACCGCGCCGACCACCTCGAGGAAGAGTACGAGGAAAAGAAGGGCCGTCCCGCCGAAAATGGCCTCAAGGACATAGCCTGCGCCAACTGCGGCACCCGCGGCCAATGGACCGAACCGCAGGAGTTCTCCGGCCTGCTCAAGACCTTCCTGGGCCCCGTGGCCAGCGAAGAAGGCCTGCACTACCTGCGTCCGGAAACCGCGCAGGGCATCTTCGTCAACTTCAGCAACGTGCTCACCACGTCGCGCAAGAAGCCGCCGTTCGGCATCGGCCAGATCGGCAAGTCCTTCCGCAACGAGATCACGCCGGGCAACTTCATCTTCCGCACCCGCGAGTTCGAACAGATGGAAATGGAATTCTTCGTCGAGCCGGGCACGGACGAAGAATGGCACCAGTACTGGATGAAGGAACGCATGTCCTGGTACACCGACCTGGGCATCCGGCCGGAGAACCTGCGCTTCTTCGAGCACCCGTTGGACAAGCTCAGCCATTACTCCAAGGGCACCACGGACATCGAATACCGCTTCGGTTTCCAGGGCTCCGAGTGGGGCGAGCTCGAGGGTATCGCCAACCGCACCGACTTCGATCTCACCACTCACTCGAAGGCATCCGGCCAGGACCTCAGCTACTTCAACCAGGCCACCAACGAGCGCTACACGCCTTACGTCATTGAACCGGCCGCCGGCCTGACGCGTTCCTTCATGGCCTTCCTCGTGGACGCCTACACCGAGGACGAGGCACCCAACGCCAAGGGCGGCGTCGACGTCCGCACCGTCCTGAAGCTTGACCCGCGCCTGGCACCGGTCAAGGCAGCCGTGCTGCCCCTGAGCCGCAACGAGGACCTGTCCCCGAAGGCGAAGGACCTGGGTACCCAGCTGCGCAAGAACTGGAACATCGACTTCGACGACGCCGGCGCCATCGGCCGCCGCTACCGTCGCCAGGACGAGATCGGCACCCCGTTCTGCATCACCGTGGACTTCGACACCCTTGATGACCAGGCCGTCACCATCCGTGAGCGCGACACCATGAGCCAGGAACGCGTGTCCCTGGACAAGGTGGAGGGCTACCTGGCCGCACGCCTGATCGGCGCCTAAGCGTGTCCATCGAATACCGCGAATGGCGTGAGGGCGACGACCTCGCGCTCCTGGAAATGTGGGGTGGGCCCGAGACCCTGCCGGCCCAGCAATTCCGCGCAGCCCTGGCGCCGTCGAGCAACAGCGGTCAAGGCCAGCCTTGGCGCCGGTGCATCGTGGCGGAAGACGTTGTTGACGGCATCGGCATCCCGGTGGCGGCGGGTGTGGTCCACGAGGCCTCCCTGCACCCGGAACGGCTCTGGGCCTACATCGAGGTTGCCAAGGACCACCGCCGGAGCGGGATAGGGGCCACGCTCCTGACCATGCTGCGGCGCGAAGCCGAGCAGTCGCCGTCGGGCGTCACCAAGCTTCGCAGCAAAGTGCAGCCCGGCACGGCCGGTGCCGCGTTCGCCGAACGGGCGGGGCTTGCACCCATCCAGCGCTCCCAGCTTGTGGTGGTGGATCCCGAGCCGCTCAGGCTACCGGTGTTTGGAGACGGCTCCGAAGAAGCGGCTTCCGAGCAGGTGGAAGACCTCGCCACGGGATCCGTGGAACTGAGCGACGTCGTAGGCCGGTACTACACCGCCGTGCACCATTGGGATAGCCCTGGCGAGCTGGGCATCCCCGCTGTGCAGCGGCTGTTCCTCGACGACCTGACGGGGGCGCACGGTGCGCTCGTGCTTCGTGCACCCAAGGCCAGTGCTTTTGGGTCGGGCGTTCCGGCCACCCGCAAGGGCAAGTTGCAGGCCTTCGCCATCAGCTACGCCCAGGGCAGCTCGGACGAGCCCTCGGAGGTTTTCCTTGGCCACGATCCGCTTTTGCAGGATGACGAGGCGCGCGCTGCAATCCGTGACCTGCTGGCGCTCATTGCCTACCAGCACCCCGTGCTCCTGGAAGTGGACGATTCCATGACGGCCGTGCGCGCCGTCGTCGATCCATTGCTGGAGCTGGGCAAGGCGAAGCTCCGCGGAGCGGACACCTTGGTGGTCAGCGAATAGCTGTCGGCTGGCCCAACTAGCTCGCAGTTGTTGTCGTTTTGAGCCCTCATAACGACAACTAATGCGAGCCAGTTGGGTGAACTCTTGACGAGACCGTGGCATGGGTGTAGGCATGACGACGTAAGCCCCGGCCGTTGCTCTGGTGGGGTAGCGGCGGGTGGAACGAATCCGGTCTCATGAAGAGAATCGGCGGTAACACCCATGAATGGAACAGCCCTGGACGGACTGCGCGAACAGCTCCGTGGGCAACTCGTCACTCCAAGTGATCCTGACTATGATTCCGCCCGCGCCGTCTATAACGGGATGATCGACAAGCACCCGGCAGGGGTCGTCCGGGTGGCCCAGGTAGCGGACGTCATTGCGAGCGTGAACTTCGCCCGGGACAATTCCCTGCCCTTGGCTATTCGCGGGGGCGGCCACAGTGCCCCCGGCTTCGGGACCTGGGACGATGCCCTTGTCATAGATTTCGTCAACCGTACCGGAGTCCGTGTTGACCCCGAAGCCGGTACAGCCCGTGCCGAGGCGGGAACAACCTGGGCAGATTTCAACCACGCGACCCATGCCTTCGGGCTGGCCACTACCGGCGGGATTGTGGGTTCCACGGGCATCGCAGGCCTGACCTTGGGTGGCGGCATCGGGTATCTTGCCCGCAAGCACGGCCTGTCCTGTGACAACTTGATCTCCGCTGACGTGGTGACGGCAGACGGCAAGTTCCTGGTTGCCAGCGAAACCCAGAATGAGGATCTCTTCTGGGCGCTGCGGGGAGGCGGGGGCAATTTCGGTGTTGTGACGTCGCTGGAATACAAGCTGCACCCGGTGGACATGGTCCACGCCGCGATCATCATCTACAGCATGGAGCATGCTGACACCGTGGCGAAGTTCTACCGCGACTACATGGACACTGCTCCCGAGGATTTCGGAGCCTTCGTGGGCTTCCACCAAGGGCCTCCCGTACCGTTCCTGCCGGAGGAATGGCACGGCAAACCAGTCTGCGTGGTCATCGGCATGTGGACCGGTGATCCTTCAGAAGGGGCAGCCCGCTGGCAGCCGTTCCTGGATGTTGCCCCCGTGGCGGGTTCCATGGTTGGACCCATGCCGTACCCGGCACTCAACTCGGCATTTGATCCGCTGCTTCCGAAAGGGATGCAGGCCTACTGGAAAGCGGATTTCCTCTCCGAGCTCAACGACGGCGCCATTGCGGCCCACCTCGAGTACGGCAGCAAGGTGCCCAGCGTGCAAACGTCCGTCCACGTCTACCCGATCGACGGTGCGGTGCAGCGCGTGGGTCAAACGGACACTGCGTTCGTCAACCGCGGCGTCAAGTTCTCTCCCGTGATCGCCTGCATGTGGAACGATCCCGCAGACAACGAGGCGAACATCGACTGGGTCCGCAGTTACGCCGCGGCATTGCGCCCGCACTCCTCGCCGGGAGGCTATATCGGCTTCATGGACGGTGACGACCAGGGCAGGATCAGTGAGAACTACGGGGTCAACTACGAGCGTCTGCAAGCCGTCAAGAGCAAGTACGATCCAGGAAACCTCTTCCACGTGAACCAAAACATCAAACCCGCCTGAACGCCAGTGCGAACCACGCCCAACTGATCCCCACCGCCACCCTCGCCTCGCAAGTCCCCACCGGCTCCCAGCCTTCGCAAGCTCAGGCAGGGACCCTCGCCGGCGGGGCCCCACGCCCAGGGAACCCTGGCGGGAAGCCCCAAGTAGCTCGCATTTGTTGTCGTTTTGAGCCCTCATAACGACATCAAATGCGAGTCAGCGGATGAGCGCCGCTGGTGCGCCGTGGTTTGGGAAAGTATGCGCGTTACTCGCCGGGGCTCTGGT
>NZ_JAMXIC010000050.1 GCF_027587375.1 Arthrobacter sp. B2a2-09
ACGGAGAGACGTAGGTAAAGAACCGCGCGAAGCGGCTTACGTGAGTCGGTCATGTGTCAATTATGCGGTATCGGCCAAACTCTCCCCAATTTCGTGATCCTGGGTCTGCCGGATGCTTCCCTGAACGAAGCCAAGGAGCGCATTCGTTCCGCGGCGCAGAATTCCGGCATCCCGCTGAGTCGTCGAAAGATCACTGCAAACCTGATTCCGGCCTCACTGCCGAAGCGCGGCTCGGGGTTCGACCTCGCGATCACCATGGCAGTATTGCGCGCTGCTGGTGATATCCGTTCGACCGAAGGTACGGTCTTCATCTCCGAGTTGGGGCTGGATGGCAGGTTGAGGCCGGTTCGCGGCATCTTGCCGGCGGTCATGGCGGCGGTTCAGGCAGGCCATCACGAGATTGTGGTGGCCCAGTCAAACGTCGCCGAGGCAGAGTTGGTTCCCGGGGCGGTTGTTCGCGGCTACAAGACCTTGGCTCGTCTTGCGTTTGATTTCGGGGCCGATCCGCAGGACCTGGCCCTGGATTATGACCCGGCCGACGGTGAAGTTACGGGAGATCAAGACGTCGGTGCCGCGGTCGTTCCGGATCTTTGTGATGTCTCGGGGCAGGGCGATGCCCGCCGTGCCTTGGAGGTTGCGGCGGCGGGGGCACATCATGTGCTGCTTTGTGGTCCGCCCGGTGCGGGCAAGACGATGCTTGCCGAGCGGCTCCCGGGGCTCCTGCCGGATTTGGGGGACCGGGAAGCCATGGAGGTCACGGCGATCCATTCGCTTTCGGCTGTCCATGTTGACTCGGTACGGCTCTTGCGTCGCCCGCCCTTTGAGAACCCGCATCACAGCGCGACCGCGGCCGCGATCATCGGCGGTGGTTCCGGCCTGCCGCGGCCCGGGGCGGCATCACGGGCGCATCGTGGCGTCCTGTTCCTGGACGAGGCGCCCGAGTACGAACGCAGGGTCCTCGACGCGCTGCGGCAACCCCTCGAGAGCGGTGAACTGGTCATCCATCGCTCCGCCGGCACGGCTGCATATCCGGCCCGCTTCCAGTTGGTCCTCGCGGCGAATCCTTGCCCTTGTGGGAAGGCCACTGGCAAGGGAGTCGATTGCACCTGCACTCCGGTGATGCGGCGCCGCTACTTCGGGCGCATGTCCGGGCCGTTGCTGGACAGAGTGGACATCCAGCTCCAAGTGGAACGTGTATCCCTCGCGGATTTTGGGCAATCCGGCACGGAGGAGGACACGGCTACTGTCGCCGGGAGGGTCCATGCCGCGCGGTCACGGCAACGCGAACGCCTGGGGAGTTTCGGGATGGAAACCAATTCGCAAGTCCCCGGGCGTGTACTGCGCGGCGAACTGCGCCTCCCTTCCGCGACCACGAAGATTCTGGATACTTCCCTGGAACGTGGAATCCTCACGGCGAGGGGCTATGACCGCGTCCTGCGTCTCGCGTGGACCCTCGCGGATCTGGGCCACAGGGACCAACCCCACAGCGATGACATCGGGCAGGCCCTTGGCTTGCGGCAGGCGGTTGCGGCCGCATGAAAGGACACGCCATGACTGAACACGGCCAGCAGTTCACCTCGGACGCCCCGGACCGGAGGGGGGAGCGGCTTGCCCGGGCGGCGCTATCACGGCTGATGGAACCGCAGGATGCGGCCGGGCTCGCCCTGGTGCAGGCCGCCGGGGCCGTTGACGGTCTCAAAATAGCGATCGGCGAGCTCGCTCCCGGGCCTGAGCTTGAGCAGGAAGTGGCTTCCTTGTTGGTTGACAGCGGGGCTTCTTCTGCCGGGGCCGGATTGGCTGCTGCATTGCGACGGTGGGCGCCCCGGATCCCGGATCTCGCCCCGGAACGGGATCTTGCCACCATGCAACGCCTTGGTGGCCGCATGATCATCCCTGGTGACCCGTTATGGCCCGCGCAGTTGGCAGATCTGGGCCTTCATGAACCGTTGTGTTTGTGGTGGCGGGGACACGAATTGGAGTTCCCACCCGTACGGCGGATCGTGGCCCTTGTCGGCTCACGGGACAGCACCAGCTACGGGGCCTCCGTAACGGGTGATTTTGCCTATGGGTTGGGTCAGCGCGGCTGCACCGTCGTGTCTGGAGGGGCATACGGGATAGACGCCCATGCGCATCGCGGGGCTTTGACCGGAGGCACAAACGACATGCCGACCATCGCAGTGATGGCCGGGGGCGTGGACCGATACTATCCGTCCGGAAATGAGGATCTGCTGCGTGCCGTGGCAAACCAAGGGGCGGTCATCGCGGAGGTCCCTCCGGGCTCTGCGCCCACACGCTACCGGTTCCTTCAGCGGAACAGAATTATCGCCGCCCTGGCAGCCGTGACCGTGGTGGTGGAAGCGCGATGGCGTTCGGGTGCCCTGAATACAGCCCATCATGCTGAATCCATTGGCAGGGCGGTCGCCGCGGTTCCGGGGTCCATCCACAGCGCAAACTCCGCGGGCTGCCATCGGCTCCTCAGGGATGGCGGGGCTATCTGTGTCACGGACGTCGGTGAGATCGCTGAACTGGCGGGATCGAGCGGCGAGGGGCTCGTCGGCGACAAGGAAGCGGCTGCCTCGGACCACGACGGACTCACCCTCGAGGACCTGATCCTGCTCGACGCCCTGCCCGTCCGTTCGACGAGCTCAGTGGAGAAGCTCTCGGTCGTGGCGGGCCTCAGCCCCGAGTCCGTCCGGGCAGGTCTTGGACGGCTCGGATTGCTCGGACTGGCAGCATCTGTGAGCGGTGCCTGGAAGAGGTCGGGGAAGCAGGGTTGAGTTTGGGACTATCACATCCGGGTTTCAAATTCGCAACGTAATTGACAGTCGACACTCAGTTAACCGGAGGTTCGCGTAGCGTCGTAGGGACGACATGGGGGATCGCTGCTCTTGAGAAGGAATGGTGTGGACGTGATGAAGTCAAGCGCACAGCCTGCGAGGTTCGTGATTGGACAGCAAATCGGTCTCTTTCTGATCGTCGGAGCAGTCTCGTTCGTCCAAGGCGGCCCTGGCCCCGTATGGCTTTGGATTCTTTTCGCGGTCTGGCAGGGGTTGCTCCTGTGGCAGTACTACAGGATCTACAGGTCCATCGGTCGTAGGTGAAGATGGCCGAACGTGGCGATGCCAGCCACGGGGCCTCGCGGCTGGCACAGTGGAAGGGTGCAAGAGAATCCGCTCCCCGATGCGCTCGCCGGGTCCGTCCGGGACTTTCAGCGTTACCTCGAAAGCGAACGGGCCAGGTCCGCCCACACCGTGAGGGCGTACATCGCAGACGTCGAGAACCTGCTGCGCTTCGCTGCCGCGGAGGGCGTGGGGGAGCTCGCAGCCTTGGAACTAGGTACCCTCCGGCGTTGGCTGGGGGCACAAAGCGAATCCGGCCGGTCCAGGGCAACACTCGCCCGGCATGCTGCGACGGCCCGCGCATTCACCTCCTGGGCCTTGCGGGAAGAACTTATCGCGTCGGACCCGGCTATCCGCCTCCAAGCCCCCAAGCGGGACCACACACTCCCTGGAGTCCTTCACCAGCAGCAGGTCTCCAGGATCTTCGAAAACCTGTCAGAGGCAGCCGCGGACGGCTCTCCGATGCCGTTGCGAAACCGCGCCGTCGTCGAATTGCTCTACGCCACGGGAATCCGCGTTGGCGAGCTCGCCGGCCTGGACATCGATGATCTCGATCCGGATCGCAGAACTCTTCGCGTGCTCGGCAAGGGCAACAAGGAACGGACAGTGCCCTATGGAGTTCCGGCCGCGCTCGCTGTCGACGACTGGCTCCGCCGCGGCCGTCCACGGCTCGCAACCGAGCGTAGTGGACCGGCACTCTTTCTCAGTTCAAGGGGCAATCGTATCGATCAGCGCCAGGCTCGCAGCGTCGTCAACGACCTCCTGGCAGCCTTGGGGGATACCGCGGCAACCGGACCCCACGCCCTGCGCCACACAGCTGCCACCCATTTGCTCGACGGCGGGGCGGACCTGCGTGCCGTGCAGGAAATTTTGGGACACAGCAGCCTCGCAACAACCCAGATTTACACCCATGTGTCGGTGGACCGGCTTCGCAAGAGCTATCAACAAGCCCACCCACGTGCTTAGGGAACGTGCTGCATTTCGAACAGTCCCAGGGTAGGAAATCTGCCCGTCCGTGAATCGCACTGGCGTAATTCCGGTACGTACGGCAAAATGAAAGCACTGTGGGGGAACTTTCAACCTAAACTTGAATGTTCTTCCGCTGCGGAAAAAATCATAGATAGGTAGGGAAACCGGAACAGCGCGTCACCCGCGCAGCAAAAATTTCATCCAGGCAGAGGTCGTTGGGGAAGACGTACCTACAGCTATGGAGGATGGAATGTCTGTTGCAACAACCCGCGGTGTCTTGTTTGTGCATTCGGCCCCTACCGCGTTGTGCCCTCACGTTGAGTGGGCCATCGGATCGGTCGTTGACAAGCGGACCGATCTTGAGTGGACCCCTCAACCTGCCGCGCCCGGAATGTTCCGGGCCGAGCTTTCTTGGGTAGGAGTCCCCGGAACGGGTGCCCAATTGGCTTCGGCATTGCGTGGCTGGGCACACCTTCGCTACGAAGTCACCGAGGAGCCCAGCCAAGGCGTGGACGGCGCGCGTTGGTCGCACACACCGGAGCTGGGTATTTTCCATGCCGTCACCGATGTCCACGGCAACATCATGGTGACTGAGGACCGGATCCGTTACGCCTACGAGTCGGGCGCGGGAGATCCTGCCGCGGTCTACCACGAGCTTTCCTTGGCGCTCGGTGAGGCCTGGGACGAAGAGCTCGAGCCCTTCCGGCATGCCGCTGAAGGCGCCCCTGTCCGCTGGCTCCACCAGGTCGGTTAGGGAACACCAGGTCGGTTAGGGAGCAAAGTACCGAAGACAGTTTTTCCATAGCAAAGAGGAGGGCCCCACCACGGTGGGGCCCTCCTCTTGTGCTTAGCTTGCGCGCCGAACCGGCAGTAACTGTCAGACGTTGCGGATAGCGATGACTGCGTTGTGGCCGCCGAAACCGAAGGAGTTGCTCAAAGCGACGATGTCACCGGCGGGCAAAGTGCGTGCCGAAGTGACGACGTCGAGCGGGATCTCTGGATCCTGGTTCTCAAGGTTGATGGTCAACGGAGCCTGGCGTTCGTAGACGGCGAGGACAGTCAGCACTGCTTCTACGGCCCCTGAAGCGCCCAACAGGTGGCCCATCTGCGACTTGGTGGCAGAGACCGCCACATTGTCGACGTGGGCGCCCAGTGCGGCGCGGAGCGCCGTGTACTCGGGCTTGTCACCGACCGGTGTAGACGTGGCATGGGCGTTGACGTGCACGACGTCCTCGGCCTGGATGCGGCCATCGAACATGGCGGCCTTCAAAGCGCGGGTAGCGCCCAGGCCCTCCGGGTCCGGTGCCGTGATGTGGTAAGCGTCGGCCGTGACCGAAGTACCGGCGAGCTCAGCGTAGATGCGCGCACCGCGGGCGATCGCGTGCTCTTCGGCTTCCAGGACCAGGGCGCCGGCGCCTTCACCCATGACAAAGCCGTCACGGTCGCGGTCGTACGGCCGAGAAGCGTGCTCGGGATCGTCGTTGCGGCGGGAGAGCGCCTGCATCGAGGAAAACGCGGCGAGGGGCATCGGGTGGATGGCGGCTTCGGCACCACCGCACACGACGACGTCGGCCTTGCCCGAGCGGATGAGATCCAGGCCGAGGTGCATGGCTTCGGTGCCGGAAGCGCAAGCAGAAACCGGAGTGTGCGCACCGGCACGGGCACCAAGGTCAAGGCTGACGGCAGCGGCGACGCCGTTCGGCATGAGCATGGGGACCGTCATGGGCAGAACCCGGCGGGGGCCCTTTTCCCTCAGCGTGTCCCACGCGTCCAGGAGCGTCCAGACGCCGCCGATGCCCGTAGCGAATGCCACGGCGAGGCGATCGTGGTCGATTTCGGTGATACTGGAATCTGCCCAGGCCTCGCGGGCGGCGATGACGCCGAACTGGGTGGACGGGTCCATGCGCTTGGCTTCAACGCGGCTCAGGACCTCGAGGGCCGGCGTCGAGCACCGGGCGGCAAAGTGGACCGGAAGGTCATACTTGGCAACCCACTCGTCCTCGAGCGTGTGGGCACCGGAGACCCCTTTGAGCGCGTTCTTCCACATCGTGGGGACGTCGCCGCCGATGGGCGTTGTGGCGCCCAGACCGGTTATGACTACTTTGCGTGCCATGCGATCACTCTCTGTCGGATCAGCCAACCCACGTGCTGTTCTCACTGGGGAGGCAGGAAAAAACTTTGGGAGATAAAGCAGCTGTGCCGGGCTTCGGATGCAACAGGTCGCACCCGAAGTCCGGCACAGTTGAGGCCAGGCTAGGCCTGTGCGTTCGAGATGAAGTTGACGGCGTCGCCGACGGTCTTCAGGTTCTTGACCTCTTCGTCCGGGATGCGGACGCCGAACTTCTCTTCAGCGTTGACGACGATGGTCATCATGGAGATGGAATCGATATCCAGGTCCTCGGTGAAGGACTTGTCCAGCTCCACGGCTTCGGTGGCGAGGCCGGTCTCTTCGTTCACGATTTCAGCCAGGCCGGCCAGGATTTCTTCGTTGCTAGCCATTGTTGGCTCCTTTTCTTGTTGTGCCGGCTATTGCCGGAAATGGGGACAAACCGCGGATACGGCTTGGGTTTCAAAGCGCTATTCAATTGGAAGGTACACGCAGTCCGAAACTACGGAAGAACGATTACCTGGGCACCAAACACCAGACCGGCACCGAAGCCGATCTGCAAGGCAAGGCCACCGCTGAGCGCGGGGTTCTCTTTCAGGAGACGGTGCGTGGCCAGCGGGATGGAGGCGGCGGAAGTGTTTCCGGCATCAGCGATGTCCCGCGCAACTACCACGGTCTCGGGGAGTTTGAGCTTCTTGACCATCTCATCGATGATCCGCATGTTCGCCTGGTGGGGGACGAACGCCGCCAAGTCCGAGGCTTCAATCCCGGCGGCGTCGAGGGCTTGCTGGGCAACCTTCGCCATTTCCCAGACGGCCCAACGGAAGACCGTCTGGCCGTCCTGGCGGAGCGTAGGCCAAACATCCTGCGCTGCGGAAATAATGGCCTGATCGTCGGATTCATCAGAATGGCGGGCAGTCTCGCCAAGGTTGCGGACTTCGTCGAGGGAATGCGTCATGCCGATCGCGTTCCACTTGCTGCCATCGGATCCCCAGACGGATGGGGCAATGCCAGGCGTATCGGACGGGCCGATGATCACCGCGCCGGCACCGTCGCCGAGCAGGAAGGAAATGGTTCGCTCATGGTTGTCGATGACGTCTGAGAGTTTCTCAGCGCCAATCACCAGGACGTATTCAGCCGCGCCCGATCGGACCAAGGCATCGCCCTGGGCAATGCCATAGCAGTAGCCTGCACATGCCGCGGAAATGTCGAAGGCCGGAGCAGGGGTGGCGCCCAGACGGTCGGCGAGGGCGGCCGCCGCGGACGGCGTGGCGTACGGGTGCGTGACGGTGGAGACGATGACGGCACCTAGCTGGGAAGCCTCAATGCCGGCCTGCTTGAGTGCCTCGCGGGCAGCTCCCTCGGCCATGTCGATGACGCTGACATTGGCTGCGGCGCGGTGGCGGGTCACGATGCCCGTGCGTTGGCGGATCCATTCGTCCGACGAATCGATCCACTGGCAGACGTCGTCGTTGGTGACGATGATGTCCGGGCGGTATGCCCCGATGCCAATGATGCGTGAGTATTCGTTCGTCGGTGCCTGCTTGAGTACGGGGGCGCTCATGCGTCTCCCTCCAATTCCGCGAAGAGTGCAAGTGCGGCGGACAAATCATCCGGGGTCTTGACGGCAACGGTTTTCACGCCTGGCATGCCGCGCTTGGCGAGGCCGGCCAGGGTACCGGCCGGTGCCAGCTCGATGAGTCCGGTGACTCCGCGCTGGACCAGGTTCTCCATGCAGAGGTCCCAACGCACCGGGCGCGAGACCTGGGCGATCAGGCTTTCGACGGCGGCGCCGCCGTCCGTGACCTCCTGGCCGTCGAAGTTCGAGAGCAAGGGAACCGTGGGAGCCTGCGGCTTGAGCGAAGGCCGCAGTGCTTCAAGCGCGCTCACGGCCGGAGCCATGTGGGAGGTATGGAATGCTCCGGCGACCTTCAGCGGGATGACCCTGGCCTTGGCCGGCGGGTTATCAGCTAGTGCTTGGAGCTGTTCGAATGTGCCTGCGGCAACGGTCTGGCCCGCGCCGTTGACGTTCGCGGGAGTTGCGCCGGCAGCCTCAATTGCGGACAGCACCTCTGCCGGATCGCCGCCGACGACGGCACTCATCCCGGTGGGGGTGACGGCGGCGGCAGCGGCCATGTTGTTGGCGCGCTCGCGGACAAACGTCATGGCTTCTTCCTCGCTCAGGACACCCGCAAGCGCCGAGGCCGTGATCTCCCCGACCGAGTGGCCGGCAAGGACGATCGGAAGGGTACTGAGTTCGACGTCGAACAGCGACTTCGCTGCCACGAGCCCTGCGGCAACGATCAAGGGCTGCGCGATCGCAGTGTCCTTGATGGTTTCTTCGTCGGAGGTGGTGCCGTGGGCCTTGAGGTCGATGCCTGCGATTTCGCTCAGGGAGGCCAAATGGCCTTCTACGGAAGGGAGCTCCAGCCAAGGGGCCAAAAATCCAGGGGTCTGGGAGCCCTGTCCAGGGCAGACGATTGCAAGCACGTAACCAGCTTTCCAAATTGCCGCGTGAACTACTGGTGTTTGCGTACACCAAGCTCACTGGGTCAGTTTGTAGGAAGTCTACAACGGTTCAACCCGCGGATCGGGTACCGTGACGCTCCGACGTCGCCTTTGGCTGGGCCGAAAGCCTGCCCACAACCAACGCAGTTTGGAGCACAAAAGCCTCCCGGGGGAGGAGTGGATCCCACCCTGTGACGTCGCAGACGCGCTTGAGACGGTACCGCACCGTGTTCGCATGGACGAATAGCTCGCGGGCAGTTGCTTCGAGGGAATGGCCGAGCTCCAAGTACGTGCTTAGCGTCTCGACCAGCCCGTTGGAAGCGGCCAGCAGCGGCCGGTAAATGTTCTTGATGAGGGAACGTCGGGCGGCGTCGTCACCTGAGACCACGCGTTCCGGGAGGAGGTCGTCCGCGGCTACCGGCCGCGGAGCCGCAGGCCAAGCCTTTGCGGCGGTGAGCCCTGCAAAGGCTGCCTGGGCGGAGCTGCTTGCCTCCAACAGGGAGCCGGCCTCGGGTCCGTAGACCACCGCGCCCGGGGCGAACAGCTCGCTCAGTTTCAGATACGCGGTGTCGCGGTCCTGCACGCCACCGAGAATCAGGATGAGGCGGTCGCCCTGGATGCCAACCAGCGCGTCCTCCGCGTAGCGTCCGGCGGTCCGGCGCAACTCGCTCACATAGCTTGCGCTTGGTTCCGACGGCGAGTTTCCCACCATCACCGTGAAGCGCTCCTGGGCCTTCCAGCCGAGGGCCGCGATCCGGGAACGAAGGGCATCCGTATTCTCGCCACGGAGGATGGCGTCCACAATAAGGGCTTCGAGCCTGGTGTCCCAGGAACCGCGGGACTCTGCGGCGCGGGCATAGACATCCGCGGCGGCGAATGCAACTTCCCGCGAATAGCGCAGGACCGCTTCGCGCAAAGAAGGCTGGTCGGCTTCGGGTGCGATCACCGGGACCTGGTCCTCCACCACCTCGACCACGATCCGGATCAGCTGGAGAGCCTTTTGCAGGCTGATGGAGCGGGTCAGCTCGGTGGGAGCATTCCCGAAGACGTCCGTCAGGATCCACGACGGCGAGCTCGGCCTTTCGTACCAGGTCACGAAAGCCGCAATTCCGTTTTGGGCGACCAGGCCCAAGGCTGAACGTTCGTCGGAGCTCAGCCGGCTGTACCACGGCAACGATTTCTCAAGCTTGCGCATGGTGGTGGTGGACAGTTGCCCCACATTGGCGCGGAGCCGCTTGAGGGTCTCCGCCTTTTCCGGTGTTACCGTGCGCGCAGCCGCTTTACGTTTTGCGGGGGTTTGAATCGGCTCTGCCATGCCTTGAGCATACGGCGCATTATCCACAAGCTCCATTTGTGCGAAGGCTACAACTGCGATTGGTGCGCGTCACGCGCTCGCTGTGCCGATTGGTGCTGTGGGGCGATTGTTAAAGCCTGAATGTTAAAGCCCGACGGCGGCCCGTACCTTTCGGTGCGGACCGCCGTCGAGATGTTGCTTGGATTCGCTTTGCTTCGCTGGAGGCTTAGCTTTCGCCGCCCGCCCCTCCGGTGGTGCCGGCATTGACATCGAGGAGACTGTACTTCTCGATTGCCTGGGCCGCCGCTTGGGCGTCAACTTCGCCTCGGCGGGCGAGGAGTTGAAGGGCTTTCACGACGATGGAGTGGGTGTCGTTTTTGAAGAAGCGGCGTGCGGCCTGGCGGGTGTCGGAGAACCCGAAGCCGTCGGCGCCGAGGGAAGCGAACTCGTTGGGGACGAATTGGCGGATCTGGTCCGGGACGGCCTTCATGTAGTCGGTGACGGCGATGACCGGTCCGGTGGCGCCGGCGAGTTGCTGCGCGACGAACGGGGTGCGGGGTTCTTCGCCCGGGTTCAGGAAGGCGTGTTCTTCGGCGGCGAGTCCGTCGCGTCGGAGTTCGTTCCAGGAGGTCACGGACCAGACGTCTGCGGAGACTCCCCAGTCCTGGGCGAGGACTTTCTGTGCTTCCAGTGCCCAGGGGACCGAAACACCGGAGGCCAGGAGCTGCGCGCGGGGCCCGTCGGTTTTCGCCGGGGCGAGCAGGTAGATGCCCTTCAAAACACCGTTGACATCGAGGTTCTCCGGTTCCGCGGGCTGGCTGATCGGTTCGTTGTACACGGTGAGGTAGTACATGAGGTTCCGGTCCTCGGAGTGCTCCCCGTACATGCGTTCGAGTCCGTCGCGGATGATGTGTCCGATTTCGTAGCCGTAGGCGGGGTCGTAGGTGAGCA
>NZ_JAMXIC010000051.1 GCF_027587375.1 Arthrobacter sp. B2a2-09
CCCGCCGGCGAGAGCCCGTTCGACCACACCATCTGGGTCATTGCCTCCGACGGCGACCTCCAGGAAGGCGTCACCTCTGAGGCCTCCTCCCTGGCCGGACACCAGGAACTGGGGAACCTCGTGGTGGTCTACGACGAGAACCACATCTCCATCGAAGACGACACCGACATCGCCTTCACCGAAGACGTGCTCAAGCGCTACGAGGCCTACGGCTGGCACACCCAGCGCGTGGACTGGACCCGCACCGGCGAATACGTCGAAGACGTCCAGGAACTCTATGGCGCACTGCTGGCCGCGAAGGCCGAGACGTCCAAGCCGTCCATCATCTCGCTGCGCACCATCATCGGCTACCCGGCCCCCAAGAAGCAGAACACCGGCAAGATCCACGGTTCCGCCCTCGGCGCCGAGGAAGTCGCAGCCCTGAAGGAAGTCCTGGGCTTCGACCCGGAGCGTTCCTTCCAGGTTGACGAGGACGTGCTGGCTCACGCCCGTGCCGTCGTCGAACGCGGTGCTGCTGCCCGCGGGCAGTGGGACGAGGCTTTCAGCGCGTGGCAGAACGCCAACCCCGAGAACGCGGCACTGCTTGAGCGCATCGAAGCCAAGCAGCTCCCCGCCGGCATTGACGCCGTCCTGCCGGTCTTCGAGGCAGGCAAGGAAGTCTCCACCCGCGCCGCGTCGGGCAAGGTCCTGAATGCGCTGGGCCCGGTCCTTCCGGAACTCTGGGGCGGTTCCGCCGACCTCGCCGAGTCCAACAACACCACCATCGAGGGTTCGCCGTCGTTCATTCCGGCTTCCCGCTCCACGGCTGCGTGGAAGGGCAACCCGTACGGCCGGGTGCTGCACTTCGGCATCCGTGAGCACGCCGCGGCGTCGATCGTGAACGGGATCTCGCTGCACGGCCGGACCCGGGCGTTCTCCGGTACGTTCCTGATCTTCAGTGACTACCAGAAGCCGGCCATCCGCCTCGGCGCCCTCATGGGCGTCCCGTCCATCTATGTGTGGTCGCATGATTCGATCGGCCTGGGCGAGGACGGCCCCACCCACCAGCCGGTGGAACAACTCTCCACCCTTCGCGCGATCCCGGGCCTCGACGTGGTCCGTCCGGGCGACGCCAACGAGGTGGGTATCGCGTGGAAGACCATGCTGGAGAACCACGAGAACCCGGCCGGCATCGTGCTGACCCGCCAGAACGTCCCGACCTTCGCCCGCGGTAACAGTGAAGCAACAGGCGACACCTTCGCTTCCCCGGCTGGGGTGGCTAAGGGCGGCTACGTCCTGGCAGAGGCTTCGAAGGACGGTGCGACGGTCCCGGCCTCGGTCATCCTGATCGGCACCGGTTCAGAGGTCCAGCTCGCGGTGAACGCCCGCGAAACGCTCCAGGGCGAGGGCATCGCCACCCGCGTGGTCTCCATGCCGTGCGTCGAGTGGTTCAACAAGCAGGACGCAGCGTACCGTGAGTCCGTACTTCCCGCAGCTGTGAAGGCCCGCGTGTCCGTTGAGGCCGGCCTGGCACTGGGCTGGAAGGAATTCGTCGGCGACGCCGGACGTTCCATCAGCCTCGAGCACTTCGGCGCCTCGGCTGACTACAAGCGGCTCTTCCAGGAATTCGGCATCACGGCAGAAGCAGTAGCTGCCGCAGCCAAGGACTCCCTGGCCGCCGCAGGCAACTAACACCCCCAACTGCAGTGCGGCGGCGCCGCGGGATACTCCAAAAGGGTCCCGCAGGGCCGCCGCAAGCTGCCACCAATTTCGAAGGACAAACAGAGCCATGACCGACGCAACACCCACCGCACAGCTTTCCGCCGCAGGCGTATCCATCTGGTTGGATGACCTTTCCCGTGAACGGCTGTCAAGCGGCAGCCTGCAAAAGCTCATCGATGAAAAGAATGTTGTTGGGGTGACGACGAACCCGTCCATCTTCCAAGCCGCGATCACCTCCGGCAAGGACTACGAGGCAAAGATTGCCGAGCTCGCCGCGAAGGGCGCCAGCGTTGAAGAGACGATCTTCGAGATCACCACCGCGGATGTGGCCGACGCATGCGACTTGTTCGCCCCGATCGCCGCCGCCACCAACGGCGTGGACGGCCGTGTCTCCATCGAGGTGGATCCCCGCCTGGCGTGGGACACCGAGGGCACGATCTCTGAGGCCAAGCGACTCTACAAGAAGGTGGACAAAGACAACGTCCACATCAAGATCCCCGCGACCTTGGAAGGCCTGGCAGCCATTACCGCAACCTTGGCCGAGGGCATCAGTGTCAACGTGACCCTTATCTTCTCCCTGGAACGGTACCGGGCCGTCATCAACGCCTTCCAGACCGGCCTGAAATTGGCCAGGGACAACGGCCACGACCTCTCCAAGATCCACTCCGTGGCATCCTTCTTCGTCTCCCGCGTGGACACCGAGATTGACAAGCGCCTCAACGCCATCGGCACCGCCGATGCAAAGGCCCTCAAGGGCAGGGCAGGCGTCGCCAACGCCCGCCTGGCGTACCAGATCTACGAAGAGCTGTTCTCCACCGAGCGCTGGGCCGTCCTAGCCGCAGCCGGAGCACGCCCGCAGCGTCCCCTGTGGGCCTCAACCGGCGTCAAGGACCCGGCATATCCGGACACCCTCTACGTGACCGAACTGGCAGCGCCCGGCGTGGTCAACACTATGCCTGAGAAGACTCTCGACGCCACGTTCGACCACGGGGTGGTCACAGGCGATACCATCTCCGGAACCTACGACGAAGCCAACCAGATCCTCGACGCCATCAAGGCTCAGGGCATTTCCTACGCCCTCGTCGTTTCAATCCTCGAATCCGAGGGCCTGGACAAGTTCGTGGCCAGCTGGAAAGAACTACTGGCCGACGTCGAAGGCGCCCTCGCCACTGCACGGAAGGCATCCTAACCACCGAGCTATCCGCCATCTGTCCCGGCTGCGTGGAGACCCCCTTGGGTCTCCACGCCACTTGTGGCCGATATCTACCGAAAGGCAGACACCATGTCCATTTCACCCCTGAAGTGCTGCATCAACCCCAGCATCCTCTCGGCCGACTTCGTCAACCTCGAGGCCGAGCTGGCCCGCATCAGCAACGCCGACGCCGTGCACGTGGACGTCATGGACAACCATTTCGTGCCGAATCTGACCATCGGCCTGCCCGTCGTAGAAAGGTTGCAAAAGGTCAGTCCCGTGCCGTTGGATGGCCACCTGATGATTTCCAATGTGGACCGCTGGGCGCCGCAGTTTGCCGACGCCGGTCTGTACTCGGTGACATTCCACGTCGAGGCATCCGACGCCCCCATCAAGCTCGCCCGCGAACTTCGCGCGCGAGGGGCCAAGGCGGGTATGGCACTGCGCCCGGCCACCCCGGTGGAACCGTACCTGGACATGCTCCCCGAATTGGACATGCTGTTGATCATGACGGTGGAGCCAGGCTTTGGCGGCCAGGCATTCCTGGACGTCATGTTGCCCAAGATCCGCCGTGCCCGCGCGGCAGTCGAGGGTTCGGGGGTGGACGTGGCCATCCAAGTCGACGGAGGCATCACGGAGGAAACCATCACCCGCGCCGCTGAGGCCGGCGCCAATATCTTTGTGGCCGGATCGGCCGTGTATGGTAGGCCGTCGCCTGCGGACGCCATCGAGTCGCTGCGCGAGAACGGCCAGCTCGCCTTCACCTCAACAACACCGCACCTCAACAACACCGCACCCCAACCAGCCTGAAGGATCACTCATGCGCGTTCACATTGCAACCGACCACGCCGGCCTGGAGCTCAGCTCCTACCTCATTAAGGCGCTGTCAGCCAACGGCTACGAGATGGTGGACCACGGGCCTGCGGCCTACGACGCCGAGGACGACTACCCGGAATTCTGCATCAAGGCCGCGTCCGCAGTCGTGGCCGACCAGGCCGCTGGCGTGGACGCCCTCGGGATCGTGCTGGGCGGCTCGGGCAACGGCGAGCAGATCGCCGCGAACAAGGTCAAAGGCGTGCGCGCGGCCCTGGCATGGAACCTCGACACTGCCAAACTGGCCCGCGAACACAACGACGCCAACGTGGTAGCAGTGGGGGGCCGCCAGCACACCGTTAAGGAGGCCACCGAACTGATCGAGGCATTTCTCGCAGAACCATTCAGCAATGCCGAGCGCCACGAGCGCCGCATCGGCAAGATCGCCGCTTTTGAAACCACCGGCGAGGTTGCCGATTAACTTGGCGCTTCACCAAGGGTCCGGGCGCGGGTTTCGTCAAAAGGGGAGTGAAGCTCTCGGAGGCTGGCCTGCTTGTGGTAGGCGTGCCCAGAACAATTGACAATGGCCTCGCCGCGACAGATTCCTCGTTTGGCTTCGATGCCGCAGTGGAGATCGCCGCGGAAGCGGTGGACCGCATCGGGATCTCACCAGCGCTGCATCGTTGTCCCACTGCGAGCAAGGGGCCTCGTCTGGGTGAGCATCGCAGAAGCCAACCGCAAGCCAAAGATCGGTCCCGTTCAACGCTATGAAGATGCCGCCTTCCCGTTCGGCTGACAACCGTACAGAAGTCGGGGAAGGCCCTGACCAGCAAGGACGGGCCCGTAGATGAAATTCACTTTAGGAGTCAGCATGCCCATTGCAACCCCCGAGATCTATTCCGAGATGATCGACCGCGCAAAGGCGGACGGCTTCGCATTCCCCGCCGTCAACGTCACGTCCTCGCAGACGCTGAATGCAGCCCTGCGTGGCTTCGCCGAGGCAGAGTCCGACGGCATCGTCCAGGTTTCCACCGGTGGAGCTGCCTACTGGTCCGGCGCCTCCACAAAGGACATGGTTGCCGGTTCCCTGGGCTTCGCGGCCTTCGCCCGCGAAGTGGCCAAGAACTACGGCGTCAACATCGCCCTGCACACCGACCACTGCCCCAAGGACAAGCTGGACGGCTTTGTCCTGCCGCTACTAGCAGCCTCCGAGGCCGAGGTCAAGGCCGGACGCAACCCGCTGTTCAACTCGCACATGTGGGACGGCTCCGCCGAGACGCTGCAGGAAAACCTGCGCATCGGCCGCGAACTGCTGGAGCGCACCGCTGCTGCCAAGATGATCCTAGAGGTCGAGATCGGTACCGTCGGTGGCGAGGAGGACGGCGTGGAGAATGCCATCAACGACAAGCTGTACACCACCGTGGAAGATGCCCTGGCAACGATCGAGGCCCTCGGCGCCGGCGAGAATGGCCGCTACATCACCGCGCTGACGTTCGGAAACGTGCACGGCGTGTACAAGCCCGGCGGCGTGAAGCTGCGCCCGGAGATCCTGAATGACATCCAAGCCCAGGTAGGTGTGAAGATCGGCAAGGAGTCGCCGTTTGACCTCGTCTTCCACGGCGGGTCCGGCTCCTCGGACAAGGAAATCGCCGACGCAGTTTCGTACGGAACAATCAAGATGAACATCGACACCGACACCCAGTACGCCTACACGCGCCCCGTGGTGCACCACATGCTCAAGAACTACGACGGCGTGGTGAAGGTTGATGGCGAGGTCGGTAACAAGAAGGCCTACGATCCCCGCGTGTGGGGCGCCTCTGCTGAAGCCGGCCTGGCAGCCCGCATCGTGAAAGCAACCCAGCAGCTCGGTTCCGCAGGCAAGACCTTCTAAGCATGGATGACGAGTTCGACGAGAACCTCATGGTCCTGAGCCCACCCTCGTGCCTTCCGAGACCGAGGTCTGCGATCAACTGGAGTCAGGTGCTGAAGGCCTCCCTTGTGGAAAAGCAGTGGTCCTGACCATGTGGCAGCGCAGTGGTGGTCGGAGGTGAACTCCTTCCATGGGACCAGTACGCTTGGGCTCAGCACCGCGGGCAGGAGGAATTATCCGCGCGGTATCGCCCCAGGGAACTTTCGAGACTGTTTTTTGGGCCGGCAGCTCAGCCGAACAGGACTGCGGCTTCGTCGTAGCGCTTCTGAGGAACGGACTTCAACCGGCCTAGGGCCTCCTCGAAGCTCACATGTTCGATCTCCGTGCCCTTCAGGGCAACCATAGTGCCCCAGAAGCCTTCCACCACAGAGTCGATGGCGGCCATACCCAGCCGGGTGGCCAGCACACGGTCGAAGGCTGACGGCACGCCGCCGCGCTGGATGTGGCCCAGGATGGTGGCACGGGTTTCGATGCCGGTGCGGGCTTCCAGCTCCGTGGCCAGCTGGTCCGCGATCCCACCGAGCCGGGGACGGCCGAAGGTGTCCATCCCGCGCTCGGAGTGCGGCGAGTCCATATGCTCCGGAACAAACCCTTCGGCCACCACTACCAACGGTGCGCGTCCGCGGGCGTGGGCCTCCTTCACCCACTGGGTAATCTCCTCGATGCTGACCTTCTGCTCAGGAATGAGGATGGCGTGCGCGCCCGCAGCCATGCCCGCGTGCAACGCAATCCAACCCACGTGACGGCCCATCACTTCGACGATCATGCAGCGGTGGTGCGATTCTCCGGTAGTGCGCAGCCGGTCAATGGCTTCCGTGGCGATCTGCACCGCGGTGTCGAAACCGAAGGTGTAATCCGTGGCGTCAAGGTCGTTGTCCACAGTCTTTGGGACGCCTACGATTTTCAGCCCGGCATCGGTCAGGCGCTTCGCGGCTGCCAAGGTTCCCTCACCGCCGATTGCGATGATCGCATCGATGCCCAACCGGTCCATGTGCGCCTTGATGACCTCAGGGCCACCGCCGTTGTCAAAGGGGTTGGTGCGCGAGGTGCCGAGGATGGTGCCGCCCTGCTTGGCGATACCGCGGACCGTGGTCCGGGGTATGGCGATGACGTCGCCCTCCACGACGCCGCGCCAACCGTCCCGGAAACCGACGAATTCCTGGCCGTGAATGGCAATTCCCTTGAGGACGGCGCCGCGGATGACGGCGTTCAGTCCGGGGCAGTCGCCTCCGCTGGTGAGGATTCCAATTTTCATGTTTCGGCTCAAATCCTAGAGAGGGTTTATAGGCAAAGCACCACGCCGAGCTCACCTAGAGCGTAGTGAGAGGTGTGAGGTGCGACTCAAATGAAATTACAAGGGCCTGGTCCTGTCGCCCAGGTCTAATCTTTTATGCGGCACATTCGGACAGCACGATGGCCGTCGCGCCGAACGCCGCTACCGATTGAGCCTTAGACAAAACAATTGAAATATACGGAAAATCCGGTACCAACTGCCCCTACCAGGAACCCCACTCCTGATCACAACGTGTCAGGCCCGGCATGGACCCCCGGGCCTGAACCGGCACAGGGTTAGGCCGCGAAGATCACAAAGAACTTTCTTATCCGTTCTTGGATCTCCCAAGTTCCTCGCCACCCGATTGGAAAGAAGCCGGCAGTTCCAGCCTCCAGAGTGACCGGTTCACCATCATCCTCAGTGACCACCATGCGCCCTTCAAGGACGTGAATCACCTCACCGCGCTCCAAAAACTCCCACCGCGAGAGGCCAGGCTCGGCCTCCCAGACTCCAGAGAGGATGCGAGAGTCGTCGCTGATGAAGGGAATGGAAATTCTTGTTGGAATCTCATCTCCTAGCACCTCGGCCAAGGGAGGGCCGAGCAGAGATTCGTCTAGTTTTCCCTCGAAGAGCTCGGTGGGCTGGAAGGTTTTGCTCATTGGATATACCTTTCTGCTGTGCTCGCCGTAAGGTCTCCGGCGGGCTGGTGCGATGGCCGCGGCTCGATTAAGCAGCGGTTGAATTTATCCCAAGGCGGCAAGCACCGACATGGCCTCCTCGACGACGTCCGTGGTGGGGAAGGACGGCCGGTTCACGCCCGCCATCTGTTCCATGACGCGGACCACCTGGCAGCTGTAACCGAATTCGTTGTCGTACCAGACGTAGAGGACCAGGTTCTTGTCGTTGGAGATGGTCGCGAGGCCGTCAACGATGCCGGCACGGCGGGAGCCGACGAAGTCGGTGGAGACCACCTCGGGCGAGTCCATGTAGTCGATCTGCCTACGCAGGTCCGAGTGCAGTGACATTTCGCGGAGGAAGTTGTTGACCTCGTCCTTGGTGGTGCCGTTTTCCAGGCTCAGGTTCAGGATGGCCAGGGAAACGTCCGGGGTGGGAACACGGATGGAGCTGCCGGTGAGCTTGCCCAGCAATTCAGGCAGCGCCTTGGACACGGCTTTGGCGGCGCCTGTTTCGGTGATAACCATGTTCAGTGCCGCTGAGCGGCCGCGCCGGTCGCCCTGGTGGAAGTTGTCGATCAGGTTTTGGTCATTAGTGAAGGAATGGACAGTTTCCACGTGGCCGTGAACCACGCCGAACCTGTCATTGATGGCTTTCAGGACCGGTGTGATGGCGTTCGTGGTACAGGACGCCGCGGAAACGATCCGGTCCGTGTCCTCGATGGTGCCGTTGTTGATACCGTGGACGATGTTCTTCAGCTCGCCCTTGCCCGGGGCAGTGAGCAGCACACGCGCGACGCCCTTGCTCTGCAGGTGCTGGGACAGGCCCTCGGCGTCGCGCCAGCGGCCCGTGTTGTCCACCACCAAGGCATTGTTGATGCCGTACGCGGTGTAGTCGATGGTGGCGGGGTTGTCCGAGTAGATGACCTGGATCTGGACGCCGTTGGCCGTGATGATGTCGGCATCCTCGTTGATCCGGATGGTGCCTTCGAAGGGACCATGAACCGAATCGCGGCGCAGGAGGCTGGCGCGCTTGGTAAGGTCGTTGTCGGACCCGCGCCGGACAACAACGGCGCGCAGGCGCAGGCCGTGCCCGCCGCCGGCCTTTTCGATCAGGAGCCGGGCCAGGAGCCTGCCGATCCGGCCGAAGCCGTAGAGCACCAAGTCGGTGCTGGTGCGGTCGCCACTGCCGCGCTTGCCCACGAGCTCGGCGAGTTCCGCGCGGAGGAATTCCTCCAGGGTGGCACCGTTGCCCTCTTCCTTGAATTTTTGGTTCAGGCGGGCGATGTCGATCGAGGCCGAGCCGAGCTGCAGCTGCGCCAAGGTATTCAGCAGCGGGGCAGTCTCCTCCAGGAGCAATTCGTCCTTACTGATCCGGCGCGCGAAGCGGTGTGCCTTGAGGATGTACGTGGTGGAATTGTTGATTAGGCTGCGGCCATGGATGTTGGTCACCACGTTGTTTTCGCGGTACAGCCGGCCGATCACCGGAATCATGGCCTCGGCGAGAGCTTCTCGGCCCATCCACGTATCAAGACAAGAATCTGAAGTTTGTAGCATCGGGCTGCCTTTCCAAAAAAGAGGTGGGCCTGGCATCCATCCTTCTATCATTTGGGGGTAGGGGAAACGCTAATTCTGGATGGTTTAAGCTACCTGTTTGGGTAGTTTGCCGCGTGGATCGTCCCATACGCTGGTTGGGTGGATGAGCCGATAGCATTCAGTCAGAAGAAGCACACGGCAGAACCGGCAGGTCCTGGCGCTCACATATGCGGCAAGCAATGCGCTGCTGGTCAACACCTACGCCCGGAGCCCGGCAAATGAAGGTGTGGTGGAGCGCCTTGCTGATCAACGTGAATTCCGCCCTTGCTGTTGGACGCCTGTTCGAGTCAATGGTTCATAATGAAGATCTAACCCCTTTACTGTGGCCCAAGGATAGGCTTGAGGAAGTGTCTCTGTAGGGCCGAAATCGGGAGACTGGAGAGTGAGCTATGCGGGTATCCGCAGTGGAACGAAAAGAACAGCTAATTTCAGCGACCGTGGAACTCATGAGGCGTGAGGGCGTTCAGTCTGTGACGATGCGGGCCATTGCCAAGGAGGCTAATGCCCCCTTGGCCACGGCACATTATTGCTTCAGCGATAAGGGCGAGCTCATGGACGCGGCCGCCGAGGCCTGGCTGAAGAACTTGAACCGCTTTTCCCGCGACGTCCCGGTGCATTTGGGACTTCGTAAGGTTGTGGAGCAAGTAGCCGAAGGCTACTGGCGCTCACTGGAGGAAGAGCCCGCAAGCCTGCTTGCTGAGATCGAACTCATTCTGTGGGCAACACGCAATGCCGACACCAGCCCGCTCGCCGCGAAAATTTATCCTGCCTATGAAGTGGAACTAGGAACTATGTTCTCCTCCGCGGCCCAAAGCAACGGTGATCAGTGCCTCATAGGCGTCGCTACGCTGGTAAGGTCCTTTCTGATGATCTACGACGGAGCGGCCCTTCAATACATGACCGACCCGAGCGCTACCGATCACCGCGCCCATTTCTTCATGATGGTTGATGCACTTCTGATCAAGGCCGGCGTCTAACCCCCGCCACCAGGGCTTATAGGGACTGCCAACTTTTGCGTGTACTCTAAAGCCCACAGTCCGCCCGACGCCAAATTCCTTTACTGAATTGGCCGCATGGCATGCCTGGAATTACCTGCTCGCCACGGTGTCGATGAGAGTGGCGGGCGTGTCGGTGTCCACATCCTGCGAAGGACCGTACAGGTACCGCACCTTGGAGTCATCCATGGCGTTGAGCCAGCGGGTGTGGTGCTTAGCCTCGATCCACCGATGTGCCCGGGCTGATGATTTGAATCCGGTTCGGCTCGTTGTGCGGGCAGGGAGCATGC
>NZ_JAMXIC010000052.1 GCF_027587375.1 Arthrobacter sp. B2a2-09
AGGCGCTGGTAGACGCGCAGCGCCTTCACCCCGCCCATGCCCAGCAGCAGTTCCTGCTGCAGGCGGTGGTCACCGCCCCCGCCGTAGAGGCGGTCCGTGATCCCGCGGGCGGCGTCGTCGTTGGCGGGAACGTTGGAATCGAGCAGCAGAAGCGGCACGCGCCCGACGTCGGCACGCCAGATGTGCGCGTTGAGCTTGCGTCCGTTGGGCAGCGGCAGCGAGATTGTCACCGGCTTGCCGGTGCCGTCCTCGGACGGTTCGCGCAGCAGCGTCAGCGGCAGGCCGTCCGGGTCAAGGACCGGGTAGGTTTCCTGCTGCCAGGCGTCCCGGGAGAGGGACTGCTTGAAGTAGCCCGCCTGGTAAAGCAGCCCGACGCCGATCAGCGGCACGCCCAGATCCGAGGCGGCCTTCAAATGGTCCCCGGCCAGGATGCCTAGGCCGCCGGAATACTGCGGAAGCACCTCCGTGATCCCGAACTCGGGCGAGAAATACGCGATGCACGCCGGAGCATCCGGACCCAGGCCCTGGTACCAGCGCGGCTCGCTCAGGTACCGGTCCAGATCCGCGGCCGCGTGCTGCACACGCTCTACAAGTTCATTGTTGGAAGCAAGTTGGTCCAGCTGATCGCGGCTGATTGACCCGAGGAGGCTGATTGGATCGTGACGGCTCTCCTCCCATAATTCTTGGTCAAGGCTCGCAAAGAGCTCGCGGGTAGGTCGGTGCCACGACCAGCGCAGATTCGTCGCGAGACGCGCCAGTGGCCGGATCGGCTCGGGGAGCAGGGTACGGACTGTAAACCTTCGGATTGCCTTCACGAGCGCCACACTAATCCACTCGGTGGACAGCAGGAACAGCTTTCGGTTTCTTTTAGGTAAATGACACATTGCGCCGAAGAGTCTGGGGTACCTCTTCGCAAAATGTGATTTTTCTCGCTAACGTCGAGGTTGTGACCACTACTGCAACACCGCGATCCAGCTCAGCATCCAAGTCCAAGCAGAAGACCGGTATTACCGAAGGTCTCAGATTCGGCAGGTTCCCGATCACGGCCGTGCAGCCCGTGATCGAGGAAGGCCGGTTCCCGGCCAAGGCCTTGCCTGGTGAAGATTTGGTGGTAGGCGCCACGGTCTTCCGTGAGGGCCACGACCAGCTTGGGGTGAGCGCCATCCTGCTGGACCCGAAGGGCAAAGAACGCCAGCGTGTCCGGCTCGCCCCGGCACCGGGTGAGCGTGGCAAGGGAACCGATCGTTGGGAGGGACTGCTGACCCCGACGGCGCCCGGAGCCTGGACTTTCGCGATCGAAGCCTGGCACGACCGTTACGGCACGTGGCATCACAACGCCGAAGTAAAGGTCGAGGCCGGCATCGACGTGGAGCTGATGCTCGCCGAGGGCGTCGCCCTGCTCGCGGAAGCGGCCGGAGAAAGCACGCGAAGCGCGGCGGACAAGCGCACCCTTCGCGCTGCCTCTGAAGGACTCGCCGATACTTCGAAGACTGACGAGGAGCGCCTTGCCGCTGGCTTCAGCGCAGAGGTCGCCGCCGTCGTCGAGCGCCAGCCGATCCGTGAACTGGTGACCGTCTCGGAACAATACCCGCTCCTCGTGGAGCGTGACCTCGCGGGCCGAGGAGCCTGGTACGAATTCTTCCCGCGTTCCGAAGGTGCCGTCTTCGATCCCTCCAGCGGAACGTGGACTTCAGGCAACTTCACGACGGCGGCCAAGAGGCTCGACGCCGTTGCGGACATGGGCTTCGACGTCATCTACCTGCCGCCCATCCACCCCATTGGTTTCCAGCACCGCAAGGGCCGCAACAACACACTGACTCCGGGTCCGCAGGATCCCGGCTCGCCGTGGGCCATCGGCTCCGAAGCCGGCGG
Source organism: Arthrobacter sp. B2a2-09 (assembly GCF_027587375.1). GTDB lineage: Bacteria > Actinomycetota > Actinomycetes > Actinomycetales > Micrococcaceae > Arthrobacter. The sequence continues at coordinate 1,873 of NZ_JAMXIC010000052.1, forward strand.
CCACGACGCCATCCACCCGGAATTGGGATCGTTCGAGGATTTCGACGCTTTTGTGGCCCGCGCCAATGAGCTGGGCCTCGAGGTGGCGCTGGACTTGGCGCTGCAGGCCGCCCCGGACCATCCCTGGGTGAAGACCAACCCTGAATGGTTCACCACCCGCGTGGACGGCAGCATCGCTTATGCCGAAAACCCGCCCAAGAAGTACCAGGACATCTACCCGCTGAACTTCGACAACGATCCCGCCGGGCTATCCAAGGAAATCCTGCGGATCTTCTTGCTCTGGGTGAGCCACGGCGTGAAGATCTTCCGTGTGGACAACCCCCACACCAAACCGGTGTGGTTCTGGGAATGGCTGATCGGCAAGGTCAACAAAAAGCACCCCGACGTCGTTTTCCTCGCCGAGGCGTTCACCCGCCCCGCGATGATGCACGCCCTCGGCCGGGCAGGATTCCAACAGTCGTACACGTACTTCACGTGGCGAAACACCAAAACCGAACTGGAATCGTATTTCCAAGAGGTCAGCCACGAATCCCCGGCGTACTTCAGACCCAATTTCTTCGTCAACACCCCGGATATCCTCACCGAATACCTCCAATACGGTGGTCCGGCTGCGTTCCGCATCCGCGCCGCACTGGCAGCCACGGCCAGCCCGCTCTGGGGCGTCTACGCCGGATTCGAACTGTACGAGCATGTGGCGCGTCCGGGAGCCGAAGAGTACATCGACAACGAGAAATATGAGTTCAAGGACCGGAATTGGGATGCCGCAGCGGCCTCCGGGCACAGTCTCACCCCCTACATCACGCGGCTTAACGCCATCCGGAAGGCCCACCCCGCCTTGGGTGATCTGCAGAACCTGACCCTGCATCACAGCACGGATGACGCCACCGTCGTGTTCTCCAAGCACAAGACCTTGCCTGACGGCAGCAAGGACACCTTGATTATTGTGGTCAACGTCGATCCGCACGGCACCAGGGAAAGCACCGTGACCCTGGATCTCTCCGCTCTTTCGCTGGATCCGGCCGACTTCACCGCCAACGGAAGATTCTGGGTGGATGATTTGGTCAGCGGCGAAAGCTGGGAGTGGGGCGAGTACAACTACGTCCGACTGGACGCCCATGTAGAACCGGCACACATTCTCAATATCCGGAGGTAGCCTTAGTGAGCTTTAATCCGCAGGGTCAGAGTCAGTACTTCACGCCGAAGAACACTTTCGAGCTGAACGCCCCGGGTCTTCAACATGACCCTCATTGGTATCGGAAGGCTGTTTTTTACGAGGTGCTGGTGAGGGCCTTCGCGGATGCGAATGGCGACGGTTCCGGCGATTTCCACGGTCTGATCGACAAGTTGGATTATCTGCAGTGGCTCGGGGTGGATTGTTTGTGGCTGCCGCCGTTCTTCGATTCGCCTTTGCGCGACGGTGGTTACGACATTTCCGATTACACGTCCGTGTTGGACGAGTTCGGCACCATCAGCGACTTCAAGCGGCTCGTGGCCGAAGCCCACGCGAGGGGCGTCCGGGTCATCATCGACCTCCCGCTGAACCACACCTCGGACCAACACCCTTGGTTCCAGGAGTCACGCAAGAACCCGGATGGCCCGTTCGGGGACTTCTACGTGTGGAGCGACACCGACGAGAAATACCAGGATGCGCGCATCATCTTCGTGGATACGGAAGAGTCGAACTGGACGTTCGATCCGATCCGCCGGCAGTTCTTTTGGCACCGCTTCTTCGGCCACCAACCGGACCTGAACTTCGAAAACCCCAAGGTCATCGAGGCCGTCCACGACGTCGTCAAATTCTGGCTGGACCAAGGCATTGACGGATTCCGGGCTGATGCCATCCCATACCTCTTCGAAGAAGAGGGCACCAATTGCGAAAACCTGCCGGCCACCCACGGTTTCCTGCGGGACCTTCGCAAGATGGTGGACGAGAACTACCCGGGCCGCGTGATCATCGCCGAAGCCAACCAACCGCCGCACGACGTCGTCGAGTACTTTGGCACGGAGGAAGAACCGGAATGCCACATGGCCTTCCACTTTCCCATCATGCCGCGCCTGTACTACGCGCTCCGCGACCAGAAGGCCGCCCCCATCATCGAGACACTGCGGGATACCCCGGGAATCCCGGCCGGCGCGCAATGGGGTACCTTCCTGCGCAACCACGACGAACTCACCCTGGAGATGGTCACCGCCGACGAACGTGCCGCCATGCTGGGCTGGTACGCGCCGGACCCGCGTATGCGCGCCAACATCGGCATCCGGCGCAGGCTTGCCTCCCTGCTGGACAACTCCCGCTCCGAGATCGAGCTGATCAATGCGTTGCTGCTTTCCCTGCCGGGCAGCCCCTTCTTGTACTACGGGGACGAAATCGGGATGGGGGACAACATCTGGCTTGACGATCGCGACGCCGTCCGCACGCCGATGCAATGGAACCCGGACCGCAATGCAGGTTTCTCCAATGCCGATCCCGGAAAGCTCTACCTGCCCGTCATCCAGTCGCTGGTCTACAACTACAGCATGGCGAACGTCGAGGCCGAAGCGGCCCATTCCGGCTCGCTCCTGCGCTGGACACGCCAGATCCTGAGCGTCCGGAGGAACCACGCAGCCTTCGGGCTAGGCGACTTCCGGCACGTTCCAGCAGACCACGAAGTGGTTCTTGCCTATATGCGCGAGCTCCGGGAGGACAATCCGGAAGGCGAGGATGCCGAATCCATCCTTTGCGTTTTCAACCTGTCCCAACATCCGGTTGCTACCACCTTGGATATCCCTGAATACGCCGGAAGAGGCCTGAGGGATGTGTTCGGCGGCCAGCCGTTCCCGGGGATCGGCGCCGACGGCTCCCTGACCCTCACGCTCGGTAGCCACGACTTCTTCTGGCTTCGGATACGTTCGGCGGGTTCCACCGGCTCCTCGCCGTACACCCAGGCCATCCCAGTGCTCTCCATCGAAGGCTGACATGAGTGTCATGGCGCCCACCACGGTCCTGGCCTCCCTGCTCAAGGAATGGCTGCCCCGGCAGCGCTGGTTTCCGGTCAAGGCAGGGTCATTCGAACTGGAGTTCGTCGGCTCCTTCAGGCTTCCTGCACCCGCCGCTGGGACGGGCTTGGAGGTCCAGCTGATATCCGTCGCTTACGCCACGGCCGATGGCGGGAGGCAGACTGACATCATCCAAGTACCGCTCAGCTTTCGCTCCGCGCCCGCGGCCTCCTTGGCAACTGCCTCGGTGGGCCAGATCGGTGGAACGAGTGAGCAGGACCCGCCCGTCTGGGTATACGACGCACCCCACGATCCTGACTTTGTGACCGTATGGCTCGATCTCATCCGGGGTCAGGCGTCGGCCGAACCCGGAGAGGGGGAGTGCACCGCGAGCGGACATACCGTGCCTGGCAGCCTGCGGCTGCCCACTGCCTCAGGATCGGTGCGTGTCTCTTCCGGTGAGCAGTCCAACACTTCGGTGATCGTCGACGACGGCGTGTCCGCGGCGATCGTGAAGATCTTCAGGGTCCTGTCGGTCGGCAAGAACCCCGAGGTGGAGGTGGGCGCTGCCTTGACCTCGGCGGGAACGAAGGAAGTGCCCTCTACCCTTGGGTGGATTACGGGAACATGGGAGGTACGGACGCCCTTGGGCCGGCACGGCACAGCCTCGGCGGATTTCGCCGTTGCCCATGAATTCCTTGCCGGCGGGCAGGACGCGTGGCGCCTCGCCGTCGACGCTGCGGCATCAGGCACGGACTTTGCTACCGAGGCGCGGCAGCTGGGCCAGGCGACTGCCACCGTGCATTTGCGGCTCGCGGAAACCCTCGGAACAGCCCGGGAACGGGTTCCGGGCCAGGACATCGCGCCCGAAGTAGCCCGGCGCGTCCGCCAGTCGTGGGCTGAGGCGGGCACCGCCGTCGGGCCCCATGAGCAGCAACTCGAGGCACTTCTGACGCAACTGTCGGGCAAGGAAGCCGGGACGCTGCAGCGCATCCACGGAGACCTTCACCTGGGCCAGATCCTTTTGGTGCCCGGCGCTGCGGGAGAGCCGGGCCGGTGGGCGATCCTGGACTTTGAAGGCGAACCCCTGAGGCCGATCGAACACCGTAACATTCCCGACGTTCCCCTGCGGGACGTCGTCGGAATGCTGCGGTCCTTTGACTACGCGGCCGGTGCGGCCATCCGCGAGAATCCGGGGGCCCGGGTTCCCGCCACTTGGGTTGACGACTGCGCCGAGGCGTTCCTGGCAGGGTACAGCGACATCACCCCCGGGACTATTGACCGCGGCTCGCCGCTGTTTGTGGCATTGTGGCTGGACAAGGCCTTGTACGAGGTGATCTACGAGCTGCGGAACAGACCGGATTGGTTACCCATTCCGGTCAATGCTTCGCGGCAGATCCTCGGAAATACGAGCCCCGGCACGGTTGCCGCGGCGACATCGGAAGGTAAGGAAATGACAGGCTCAGCACGTACCGAACGGCCCCGAGTCCCGCTGTATGTGGACGCCGCTACCCTGGGCCGGGTGGCCGCTGGTGCGCACCACGCCCCGCACTCAGTGCTGGGCGCCCACCTTGACGACCACGGTCACGTCACCATCCGCACGGTCAAGCACCTGGCAGCGGAGGTAACGGTAGTCACCGAAGCCGGCTCCACCCCGATGACCCACGAGACCGACGGCGTCTGGGTGGCGGTCCTCGAACCGCTGCAACACGGCCATGTGCCGGACTACCGCCTGGACGTCGTGTACGGCGATTCCGCGCCGGTGACCATCAATGATCCCTACCATTACCTTCCAACCGTCGGCGAGGTGGACCTGCACCTCATCGGAGAAGGCCGGCACGAACGGCTCTGGGACACACTGGGCTCCCATGTCCAGCACTACCGCTCCGCACTCGGCGATGTGGACGGCGTCTCCTTCGCCGTCTGGGCGCCCAACGCCCAGGCAGTCCGCGTCAAGGGCGACTTCAACTCTTGGGACGGGCGTGAACACGCCTTGCGCTCACTCGGCTCTTCAGGAGTCTGGGAAGTCTTCATTCCGGGCGTTGTAGCAGGGGCGTGCTACAAATTCGAGCTGCTCACGAAGGCCGGCCATTGGGTGGAGAAAGCCGACCCGATCGCCTTCGGCACCGAAGTTCCACCCTTGACCGCGTCCCGCGTGGTGGAGTCCAGCTACCGCTTCAAGGACGACGCCTGGATGACGGCGCGGGCCAACAAGGATCCGCACAACTCGCCCATGAGCGTCTACGAAGTCCACCTCGGTTCCTGGCGCCTTGGCCTCGGGTACAAAGAGCTGGCCAAGGATCTCGTGGAATACGTGAAGTGGCTTGGCTTCACCCACGTCGAGTTCATGCCGGTGGCGGAGCACCCCTTTGGTGGTTCATGGGGCTACCAAGTCACGTCCTACTTTGCTCCGACCTCCCGCTTCGGGCATCCGGATGAGTTCCGCTTCCTGGTCGATTCACTGCATCAGGCGGGCATCGGAGTCATCCTGGACTGGGTCCCCGCACACTTCCCGAAGGACGCCTGGGCCCTCGCCCGCTTCGACGGCGAACCACTGTACGAGCACTCCGACCCCCGGCTTGGCGAGCACCCGGACTGGGGCACGCTCATCTTCGACTTCGGCCGCACCGAGGTTCGCAACTTCCTGGTCGCCAATGCCCTGTACTGGCTTGAGGAATTCCACATCGACGGGCTTCGCGTGGATGCCGTGGCCTCCATGCTCTACCGGGACTATTCGCGTGAAGAAGGGGAATGGTTCCCCAACGTCCATGGCGGACGCGAGAACCTGGAAGCCATTTCCTTCCTCCAAGAGGTCAACGCCACGATCTACAAGACCCACCCGGGCGCAGTGACCATTGCCGAGGAATCCACGGCGTTTCCCGGCGTTACCGCGCCGACCAACCATGGCGGCCTGGGATTCGGCCTCAAATGGAACATGGGCTGGATGCACGATTCCCTCAAGTACATCTCCGAAAACCCGGTGAACCGCCGCTGGCACCACGGTACGGTGACGTTCTCCATGGTCTACGCCTTCACGGAGAACTTCCTGCTGCCCATCAGCCACGACGAGGTAGTGCACGGCAAGGGATCCATGCTGCGCAAGATGCCGGGTGACCGCTGGCAGCAGCTTGCCAACTTGCGGGCGTTCATGGCTTACCAGTGGGCGCACCCGGGCAAGCAGCTCATCTTCATGGGCACTGAATTCGGCCAAGAGGCCGAATGGTCCGAACAGCACGGGCTCGACTGGTTCCTTGCCGACATCCCGTCGCACCGCGGACTGCAATTGCTCACCCGCGAGTTGAACACGCTGTACAGCTCGACGCCGGCCCTGCATGTCCGGGACAACGAGCCCGGCGGTTTCCAGTGGATCAACGGCGCGGATGCGGATCGCAACGTACTGACCTTTATACGGTGGGATAACGACGGCAAGCCCCTGGTATGCGCCGTGAATTTCTCGGGAGGCCCGCACGAGGACTATGTGCTTGGCGTCCCGTCTGCCGGCGCATGGCAGGAAGTACTCAACACTGACGCCGAGGTGTACGGAGGCTCGGGTGTGATCAACAGTGGGAAGTTGGTTGCCGGCGCACCAGGGGCGGAAGGATTGCCTGCGGCACTGACCGTCACTCTGCCGCCGCTCGGAGCTTCCTGGTTCACGCCTGTGGACTAGCTGTTTTTGCTTGACTGAGTGTGAAGGGTCCGGAAGCCTTGAGCTTCCGGGCCTTTTGCGTGGAACCACCGGGCGGCTGCCGAAGCGCAGGAAGCCGCCTGGTGGGCCTTTTGCCTCCCCGGAGAAGTGGTGGTATAGTTAATACCCGCGCTGCTCCCCAGTGGAGATCGGTGAAGTTGACTGAGTTCCTCGTGAAAATCAAGTCAAGAACGCCGATTTGACTAGGAGGCAAGCAGCCGGTAAGTTTGTGAAGTTGCTCCGGAGCGATCTTGGACCGTTTGGTTTGGGTGGTGCCGGGTGTGTCTGTTGTTTGAGAACTCAATA
>NZ_JAMXIC010000053.1 GCF_027587375.1 Arthrobacter sp. B2a2-09
CGGATCAAGAGGGTGCGCCACCCCTACTACGGCTTGAGTTTCACTGTCGATAGTCATGGTTTCTCCTTGATTGGTTCTTTGTTCAGGACGAGGGCCCCAATGGGCTGACAGCCGAAGGGTTCCGTAAATCGGCATTGACGAACCCGTGAGTGTTCTCGTTGTAGCCGACCAGCAGGTTCTTGGTCTGCCGGTAGCAGTCCCGCATCATGGCGTGGCTCCCACGTCCGATGCCGGAGGACTTGCAGCCGCCAAACGCGGGCCCTGCGAGGTAGGCAAGGTAATTGTTGACCCACACGCGCCGGCCTGGATCTCGTGCCCGTTCCGGTATGCGGTGTTGCCGCTGCGGGACGAATAGACACAAAGGTCCTTGGAATGTCAGAACTGTTCATCGTTGTCAGAACTGTTCATCTTTAGTGCATTTGGAGCTGCGTTTAGTGCATTTGTGACTGGGCGAAAAATCACCTCAGAACCCCGGTTGGGGATCGGGGGGATCGTCTAGAAATCCGACATCCTCTATTTCTAGAGGGTTCAGCCGAGCTCTGCTCCGAGCCCTGCTGGCGTGATGCCGATCACATAAATTCCTTTCACGTAGCAAAACTACGTCAGTGGATTAATTTAGGCGAGACTTTTATGAAAATTTACATGAGAAATTCAAGGGCAAATTTTCCCACTGCAGTTAACATGTTGGAAACATTCAGAAACATGTTCGCGACTGCCATTACCGGGCCGAGAATGCTAATGTTTTGCACCTCCGGTCGATGACGACTTGCGTCCCTCATAAGCAAGGCGAGCCTGCACGTCGGAGGGAAAGTTGGTTCCTAGTGTCTGCCCGCGGTGATCGCTTCATCACTCCCCGCTCTCCGGTGGAGGGCCTGAGCCGCCGGAAGCTTTCCTTCTTGCCGGTCTTCGCGCAGGCAGTGGCCGCAGTGGCGCCCGCGGGTGCGATGGCCGTCATTCCGGCTCTTGTCTTTCCGGCTCTTGTCTTTGGATCAACTGGACCGAACCTTGTGCTGACATTCGGCGCAGCCATGGCGGTCATGGTCCTGGTTTCCTTCTGTCTGAGACCGATGGCAAAGCGCATGGCTGCCGTCAGCGGCCTCTACAGCTACACAGCAAAGGGACTTGGCCAACGGACGGCAATTACCGTCGGTTGGTCGGCCATGTTCGGTTACGGCCTCGTTGCCATGGCCAGTCTGTTGGCCGTTGGCACCTATGTCGTTCAGCTGCTAATCAACCTGAGAGTCGCGATACCGGATCCCCGGCTGCTTGCGATCCTGGTCATTCTTGCCGCCGCTGCCGCCGCCTGCCGGCTCATGGTGCGCGGCATCCAGATATCCGCCCTGGTGACGTTTTCGGTCGAATCCATTTCGATTGGCGTCCTCGCCGTCCTCATGATCGTCTACTTCGCCTTCAACGCGCCGAAGGTGAGTTTCGCGAGTGTGTTTGTCTGGAACGGAAATTTTGATTCGCTATCGATCGGAATCGTCGTGGCCGTAAGTGCCTTTGTCGGCTTCGAAAGCCCGACCACCCTGGGCGGGGAGGCATACAGGCCGTTCGTCAGCGTCCCGCGGGCCATCACATGGACCCCCATCGTGACCGGCGTGCTCTTTCTTCTTGCCGCGACCGTCGAGGACGTAGCCCTCAACGACGCACCATTAAACATTGCGGCCAGCTCAACTCCGTTGTCCGACCTGTTTTCCCAGACTTCCCCAGTGTTCGCCGCAGTCCTCGACCTGGGAATCGCAGCATCGTGGTTTGCGTGCGCGATCGCATCTGTGAACGCCCTTGCCCGGATATTCTTCTGTATGGGCAGAGAAGGCGTTGCGCCGCGAATAGTCGGCCGCACCCATCCTTCCTTTCGAACCCCCTCGATGGCAATCATGGTCGTAATGCCAGTAGTCGCCATCGTTCCCATCGCGGTCATCATCTCCGGTGCCAGTCCTGAGCAGGGCCTCGTGAACCTCTTCACGCTGGGCGCCTACGGATACCTTGGGGCCTATGTCCTAGCCAGCGCGTCCATGCCCTTCTTCCTGCGCCGGATAGGGGAGGACACTTACGCCAGCTGGATACTGGGAGCAGCAACCTTCCTGGTCCTCGGGGCCGTGCTCTGGCAGGCTGCGTCGGTATCGATTCACACAGGCAACCCGCAGACCTTCGTCTATGGCGGTGTCCTCATCGCCAGCGTCCTTTACGCCATGTTCCTTCGCCTCCGGTTACCTGAGCGTCTGGCGTCCGTGGGCATCTACGACGAGACTCGGGAAATAGACCTGTTTCCTGGCAAGCCCGTCCCATGACCTATAGGCCCGGAAACCCGGGGCCCAGCACAGCGTCAAACTCGCTCAGGATCTTGGAGATCGTGGCACGGTTCGGCACCGGGACAACAGCGAAAGAGATCACCGACGCCTTGCAGATGCCCCCGGCGACCGCCTATCGGATGCTAAATGCGCTCGTTGGGGACGAATATCTGGCCCGCACTTCCGACCTCCGAGGGTTCGCACTCGGACACGCGCTTTCAGGACTGATTACAGCTGCGACCCCGCCAACAGTTCCCACCGCAGCCCGCATCCTAATAGAAGAGTTCCGGAGCGGAAACCGTTTCGCAGTGCACCTCATCATGTTCCGGAACGCTTCCCTCAGAATCGCAGATGAAGATCCGGATTATCCGCTCCAATCACCATTCGAGATGCCCCGGTATCCACACGCCTCTGCCGCAGGGAAACTGATGCTCGCTGAACTTGGCCATTCGGCCTCCCCTCTCCCGGGAGGGCCGCTGATGAAGCTGACGCAGCACACAATTACAGACAGGGGGCAACTGGAAGAACAACTCGCGGAAATACGGTTCAAAGGCGAGGCCTCGGAAATCAACGAATTGGCACAAGGATCAGCCAGCTTGGCACTTCCAGTCAGGTTGTCCGATGGGTCCGTCGGCGCAGCTCTCTGCCTCTCCGGCCCCGCAGAACGGTTCACCGCTATTTGCGAGCATACGGAAGCGGCCCGTGAACTGACGTCACGACTAGCACCTTTCCTGTTCTGACTGAAGAATCGGAACGGATCTACAGAGCACTCCGCGGGAACCGATCGCCCGGATCCTGTAGCGTAGCCCAACGCCAAACCGAGGCGATCACGGGTGAAGCCGGCACTCAACTCCTGCGCGCCACCAGCCCTCCCAAACCGCGTCCGTACTAGCCAGGGAGCTCGATGAACGATCCCGGCCGCACGGGCCCCTTGACGTCTGTTGTATCGGCGGGGCGCCCATTCGGGGTTGTGGTAAGCCTGTTCCCAGAACGCGTCTCGGCTGGGTTGTCGACGGAGCCGGCCTGTTCGTGTTGGCGATCTCCCGCCCTCTGGTGGGGCTGTTGCGATGGCGCGGAGGTGATTCTCCATCAACGCGGATATGGCCGATCCCAGGCAGGACCCTGTGAGCGCTCTCTTCGTCCGCATGACTGCCTTCGCCCTGGGCTCCGGCCAACTAGAGCCTCGGCTGCAACGCAGACCACATGAAGCCGCACTAGCCTCTCATCGAGCCGTGAACCGCGGCGCAGCGCCGGGAACCGGTAGCGCCCCCAGTATCCAGCAGACAACCCCAGCAATATTCCGAAGATCACAACCATCACGTTCATTGGGCAGTTGTTCCTGCAATAGCTGAGGGTATCCGTCATAGCGCTAAACCGATGACGATTGAATCCGCACCTCACGCGGTAAGGCTCGACGCCCGCGCAATCCGCGGGGACCGTGTCCATGGTTGACCCTATAGAACGTACTGCCAACTTGGATAGGTACGCAGCCGTGGCAAGCGCGAGGCATCGCCACGAGAGGTCGTCACCTTGGACGGTTTTCTAGCGGACTGCCTTGTTGGGCCAGCATGGCGGCTAGCCGGCGGGAGTCCGTGCCCGTTGCGATGATGGCGCCATTGAAGGTCAGCCGGTCAAGGATCGGAGCGCAGAGCCAAGGATCCGCGAAGGTTTTGTTCCGGCCAAAGAAGGATTCGGTGGAGGCAATCGCCGGCAGCACACCGACCGAGGGGCACTGCACCCGAGCGTCCCGACGGATTAGCGCGAACAACTCCACTCTCAATCCAGACCAGCCTTCCGCCGCATCCACCCACTGATGAATCCGACGTTGAAGGCGGGCCACACATAACTGTCACAAGTGCCCGGCCAGTCATGAAGTGGTCAGAAATAACTGCCCTACCGGGGCCATCCCAGCCTGTCACAGTCCCTGGTATAAATTCAGCGTGGTAAAGATCGATCTATGCGGTCATGCGCACAGATCGATCAACTTGATTGCCCTTCGACAAACACAGAAGGGCGCCAAGCTCCTTTTATCGACGGCTGTGATAAATACAAATACAGAAGGCACTAGGCTGCTATTATCGACGGCCATGAGAAATACAGCGTGATCATAACCGCCAACCTCCAGTTCTCCCGCGGGAAGCCGTGTTCGGCAATAATATGGCAGCGAGGCCTAAATTACCGCCGCGGCGTGCCCGCATTAAACGGCGACCAGTGACAAACGGTCCCGGTTACGTCCCCCCGCCTCGGCGCTGCGGGTCAACGTCACGCAACTTTCTTCGTGCACCCTGGAAAAACCCAAACTACGAACCGTTTCACCGAAGACCTCGTCGGAGTCGAGGCGGCGCAGTTCTTCGGCGAGGCAGTCCCGCAGGGTGCGGCGGGGCAGGGAGACGCGTTGGGCGGGCTGCCCGGGCTGGGTCAGTTCTGCCACTGACGGGCCGGGGCGGAACAGCTGGACGTCGCCGGTGGCGCGGCTCAGCCGTACCCGGCGGATGCCTGTTCCTGCCGGGTCGGCGACGATCGTGACCGGGGCGTCCAGGGTCAGCGTCAGCCAGGCCGCCAGGAGAATAGTTGACGGAGAGTCCGAAGCCCCCTCCACCTCGACCGCGACGACGGACGATGCATCAACTTGGTCAAACACGGCAGCGAGCTGGATCCGCCAGTTGGTCAGGCGTGTCCAGGCAAGGTCGGTGTCGCCTGCCCGGTACGTCTTCCGGATCCGGGCCAGGGCTGCCGCGGGGTCGGCCTCGTTGGCGGAGTCCGTGATGCGGCGGTGCGCGATGCGCCCGATGGAGGTTTCGCAGGCGTTCTCTGGCGCTCCGTGCGGCCACCAGGCCACGATCGGGGCGTCCGGCAGGAGCAGGGCCGCGACGAGCGATTCGTTCTCCTTGGCGAGCTCACCGTAGCCGCGCAGGACGATGACCTCGGAGGCTCCGGCGTCGCCGCCCACCCGGATCTGGGCGTCAAGGCGGTTCGGCGCCTTGCTGCCGGCGTCCGCGAGCACGATGATGCGGCAGGGATGTTCGCGGCTGGCCTCGTTGGCTGCCTCGATGGCTTCTTCCTCGAGCCCGGACTTGGTGACCACCACGAGGGTCAGGACGCGTCCCAGGGCGATCACGCCTCCCTGCTCGCGCAGGGAGGTGATCTTCTTGGAGATCTTGGAGGTGGTGGTATCGGGAAGATCTACGATCATGGCCTTCTCCAGGTTCGTCCGTCGCGGGCAAGCAGCTCATCGGCCGAGGCCGGGCCCCAGCTGCCGGGAGCATAGGGTTCGGGCTGTTCATCGAGCCCGGCCCAGTATTCTTCGAAGGGATCCAGGATCTTCCAGGACTCCTCGACTTCCTGGTGCCGCGGGAACAGCGGCGGCTCGCCCAGCAGCACGTCCAGGATGAGGCGTTCGTACGCTTCCGGGCTGGACTCGGTGAAGGAGTGGCCGTAGCCGAAGTCCATGGTCACGTCACGGACTTCCATCTGCGTGCCGGGAACCTTGGACCCGAAGCGGATCGTCGCGCCCTCGTCGGGCTGGACCCGGATGACCACGGCGTTCTGGCCGAAGTCGTCCTCGCCGTGACCGCGGAAGAGCAGGTTGGG
>NZ_JAMXIC010000054.1 GCF_027587375.1 Arthrobacter sp. B2a2-09
TGGTGGTGGAAAGCTTTTGCGGTTTTGGATGGACTCGCGGCCTATCAGCTTGTTGGTGGGGTAATGGCCTACCAAGGCGACGACGGGTAGCCGGCCTGAGAGGGTGACCGGCCACACTGGGACTGAGACACGGCCCAGACTCCTACGGGAGGCAGCAGTGGGGAATATTGCACAATGGGCGAAAGCCTGATGCAGCGACGCCGCGTGAGGGATGACGGCCTTCGGGTTGTAAACCTCTTTCAGTAGGGAAGAAGCGAAAGTGACGGTACCTGCAGAAGAAGCGCCGGCTAACTACGTGCCAGCAGCCGCGGTAATACGTAGGGCGCAAGCGTTATCCGGAATTATTGGGCGTAAAGAGCTCGTAGGCGGTTTGTCGCGTCTGCTGTGAAAGACCGGGGCTCAACTCCGGTTCTGCAGTGGGTACGGGCAGACTAGAGTGATGTAGGGGAGACTGGAATTCCTGGTGTAGCGGTGAAATGCGCAGATATCAGGAGGAACACCGATGGCGAAGGCAGGTCTCTGGGCATTAACTGACGCTGAGGAGCGAAAGCATGGGGAGCGAACAGGATTAGATACCCTGGTAGTCCATGCCGTAAACGTTGGGCACTAGGTGTGGGGGACATTCCACGTTTTCCGCGCCGTAGCTAACGCATTAAGTGCCCCGCCTGGGGAGTACGGCCGCAAGGCTAAAACTCAAAGGAATTGACGGGGGCCCGCACAAGCGGCGGAGCATGCGGATTAATTCGATGCAACGCGAAGAACCTTACCAAGGCTTGACATGAACCGGTAACGCCTGGAAACAGGTGCCCCGCTTGCGGTCGGTTTACAGGTGGTGCATGGTTGTCGTCAGCTCGTGTCGTGAGATGTTGGGTTAAGTCCCGCAACGAGCGCAACCCTCGTTCTATGTTGCCAGCGCGTGATGGCGGGGACTCATAGGAGACTGCCGGGGTCAACTCGGAGGAAGGTGGGGACGACGTCAAATCATCATGCCCCTTATGTCTTGGGCTTCACGCATGCTACAATGGCCGGTACAAAGGGTTGCGATACTGTGAGGTGGAGCTAATCCCAAAAAGCCGGTCTCAGTTCGGATTGGGGTCTGCAACTCGACCCCATGAAGTCGGAGTCGCTAGTAATCGCAGATCAGCAACGCTGCGGTGAATACGTTCCCGGGCCTTGTACACACCGCCCGTCAAGTCACGAAAGTTGGTAACACCCGAAGCCGGTGGCCTAACCCTTGTGGGGGGAGCCGTCGAAGGTGGGACCGGCGATTGGGACTAAGTCGTAACAAGGTAGCCGTACCGGAAGGTGCGGCTGGATCACCTCCTTTCTAAGGAGCACCATTATCGCCCCTTCTCCTTCCGCATGGATGGTGGGGGGTGTGTGGAAGCAAAGCCCATTGCGCAGGCGTCTGTTCTGCGGTGGGTGCTCATGGGTGGAATATCAGCAGATAGCGGCCGGGTGTTTCTTTCCTGCCCTTAGTACGGATGCTCTTTGAGTGTTTTGGAACGGTGCGGGGCGGGGGTGTCTGGTTTTCGTGTTTGGCACACTGTTGGGTCCTGAGGCAACAGGGCCGGGGTGCGTAATCCTTTTCGGGGGTTGCGTGGTTCCGGGTTTGTGTGTTTCTGGTTTCCTGGCTGCATTGTCCTGTGCGTTCATCGTTGCTCCTTTTGGGGGGTGGCGGGGTGCGGGGGGTGTGGTACGGGGTTGTTGTTTGAGAACTACATAGTGGACGCGAGCATCTAGGCACGCGCATGGTCATTGCCTCTTTTGGGGGTGGTGGGGTGTGTGTGTCTTACAGCAATTTCTTTTTATGAACCTGGATCCGGTCATGCTTTGGTGTGGCACGGTTTCCGTGGTTCTCTCGAAAAAGTTTTTTGATCTTGTGTGGTCAAGTTTTTAAGGGCACACGGTGGATGCCTTGGCATTAGGAGCCGAAGAAGGACGTAGGAATCTGCGATAAGCCTGGGGGAGTTGATAACCGAACGGTGATCCCAGGATGTCCGAATGGGGAAACCCCGCCAGACGCGCTTGCGTGATCTGGTGACCCGCATCTGAACACATAGGGTGCGTGGGGGGAACGCGGGGAAGTGAAACATCTCAGTACCCGCAGGAAGAGAAAACAAGAGTGATTCCGTTAGTAGTGGCGAGCGAACGCGGATGAGGCTAAACCGTTCCATGTGTGATAGCCGGCGGGCGTTGCATGGGCGGGGTTGTGGGACTTTCCGTATTGGTTCTGCCGGACCGGTGGGGTGAGAGTACAGGCATAGGTGAACGGTCTTGAAAGGCCGGCCGGAGAGGGTGTTAGCCCCGTAACCGTAATGTTGTGTGCCGCCTGGAGAGGATCCCAAGTAGCACGGGGCCCGAGAAATCCCGTGTGAATCTGTCAGGACCACCTGATAAGCCTAAATACTTCCTAATGACCGATAGCGGACCAGTACCGTGAGGGAAAGGTGAAAAGTACCCCGGGAGGGGAGTGAAACAGTACCTGAAACCGTGTGCTTACAATCCGTCGGAGCAGCCTTGTAGTTGTGACGGCGTGCCTTTTGAAGAATGAGCCTGCGAGTTAGTGTTACGTCGCGAGGTTAACCCGTGTGGGGTAGCCGTAGCGAAAGCGAGTCTGAATAGGGCGAGTGTAGTGGCGTGATCTAGACCCGAAGCGGAGTGATCTACCCATGGCCAGGTTGAAGCGACGGTAAGACGTCGTGGAGGACCGAACCCACTTCAGTTGAAAATGGAGGGGATGAGCTGTGGGTAGGGGTGAAAGGCCAATCAAACTCCGTGATAGCTGGTTCTCCCCGAAATGCATTTAGGTGCAGCGTTGCGTGTTTCTTGCCGGAGGTAGAGCTACTGGATGGCCGATGGGCCCTACAAGGTTACTGACGTCAGCCAAACTCCGAATGCCGGTAAGTGAGAGCGCAGCAGTGAGACTGTGGGGGATAAGCTTCATAGTCGAGAGGGAAACAGCCCAGACCACCAACTAAGGCCCCTAAGCGTGTGCTAAGTGGGAAAGGATGTGGAGTTGCGAAGACAACCAGGAGGTTGGCTTAGAAGCAGCCATCCTTGAAAGAGTGCGTAATAGCTCACTGGTCAAGTGATTCCGCGCCGACAATGTAGCGGGGCTCAAGTACACCGCCGAAGTTGTGGATTTCAGATAGTAGACAAGCCTTCGTGGTTCAGTCGTCTGGAGTGGTAGGGGAGCGTCGTGTGGGCGGTGAAGTCGCGGTGTAAACCAGCGGTGGAGCCTACACGAGTGAGAATGCAGGCATGAGTAGCGAAAGACGGGTGAGAAACCCGTCCGCCGAATGATCAAGGGTTCCAGGGTCAAGCTAATCTGCCCTGGGTAAGTCGGGACCTAAGGCGAGGCCGACAGGCGTAGTCGATGGACAACGGGTTGATATTCCCGTACCGGCGAAGGACCGCCCATGCCAAGCGGGGGATACTAACCGCCCGGAGCCTGCCCAATCACCCTTGTGGTGTGCGGGTTTTGGCCGAGCGCGGGACCTGATCCCGGGAGGTAAGCGTATTAACAGGTGTGACGCAGGAAGGTAGCCGGGCCGGGCGATGGTTGCCCCGGTCTAAGGATGTAGGGTCAGCGATAGGCAAATCCGTCGCTGTGTCTTTGATGACGTTCCTGAGATCTGATGGGACTCCCGCAAGGGGGGATCCGGTGATCCTATGCTGCCTAGAAAAGCATCGGCGCGAGGTTCTAGCCGCCCGTACCCCAAACCGACACAGGTGATCAGGTAGAGAATACCAAGGCGATCGAGAGAATTATGGTTAAGGAACTCGGCAAAATGCCCCCGTAACTTCGGGAGAAGGGGGGCCCCAACCTTGAACACCACTTGCTGGTGGGAGGGGATCGGGGCCGCAGAGACCAGGGGGAAGCGACTGTTTACTAAAAACACAGGTCCGTGCGAAGTCGCAAGACGATGTATACGGACTGACTCCTGCCCGGTGCTGGAAGGTTAAGAGGACCGGTTAGCCGCAAGGCGAAGCTGAGAATTTAAGCCCCAGTAAACGGCGGTGGTAACTATAACCATCCTAAGGTAGCGAAATTCCTTGTCGGGTAAGTTCCGACCTGCACGAATGGAGTAACGACTTCCCCGCTGTCTCAACCATAAACTCGGCGAAATTGCAGTACGAGTAAAGATGCTCGTTACGCGCAGCAGGACGGAAAGACCCCGAGACCTTTACTATAGTTTGGTATTGGTGTTCGGAGTGGCTTGTGTAGGATAGGTGGGAGACGTTGAAGCCCGGACGCCAGTTCGGGTGGAGTCATCGTTGAAATACCACTCTGGTCACTTTGGACATCTAACTTCGGCCCGTGATCCGGGTCAGGGACAGTGCCTGATGGGTAGTTTAACTGGGGCGGTTGCCTCCTAAAAAGTAACGGAGGCGCCCAAAGGTTCCCTCAGCCTGGTTGGCAATCAGGTGTCGAGTGTAAGTGCACAAGGGAGCTTGACTGTGAGAGAGACATCTCAAGCAGGGACGAAAGTCGGGACTAGTGATCCGGCGGTACATTGTGGAATGGCCGTCGCTCAACGGATAAAAGGTACCTCGGGGATAACAGGCTGATCTTGCCCAAGAGTCCATATCGACGGCATGGTTTGGCACCTCGATGTCGGCTCGTCGCATCCTGGGGCTGGAGTAGGTCCCAAGGGTTGGGCTGTTCGCCCATTAAAGCGGTACGCGAGCTGGGTTTAGAACGTCGTGAGACAGTTCGGTCCCTATCCGCTGCGCGCGCAGGAAATTTGAGAAGGGCTGTCCTTAGTACGAGAGGACCGGGACGGACGAACCTCTGGTGTGTCAGTTGTACTGCCAAGTGCACCGCTGATTAGCTACGTTCGGATGGGATAACCGCTGAAAGCATCTAAGCGGGAAGCTCGCTTCAAGATGAGATTTCCAGACACCTCGTGTGTGAGAGGCCCCCAGCCAGACCACTGGGTTGATAGGCCGGATGTGGAAGACAGGACTAAAGACTGTTGAAGCTGACCGGTACTAATAGGCCGATAACTTACACCACACAAACACACAACTGCTTGCGTCCACTATGTGGTTCCCGAACAACAACCCGTTGCTCCAGGAACAAAACACAACTGAATAACAACACCACAATTGTTGTAACCACCAAGTCTTCCCACCCCCGCACACCGTGTGTGCGGCGGGATCGGGTAACAGGGTTACGGCGGTCATAGCGTGGGGGAAACGCCCGGTCCCATTCCGAACCCGGAAGCTAAGACCCACAGCGCCGATGGTACTGCACCCGGGAGGGTGTGGGAGAGTAGGACACCGCCGGACAACCATTCA
>NZ_JAMXIC010000055.1 GCF_027587375.1 Arthrobacter sp. B2a2-09
CCACACACGCCGGAATCAACCTCCCCAAGACCAAAACACCCCAAAAACCAGCCCAGTGACTCCACACAGCTTGACAATTTTCGGCTCCTGCAGATACGACCCAAGGTGGACATGTTCCTCAATTTATGTGAGCGAGCGTCCCGGGGGAGGCGGTCATTGGTGAGCGAGCGTTTGAGGAAACGCGGTCATAGGTGAGCGAGGGTTTGGGGGAGAGCCGCTATATCTGAGCGAGGGTTTGGGGGAGAGCCGCTATATCTGAGCGAGGGTCCCGGGAAGGGCCGTCATTAGTGAGCGAGGGTCAGGCGCTTGCTGATGGGTCAACGAAGCGGATGCCGCGCGCCAGCTCGCGGCGGGCGGCGGATTGGAGTAATAAGCATGCTTACAGTAAGGTTGCTGAGGTTTGCACAGCGATAAAGGCAATCATCAGAATGTTTACGACTGAAACGGAAGGTACATCATGAATGTCATCCTCGGAATCGTCGCGGTCATCGCGATCCTTTTCTTTATCATTGGCGGCACCGTAAAGGCCCTGGGATTCCTTCTCTGGATCGCCCCGATACTGATCGTCTTGGCGATTATCGTCTTCCTCTTCCGGTTGATTAGTGGGCGCCGGCGGGTGTAGGAAAAATTGGGGGTCCGACCCTGGCGGTCCGGGACCTTTACACCAAGGACGGCTGTGTCTTGACGGACACAGCCGTCCTTTTTCACGCGTGAATTTCCGGGGTCGTTAAAAGGAAAGGGCCACAGTTCACAATGAACTGTGGCCCTTCATTTGCCTCTTGCGGTGTTACTAGACGCCGTAGTAGAGCTCGAACTCGTACGGGTTCGGGCGCAGCGACAGCGGACGGATCTCGTTCTCGTACTTGTACTCGATCCAGGTGTCGATCAGGTCCTGGGTGAAGACGCCGCCGGCCTGCAGGAACTCGTTGTCCTCAGCCAGCGCGGCCAGTGCTTCCTCAAGGGAACCCGGAGCCTTGGGGATGTCCTTGGCTTCCTCGGCAGGCAGTTCGTACAGGTCCTTGTCGATCGGAGCCGGGGGCTCGATGCGGTTGCGGATGCCGTCGATGCCAGCCATGAGCTGTGCAGCGAATGCCAGGTACGGGTTGGAGGCGGCATCCGGAGCGCGGAACTCGATGCGCTTGGCCTTCGGGTTGGAACCCGTGATCGGGATGCGGATACCGGCAGAGCGGTTGCCCTGCGAGTAGACCATGTTGACCGGAGCTTCGAAGCCCTTGACCAGGCGGCGGTAGGAGTTGACCGTCGGGTTGGTGAAGGCAAGCACAGCCGAGGAGTGCTTCAGCAGGCCGCCGATGTACCAGCGTGCCATGTCCGAGAGGCCTGCGTAGCCCTTTTCGTCGTAGAACAGCGGCTCGCCGTTGCTCCACAGGGACTGGTGGCAGTGCATGCCCGAGCCGTTGTCACCGAAGATCGGCTTCGGCATGAAAGTTACGGACTTGCCGTACTCCCACGCGGTGTTCTTGATGACGTACTTGAACTTCTGAAGGTCGTCGGCAGCGTGCACCAGCGTAGTGAACTTGTAGTTGATCTCGGCCTGGCCGGCGGCGCCGACTTCGTGGTGCGAGCGCTCGACTTCGAGGCCTGCTTCGTCCAGCGCGATGCACATGGCGTCACGGAGGTCAGCCTGGTGGTCAACCGGGGAAACCGGGAAGTAGCCGCCCTTGAAGGGAGTCTTGTAACCGAGGTTTCCGCCTTCTTCTTCACGGCTCGTGTTCCAAGGAGCTTCAATCGAGTCGACCTTGTAGAAGGAACCCTGCGGCGAGGACTCGAACTGAACGTTGTCGAAGACGTAGAACTCAGCTTCGGGAGCAAAAAATGCCGTGTCCGCAATGCCCGTGGAGGCCAGGTAAGCTTCGGCCTTTTCGGCAACGCCGCGCGGGTCGCGGTGGTACGGGTCGCCAGTGCGCGGGTTCACGATTGAGAAGTTCAACGCGAGGGTCTTCTCCACGCGGAAGGCGTCGATGAAGGCCGTGGTTACGTCCGGGATGAGCTGCATGTCGGACTCGGCGATGCCCTGGAAACCGCGGATGGAAGATCCGTCAAAGAGTTGACCGTTGACAAAGAAGTCAGCGTCGACGCTCTTGGCCGGCACATTGAAGTGCTGCTGGACGCCCGGAAGATCGGTGAAGCGGATATCGACGAACTTAACGTCTTCGTCTTTGATGAACTTGAGGACTTCGTCCGCAGTCTTGAACATCTATGCTCCTAACGCATAACAGGTAACAGGCCCCTGAGGCCGTCTGGTCCAGCGCAAACCGAAAGCAGGGAAACAAAAAAGTATCCCTGATGCGGCGCTAGCAACTTCTCCAACCTTAGGGAAATGGGATTTCCCCGGAGTGTCAGTATTGTTTCGAGCAGGTTACAGAACTGCCTGCCGTGTAAACGCTACTGGTCTACTGCAGTGCCAGTCTATGTCTTACGTCTGTGTGTCTGATTCCTTGTGAACACTGTGAACGTTCCACCACCCGGCACCAGGGCCGTCAGGCATGCGATGGTGAAGCCGTAAGCTTGAAGAGTGGTTGATCGTAAAGATATTGGTTCATGGCTCACAGGGCCGGACACGTCCGGAATCTCCAAGTACCCGGGAGAACGGCTCGGCCTGCCCGAGTCCGGCCCCGGCTCCATCGCACGGGCCGGCCGTCGCATCCTGGCAATCTGCATCGACTGGGTCATTGCCCTGGTGATCAGCAACTTTGCCTTCGGTGGCAACCAGTGGGCCACACTTGCCGTCTTTGCGGTGGAACAGATCCTTCTCATCGGCACGCTGGGCTACAGCATCGGACACCGGGTTGCGGGGATCCATGTCGTACGGCTCGGAGGAACACAGGCCGGACCCTTGGCTGCCTTGGTCAGGACAATCCTCTTGTGCCTGGTGATTCCCGCGGTTGTTTTCGATCCTGACCAGCGTGGCCTCCACGACAGGGCCATGAACACAATTCTCATTCGGATGTAACTTTTACGCAGACAAAAAAGCCGCCCGTTCCCGGAGATTCCAGGAATGGGCGGCTCTTTGTTTGTCTTGGTTAGCGTCCGCGTGATGCCTTGCGGTCAGGGCGTGCCTTGTAGGGGTCGATGCCCTTGGGGATCGGCAAGCGGTTTCCGAGCGAAGAGATTCGCTTGCTGACAGCGCCGACCTCAATTTTGGTGAGCTCGTTCTTGTATTTGTTCATGGTCTTCGCGATCTGGCTGATGGGCACCTGGCCTTCGCCACGACCACTCTCGATCACGTGAATAGTGACGTTCGGCAGGATGCGGGAGAGCTTCTTGCGCTCGGCGTCAACCAGCGGCTTGACGCGTTGCGAAGGTCCTTCGCTGACGAGCACGACGCCGGGACGGCCAATGGCGCGGAAGACAGCGTCCTGGGTACGCGGGTTGACGGCGACCGGCTGGTCCTCCGTGATCCAGCCGCGGCGCAGGGTCCCCAAAGCCGCACCGGAAGCTCCGGGCTGGTTTTCGATCTGGGCGAAGGCCGCCCGTTCCGCGCGGCGCGAGAGGATGAAGACAGCTGCCAGCAGGCCCAAGGGGATGCCGATGATCAGGCCTGTGACCCAGTTGTTCAGGAGGAGCCCGACGATGAAGCTGACAGCAATGACGCCGAGGAACGCCAGCAGCATGAGCCACACGACGATGGGGTCATTGCGGCGGGTCATCTTGAAGACCTCGCCGATCTGCTTCAGCTGGCTCGGCTTCTTGGCCTTGGCTTCCTTGGGCTTGCGGGAAAACAAGCCGCGCTTGGGAGCGTCGGCAGCCGATGTTGTCGAGTTGCTGGAATCAGGGGATTTCGCCATAGTGCCTTAATTCTACGTGATTTATGCCAAAGGACCGGACGCCGGATTTGTCCGGGGTCCGGTCCTTTGACCGTGCTTTAGCCGACGTGCTATGCGTGGTGTGCGAGGAGGGTGCGGGCTTCCTGGCGGGTGGTGCCGGAGTCCTGGATGCCGTCGGCGATGTGGGCCAG
>NZ_JAMXIC010000056.1 GCF_027587375.1 Arthrobacter sp. B2a2-09
ACCCACCACCCCCCGCCCACCAATGCGCCGGTTTCCACCAAACCCTCGCTCACCTATCCACGGTTGTCGGCGGACGCTCGCTCACATATGTGGCCGAAATCCCGAACCCTCGCTCACATATCCACGGTCGTGGGCGGACCCTCGCTCAGATATGTGGCCGAAATCCCGAACCCTCGCTCACACACGGACCCTCCGAGGTCTTGGTTCACGTGACCCGTACAATGTCAGGATGAGTAGCATGCAACAGGTTACTCCCGGAGTGTCGCTGACAGCGCAGGCCACAGATATGCTGCGGGCGGCAATCACCTCCGGCGAGATGACGCCCGGGGAGCACTATTCCGCGATCGGGCTAGCCGAGAGACTCGGCGTGTCCCGGACGCCGGTGCGTGAGGCCCTGCAGCTGCTCGAAAAGGAGGGTATTGTCCGGATCGAGAAGAATCGCGGCGTCCGGGTACTGCAGATTTCACTTGATGAGATTGTGCAGATCTTCCAGATTCGAATTATCCTTGAGCCTCCCGCAGCGGCCCGGGCCGCCGAGGCTATCACCAAGCCTGACCTCGAGCATTTCCGCGTGCTGCACGGACGCATCCTGGATGCTGCAGCCGGCGATGACGGTCCCGGCACCCTGCACGCGGACAAGGAATTCCACCTGTTCCTCATGGGCTTGGCGGGAAATCCCCGACTAACGGCACTGGATGGTGAGCTCCGCAATCTCGTTCTCGCGCAAGGGTTGGTGACCGTCCCTTCAATCCGAAGCAGCCAGGACTTGGCTGATGACCGTCGAGGCATTCTCGAAGCGTTGGAGCGGATGGATCCGCAGGCTGCATCGGCTGCAGTTCGCGAACATGTCACCCGCACTGCCCGGCTTCTGATTGTCGGCGTTTGCGCGAAGACGCCGGGATTGTCCGCTGATGAGTATCTGGCGAAGCTGGATCAGCTGACGAAATTCCACGGCTGACTCCGATACGACGAAGAACTGTTTACAAGCCCGAGATGTTCCTTTACAGTTGCATGCAACATGCAACCATCAAAGGAGATGCGACGTGGCATCCACAGCGGGCAGTCCAAGCGGTTTGCCGCAGCCCTTGGCTGGTATACGGATCGCAGACTTTTCGCGGGTTCTAGCCGGACCGCTGTGTTCCATGATGTTGGCCGACTACGGTGCAGAGGTCATCAAGATCGAGGGTCCCGCCGGCGACGATACCCGCGCGTGGATCCCGCCTGTGGAGGCCAATGGGACCGGCACCTATTTTGCAAGCGTCAACCGGAACAAGAGATCCGTTGTCGCCGATCTCAAGTCCGATGATGGGTTGAGCTATGCCCGCGCCCTCGTGGCCGGCTGCGACGTCGTCATCGAAAACTTCCGTCCCGGCGTCATGGCGAAATTCGGGCTGGATTATCAGACCGTCTCGGATAGCCGGCCGGACATCGTCTACTGTTCAATCTCAGGCTTTGGGGCTGGCGCCGGCGCGGATCTGCCCGGCTATGACTTGCTCGTGCAGGCGCTTGGCGGTCTGATGAGTATCACTGGCCACCCGAAAGAAGAACCCAGCAAGGTCGGGGTTGCCTTGGTCGACGTCCTCACAGGACAGAATGCCCTGGCGGGGATCCTGATGGCGCTGCGGGTGCGCGATGCTACGGGGACGGGCCAGCAGGTGCAGGTCGACCTCCTCTCCTCCCTCCTGGCATCTTTGGTGAACCAGGGAGCGGCCACCTTGGCCACGGGCAATTCGCCTGCCAGGCTCGGCAATGCACACCCCAGCATTGCCCCATATGAGACATTCCGTACTGGCAGCGGTACCCTAGCGATCGCGGTCGGCAACGATCGGCAATTTGAGGCGCTGGCGTCAGTTCTAGGGCTCCGGGGTTTGCCCGAGCAAGCGAGGTTCCTCACTAACGAACGCCGAGTAGCGTCCCGCGAGGAGCTTCGGATTCTGGTCGAGGCGGCCCTCGATGCTGACACTGCTGTGAGTTGGCAACGGAAATTGCTCGCAGCAGGTGTCCCCGCGGGCAGGGTCAACAGCGTCAGTGAGGCTTTCGAACTGGCTGAGAGCCTGGGGCTGGAGCCGTCAATCGTTATCACCGATTTCGCCACAGGCCGGGAGTCTCGGCAGCTGGCCAACCCAATCCGCCTGTCCGCAACATCCCCGAGCTACCGGCAAGTTCCCCCGACCCTTGGCGAGCACCAAGGGTCCACCTTCGCTCTCCAATCCACGAACACCTCCGTGAAAGGCGCATAAATGTCCGATATCAGCGATCTGATTGATTTTGATTCCCTCCTTAGCGCCGATGAACGTTCGCTGCGCGATTCCGTGCGCGCCTTCGTGGATAGCGAAATCAAGCCACACATCGCAACCTGGTACGAGAAGGCCGTTTTCCCGCTGGAACTTGTCCCCGAACTGGCCAAAATTGGCCTACTCGGCATGCACCTGAAAGGCTACGGCTGCGCCGGCCGATCCGCCGTCGAGTACGGCCTGGCCGGAGCAGAACTTGAGGCCGGCGATTCCGGGCTGCGCACTTTCGTCTCGGTTCAGGGCTCACTCGCGATGAGCGCCATCTACAAGCACGGTTCGGATGAACAGAAAGCCGAATGGCTGCCGGCTATGGCCGCGGGGGAAGCGATCGGCTGCTTCGGGCTGACGGAACCCACCGCGGGGTCGGATCCGGGTGGCATGACCACCTTTGCGCGCCGTGACGGAGGCGACTGGATCATCAACGGATCAAAACGCTGGATCGGTCTGGCATCGGTGGCCAAAGTCGCTATCATCTGGGCCCAGACCGACGGCGGCGTCCGCGGCTTTGTAGTCCCAACCGAGACCCCTGGATTCACGGCTACGCCGATCGAGCCGAAGCTTTCCATGCGAGCCTCCATCCAATGCGATATCGAACTGTCCGATGTGCGACTACCCGGGAGTGCAGTGCTGCCAAACGTCGTCGGGCTCAAGGGCCCCTTCTCCTGCCTGAACGAGGCACGCTACGGGATCACCTGGGGCGCCATGGGCGCTGCTCGCGATGCGTTCGAGGTAGCACTCGACTACTCCAAGGAGCGCCTGCAGTTTGGCAAGCCGCTTGCTGGCTACCAGATGACTCAGCAGAAGTTGGTTGATATGGCTCTGGAGATCAATAAGGGATTCCTCCTCGCCCTGCACCTCGGGCGCAAGAAGGACGCCGGCACGTTGCAACCGGACCAGATCTCAGTCGGCAAACTGAACAACTGCCGCGAGGCCATCAAAATTGCGCGCGAAGCCAGGACGATCCTCGGCGGCAACGGAATCACGCTGGACCACTCACCCTTGAGGCACGCTAACAACTTGGAATCCGTTCGCACCTATGAAGGCACCGACGAAGTCCATACCCTCATCTTGGGTAGCAGGCTCACCGGCATCGCCGCCTTCCGTTAGGCGGGCCCGACGGCGGAGCTCGCGTGCCGCCGTCGACGTCGCCGCGACGTACCGATCAGGCACTGCCGGTCAGCGCGCGTTGCGGGGAAGTAGCGGGGCGTCAATGCTGGATTTGCGCAGGGTGCGGAAGCCGTGTAATGTCTTCTAAGTCGCCGCGAGGGAGACAGCCTAGAGCTGGGAACCACGGGTGGCCAACCCCTTCGAATTGAGCCTAAAACGGCTGGTGCTTTGTGCGCCGCAATTCGAGGGAAATTCGAATTATTACCCTGAAATTGGTTGAGATGCTGATTTGCAAAGTGGTGATGATTCGGGTAACTTAGTGAAGTTGCTCCGGAGCGATCTTGGACCGTTTGGTTTGGGTGGTGCCGGGTGTGTCTGTTGTTTGAGAACTCA
>NZ_JAMXIC010000057.1 GCF_027587375.1 Arthrobacter sp. B2a2-09
GGCCAGGTTGCGGGCCAGATTGGCGCCCATCACCGCAAGGCCGGTGACACCGATGTGTGCTGACATCAAAACTCCAAAAGTATTGTAAGTACAACAATGGCTTTTACGGTCTGGCGTGTTGGACGCCGGTCGCGGTGACGGAAGCGATGTGGAAGCCCACGGGCTGCGGTACCCGCCTCATTCTGCCCAAGAACGCTCATCCGCGAAGTGCATGGAGGAGTCCTGTCGTGATTGGGAGTATCGGGCTCAAATTTCGGAATATCGGAAGGAATGTGACTCCAGCCCTTTGGGGTTAGGGCCGTAAATGGTGACCATACGCGCGTAGACAGGTGCATAGTATCGGCCGGTTCGTCCGGGATTTACGCGTGCCGAGTCACCCGGCCCCAGGATGACAGTCTTGCCTTCGCTCTCGATATGGAGTTCGCCTTCCAGCACGAAGTTCGTCTCAGTATGGGGGTGGAAGTCTTCCCAGCCGCAGGCCTCCAGCTCCCACTCCGAGAGTATGACGTCCTCCCATGGGCCCACAGGATTGGAGTTTATGAACCTGCAGCGCAATCGCTGCCATTCGTCCTTCATGGTCTTCATGGGCTTCGCTGGCCAAAAATCGATCGCTTCCCCCGTCGTCAGTGTCAGGGGCTGAGTGGTGTTTGTGGCCATTGTCTTTAACCGCTTCCTTAAGTGGGGACTGATGCTCTAAGTCGGAACTGATGCTTTCGGTGAACTAAATAAGCTCGATTCATCGTGATGTGGGTCACGGCGCCTTCAATACTGTGACATGGACACTTGTTCCAGTCAATGGTTCGCAATGAAGATCTAAACCCTTTGTTGTGGCCCACGCGACAGTCATAAAGAAAAATTCCCATCTTGAACGATTGACTTGTACATCTGTTCATGTGACAGTTTTGGGGACGACATGCGTGACTGGCATCACACCAGCAAGGTTTGGAGATGAGCTCCGCTAGACCTGGAGAAACTAGAAAATGTCGGGTTCGCAGTCGATCCCTTTCCAGCACTGAACCGGGGATCTGAGTTGATATTCACTGCAGTCTCATATGCATCAAAAAGATGACCAGGTCTGACAAGGACGAACAGTTCTGACAAATCTTTCACACCACTATTCACGGGAGAGACCATGGAAGCCCTCGTAGGAAAACTGAG
Source organism: Arthrobacter sp. B2a2-09 (assembly GCF_027587375.1). Taxonomy (GTDB): domain Bacteria; phylum Actinomycetota; class Actinomycetes; order Actinomycetales; family Micrococcaceae; genus Arthrobacter. The sequence continues at coordinate 1,159 of NZ_JAMXIC010000057.1, forward strand.
CAAGGCCGGATCCATCCATAAAGTAGAAGGCGGCTATCTTGGACTGCCGCAGATGAACGAGCCCGGGTGTGATGCCGCAATCGGGGACTCCCTCTCCAACCCCGAGGGGTCGGTCATGAGCGCCGGATTCTTCGAGCTGAAAGCCTCCGAACCCCTGGTGTACACGTACACCTACGACGAAATGAAGGTCGTCGTGCAGGGTGAGTTCATCCTCACGGACCAGGCGACAGGAGACGTGACACACGCCAAGGAGCGCGATGTGCTGTTTTTCCCCAAGGGCACAACCGTAAAGTTTGAGACCCCTGACTATGGTCTTGGGTTCTTCACCGGCGACCGAACCTTCGCACCCTAGGAATCAGCGTTCCGCGTCCACGCCGCCGACAGCACGCACCAGCTTGGACGTTCGCGGCGTCCGCCTTGTACTCGCCGACCCTCCAGCCGACATCCATGCAGCCGGAGCCGCAGCGGCGGAATGTGGCCTGCTGGATAAGGAGATAGCCCTCGACTGTGACGGAGGCGGACCCCACGTCGTTTCTGCGGACACGGCCACACCGCCAACACAAACCTTCAGCCAATTGGCCCCGGGGCGGACCGTCAGGGGTGCGCTACAACCCTGGCCATCACTGACCACTTTTCCCGCCACGTTGGCAGCTACTCGGATCCATGCCTCGGCCACGCGCTGGCCGAACTCCTGGGAAGCATAGCCGAGTCCAAAGGCATCACCCGCTACCGCAAAGCCGCATCTGTTTGGTTGCTGGCTTGACACCTGACTTAACCCACAAGGTCGCACACCAGCGACCCAAAAAATCCATTGGAAGAGGAGAGCAACATGACATTGCGAGTCGGAATCATTGGTGCGGGCCCCAGCGGCATGGCACAACTGCGGGCGTTTGAATCAGCACGCCAAAAAGGAGCAGCCATCCCCGAGATCGTGTGTTTTGAGAAGCAGGACGACTGGGGCGGGCAGTGGAACAACAGTTGGCGGATCGGCCTGGATGCTCACGGCGAGCCGGTCCACAGCAGCATGTACCGCCACCTATGGTCCAATGGGCCCAAGGAGTGCCTCGAGTTCTCGGACTACTCCTTTGATGAGCACTTTGGCCGAGCCATTTCCTCCTTCCCGTCCCGCGAGGTTCTCTTCGACTACATCAAGGGACGCGTGGAAAAGTCCGACGTACGCAAGTACGTCCGGTTCAACAGCGTGGCACGCCACACCAGCTACAACGAGGCCACGCAGGAATTCACGCTGACGGTTGAGGACCTCAAAACCAACCTCACCGAGACCCACGTGTTCGACAAGCTCGTGGTTGCGACTGGTCACTTCTCCGTCCCTTCAGTCCCCGAGTTCAAGGGCATCAAAACCTTCCCGGGCGAGGTCCTACACGCTCACGATTTCCGCGGAGCCGAGCGCTTTTACGGCAAGAAGCTGCTCATGATCGGCAGCAGCTATTCCGCAGAGGACATTGGCATGCAGGCCCACAAGATGGGCGCCGCGTCTATCACCTTCAGCTACCGCACGGCCCCGATGGGCTATGACTGGCCGGAGAACGCGGTGGAGCGCCCGCTCGTCACCCACTTCGAGGGCCGCACCGCGCACTTTAGCGACGGCACCCAAGATGACTTTGACGCCGTCGTGCTTTGCACCGGATACCAGCACAAGTACCCGTTCCTGCCTAGCGGGCTCTCGCTGAGGTCGGCGAACGTGCTGTACCCGGGCAACCTTTACAAAGGGGTGGTCTGGCAGCGGAACACCAATCTTTTCTACCTGGGTGCGCAGGACCAGTACTACACGTTCAACATGTTTGACGCGCAAGCGTGGTTTGCCCGCGACGTCATGACCGGAGCGATTGACCTGCCGTCCCTTGCTGAGCGCGAGGCGGACATCCAGCTCTGGCTCGGGCGCCAGGCAGCGCTGCCGGATCACGATGCGGAGGCTGATTTCCAGTCTGACTACCTGCGGGAGCTCATTGACGCCACGGATTACCCACCCTTTGACCTGGACGCTGTTTCCCAGCTGTTCAAGGACTGGATGGGCCACAAGAAGACCGACATCCTGGGGTACCGCGACATGGTCCACCGCTCCGTGGTCACTGGGACCATGGCGACTAAGCCTTGATCCACCGATGATGATCGAGACGCGGGCGGCGGTTTAAACCGAGAATGCCCGTCTTTTCGAGGAAA
>NZ_JAMXIC010000058.1 GCF_027587375.1 Arthrobacter sp. B2a2-09
GACGCCGACGCCGACCTCTCCGGTCTGCGTCACCGCGTGGAGGCCCTCGCCGCCGCGCACCCGCTTTACCCGGGCGTCGCGACCCTCAGCTGACACCCTTTGGCCCGTCGGGTCCGGCAAGCCTGTCGGACCCGGCAGGCCCGTCGGGGCCGCGCTGCTCACCTCACCCGCCGTCCCCACTAATCTAGTTAGGAAACCGACATGGCTGTTGGCGTCTTCGCAGACGGGCTGAAGGCCCCCGGGAAGCATGCTGACGTTGCGTCCTGCGGTTTGACCTGAACGGCTTGCCCGCTGCTACCGGGCAGGGGCATGGGACTATGACCGCTGTCCTGCTGGGCCAGAGGGATACGGTCCGGAACGGATCCGCCCTTACAGCAGCTCGGATCAGTTCCGTTGCCCTACTGTGGGAAAAGCATCGTACTGAGGCCGCCCATCGCACCGCCTCGGCGCACCAACTGCATTACGTTCACGGTTTTCGATGCCGACCGCGGTGAACTGCAGAGTGACGTTCTTCTCGGCCGGGGCAAGTTCATCGTCCGCGCGGCGAGGAGGACGCGGCGCGCTGGCCACCATCAGTTCATTGACCAACGAGCTGGCTGAGGTCCAACATAGCGTCGGACATTCTTGGCCGGGATGTAGTCGGGTCCCGACTCCACCATGAAAGAGCGAGACCGCAGACCACTCCCCCATCCAAAGGAGACGAGGAAAAACCATGTACGAGCCGATCCGGGCCCAATGTGTTGACACTGTCAACACACCGTTTTTTGACCCCTTCCGCGGGACGATAGCGCAATATGTTCCAACCACGAGAGCCTCCAGGCTAAGGCTCGAGCGACTTTTGAGAGTCGGATGAGGTTCGAATGGACCGCACCCAGGCGGGCGACCGGCGATGTGGCGCCAGCGCAGGCTGGACCTTGGTGCGCTCGTTCTGACAGTTGGGGAGTTGACCAGTTCGTTTCGCCACTGCACACCCGAACATCCAGAGATGGCTCCTGCCACCTCACGTACGATGGTGGGATGGCCAACGATCAAGCCGAGGAGCGTGGGCGGTCATACCGGAAAGCCCCCGAACGACGAGCCCAGATTCTCTTGCGCGCTATCGAACTGTTCGCCGAACAAGGAGTTGGCTCTTCGTTGCGCGCGATTGGGGGTGCCATCGGCGTTTCGCATGCCGCGCTGCGATACTACTTTGCGTCGCGCGATGAGCTCCTGGTCGCGGTGTATCGAGAACACGAAGGCATGGTGCATGAGCCGTCCGATGCCGCCGGCGTGTCGGCCGTGGCCGTGATGGAAAAGAGCGCCGAACGTAACCGCACAATTCCTGGTCTGGTTGAGCTGTACGCGACGCTGACCACTGATGCGCTGCAGGAGCAGCATCACCCGATCACACGGGACTTCATCCACGAGCGTTTCCGCCGCGTTCGGGCCGATCTAGCCGAAAGGGTCCGAGCGGGTCAGCGATCCGGATCCGTAGCGGCAGACATCGACGCCGATGTCGTACGTATGTCGGCGGTCGATGACTGAAATCTCTCTCGTACCAGAGCCATCCGTGAGAATGATCGAACCTTTCGGCTCGGGAGCCATGACGTCATGCCCAAGGATGCTGCCGTGGTCACCATTGATCTGGATGAAGGATGACGTGAAAGGCATGGTGAATGAGTCTTGGAAGTCGACCAGAATATCATCGGCGTATCGGATGGACGCGCTGGAAGCATCATCAACACCCGTAGACCATTCACTCTGCGACAGAGTGGAAGCAACGACATCGAGCGGGCGAGTGCACAGTAGCGTATTGACGACTGACGCATTGTGACAGGACAAATCCATGACTACACCCGAGCCCGGAGACTTTTCAAGCCGCCACCCGCGAAGGCGTTCGGGGAGGAGAGTCGAATGCCGGACGTTAACGCTCAATGGTCGCCCAATGCGGCCTGAAGCGACGAGCGCACGAATAGTTTGATGGGTCCCGGCAGCTGGGAGATGGTGGTTGACAGCCAGGACCACGTTGTCGACGCGGCAGGCTTCCACCATGGCTTGTGCCTCTTCGAGCGTCGTTACGACGGGCTTCTCACAAAGGACATGCTTTCCTGCGCTTGCCGCGGCAATTGTTTGTCGACAGTGATGCTGGTTTCGGCTGGAGATGTAGACGGCATCGATGGAAGTATCCGACAGGAGCGCGTCAAGGCTCTCATGATGCATTCCGATGCTATTGCGTTGGGCGTATGCCTTGGCATGGTTGGGGTCACCACTGACGACGCTGGCCACCACGTCACCAACGCGGCGAATTGCAGGAATCATTCGAGTGGCAGCTATATCACTGGCGCCCACGAGCCCCCAGATAAGGCGATTGGTCATTATCCTGCCTGCTTATCGTGCCCGAGCGCCGGGGTTCCCGGACGAACTTCTGCCGCGTAGGACATCCAGGTTGCCGACAGTCCCCCGGCGCCGATCATTAGCATCACCATGCCAAGGGCAAGCAAGAGTGTCCCCGACGCGATAATGCTCAGAGCGGCCCCCACGACAGCAGTGGCCAACATAAGACAAGAAAAATAACGAAACACTGTTCTTGCTCCTCAGGAAATCTTTGTGAACGCATCTGGTGGCTCGCCCGCCTGTCGATGGTCCCCGCAGACGGGAACCATCGAGAGGCTGACGATAGTTAGTTGGAGGGGAAGTTGTAGGAGGCGCCGGAGGCGTGGGTGGGTTCGGGCCAGCGGGAGGTGATGACCTTGCCGCGGGTGTAGAAGGACACGCCTTCGGGTCCGTAGATGTGCTTGTCGCCGAAGAGGGAGGCCTTCCAGCCGCCGAAGGAGTGGTAGGCCACCGGTACCGGCAGGGGCACGTTGATGCCCACCATGCCCACGGTGACGGAGCGCTGGAACTTGCGGGCGTTGGCTCCGGAGGAGGTGAAGATGGCGGTGCCGTTGCCGTAGGGGTTGGCGTTGATCAGCCTGATGCCTTCATCCAGGTCCTCGACCCGGACGACGACGAGGACGGGTCCGAAGATTTCCTCGGTGTAGGCGGTCATTCCGGTCGTGACGTGGTCGATCACGGTGGGGCCGACCCAGAAGCCTTC
>NZ_JAMXIC010000059.1 GCF_027587375.1 Arthrobacter sp. B2a2-09
GAGGACAGCTCACCGGCCATGAAGATGGTCTCCGCGCTGCGCAACCAGTTCGGCGGACACGCCACCCGTCCGGCCAAGTCGCATTCACCTGGTACCTAGGCGGTCCCCAGAATTGCAAGAACCGCATGTCTTGAACAACTTTCGTTGACCAACTTCCGCAGTTACGCCCAAGTGGGCTTTGCCCCGCCCCGTGCGTCACCGTTTGGCGGGAGTACCAGGGGAGCGGCAAAACCAAACTGATGGAGGCGGGCGGGCATCTGGCCACGCTCAGTTCCGAACCTCGTCGGACGCGCCGCTCCTGCGGTTCGAAACTGTGCGGGGGCGTCGCCCGCATCTCGCCCGTCCCTACGCAGAGCCCGCAGAAGTTGACTCAATAAGCAAGCCGACTGAGCCCCAAAACAGGACGGGGGAGCAGCTTGCGTAGGGCAGGCCCACTTCGTCCCGGGTCCGTTGCTCATTGTGCCGTCCTGCCTCGACGGGGCCCGGATTGTCCCAGTGTCGCCGAGTTCCTACACGGTCATCGCAGTCCGTGGCTGTGTGCCAAGGCGATGGCCTCAGTGCGTGAACCGACGTCGAGCTTCCTGAACAAGTTCCGCACATGGAACTTGACAGTATTCTCGCTGATGCCCAGCGTTGAGGCGATGGTGCGATTGCGGTGTCCCGCGGCGAGGTGCTGAAGCACTTCGAGTTCCCGGGCGGCAAGGTCCCATCCGGCGACATCCCCGGCCGGGCGAGCCGGCGGGTTCAGCGGGAGCGAGACGAATATGTCTGCACCCCAGCCTGGCATGACGTCGATCCGCAGGTGTCCGGTGAGCGCCTGGACCCGGCGGTCAATACGGGCGATGCTCGGCGCGTCGGCGGCGAGTACACCGCGGCCGTCGTCGCGTACGTTGATCAGCAGGTTTTCGCCGTCGCAGTCCCACTGTGTCCGGACTCTGCTGACGTCGGGTTGTTCCATCATGGCCAGCACAAGTCCGCGGACGACGGCCCGTGCCGCGTGGGCAACTTCGCCGGGCAGGGCCCTTCCATTCAGCGGCGGTTCGATGAATTCGACCTCAAGGCCGCTGAAGCGCGTGAGCGGCCGGAGGTCCTCCCGCAGGCGTTCGAAGGCTGTGGCGACCGGCTCTTCCACCAGGTCAGTCGTGCGATCACTGAGGGTGCGGAGCCCGACCAAGGCCTTGGCGGTGAGGTCCGTGACGGTTGAGCGGGCCGCTGCATTGTCCAAGGAGGATGAGCGTAAGGCTGCCAGGAGGGTCTCCAGGGTCGTGGAGTGCAGATCGGTCAGTTCCGCGGTTACGCGGACGCGCTCAGCTGAGGCCGCCCGCGATTCCAGCAGGTACGACGGCGGCGCATCGGCCACTTTCTCCTGGATCCGCCGGGCAGCAATGCGCCACAGATACGTCACCAGGTCGAGCCCGACGTTGTTCCCTGTATCGGCCAGGTGAGGATCCGTGAGGACGAGGAGCGCGTGGCTGGAGGCGTGTTTCAGGGCAAGTACGGGGCGGGGCCGGCCGGCGAGCTCGGCTTCCCCAAACCAGGGGGTCTCATCCGAAAGGGCAGCGCGAAGCGCGTCAAGCTCGGCAATGGAGACCCGGGAAATGATTTCTTCCTCGCCCGCTTTTTTCTGCGGCCGCCCCGTGCAGTCTTCGGTGAAGATGACCAGCGCGCTGCTCCCCAAGTAGGGGAGCGTGGCATTACGCAGCCGCTCCGCTATCTGGGCCAGGGGAGCATCGGCCAATGCTGCGACGGTCTGCAACAGCGGCCACGGCAGGTCTGAAACGGTCATCGTGGCTTCCTTGAGGGGCTGGTTGGTGGCTGCGCTCATCCGGACAGTCTAGCGGGGAAAAACGTCAACCCAGTCCTAAAGGGTAGTCGGAACTGTCAGAAAACAGTGTTACGCCTACCCTTTTGTTTCGGGAATATGGGTAACAACCACCAAGCATTAATACGGCCTCTCACGGCCGATGACCATATCAAAGGGGATAAATCGTGAATCCGACAGCAAACGCGGTGCTGACCTTCAGCAGCGCAGATCCTGAAACAACAACGCTCGACTGGACGTCCGAGGATCAGCGCGCGGTGGACACCATCCGGGTGCTGGCCGCTGACGCCGTCGAGAAGGTCGGCAACGGTCACCCCGGCACGGCCATGAGCCTTGCACCGGCCGCCTACCTGCTGTTCCAGAAGCTGATGCGCCATGATCCGCGCGATCCTGACTGGCTGGGCCGTGACCGTTTCATCCTGTCCCCGGGCCACTCGTCGCTGACCCTGTACATCCAGTTGTTCCTTTCCGGTTACGGCCTGGAACTGAAGGACCTCGAAGCCCTGCGCACCTGGGGATCGCTGACCCCGGGCCACCCTGAATACAAGCACACCGCCGGCGTCGAGATCACCACCGGCCCGCTGGGCCAGGGCCTGGCCTCCTCGGTGGGCTTCGCCTACTCCCA